>JACPPJ010000029.1 GCA_016191085.1 Acidobacteriota bacterium | reverse complement strand
GGTGTTCTGTAATCCAGAGAGCTATGCGGACGCTCGTTGTTGTATTCTTCCCGCCATGCTTCGATCTTCTGTTTCGCATTGGTCATCGTCGTAAACCAGTTCGCGTTCAAACACTCATCCCGCAATCGGCAGGTCAAAGCCGTGTGTGTGAAAACCTGCTACAGCTGACCCCAGTGGCTAAAGCCGAACTGATATTGCGCGACTTACGGCACGACTGAAGTCGTGCCCTTCCGCAAATCCGACGTTTTCACACGCACTCTGAAGCCGTGCCCTTACGAACATGTTTCCCGGTCTACAGCAATACTGAAGCGCTCTAGCAATTGCGCGCGCCGAAAAGAAAAGGCCTGGCACTGTTCATGCCGGGCCGGAATTACGCAGCGTCTTCCGGTTTGCGAGCACGGCGTCTAGAAGTGATACTCCAGCGTAGCGGAGAAGACGTGCGCCTTGTAACCAGGGGTATCAGCACCCAAGAACAGCATTCTTTGCAGGCCAGTGGTGCCGCCCGGGTCGATGACGGGTCCGACGTAAGCGTATGGATTCATGACCGAGGTCTGAAAATCCTTGTAATCGAACCGATGATAACGATATTCGAACTTCGGAATGAGGTTGCTCGTCAGCCTGAACTTCGCGATGGCGCTTACCTCGTGAAGCCGGCTGACTGTATCAGGGAAATTGAAAGTTACAGCGGGATTTGTTGCGTTGTCGAGCCTCCAATTACGAAAGTTCGTACGACAGTAATCGTTAGGACCATTGCCGATTTGGCAGTTCACGCCGTCGGTCAACATAGTGCCCTTGGTAGCCGCGAGGTTGTAGTAGAGGCTGACGTTGACGTTTTTGTGGAACATCAAGTCGGTGCCTACAAAGTAGCTATCAACGATATCTTTATTGAATGTCATCCAATCGTTAATTGGATCGCAGTCTTCGGGAACTGTTAAGCTTGGGCAGCCAACTTGACTGGCTGTATTCTTAGAGCGTTGTCGCGATACCAGGCGGTTCGTATTCCGTTCCCGGGAGTACTCGCCGAAGAAGGTGACGTTTTCGCCCAGCAGGTAATCGAAATCGGCGCCCATGCTCCAGCCCATGTCCGCCAGCACACCATAGACATAGTAAGGCCCATAGATTGGCGTGGGACGGGCACTGGTGATCGTAACCAGGGAGGGATCCCCGAGCGGCGAGAGGCTGGTGAGTTTGTTGCGACGGTTGAAGTCATCCTGCGTGGTTCCGAAGAAGCCCGAAACGCTGAGCCTGCTGGTGACATCGTACTGTGCCAGCAGGTCGATGCGCTTGCGGATGCGGAAGCCCTCGTCCGGCCGCTGGCTCCCTGGCACCAGAAACCACTCATACTCGCTGTCCTGCGGTTCCCGGTTCTGATGAGCGGCCGTGATTCGAAGAGTAACATCGGTGGTCGGTTTCAGATCTACAGCGGCTTTGAAGGTGTCTTCGATCGTCTGCGCCACATCGCGATGGTGACGATCGAACCATTGGCGTGCATACTGCACCTTCGCCGAGCTCTTATTGGTGAAGAACCATGTCCCGCTTAGATCGATGTCCTTGGTGTTAAAGCTGAATTTCTCGTTGCAAACGCCAGGGCAGTGAGGATCGGTGACACCACCGATGCCGGCATAGTGTATGACTTCCTGCCCGCTAGGGCCCGCTAGATGTGCTTCTGCCCCTATGTCGCCAACATAGGGGTTAAATACGTGCTCTTCGGTGTTGTTGTTGTGATCATAGTGGCGGTACCTCGCGGCCAACTCCAAGCTCTTGGAAGCGTTGACAACGAACGAGTAGTTCATTGCCAGCGTTTGCCTCTCTCCATTCAAGCTAGACACCGGCAACGGGATGGGGGCGGCTGCGCCTGTGCGATTGAGAAGAAACGGATTGGTGGTGTAAGGCACGAAGGGATCGTTCTGCGACTCCCAGCCAGGGGAGAGGCTAGTCATGACGTGCAATGGGCCTAAGTGCAGCGCGCCACCAAGCAGCAGGTTCTGAGCCTGGTTGTTGGGATACAGGCTCATTTGGCCGTTCGCTGTGACGGTGGTGCTGTTGGTATTGTCGGAAAAGGGATTTCCCACGAGCGCATTGGGAATGTTGTTTTCGAAGGTTTGGCGCGAATAGCCAAGTTGCAACTGCCAGTTCTTCTGGCCGAAGTCCGTCGTGACGTCCAAGGTATTGGTCAAATAGTCGAGGTTTTCGGGGAATTCCGCCCAGACGCAGCTTGGGCTATTGCCGAAGCACATGCCGTGCGGTCGCGTGCCGATTTGGGATTCCCTCGAGAACAGGAACGCCACATTCCAGTTCGGGTTGATGTCCCAGCTCGCCAAGCCGCTGCCATTCCTGCGGATGTTGCTCTGGACATCTCCCCACGCGTTGCCGGCCTGTGAGTTCATGGCGTTGAAAAAGGCCGCGCCGGTGGCAGCGACGCGCGCGGCGTCCAGCGTGGCCCGGTTGCCATTGAACTTCCACACGCCCGGACTCGTCTGAGTGTAGAGCGTGCGGGTGGTACCGCTGAAGATATGCGGCGTCTGATTCCAGCGAAACTGGAGTTTGTACACGCCGCGCTGGCCCAAGGTAGCCAAGAGGGTCTGATCTCGAATCAGAGTACTGCCATCAAAGGCGGCGCCATAGCTGGAGGTCTGTAAGCTGAAGTAGTTTTTCGTTCCAAAAATGCTGTCCATGTACATGCTGGACCGGGGAATGTAAAAACTGTTTCTGTAATCTCGATAAGTGTTGACGCCAGAGTTCAGTATGTCCGGACGAAAACCGTTGCTGAACGGAACGTCACCGGGATTGGTGCGGCCATGCACAGTTCCCGTAATCCCCCTGAAACCAAACTCGATAAATCCCCGCTCCGGTGCACCCTGGACACTCTGGTCCTGGCTGAAAGCAGCAGCCGGGACAAACAGGAGCGCGAGCAGCGCAACTACTAGAAGCTGTTTTGTCATTTTCATTGCTCTCTCTCCTTCCTAGCGGGTGAAATAGTTCCCGGATGGGTGATTGGAACCGTGAATTCTGGCGTGGCAATTGGCACAACCCCTGTTCACGACTCGATTGTTGAATCCGGCGGGAGTTCCGTTCCCGGCAGAAGGCATAACACTTGCGTATGCGGTTGACCGGTGCTGGCCGTCGTTATGGCACTGCTGGCAAAGTTTCGGCGTACGCACTCTCAATAACTGCGGGTTGGTCGAGCCATGCGGCTCATGACAATTGCCGCAACTCTCCAGAACCGGCGGGTGCTCCCAGAGATAAGGTCCGCGCCGCTCGGCGTGGCAGCTGTAACAGTTTTCGTTCAGAGTGGCTTGGATCAACTGTTTCGGATTGGGCGTGCCGTGTGGATTGTGACAACTGGTGCAGGTCACCTTGCCCTCGCGGAACGGCATATGCGAAGAACGCTGCAGTTGGGCGCGGCGCATCTGGTGGCATCGCAGGCAGAGTTCGGGTTGGCTAACTCTTGTGGATTGCACATCGGTAAGAGGAGAGTTGAAGCGGGCCTCACCTGAGAGGCTTTCTTTCTTCTCAGACATCGTCTGGTGGCAGTCCACACAGGCCAGACCGCGCGACTGGTGGGGACTGGCTCGCCAGAACATCCGGTTACCTTTTTCGTGGCACTGCAAACACTGATCGTTCTGTTCCTGCGCGGTTTGCTTCGACTCATTACCGAAACGAATAATGGCGCTGACGTCGCCACCGCCCTCAACGTGCGCCTTGCCGGGCCCGTGGCACGCCTCGCAGCCCCTTTTCTCGAGTGGAGTCTTGGCATGTTCCAAGAAGGCGCGCCCCATGGGCGTTTTGCTCCACCTTATAAAGCTGTCTTCGTGGCAAGTCTTGCAGGTTTCACTTCCTATATACTCGGCATCGTCCGCCGCCTTCGCTGCACCTGCTACCCTGATTTCGCCGGTATACAGCCCCATCAGCACTATCGCCGAAACCAAGCCCAGCAATCGACCGGCTCTGGTCCAATTTTTGAATAAATTCTTTCGCATTGGTGGAGCCCTCCGAGAACTCCATAAAAACCACACGACAGAGTCACTATCGCCGACGTGTTCTAGCAACCCGCAAGCCACAATCGGCATCAAAGGCGCCGCAGCGCAAGCTGCTTTGGTGATCGCTTCTGAATTCGTTGGCAAAGGGTCAACAGACCAATCTCGGGGGAATACCTACGTGATTACGCTCAATGTTCGTGTTAATTCGCGCAATCAGAATTGGTGATTGTTGATCGTGGATTTTGTAGATGTAAGAAGTCGCAAATACCACGTCACTGGGATGCTCAGGGTCGTGACAGCAGGATGAAACAAAGGACGACCGCTTCGCCTCTTCACCCAAAGCAGACACAACAGGTCTGCTGGACCGAAATAGTCGCGTCTACTAGAACGTGGATGTTACTACTTTGAAATATTCTCGAACCTGCGTGGAAGCAGCGCGTCTACAGCGAAAGATGAACTTCCCGTCAGCAGCCATGAAGAGAGGATCTGCGCCGTGATGGGGGTCAGTAATATACCGTTACGGAAATGACCGGTCGCCAACCAGTAGCCGTCGAGTGCGGACGGCCCGAGCACGGGCAGGCCATCGGGAGCGGCCGGGCGTAATCCCGCCCAGAATTCGCTGATGGCGCTCTGCTCCAGTATTGGGCACAAGTGCTGAGCGGCGCGCAATAGCTTTGCGATGGGGCCCGCGCGAGGAGTTTTATCAAAACCCGCTTCCTCCATTGTGCTGCCCACCATCACCAGACCATTGCGCCGCGGTACCAAGTACACACGGTGAGTGCGCACAACGTGCCGCAGCGGCGGCTGAGGATTCGCGAGCGCGATCATGTGTCCCTTCACAGGGCGGATCGGGGCTGAGCGCCGGCCCGGAACACTGATGGCACCAGCCCAAGCACCGGCTGTGTTCACGACGCGTGGAGCGGCAATATTGTCGGCGCCCACCGAGACTCCGTTGACCGTGGTTCCGTTGTGTTGTACCGCACGCGCGCCCTCTCCGAGCTGAAATCGGACTCCTCGCCTTTCGCAGCTTTGGATCAATGCGCGCATGAGCAACCGATTGTCTACCTGATGGTCCTCGGGTAGATAAAAGCCGCCCGGGCAAGGAGCTAACTGCGGCTCGGCATTGTGAAGATCTTGCGTTGAAAGCTCCCGTATCAGGATCCCCTGTTGCCGCTGCCATTCGACTGACTCGAGCATGGTTTCCCGCTCGTGTTCGTTCTCATATAGCAGTAGAGTGCCTTCAGTGCGGTATTGCGAATCGATTCCAGTTTCCGCCTGCAGTTCCGCGGCAAAGGACTCGTACAACTTCAGGCTGGCGCGGCATGCCGGGAACAACACGCTCCCGGCTTGAGCCTCCGCTGAAGGCGCCAGCATTCCTGCGGCAGCCCAGGACGCTTCCTCGCCCGGCGCGCCTCGCTCAATGACGGCGATTTTCAACGTCGCGTCGCTAAGCGCACGCGCAATGGAACATCCGATAATTCCACCACCGACAACTATGGCGTCGTAACTCTGCATGAATGTGATTATACTTCCACTGCCGGGCGCACATTCCCGAGCTGCGTTTGGAAAGGTCCCTCTGCATTGCGCAGGAGAACGGTAACGCCGCACAAGAGTCTCCGCCATCTACCGTTCGACAGGACTCTGCTGGCTCAAGCTGTGCTGAGCGTCATAACAACGAACCTGCTACTGCTGTGGAGCTTCAACCGGCTGCTGCGGGTTCATTCGCGAGCGGTTGAGACTCTCCTTGCCTGGGCTGAAGTGCCGTGGCAGACCGGAAGAGAGATGCTCCTGCTACCAGGAATTTCCGCGCCCCTTCTTCGCACATCATATGTGGACTACGGCACACATCCGCTGTACCCGATTTGCATTGTCGTAGGCACACTGAGCGTCTTTGTCCTGGGCTATCGCCGTTGGCCGACACCATTGAAGCCGTTGTTTTTCGTTGTTCCGGCTGCCTTGGCGCTGACGTGGGCGTGGCAGCGATTCTTTCCACCGGGCGTCCCGTATACGCCGGAGGATTTTTGTGCGATCTGGTATCGCGGTGAGGCATATCTGTGGCTCCTCCTGCCGGTGATCTTTGCGGCCACTGTCTTTCTAATGCGCATGCCACTGTATTGGAAAGTAGGGTGGCTGTCCGCCATGATGGTTTATTCATTTATTTGGTCGGTGGTCCGGCTCGCGGTTGCACTCGCCACGTTTCACTATTTTGGATCGCTTTGGATGCCTCTATTCTATTTTGGATTCGGGTTCTTGGCTGATTTCGTGTATATTGTCGCTTTCTATTCAGTGGCGGTGGGTCGTGCAACGGCGTCTTTGGGCAGACAGGCGGAGGCTTGGCAATTTCAGGGTTGGCGCTAAAGACCGGAGCTGTTGCCATACTGCTGGTGCTGCTGGTCTATACGATCCGGCACCTCATCTTCACCTTTAATCGCCTTTTCTTTCCCCAGCGAATGAATTATGCCGACCTGGCAGGCTTTCATCTTCCGTCTGTCTCGGTATTAATTCCCATGCACAACGAGGAGGCGGTGGCGCCGGATATCATCGAGGCGCTGCTCGAATCCGATTATCCGCTAAACGATGGCCGTTTCGAGATCATCCCGATTAACGACCACTCAACAGATGGCACAGGCGAAATCCTCGATGAGTACCAGCGCCAGTGCCCGTGCGTGAAGCCGCTGCATCGCCGCGAAGGATTACGCGGCAAAGCGGCTGCGCTTGCCGCTGCCACAGCGGTGGCGAAAGGCGAAATACTAGTCCTGTTTGACGCCGACTACATCCCGGGCAAGTCGCTCCTCAAATTCCTGGTAGCGCCGTTTGCCGATCCACAGGTGGGAGCAGTGATGGGCCGCGTCGTACCCCACAACGTCGCAGCCACGCTGTTGACCCGTCTGCTCGATTTGGAGCGAGCCGGCGGCTACCAGATGAATCAGCAGGCGCGCTACAACTTGGGATTAATTCCGCAGTATGGAGGCACCGCCGGCGCGGTGCGCCGCGCAGCCCTGGACGCCGTGGGCGGGTGGCGGCCGAATAGTCTCGCCGAGGACACCGATTTGACGCTGCGCCTCGCTATCAGCGGCTGGAAAATTGCGTACGTGAACCGCGCGGAATGTTACGAAGAAGTTCCCGCTACCTGGGGAGTCCGCCGAAGACAGATTGAGCGATGGGCGATTGGACACACGGAGTGCCTCCACCACCACTGGCGAGCGTTGTTGCAGTCTCGGTTTCTCAGCCGCAGGGCCAAGCTTGACGGCATTCTTCTCCTATGCGTCTATTGGACAGCGCCGTTGATTGTGCTAGGTTGGATCATTTCTGCGGGCCTCTTTTTCACGGGCGGCACCTTTCTCCCTGCCGTGGCTTCATTTTTCCTGGCCAGCACGGCTTTCAACGCTTTCGGCAACTTCGCTTCGTTCTTCGAGATTGGAAGTAGTGTTGTGTTAGATGGCGCCACGAGGAGACTGCGTCTCCTGCCGCTCAACATAGCCAATTTTGTGTTCAGCACCGCAACCATCACAGTCGCCCTGGCCAGGTTCTACAGCGCTCGGACGCAATATGCCATGGAACAAAACGTTGCGTTATCGTAACGGCAACGGCCATGGCGGAAATGGAAACGGAAATTCTCACGACGGCAATGGCCGGGGCTTGGATTTCGTTCGAACAAGCACTGCCATGCCCGATTCCACCTAGTTATCCAGAGTTCTCTCGTGCTCGGCTACTTGTTCCTATTGGCGCTGTTCCTGCTCCTGTTCCTCCTCTGCTTCTGTTTCGGGCTGAGCGAATGGCTTCATCCGCGGGATCAGTATCCAATCGCTGTGGACGTGCAATACGTACGTGAGGAGAACTACTTCGGCACAGCTTTCCGCGCCAAGATGCTCGAGTGGCTCAGAATCTCGCCTAGAGTTGAGCCACAGCCGAGCGATGCCGCGGGAAACGTCCAAGCGGTCTTTCAGACGCCCGCCGGAGAACGGATTTGCGTACTGGCAGGCGGTTGCGCGGCGCAAGCCGCCGAATGCAACAATCTGATCTACTGCGAAGGCGACATAAGACTGGCGGAAAACACGGCTTTTCACAAGGAGATGTATATAGCCGGGAATTTCCGAAGCGGAGCCAGCGTCAACTTGCAGTCCGTTGCGGCTGACGGTCATATTGTCCTGGGTTTGAACAACGAAGTGGCTCGCTGGCTGGATTCTTCCCGCACAATTCTGCTAAGAAGCGGAACCACAGTCGGCAGTCGGATCAGCGCGGCGAACTCCATTGAGATGGAGCCAAACGTGCTCGCGAAGTCGTTATATGCGCCATTGATCTTCACCTCCCGCTACGGCTCCACATCCGAATTTGCCCTGAGTACCGGCTCACAATCCAAGCTGCACGGATTGGCGACTTCTCCGTCGCCCGCACTTGCAAATGCGGTGGAGATTCGCGGCGCACGTTTGTCACCGGACACGTGGCTCGTTGCTGGCGACATGAAGCTGCATGACGGAGAGAGCGTACGCGGCAACATCATCGTGCAAGGAACGCTGCGCAGCGGCCAAAGCTGCTGCTTTGATGGAAGTGTGAAGGCGCAGCGCATCGAGTTGGGCGCGCAAAACATGGTTAGCGGTAATCTTGTCTCGGATGGCGCTGCCTTGCTCGGCGAAGGCACACAGGTGAGCGGCAACATCGCCGCCGAAACCGACATTCTCTTACGTGTCGGAACTCGGGTCGGCACGCGCGCGCGGCTTGCCGCAGTCAGCGCCGGCCGCGATGTGACGCTGGAAGCGAATGTCGCCGTCTGCGGCAAGATCGTCGCCGGACGGAAAGTCCTCACAAGTTGATGATCTTCAAGCTATGACGGCCCTTAAGCATCTCTTCCTCTCGTGTTTATTAGTTACTGCCGCAGTGGCCGCCTCACCACCTCCACGGGATGAAACTGCTCCTGCCGCGCCTACTAACGATTTGCCGCGCCATTTCAGGTTGGAAGCTTCGGGGTTCGACAACATCGTCAGCAACGGTTTTGGCAAGTGGGGTGGCGCCGGATTGAGTCTGACATGGCAAGGCTCGAATCGAGTCCTGGTCTCCGGCGCAGTGATATCCGAGCGGCGGCCCGCGATGATCGAGCATATGGGCACTCTGCGCACTGTCATCAACTGGTCGAAGTGGTTTTACACGGATAGCAGCATCAGCGGCGGCGGCTCGGATGATCCTGCCGGTTTTTTCCCTCGTATCCGCTATGATCTGACGGGAAATGTGAAGCTCCCGTGGGTTCCGGGCCTCGTTTTCACGGGAGGCCTGACCCGACTATATTTTGGGTCTCCGATTGGGGGCAGCATCGGCAGGACCGGCGTCATCTACTACTGGCGGCGTTTCGTCATGCAGGCCAACGTCAACTTCAATAACGCCCAACCTGGGGACCACACATCGAAATCGGCAAATGCCGCCGTGCAGTACGGTGAAGAGGGCAGGTACTGGGTGGGGGTGAGCGGCGGCGGTCGCGAAGCTTGGCAGACCCTGACGCTTACGCCGCAGGACGTTGAATTCACCAGCTACAGCGCATCCGTGTTCGCAAGAAAGTGGCTGGCCCGGAACTATGGCGTGGCGTTCTCGTACGACTACATCCTGAAGCGAACCGCCTATCGTATTAACGGAATGGGTGTGAAGTTCTTTATTGACTTTTGACTCTGCACAGCGCAGTTGTGATATCTATTCTCTGTTCCCTATTCCCTGTTCTTCTTGCTCTGCTGCCAGGTATTCGCGGACGAAATCTTCCACACTCTCCACGTACACGTCGGGGAATTCGGCCTGGGGACGGGCGGAGCTGATCATGCTCAACGCATCTTCACGGCCGTAGCCCATCACGCGCAGGATTGCGAACGTCATCATTGGCCCTCGGTGTATGCCCGCGGCGCAGTGGATCAAGATGCGGCCCTGGGGGTCCTCTAAAGCCGCCATCGCAAACAAAGCTCCCTCCCAGAACATCTCGTTAGGTTTGGGCAAGAAGTCATCCGGGCACTCCATCCAGAGGACCTGTACACCGGTTCCGTCGGCGATCGAGCGATCGTCGAACTCCAACTGCATGTCGATGACGTGCGTAATGCCGGCTTCGGCCACCCTGCGCATGTTGTCGAGCGTATTGATAGCCCCACCGACCGCTACACGCTCGGTTACGAATTGAAAGTCCACCATCCGGCCTTAACACTCAGGGTAGGAATATATCTGTAGATATTCTAATCCATTCAGAGCGGGAGCGGCAGCATGGATGGGAGATCGGTAGAAGAAAGGAGGCTCTGCTGCTCAACCGCCCGTATGCAGCCCAGCCGGTTGACTCCAAGGACCTGGAGCGACCGGCAGCAGAGCCCCTCGATGATCACGCTTTGTGTCGCGATTACTTTCTCTTCTTGGAGGTGGCCTTACCTTTGGAGGCTTTCGCTTTGCCTTTAGCCGATCCGCTCGATTTCTTGCCCGTGGCTTTGGCGGCGGATCTGCTCGTGACTTTCTTCTTTGCTGCGGATCGAGGCTTGGCCTTGGCGCTTGCTTTCCCCCGGGCCTGCGTTTTTGCTTTGCCCTTCGCCTTAGCGGGTGGACGCGCTGCCGTGCGGCTGGCCTTGGCGGGTTTCTTCTTGGCCGCTGGCCGCTTAGGCTTAGCTGGCTGCTCTGCTTTGGGCTCCTCTTCAGAGGGGCCGGATTCGACCGTTAGCTCCTCCTCCAGAGCGATATCGTCGTCCTGCTCGTCCGCTTCCTCGAACCCAGGCATTTCATCGTAATCATTTGACTCATCGCTGCTTAGTGCAAACAACTTACTCTCGTCGAAGGTCATTTTGGCCTCTTTCTCCTCTCGTGCCCCAGCAACGCTTGGCCCCTGAAGCGAGCGCAGTTTACTGGAGTCTGTTGGGCTGGACCGAACTGCATAAAGTTAGGATGCCGTCGTCGTGACACGCTCCGAGAATGATCGGCGTAAATTTCGCGGAGAATTTGCTCCTCGCACTGCGGTTGTAACGCATCCGCAAAAACGTGTCAAGAAAGAATTCACCGCGAACGGCTTTTTTCTATTGTCCCGTGACGTGAACATAGCTACAGTTCTGAGCGGAGCGACCGTTAAGCGTGGCGTCGCTCCTACACAGACGTCCAGAATGGCCAAAGAAGCCGTCGAACACATCCGCAGGCTGAAGGGCGGAGCGCAATCCCATCTGGTGCGCTGTGAGGACGGCTACTACTACGTCGTCAAATTCAAGAACAATCCACAGGGAGTGCGAATCCTCGCCAATGAAATGCTTGCCTGCAAGCTGGCTCTGGCGCTCGGTCTGCCGGTGCCGCAACCGGAGGTCGTAGAGGTCAGCGAATGGCTGATCGAGCACACTCCGGAACTTTACATTCTGTGGGGAAAAGAGCGAGTACGCTGCGCCAGCGGATTCCAGTTTGGCTCGCGGTTTCCTTGCGATCCTTTGCGGAACCCCGTATATGACTTCCTCCCTGACGCACAGCTTGCGTGCGTGACAAATCGACAGGCCTTCGCCGGCATGCTGGTGTTTGACAAATGGACCTGCAACTGTGACTCGCGGCAATCCGTGTTCTACCGCCCCTCGCCCGCCGCGGCGCAGTATGTTGCCGCTATGGTGGATCAGGGATTCTGCTTCAATGCCGGCGAATGGAGCTTCCCCGATGCGCCGCTGCGGGGAATGTATTCCCGCACGCTGGTCTATTCCGATGTGAATAGTCTCGATTCGTTTCAGCCGTACCTCGGGCGGCTCGAACACCTGGAAGAGGAATTTCTGGAAGAGGCGGCGTCGTCGATTCCGCCCGAATGGTATGACGGCGACACCGACGAGCTGTGCCGTCTGCTGGGGGAACTTGAAAAACGGCGCAGGACGGTCGCCGAGATGATCATGGCGTGCCACAAATCGGCTCCACAGTCCTTTCCCAATTGGAGGAACAATGCCTGACCTACCGCAATGCGAATACTTTCTGGTGGAGTATGCGCCGTCGCCGTTGCGCGAGTGCCGCGTACCCATCGGGCTGTTCCTGTTTAATTCGTCTGGCCGGCTGTTGCGGCACGCATTCACGGATGATTGGCGCCGCGTGCGCTGTCTTGATCCGCAGGCTGACCTCGCCATGATCTCCTCTCTGCCATCGTATTTTGGGCGGCTGCCTGCGGAACGTCTCTACGACGAACTCCGCCGTATGCAAGCGGATGAATCGGGCGGCATCCAAATCTCCGCGCCGCGCGGAGTGCTCGCCGCCGACCCGCAGCAGGAATTTGAGACGTTGTTTCAAGAGCACATTGCGCCTCCGCCCGCGGTGCAGCAGAAGCGGCCAGTGCGCGAGGGCAGCCGCCCGTGGATTCACGCGCAGCTTTCCGATGCGCTGCGCCGCTATGATCTGTGGGAACGCTTCACGAGGGATGTCTCCGTGGCTGAGTTCACCGCGCCCGGCGACCGCTTCCGCATTGGCTTTTCCTTCCGGCCGAATGGCGTCACGAATTACTTGCATGCGATTTCGCTGGATCGCGATTGGAATCAAGCCAAGCTGCTCGCCTACACGTTCGGGAGAATACGCGAGAAATCGAAAGCAAGCATGACAGCCATCGTGGCCGACCCGCTGGAGACCGTGGGTGACTCTTGTCGCGGCATCTTGGAGGACGCCCGCATCGCCATCCAGCCGCTGTCGGGCCTCGATCCATTTCTGGAAGGGATTCGCCGGGAGTTGCGAATCCAGTGACAATCAGTGTAGCGCCAGCGTCTCGCTGGCCTGAAGAGCCGCCACAGTGTGCGCCTGCCCGGGACGGCGGCGCTACTTTGAGAGGGTGGGCTGTTGGTTTTGCTGCTTGTGGTTTCGCACGACGTGCTCGCGGAGCCTCTGCACTACTTCCTGCTCTTTGCCTTGCGCGATCTCCTGCATCACCTCATTCAAGGCGAAGTGAACGATGTCGTGGTGATGAATTTCCTCGGGGGCGAGGCGGTCGCTGAAGCGCAGCCAGATTTCGTGAATGAGTTTGACCTCGTTCGCAGTGAGGTGCGGCGCGTGCGGCCCCAGGATGTAGTATTCCCGGCCACCGGCGGGCGCGAGGAGTTCCAGGTCAAATTGCGGCCGCGGCTCCGGCAGGCGCTCCCAGGCCAAACCGATCTGCCGGGCCAGTTCCGCTCCCGTGAACTTAGAGGAGCGCCCGAGCACGATCCGCGAAGACTGCAGGTTGAGCGCCGCCCGCAGAATACCTTCCCACAGGTCGTTCGCAGTGACGACGGCCAGGTGCACCGATTCGCCGTGCTTCTCCGACAGCGCCAGGACCTTCGTGAAAAGATGCTGTTCGATGTTGCTGAACAACTGGTCGCGCTCCAACTCAGATTCTCCCGAACCTACGCGCTGCAGCAGGCGGACGTGTAGAACGACAACATCGCGTTTATCGCGCTCAGCCCGCTCGAGCACCTCGTCGAGGTGATACATGGCGTGATAATTGCTGATGGGAACCAGAATGTTTCGCGGCTTACAACCCACGGTTTCAGCCGTGATCTCGCCGGCGTATTGCAAGTTGAATTTGTCGAGACTGGCTTCCGCCGTGGCGTGCTTCTTCGTGACACGCTCGGTGATCGTGAAGACGCTGAAGAGAAACGCCGTAAATGCCACGCCGGAAATGGTGGCGATTTCCTTTGTGAAGAAATTGATCACGCAGATCGCCAGCAACACCGTGGCGATCAGCGTCAGTCCAATGGGAATTTCCCGGCCGCCGATCTTGAAATTTATGGGGACCTTAAAGCCGCGCGGGCCGGGCTGCTTGTATCGCAGCACGAACACCGCCAAGGCGTTAAACAGGAAGCTCCACATGACGCCGAAGGCGTACGCTTCGCCCAGCAGAAAGATGTCTCCCTGGCTCCATATAATGGTCGCAATTTGCACCAGCACTACCAGATTCAAAATGCGATACGAGGTACCGAACCGCGGGTGTGGCTGCCGGAACCAGTCGGGCAAAATGCCATCTTCGGAAACACGATTCAGTACGCCGTTCGATCCCATGATGGCCGTGTTGACCGCGCCGGACAGCATCAGAACACCTACTACCACCACGAACGCCTGGAAAACCAGCTTAAGGTTGTAGGGGCCTTCAAAGTGCATTGCCAAGCCGCTGATGAGGTTCCCGAAGTATTGCGGCCTGACGTCATCAGGGATGATCATGAAGGCGAAAAAAGAGACGCCGGCGGTGAAGACCAGACTGTACACGAAAATGGTGAACCCGGCTTTTTCCAGGTTGCGCAGCTTGGGATGCTCGATTTCGCGGTAGACCTGCGCCAGGGTTTCCGAGCCGCTCATCGCCAGCACTGCGTGGCCCAAGCCGATCATGATGCCGATGGCCCCGATGGTGTGAGGTAAGCTGCTCCCCCTGAGCCATCCCAGCGCTTCGTGAGAGTACTCCAGATTCTCGAGCGACGGAAACGGCGGCAGATGTGCGCCGCGCACCGCGACGGTATAGACGCACCACGCCAGCAATAAGACCACCATGGTCGTGGTGACGTACATGATGCGCAGCGCTTTGCCGCTGGACTCGGGTATTCCTTTGACGTTCTGCCGCCAGAAGTAGATGGTCACGAGAATAGCGAAAGCAGCCGCCGTGGAGTTGGTGGGGAGAACAATGTTGCTATGGGCCAACTTCAGCAGTTCGTTGATCAACCCGACCAGGTAAAGCCCGGCCGAGGTTCCGCTGATCGGGCCGGTCAGGATGAAATCGAACATCAGAGCCGAAACCGAGACCTTTGCGAGCGTGGAGCCCATCGCCGCCTTGACCACACGATAGACGCCGCCGCGCACGAACATGCTGCAGCTCTCGATGTAGAGTCCCAATACGGCATAGGCGAAAATCATGATCCCGAGAATGAACCACGGCGCTGATCTCCCGACGGCCTGCTCTACGATGGCGCCGGCGTAGAACGCTGACGAGCCCAAATCGTTCAATACAATTGCGGCTGCCCGCCAGAACGAAATGAAGGTCAGCATAGCCGTCGTGGCAACCACGACTTTGGCCGCACCAGAACGACTCTGTGTTGTCACGGAAACTCCCGGGCCACCCCGGCGTGCCGGGATGGCTTTCAAATCAGCCTGCGAAGTTAGCTGACGGGCTGGGGCTTGAAAGTACCCCGTCCCCCGGCGTGCCGGGGGGCTGCGCCCCGTTGCTTGAGGCACCCACGCGATCACCCTCTCGCGTGGGGACCCCGTGGGTCCTCCGCCTCTTGGGTAGAGTTAGGCTCCCTGCCTCGATTCACCTGAAACTTGCCAACAACGGAGCTGTATAGCTCCGCCCTTATTATGATGCAGGGTCATGAAAAGTGGAAGCAGTTCTAATCAAAGTACCAAACATGGTCCGGACAATTTCCTGGCAGGGGCAAGGAACCAGTATTCTACTTTTTGGAATAGATATGTTCACTATTATGCTTATTTACAGAACTGCGGCCAGCCGATACTCTCGCCTTGAGTTCAGAGAAACACAAGGAGTTCAGAAAGAGGTTTATGGTTATTTCGGAGAATGGAAGACAAATCCAATCGATCAATGTTCGCAGGTTATGGAAAATACGTTCGCTTTTGCGTGCTCTCCTGATGGTCGCCCTGGTCAGTATCGGCGCGGCGGCAACTGCTGCCGCACAGTCGCAGGCCGCCTACGACAGAATCTGGAAATTCGCCGATTGGTACCACGACGAGAGGAACCCGGTGCTCCAGAGTTTGGTGGCCAGCGGACGCTTCCAGTTCGACTACGCAGCGGTGGACGCCGGGGACGACTCGCACGACGAATGGAATATCCGTCGGATGCGGCTTGGCGCGAGGTCGAAACTATTTCGCACGTTTACCCTTCACGTAGAAGCTGACTTCGATCCGCAGCAAGCTGACGCGGTGTACCAAGGCCTGACGGACGCGTACTTGCAGTGGAGCAGAAATGGCCGGTTCGCGCTGACGATTGGCAAGCACAGCGCCCCGTTCACCATGGACGGTGCAACCTCCTCCAAGGAACTCCTCGCCATTGACCGCAGCAACTTGAGCACCAATATGTGGTTTCCGGAGGAGTATTTTCCCGGCGTCAGCATTTCAGGCAAGATCTCTCCCTGGATCTATCGCGCGGGAGTGTACTCGGCTGGTGAGGCGAACCGCGAATTCGGCGAGTTCAACGGAAGCGCCTTCAGCCTCCTGGTCATCGGTTACGATTTTGCGAAAGCTCTCGGAACGAAGGAAGCGCTGCTGGCTGCCAATTATGTGTACCAGAATCCGAATCCAAACAACACCTTTACTCGGCAGCTTCATCACATCGTCTCGGTGAATTTCAGGCTGGAGGCGGGTAAGTGGGGCTCTCGGCTGGATGTTTCGACGGCCTCGGGCTACTTGGGCCAGAGCGATTTGTGGGGTGTGATGGCCATGCCTTACATTAACCTCACGAAGAAGCTTCAGGTCGTCGCCCGCTACACTTTCGTCAAGAGTGATGGTCCTAACGGAGTGCGGCTCGCGAGGTACGAAAACGAAGTGGTCTCAGGCCGGGGGGACCGCTACCATGAGTTGTATTTCGGACCCAACTACTATTTCTACGGCCACAAGCTCAAGCTGCAAAGCGGCGTGCAGTATGCGGATATGCACGATGGCGCCCACGACGGCGGGGCTTACTCCGGTATCGCCTGGACAAACGGCCTTCGCGTGAGTTGGTGATTTTGCATTTTAATTGGCCGCTTTCGGAGCTTTAATTTGGCCCCACTGAAAAGCGAACCGGATACTCTGAAGCGGGAATCGCCGCGACGGAGGAACCAGTTGAACTGGAGAGCCAAAGTGGAACTATTCGATGAGACACTACGAGAAACCGAACAGCATTGACTGTTTCTCCGTCCGCCTATAAAATCGACGGCATTGGCTGGCGGATCGAGTAACAGGAGAGTGAAAATGCGGAACAGGAATTTGGTTGTTGCTGTTATGGTATTGGTTGGAACGGGCTCGTACCTGCTGCTGGCGCAAACCCCGCCTGCGCAGCCGCAACCGCCTATGACCTTCTTTGTTACCAGCACGGGCCGGGGCAAGGGCGCCGATCTTGGGGGACTCGCTGGCGCGGACGCACATTGCCAAAAACTGGCTCCCGCAGGCGGAGCGCGCAATCGTAAATGGCGCGCGTATCTCAGCACGCAGGCTTCAGGCAATCAGCCCGCGGTAAACGCCCGCGACCGCATTGGCCAAGGTCCATGGCACAACTTCAAAGGCGAGTTGATCGCGCAAAACGTCGCCGATCTCCACGGAGATATCGAGCGCGACCGCAACAACATCACCAAATTGGCGGCGTTGAGCGACAAGGGCGAGATGATTAATGGCCGGGGCGACAATCCAAACCGTCATGACATTCTGACCGGCTCGACCTCGCATGGGAGAGCGTACACCGATACCGCGGACCACACATGCCAGAACTGGACCAGCAGCGGAGCAGGCATTGCGCAGGTTGGACACCATGATCGCGTCGGCGGCGGCAACACATCGTGGAACTCCGCGCACCCAAGCAGCGGATGCAGCCAGGAGAACCTGGCCAGCACCAGCGGCGTTGGATTGCTCTACTGTTTTGCCGCGAATTGATCACACGCGGGTGCTCGGCGTCCCCGGTGCATTTTGGTGCGCTGTGGCAAGGCGTGAAGAGCGCGCACCCGCTTGATCTTCGGGTCGGCGCTCATCGCCGGATCCTCCTGGGTGTTCCGTGACATCGTTTGAATTTCTGCCCGCTGCCGCAAAAGCACGGTGCGCCCTGCGGCGTGTGGCGCATTGCGATCTCGCGTTTCAGGTACGAGCTTCTCTTGACGATAGTCTGGATACGGGCCCGGGCCGCGTCTGGGCCGGACACGGGCACCATCCCGGTTCCCGGCGTGCGCATCCTGATCCCGGCCAGGTCGGCCTCAAGCCGAAGGTACTCCTCGATCTGCGCATCATGCGCGAGCGCTTGGCGGATGTTGTCGCGGCATGTCTCATTGGGATTGTCGAAATCGTAAACGGCTGCGTTATCCGGCAGGAACAGGCGAGCGGTCTGCGGGTCTTCCGGGATCGACGGCGTTACGTCCGTGAGAGAGCCGTCAGGAGCTTCATGGACTGCGTGATGCTCGGCCTCGATAAACACGCGCGGCCATTCCCAGAGCGCCCAGCCGTAGCGGATGTGCCCGCCCTCGCGTTCCACCTTCTGCTGCACGTTGGGAAAACACTCCCTCGGCAGGCAGCCGGGCTCGGCCCGGATGGGGAGGCGCACGGGACGGGCGCCGGGGCTGATCCGGTTACAGAAGGCGAGCACGTGCGGCGCGGCCGGGTCGGGTGGGCCGGCGAGGATTTTTATGGGGGGTTCCGTGGCTGCGAAGGGCACGAACATAGAGTGGTTATAAATTATGACGCTGTGTGTTCGTCTTACTTTCTTGGCTCTGATCTGAGCGGAAGTTTGCCCGTATAGATCGCCATGCCGACGGCGGCATCTATATTCATCTTCTCCAGCGTCTCGACTTCTTCCCTGGTGGTGATCCCGCCTGCTGCGGTGATGGGCAGAGCCGTGATGCTGCGAAGCTTTCGGAACCAGCGCAGGCTGGTGCCTTGCATCATTCCTTCTTTATCCACGTAGGTGCACAGAAAGCCCGAGCAGTATGGTTCCAGCTCACGAATAACGTCTTCCGCGCGCAGCCCGGTGCTCTTGCGCCAACCCTTTACCACGATGCGTCCGCGGCTGGTGTCGAGCGCGATCATCAGAAGCCTCTTTCCGACGGCGCGTCTGGCCGCTCGCAGGAATTTTTCATTCACGCCCTCGTCGAGGAACGCCGCTGTACCAATTATGATTTTTTGCGCGCTTAGTTCGGCGAGTTCGCGCACGCGCTCGACCGTCCTCACACCGCCACCCACGCGGCACGGGCCAAGCTTGCAGAGGCGCTTTAGAATAGCATCATTGTTGCCGCCGCTAATGGCGGCGTCCAGGTCAATTACCTGGATGGCCGGGAAGCCGCGAAATTTCTTCAGCATCTCGAAAGGATCGGCGTCCAGCGCCTTCTTGCGGCCGCGCACCAGTTGCACGGCCTTGCCACCCATCAGATCTATGCAGGGAATCAGCATGGTAAGTAGTGTCCAGTGACAAGTGACGAGTGACAAGTTGGAAGCAAAAACCAGAAGCTGAGAAGTTAGCTAGGAGCGAGGGTCCTTTCGATTAGAACTCCGAAGTTCCTATCTTATTCTTGTCACTCTTACTTGCCATTCGTCACTCTTTATTTACTTGCGGTGCCCGCGATCTGCGTCGAAACCGGTCCCAGCGGCAAACGGAAATGCTCTATCTGAACGCTGGCAAACCCAGCACTTTCGATGTACTGCCACGTCTCGCGGTTTGGATGGCAGCCATCGCCAATCTTGGTCCACAGCGGACGCAACCAATCCTGAACGCGCCGGAGCCTGCTACCGCGCGGGGCTGCCACATGCTCGATGAACAGGAACCTGCCTCCAGGTTTGAGGACCCGCAGCACCTCGCGTAAAACGCGCTCCGGGTCGCTGACGGAGCACAGCACTAACGTACTGACGACCGCGTCGGCGCTATTCTGTGCTACCGGGATCTCTTCGGCGAGACCGGGCCGGACATCCACGGTTAACCCGAACTGCTCGGCGGCTCTTTTCACATACGGCATCATGTAACGATTCGGTTCCACGCCGATCCAGCGAATTTCCTTCGGGTAATATGGCAGGTTCGGACCCGTGCCCGGCCCGATCTCGACAACGCAGCCGCGAAGGTTGGCCAGCATGGCGCGCTTTCTATCTGCAACCAGGCGCTCGTAACGCGCATTCAGGTGAGCCAGCATCCATGCGTGGATGCGATGACTGAAACCTGTCTTTGGCCATTCGACACGGGAATTCATCGCGGTTTCTCCGCTCACACCAGTCGTCCCCCGCATAAACGTTCCAGCACTCACATCGGTCAGAGCCACAGCATAGATGAGGGGCTGCGTGTCGTGCAAAGGCACGAGCGCCGCATCCGCTTGCTTACCCGCGTGGCTCCGACAGCCTCACCGGAATATCTTGGCTCCTGAGATGAGCCTTCAGGTCGCGAACGCGCACTTTGCCATAGTGAAATATAGAGGCGGCGAGCGCCGCGTCCGCTCTGCCTTTTGTCAGCACCTCGGCGAAGTGTTCCGCACAGCCCGCACCGCCGGACGCGATCACCGGAATGCCCACAGCGCTCGAGATCGCGCAGGTCAGCTCGCAGTCGAATCCCTTCTCGGTGCCGTCGCAATCCATTGACGTCAGCAGGATTTCGCCCGCCCCAAGCTTCTGGCCTCTGACGGCCCACTCTACCGCGGAGAGATTTTCGCGCTTACGGCCGCCGTACGTGTAAACGCACCAGCCGTTGCCTTCGCGTCGCGCGTCGATGGCCAGCACCACGGCCTGCGCACCAAATTCTTCCGATAGCGCCGTGATCAGCTCCGGATTCTCAATGGCGGCAGTATTGACTGATATCTTGTCGGCGCCGGAGGTGAGGATGGCCCGCGCATCGCCGATGGACCGAATGCCTCCGCCGACTGCGAGCGGTATGAACACTCGCCGCGCCGTGCGTGCGACGGTGTCGATGATCAGCTTGCGGCGCTCGTGGGATGCGGTTATGTCCAGAAAGACCACCTCGTCCACTCCTTCGCAATTGTACGCCGCGGCAAGCTCGGCCGGGTCCCCCGCATCGCGCAACTGGACGAAGTTGATGCCTTTGACGACCCGCCCTTCCTTGACGTCCAGACATGCAATGATGCGCTTGGCAAGCATAACGTTCAGCGGCCCTGTGCGAAATTGCGTAGCATTCGCAGTCCTAAATCTCCCGACTTTTCCGGATGGAACTGCACGCCAGCAATATTGTCGTGTTCGATTGCGGCGACGAACGGAAAGCCGTACTCAGCAATGGCCGCTGCGAAGGTCCCGTTTGCCGAAGAGACCGTCTCCGCGGCAGGCAAGTAGTACGAATGCGCGAAGTAGACGAATGGCGCGGGCTCGATTCCCTCGAAGAACCGCGTGCCTTCCTCGAACTGTAGTTGATTCCACCCCATGTGCGGGACCTTCATGCCCTCGGGGAAGCGGCGGATGGTGCCCTTCAGGATTCCCAGACCGGCGAGCGCCGGCGCTTCCTCGCTGGCCTCAAAGAGCGCGTGCATTCCCAGACAAATGCCGAGGTATGGGACGCCGCCCTGAATGGACTGGCGCAGAGCAGAGATCAACCCCAGCCGCTCGAGTGAACGCATCATCTGCCCGAAGTGGCCTACACCCGGCAGCAGGACAGCCGAGGCGCGGGCAACATCCTCGGCGCGAGAGGTGATCGCGAATGGAACCTCTAATTGATTGAGCGCATTTTCCACGGACCGCAGATTTCCCGCGCCGTAATCAATCACGGAGATCACAACAGCCCTTTCGTGCTGGGCAGTTCTTTTTTGAGCCTGCTATCCAGCGACACAGCCATTTTCATAGCGCGCGCAAACGTCTTAAAAATTGCCTCCACGCTGTGATGCGTGGAGCGGCCATAGAGCAACCGCAGATGCACGTTCGCCCCTACATGCGTGGCAAAGCCCTGGAAGAAATCCTCGATCAACTCGGTTTGCAGGTCGCCCACCTTCGGCTGCTGTAATGGAACATTGCAGACCAGGTAAGGCCTGCCCGACAAATCTACAGCCACGACGGCCAGCGCCTCATCCAGCGGCATCAGAAAATAACCGGCGCGATTGATGCCGCGACGGTCGCCGAGCGCCTCGCGAAAGCATTGGCCGAGCACGATCCCTACGTCTTCAACGGTGTGGTGCTGATCCACATCGAGGTCGCCTTTCGCGCGCAGCTTCAGGTCGAAACCTCCGTGCTTTGCGAACAGCTCCAGCATGTGATCGAGAAAATGGATTCCGGTATGGACGTCGTAACGTCCTTTGCCTTCGAGTGTGAGCGTGGCCTGGATCTGCGTCTCAGTGGTGTTTCGCTCCACGTGCGCTTTGCGAATGTGAGAGCGCCCACGCCCGGAACTATCGATTCTTGCAGCCATAAGATGGAAACGTAAGGGCACGGCTTCAGCCGTGCCGATGATTCGGCCACTTATCTTGGGCTTTAGCCCCTGAGGTGGCACCCTCAGCGGCTAAAGCCGATTTTTTCTCTCGGCTCTGCGGCACGGTTGAAACCGCGGCCTTACTAAACACCTGCCGCGATATGTCGAACTGGTCATCACGGCAGCACGCTTTCCAGTTCGTTCACGTTTGGGATGACTGCCACGGCGCCCTCGCGCCGGAAGATCGCTTCAAGCTCGCCCTGCAAAGGATTCTCCGCGCCCACGACTCCGATGAACTGCACGTTGGCGGCCTTGGCCGCACGGCAGTCGTCCATCACATCGCCGACGTAAAACACCTGCGCAGGCCTGCGCCGCTCGACGATTTTCAGCAACCCTTCCGGGTCTGGCTTCTCCAGCTTCACGTCTTCCATGCCGATGATCGGATCGAAGAGCACACCAGGAGCGAATTTTCCCAACGTGAATTCCGCTTCCCAACGCTCCCGACCTGTGAACATCGCAAAACCGTACCGGCGCGCCAGGCTGTCGAACAAGCCGTTGCGCACGAGCCAGCGCTCGCGGGAGATCAGGCCATCGCAGTTTACCCCGAGATAGATTTGCTGGAACGCGTCTATCACTTCCTGCTTTGTGGGATGAACGCCGCGCGATTCCACAATCTCCAGCGTCAGATCCCAATCGTTATTGGAGCCGCCCCTGTTCTTGAGCGCCTGAATCTCTACGTTGGAAATGCCGCTGCCGGTGAACAGCTTCACGGTCTCGCAGATCGTTTGACGGTACGATTCCGTTACATCCACCAAAACGCCGTCCATATCGAAGATCAGCAATCGTCCGTCGGTCATCTGAGGGCACCTGCCTTCACTCGTTTCGGCAGAACTTTCGGCGTGGGAGTAACAGTCTGCGACACGCGACCATCTACGTCGGCGCGGCTGATGCTTCGGAGAGCAGATATGAGCCGCCGCGTCTGCGCGATTGTACCTACGGTAATCCGCACGCATCCGGGAACTTCATAGCCGCGATCCCTGACCAGAATGCCTGCGTCGCGCAACATCCGGAGCACCGCGCCAGATGCAGAGCCGAACTGCACTAGAACGAAGTTCGCCGCGCTTGGGAAATACTTCCAACCGAGACACTGCAATTCCTGACATAACATGACGCGTGCGCGGATAACTTCGGCGGCATACTTCTTCACATATCCTGGATCGCGTATCGCCTCCAGCGCACATGCGACTCCCAACGCGTTCACGCTGTAAGGGGACTGCCCTTTGCGAATGACGGCTATATTGGCGGCGTCGGAAAACAGACAGCCGACGCGCAGCGCCGCGAGTCCAAACGCCTTGGAGAACGTACGTGAAACGAAAAGGTTCGGGAAGCGGTTGATCCACGGCAGTACGGTTCGGCCGCAAAACTCGAAATACGCCTCGTCAATCAAGACCGCCGCGTTTGGAGCAGCTTCCAGTATCTCCCTTAATTCTTCCGGAGAGGCCAGCGTTCCCGTTGGGTTGTTCGGATTGGCAATGAATATCGCCTTCGCACCGGATCGAGCGGCGCGCAGCAACGCTTCGTGAGGGAATCTAAGGTCAGCCGCATAATCTATTTCTATGACTCGCGCGCCCGCAACCTGCGCATAGAAACGGTACATGGCATACGAGGGCCGCAGCACGATCACGCGATCCTTTTCGCCTACGTAAGTGTTGACGACCAACTGAATGGCTTCATCCGTGCCATTCGTCAGCGCCATCTGGTCAGCGCGAACGCCAAAGTAGCCGGCGAGTTGCTCGAAAACTTCCTCGTACGCAGGGTAGACGGTGAGGTCCTGCGCCGCGACTTTGCCCAAGCGTTTCACAACCCGCGGAGAACAGCCCACCGTGTTCTCGTTGAAGTCGAGCCGCAGCTTATCCTCGCGTCCGCTGCTCGGCGGACGATACGGGTCCATGGCTTCGATGGCCGCTCGGGGCTTCGGGCCTGCTTTTGAATTCGTATTAGGCGACATTGTCCGTTTTGAGTTCACGCTGCGACAGAACCGCAACCAAAGGACCCCAACAGATCCTTCCTCCCGATGGTCGTCAGGATGACAACATCCCGCATAGAGGATGTCATCCTGAGGAGCGGAGCGACGATGGATCTGATTTCTTGAATATAGTCGTTCTCTGCGCTCTCTGCGCTCTCTGTGGTGAATTCGTACCCGATCGAATCTCGACGGACCGCGCGTGCGCTTCCAGTCCTTCGCTGCGCGCCAGATTCACAATGCTCGGCGTGATGCTTCGCAGCCCCGATTCGGTTAGCTTCTGTACCGATACTACTTTCACAAAATCCAGTACCGAAAGGCCTCCGCGCAGCCGTGCCATCCCGCCGGTGGGGAGGACATGGTTGGGGCCGCTGGCATAATCTCCCGCTGCTTCGGGACTGAACGGGCCGACAAAAACGCTGCCGGCATTGCGAATTTTTTCGAGACCGAGATCCGCCGGGACCGACAGGTGCTCCGGCGCAAAGCGATTCGCCAGCGCAACAGCCTCTTTCAGATCACGAACGATCACAATAGCGCAGTTCTTTTTGAGAGAAATCGCGGCCGCAGTGCCGTTGAGCGATACAAGTTGCTTGCGAACCTCCGCGGCAACCTCTCGGGCGAGCTTCGCCGATGGCGTCAGCAGCAGAGCGGTAGCGTCTACATCGTGCTCTGCCTGCGCCAGCAGGTCGGCGGCGATCCAAGCAGGATCACCATCGCTCGCGATCAGCAGCACTTCGGTTGGACCCGCCACAAAATCGATCGCGGTATCGCGCGCGACGAGGCGCTTCGCCGCGGCCACATAGGCGCTGCCCGGTCCCACAATCTTCGAAACTGCGGAAATAGTCTTGGTGCCATACGCCAGTGCAGCGATGGCGTGCGCGCCTCCAACAGTATAAATTTCGCTGATGTCCAGCTCGCTCGCAGTGGCGAAAATCTCCGGGTTCGGCCGCGGTGTGCAGACGGCCACGCGCTCCACGCCGGCGACCTGGGCGGGGATGGCTGTCATAAGCAGCGTAGATGGCAACGGATACCGCCCGCCGGGTATGTAGCAGCCGACGCTGTCGAGAGGCCGTATTAGTTGCCCCACTTCGATGCCGGGCCGAATCCTTCGCTGCCAGCTTTTCGGCATCTGAAACCTGCAATACTCGCGAATATTCCACGCTGCGTCGCGAACGGCACGCAGGAAGCTCTCGCCCACGGCGTCGCGCGCGCCGGCGATATCTTTGGCGGATACTGCCAACCCCGAGGCCGTACCCGTAAAACCGTCCCACCGTTTGGCGAAGCGCACCAGCGCGCGGTCGCCTTCGCGTTTGACGGCCGCGATGATCGGCAACACGGCGCGCTCGGCTTCGTCCAGGCGTTGTGCGCGGCGGGAGAAGACGCGTTGGACGTGTGCCTTATCGTCGCTCCGGATGACGCGAATTACATCGGCGCTGACAGTTTTCATAAACTTCTTCCACGCGAACTGGAAGGGCCGCAGAGTTTGAAAAGCGCAAACTCTGCGCTACTCACTACTACTCACTACTCACTAATCACCGTCAAATTACATGACGATCTTGTTCAGCGGATACTCGACCAGCCCTTGCGCGCCGGCTTGCTTCAACTTTGGAATAATGACACGGACCAGCCGCTCGTCGAGGATTGTGTTGATCGCCACCCAGCCCTTCTCGGACAAGTCGGAGATCGTAGGCCGCTTTAATGCCGGGAGGATGTTGAGCACCTCATCGAGCTGGTCCTTTTGCACGTTCAACATCAGTCCTACTTTGCCGTAAGCCAGCATGGCGCCCTCAAGAAGCATCTTGATATTTGCCAGCTTTTCTTTCTTCCACGTATCTTCCCAAGCGGCACAGTTGGCGATCAGCACGGTGTTCGATTCCATCACTGTGTCAATGATCTTCAGCTTGTTGGCGCGAAGCGAGGAGCCGGTTTCTGTCACCTCGACGATGGCGTCGGCGAGCGTCGGCGGCTTGACCTCCGTTGCCCCCCAGGAGAACTCCACTTTCGCAGTGACGCCGTGGCGCGCCAGGTAGCGCTCGGTCGCCTTCACAAGCTCCGTGGCGACGATTTTTCCCTGCAGATCCTTTGGTCCCTGGATGTCAGAGTCCTGAGGAACAGCGAGCACCCAGCGCACCTTCCCGAAACTCTGCTTGGCGTAAACGAGGTCGGCGACTTCGACGACATCCGAGTTGTTCTCGACCACCCAATCGCGTCCGGTGAGCCCGGCGTCAAGAACGCCGTCTTCGACGTAGC
Source organism: Acidobacteriota bacterium (assembly GCA_016191085.1). Lineage (GTDB taxonomy): Bacteria > Acidobacteriota > Terriglobia > 2-12-FULL-54-10 > 2-12-FULL-54-10 > JACPPJ01. Next base: position 78,740 of record JACPPJ010000029.1, on the reverse strand, counting down.
GGGACATTTCCTGCGCGCGAATCAAAACGCATTCCATCTCCTCGTCATCAACGGAGGGGAAGTACGAGCGCGATGTCGCCTGAATAACGTATCCGGCACGCTTGAAGAGCTCGATGGTGGCGTCCTGTAGGCTGCCCTTTGGAAGACCTAATTTCAGCTTCGGCATGCGCGATTACTCCTGGCGTGTTTTTGTTGCCGGTGCAACACCGGCGTAAACTGCATCAGGGTCGAACGCGCGCGGCTCAGCTTCCACTAAGGTTCCACTCTGCACGCGGCGGTAGAAGCACGACTGGTATCCATTGTGGCAGGTACCGGAACCGACCTGCTCGGCGACAATCAGCACAGCGTCCTCGTCGCAGTCCACCAAAACGTCGTGCACCTTAAGAACATGGCCGGAGCTTTCGCCTTTCACCCACAGCTTGTTGCGTGACCGGCTGAAGAACGTCGCCTTGCCGGTTTGCAGAGTATTCTCAAATGCTTCAGCGTTCATGTATCCCAGCATCAGAACCTTCCCCGTGCCGGATTCCTGTATGACGGCGGGAATCAGACCGCCCGCCTTTTCAAAGTTCACCATGTGCTATTCCAACCTGTTCTGGATGCGGACGGCAAGACATCGCGGCGAGGTCCGCAGCGAATTTGGACATAAAAAAACCCGCCGGTCTTTGCCAGCGGGTCACCGATTTCTTTTCAATTGCCGAATTAAAACACCGGTTCCGCTAGCGCCACATGTGATGGCTACGATGGTGCAGATGGATGTGCCGCTTGGGAACCATAAGGGTATAACGTACCTCATGCGCGCCGCCGTTGTCAACGTCAGTCGCTCGCTGGTGATGTCAAGCTGCTTGTGTAAAAAGCCGGAGGGTGAGATTTTTCCATTGTGGGTTGTAGCGGTTAAAGATGGCATAGATGCTCGGTTACACTTGCCGCGCGCGTTCCGCAGCGTCCTGCAGCTCGCAGCATTTTGCTGGCTGACCCGATGTCTTCCCATTGATTCGAGCGGCGGAGTGCTAAGAAGCTCTGAAAGAATATGTCGTCGCAGCGACATTGTTGTAGAATGCTTCTGTCCCAAACGACCCTCGAAGTAAGTTGGTGAACGACACGGCGGTGACGAGTTCCTGCATTTGTCCCACGATATGGTTTGAGCCGGAAGGATGAGCAGCGAATTCATCGCAGAGGATCTGGCGCGGTTTATTGTCGAGCGAATCGACTCCGTCGCGCAATTGGAAGCGCTCTTGCTCCTTCGAGCGAATCCCGCGCAGTATTGGGCCATCGAGTCGTTGGCCCAGCGACTGTATATCGGCGAGAGTCAGACAGCAGAAGTGATCGCGCGGCTGGCCGCAGACGGAATTGTCGCCGCGAATGGGAGGGAACCTCCGCAGTATTCCTATCAGCCGGCTACAAACGAACTGCGGCTATTGGTTGATCGCCTGGCGGAGACCTACGCCAAGCATCTGGTGCCTGTGACCAACCTGATCCACTCCAAGCCGAGGACCAGGATTCAGGAATTCGCCGACGCGTTCAAGCTGCGAAAGGACACCAAATGATCGCAGCGATCCTCTATACGCTTTGCATGCTAACGGCGTTCCTTTGCGCCTGGCTGCTGCTGACGGCGTATAGCCGCACGAAATACAAACTGTTGCTGTGGGGCGGACTCTGTTTCTCGGGACTAACGCTGAACAACGCACTCGTGGTGCTGGATATCGTCGTGCTCGGTCCCACTGTTAATCTATTCACGTTCCGTTTATTCACGGCGTTTGTTTCCATGATGGTGCTACTTTACGGGCTGATCTGGAACACGGAATGAGGGTGATGCCTGTGGAACTTCTGTTGTTGGGAGCTATTGCGCTATCCTGCGTCGTTGCGGGGGTATTCTTCCTCCGGTTTTGGAAAACCACCCGTGATCGCTTTTTCCTGTTTTTTGCCGTGTCGTTCTTCGCGGAGGGATTGAACCGTTTTGCACTGGGATTGACGGCCCATCCTAATGAGGCCCACCCGTTCTTCTATATTGTGCGCTTCCTTTCATTCTGCCTGATACTCATCGCCATCATTGGGAAAAATGTCGCTAAAGGGCGCCGCGCTGAACCAGCCGGCAACGAGGACAGGACCGAAACGCATGTCGAACGCTGAACGCTCGAACTATCGCGCTCACGCGCTCGATTTCCGAGCCGCGCACGCAGCCCATTACGGCGTTGTTACAGGTGGTGGGCGTCGGTGCGAGTCTTTTCCGGTCTGAGCGGGCGCAGACTATAAGCGGTGTTCAGCAGAAACAAGAGCAGCACCACGACGCTCAACTCACCACTGCGCCGGAAAAGGAAGAAGTCGCGAGCGAGGTCACTGCCGACCCTCAAAAGCAGCGCGACGTGCAGCAGGATGACATGCACGTAAAGGTTTTTGCCGTAGGCGAGCGGCCGGCCCAAAACTGCGGGAAAAATGATCGGCGCATGCGCGAAGATCATCGAAAAGACAAATCCAAGAAAGATGCTGTGAAGCATGGCATCGTAATGGAACGTCTCCCCATCTGGTGAGCCGTGCAGCCGCTGTGCCTGTATCCAATACAGTCCGCCCACTGCGAGCCAGAAGTAACCGGCGAGCAGGCTGATCGCGATGAAGCGGGGCGGCCCGGGTTGGCGGATCGTCCGGCGGGCGACATCATACCGCGCCAGCCATACAGCGAGGAGCAGCAATCCCAAACCCGCCGCCTCCAAGCCGCGCAGCCGGTCGATTGAAGCCCATACCAGTCCGATCAGGAAAACACCAGCTGCAGCTATGAACCATCGCGTGGAGTTACGCGAATGAAACATCAGCCGGCTGAGTTCCAGTCGCTCGCCCGCAATAGTAAATACCAGGAACCCCACCCACCAGTGAACCATGGCAGGGACAGCGACGCCGAACGCCCACAGAGCATTTCCAACCAGCCATGCGGCGGCTCCGGCAGCCATGGTTAAGGTAAAGAGCGCAATCTGGCGGCGCACGATTACCACGAAGTTCGCAGCCAACGCTACGCTGCCTAAGAGAATCAGCAGCGGATTGAGCGTTCCGGGCGGGCGGCCGGCAATCAAGCCCACGGTTCCTAACGCTGTGAGAACCGGTGCCGCATACGCCCACCACTTTCCCAGTGCGACGGAACGTTCCAGGCTGATCAGGATGCCAAGAAAGCCGCAGACCATCAGTGGTCCGTGTGCGAGGGAAAGACCGGGTTGGATGTAGGGGATTTCAAGATCGAGCCGCAGCAGGCCAGCCCACATTGCGGCGAGCAACGCCAGAAGGGCGGCTCCCAATAGCAAGTAACGACCGGAATACGAGGGCGATTCCATAGCTCTGTCCGCGCACGGGATGTTACGCTCGCCAACCCATCTGCCGCCTGGCCTCCAGTGACATCATGGCGGGGTTCCATTCCGGCTCCCAAACAATGTCAGCCTGAAAAGAGCCCACAGCGGGAAGTTGGGTGCGCATGGCGCGCTCGGCGGCTTGGGTGAGATACGGACCCATCGGGCAGGCGGGGGTGGTCATGGTCATGACGATCCGTACGTTGAGACCGTTAATGGCGATGTCATAGATCAGGCCCAGATCAACAATATTGATCCCCACTTCGGGATCGAAGACGCTGCTGAGTACTGAGACAACATTGGGGATGGTGACTTCTTTCATCTTTAGCGCCGCCTCGGCCGTTGCACTCGCGAATCTTGCGCCGTGCAAAAACAACTCTATTACGAGTTGACCGTGGCGCCTATGACCGAAGTCACGTAGTGCCCAGAGGGTCGTCAGGGCATGGCTTCAGCCATGCTGCTGCGCTGCTTGTCAAAAACGGCTTCACAGGCTGCTGAAAAATCCGCTTGCGTTGGCGGTAGATTGTTTCTGTCACTTTTTTCGGGTTTTCGCCGCAGCTCTGCATAGGATTTCCGCCTCTGCACGGGCCTATTGCCTTGGTGCAGAGACACTACTCCCTGCGCTTACTGCGCAGGAATCAACTTCACCATCGGCACCAGATTGTGGGCGGCGGCGAGAAAGCGAAAGAACCAGTCCGCCCGATCCACTCCGTGCAATTTGATCTTGTCCATGACGCTGTCCGGCTTTCCCCAACCGAACACCTTCTCCACAACTTGCGTTTCTTTTGACTGATCGAAAACCCCGGATCGTTCTCCTCCGCCGGGGTCAGGAAATTCGGCCAGTGTGCCGAGGGCTCATACTCGGCCACATGCGGGACGACCCCGCACTGCTCCGGAGGTTTCGACGGCCTCCCCGTCGGGCGTACAGCCCGTCGAAATGCGAAGACAACTCGGCCAGAGCTTGGTCGGCCATCTTGCGGATCTCGCGCAAGGGGTGGTTGGTTGGAACTCGCTGATCGAGATTGACGTAACTGAACATCGCTTCTTGTTGGTTTTCATCTCCGCGCATGCTACTTACTTATCCCACTTCCCCTCAAAATGCACCTTCTTTTGTCTATGTACTTTTTCAGCAACCTGTTTAGCCGCTAGGGGAAAAGAGCTCACCTCAGCGGCTAAAGCCGAATTTATCGCGCGGCGCACGGCACGACTGAAGTCGTGCCCTTCCGTTGTACCCACCGTTGTATAGCTGTACCGCTGCATTTAGCCACTGGCAGTAGTTTCCTGACCCAGTGGTGTGTACGGCTTGAAGGCGGCGCGCTCCATGCCTCTCTTGGCTTCCGGATTCCTCATGAACGTGTCCCATACAAACCCAGTGCGGGCGTTCTCAGCCATAACCAGCGTAATGCCTGCATCAATGCCAATCACATCAGTGTCATACCAGTTGGTGAGCGGATTAAAAGCATCTACGAAGCCGTAGCGGCTCCAGGCATTCTGATAGCGGTCTTTGATGGTGCGCAGCACGCGTATGGTCGCTTGCGGCAGAAACGGCAGTGATCCGCCGGTCGCGCTGGGAACGACCGTTCCGTCGATGGGCCCCCGCGCTGGAGGCCCGCCCCAAACGGTGTAGCCACTCGGCGAATCAGACGCTGTGATGCCCCAAAGATCCTCGCTGTAGGTAGGAAACTTCTTTGCGAGTTGCAGGCAAAAGCGGCGGTGAACGTCTGTGGCGATGACGGAGTTTTGAAAATAGTCCGCATAGCGGTCGCGCTTGTTGCGGAAATCGAACCATGCCTGCGAGTACTGATGGACAAACAGCGGCTCGTACGAGCCGATATAGCGGATGCCGTCAAACTCGAACGTGACGCGCTTCCAGGCGTTCCAGGTCTGCGGCGGCAGCGGGTGCGCGTACGATCCGATTCCCAGTAAATAGATCATCATCATCTCGCTGTAATCGTGCCAGCGATACTGTAGAAACCCGGTCTCGGGGCGCCAGCCGTGCGGCAGAATGGAGGTGTCCGCCGACAGCCAATTCCAATCCACGTGATTGAAAATCCGATGCGCCAGGTCCTTGATCTCGGCGTTGGGGAAATGCTGCCGGCACGTGAGGAGTCCACACAGCAGAATCGAGGTATCTACGGACGAAATCTCCGCGTCCCACAGCCGCTCCCCGGTATTGATGTTGGCCCAGTGATAGAAGAACCCGCGATGGTTGGGCATCTTCTTAGAGAGAAAGCGCAGCGCGTCCAGAACCCGCTTACGTATCTCCCCGCTTGGCGCCCACTTGCGCTGGTCAGCAACGCACAGCGCCGTGAGGCCAAACCCCGTAGCGGCAATACTGCCCACATCATTCCCGCTGAGCGATCGCGCGTTGCAACGATCGCGTACAATGCCGGTCTGCGGGTTGCTCTGCTCCCAGAAATACAGGAACGTGGTCTTCTCGACTTCCTCGAGAAAAGCGTCGTCGGCCTGTGACAGAAATATCCCGCTGGCAGGCCTCTGTCCCGGCCGAGAGCCATCCTGGGCTTCAGCCGTGTGACTGAGGATATTCGTAAATGGTAGGCAGGCGCTGATCCGGGCGATCTGGGCTAAGAGTTCCCGCCGGTTCAGCTTCTCGCCAGCGTCACGTCGACTCGCCACTGTACTCATTATAATCCCGGTTCACGACGGCACGCGCTCCTCCCCAAGTGTGAGGTGAGATCTTCCAACCGCATGAACGCTTACACTGCTACAATTTTAGTACGAAGGTCACTGCATGACTTGCAGGCGGAAACTTACGACAATAGTGGTTCTAGTGGCGGCAATTGCCGGCGGTATCGCATTTCTGCTGGTGCGCAGGTCCCACTCCGTGACGCTGCAGGGCGCTGTCATTGCAGAAGACACCGACTTGAGAAAGCAATCGCCGATTCCGGACGTGGAGGTGACCGCCGGCGACGGCATGGGCGTCGGCGTGTTCAAATCCGATCCCGTCGGCATGTTTCGCGTTAGGTTCCGCCGTGGCGTACGTCGAGGCGACCAGGTGAAACTGCGGTTTACGCACCCGGAGTATCAGCCGGTTGAGTTGGAGGAAACCATTACCGACCGCCTGTTCGTAGTCCGAATGCCTCCGGTGCGGCGGCCACAGCAGGCGAAACCTGCGGCTCCGGAGATCGTGGTGGGCAACGTTCACGTGAGATATGCGCTCGACACCGTCACGGAAGCGGTGGTAGGCGGCGGCGTCAAGACGTTTCAAGTCGTAAATACAGGAAACGTGCCGTGCAACGGCCAGCAGCCATGCTCGCCTGGCGGTAAATGGAAGGCAGCCATCGGCTCCGCTTTCCTTGACGCCGGTGAAGGCAATGAATTCCGCAACGCACGTGTTTCATGCATCGCAGGCCCGTGTCCTTTCACACGCATCGAAACCGATGGATTTTCCAACGGCGGTCCGCTGATCAAAGTGTCAGTTCGAAATTGGTCGGACACGACTACATTCCTGATGGAGGCGGAAGTCATACATCGTGAGAGGAGCAACACGATCCAACGCGCGTTCCCGGTGATTCTGGGAGAGGCCATGAATTTCACATTGCCCTCTGCCGCCCAAGGTCCCAGCCTTGAGGCCGAGATCAACGGCGTTCCCATTGTGTTTCCTCTCGATGACAATCCATTTATCAGTTGGGTCAATTGTGAATCGAGAGAGGGGAAAGACCATTCCAGGGCCTATCGTTGCGAGCTGAGACCCGGGTACCGATTCCAGAATTCAGAGTAGTCTCTGCCGGGCGGAGGACTCGTATTTGCGCCCTGAGGAAAACGGTGCACAGAAAGCCAAACCGGAAGTACAATAGAACCAGGCCGGGATGGCGGATGTATTTCCCGGGTCCCTTACCTGCTTTCACATCGAAATGGTTACCACGGCAACATCGCGGGAGAGCACCCCTTTGCCTCAAAAGCGCGGCTTCGTTTACAAGGCGGCAGGCGTAGCCGCCTTGGGAGGTTTGCTGTTCGGGTACGACACCGGCGTGATCTCCGGTGCGGCGCTGTTCTTAAGAGGCGAGTTCGCTCTTTCCACGTTTCAACTAGAGGTGGTCGTCGCCGGAGTGCTTCTGGGAGCTGCGGCCGGCGCGCTGACCGGAGGCCGGTTTTCCGATCTGTTTGGCCGCAAAAAGCTCCTGATCGTCACGGCGATCATATTCGCCGCAGGCGCGATCCTGTGCGCCGCGGCTACATCGTCCTCGATGCTGGTAATCGGAAGAATCATCGTTGGTGTTGGTATTGGACTCTCATCGGGCACGGTTCCAGTTTATATCTCTGAAATCTCTCCGGCGGACGCGCGCGGCTGGCAGGTATCCCTGTTTCAATTGGCGATCACGGTGGGCATCTTGCTCGCCTACATAGTGGGCTACGCATTCGCGGCTATTGAGGGTTGGAGGTGGATGTTCGGGGTTGCCCTTTTCCCGGCTGTCGTCTTTGGGACGGGCATGTTGTTTCTCCCGGAGAGCCCGCGCTGGCTCACGCAACGAGGGTTGCACGCGCAAGCGCGCGATGTCCTGGCGCACATGCGCGGCACTCAGGAAGTGGACACCGAATTGCGCGAGATTGAGGCCAGCCTTTCCCACGCTGAAGAGCGGGGCCGCTGGAGCGACTTACTGGAGGTCTCTTTGCGCCCGGCGCTGATTGCAGGAATCGGGCTGGCTATCTTCCAGCAGATCACCGGAATCAACACGGTCATTTATTACGCTCCGACGATTTTGCAATCGGCCGGAATTCCTTCGGCATCGGGCGCCATTCTGGCGACAGCCGGAATTGGAGCGGTCAACGTTCTAATGACCCTTGTTGCCATGCGGTTGATTGATCGCATGGGCCGACGACCGCTGCTGCTGACCGGGATCGCCGGAATGATTGTCACGCTGGCGCTGCTCGGCATCAGCTTCCGGTTCTCCGATCAGGGTACGCTGGCTTGGCTGGCGGTGATCAGCATGATGCTGTATGTGGCGTCGTTCGCCATCAGCCTGGGACCGATTTTCTGGTTGCTGATCTCGGAGATTTACCCGCTGAAGATTCGAAGTTCCTGCCAAGGCCTGGCTGCTTCCTTCAACTGGGGATTCAATCTCCTGGTCACGTTGACATTCCTTACGCTTGTAGAGCTTCTGGGAGCGAGCCTCACATTCTGGCTTTACGGCGCGTGCGCAATCGCCTCGTGGATCTTCTCCTACTACTTCATTCCGGAAACGAAGGGACGCACATTGGAACAAATCGAAGAGTTTTGGCGTGCTGGCCGCTCCCGCCGCGTCGCTTAAGGATCGTTCCACGCTACCGAATCGCTGACCCGTGGTAGCCACGGCGACCTGTCCCGGCGCGCCGTGGAGCGCTTTCCTCGCCGTGTGGGTTCGTACCCCGGTCTACGCAAAAGCCCACGGCGAAAATACGTTCGCCGTGGCTACCACTGACCTTCCCGCCCGCTCGCCCACCAGTTGTCACGCACTTATCAGCCGCGTTAGCATCCTTACAGCGGCAAAATTGCCGTGAAAGGACAATAGCCATGAAGGGGCTGACGGAGATCGAAGGCATTCGTGTGGGCCATGTGTCAGACTACGACGCCCTGACCGGCTGCACGGTTATCCTGTGCGACGGCGGCGCAGTCGCGGGCGCGGACATACGCGGCTCGGCCAGCGGCACGCAGGAATTCCCGGTCATGGAGCCGGACCACATTGCTGAGGCAGTTCACGGCGTGGTGCTGGCCGGCGGCAGCGCCTTTGGGCTGGAAGCCGCTTGCGGGGTGCGCCGCTACCTGCGCGCCCAGGGCGTAGGCTTCCGCGTTGGCGCGGCGGTAGTGCCGATTGTCCCCTCCGCCATTCTGTTCGACCTTGCTGTCGGTAAGCCGGATGTTTGGCCGGATCGCGAGATGGGCGAGAAGGCCGCCGCAGCCGCCTCTACCGATGCCGTGCTGGAGGGCGCGGTCGGTGCGGGCACCGGAGCCACTGTGGGCAACGCGCTGGGCGTCGCGCGTGCCATGAAATCGGGGATCGGCTCGGCGAGTATTCGCATGGAAGGAAGCTACTCAAACGTCAGGGTAGCGGCGCTTGCTGCTGTGAATGCCGTCGGCAATATTGTGGACCCGAGCACGGGTAAAGCCATCGCCGGCGCACGGCGGTCGGCCGACAGCATGGAACTGAAAGACATCGCGAGCGAACTAATGCGCGGAGTGGGCGGAATATTGAGCGGATTCAACACCACGCTGGTCGTGGTGGCGACCAACGCACGGCTCTCGAAAGTACAAGCCAAAAAGCTCGCGCAGCTCGCTCAGATTGGGGTTGCGCGAACCATCAGCCCCGTACATACCACAGTAGACGGCGACGTGGTGATTGCTCTGTCGCTCGGCTCGGAAGAGGCCAGCGTCAACGCCCTGGGCATCGCCGCCGCGCGTGCCGTTGAGGAGTCCATATTGCGCGCGGTGCGCCTGGCGCCCACTTTGGGCGGATTGCCCGGCCTGGCAGGTTGAGCAAGGGGTGCTTGGCATTTTCAACGCGATTGTGCTCCTTGGCATGCAGTGCGCCGTGTATTATAATCAGGCCATCCACCGGCGGATAACTGACTGAAAAGTAAGGAGATTACAATGAGCCATCAATTGCCCGCTCTGCCCTACGCGTTCGATGCTCTGGAGCCTTACATTGACGCCAAGACAATGGAGCTCCACCATGGCAAGCACCATGCGACCTACGTTACGAAATTGAATCAGGCTCTGGAAGGCAAGACCGAACTGCAAAACAAATCGTTAGAGGAGCTGCTGAGTTCACTCGATTCCGTTCCGTCTGAGATCCGAACCGCAGTACACAATCACGGCGGCGGACATTTCAACCACAGCCTCTTCTGGAAAATCATGAAAAAGAACGGCGGTGGCGAGCCCAAGGGCGACGTAGCCTCTGCCCTCAACTCCGCATTTGGCTCCTTCAACGAATTCAAGAACAAGTTTTCAACCGCGGCGACTAATCTATTCGGTTCCGGCTGGGTTTGGCTGGCCGTCCGTAATGGCGGACTGGTGCTGGAATCTACTCCCAACCAGGACAACCCGCTCATGAGTAAAGAAGCAGGCGAACCGATCTTCGGTCTCGACGTCTGGGAGCACGCTTATTATCTGAAGTACCAGAACCGCAGGCCGGAATACATCGAGGCTTGGTGGAGCGTCATCAACTGGGAGCAGGTCGCCGAGAACTTGGTCAACGCCAAGAGCGCAAAAGTAGGCACGAAACGGTAACAATCCATTTCAATTTTCTAAAGAATAGCGCCGTCGTCCGGCGCTATTTTACTCTCGGTAATGCCTGTGCCACGACTATTAGCCCGCCGGTCTGCGTTTCACAGAAGCCACTGAGCAGTTTGGTATAATTTTGGGGGTGTTGTTTCCTCCTCCCTGCATAGCAAACCATGGGATTTCGGATCGCAAGCAGTTATCAGCCTCGGGGCGATCAGGTTTCTGCCATCGAGCAACTCGTGCGCGGCATTCGCGATGCCGACCAACACCAGGTATTGCTGGGCGTAACAGGGTCTGGCAAGACGTACACCATGGCGAAGGTGATTGAAGCTATGGACCGTCCGGCCCTGGTCATTGCACACAACAAGACGCTTGCAGCGCAGCTTTACCACGAATTCCAGTCGTTCTTCCCGACGAACGCCGTGGAATACTTCGTCAGCTACTACGATTATTACCAGCCGGAAGCGTACATCGCCTCTACCGACACTTACATCGAGAAGGAAGCCACGGTAAACGACGAGCTCGACAAGCTGCGCCTGTCAGCGACACGCTCGCTTTTCGAGCGGCGCGACTGCGTCATTGTCGCCAGCGTGTCCTGCATCTACGGCCTGGGTTCGCCGGAGGCGTACTACGGCATGCTCTTATTTTTGGAGAAAGGCCAAAAAATCGCCCGGCAAGAGATACTGAAGCGCCTTGTAGAGATTCAGTACGAACGCAACGACCGCGACTTCAAACGCGGCACCTTCCGCGTGCGCGGTGATGTCATCGAGCTGTTCCCTGCGTACGATGACTTTGCGTACCGCATTGAGTTATGGGGCGATCAGGTGGAAAAGCTGTCGCGCATTGACCCGCTTTTCGGCCAGGTGAAGCAGAGCTACCAGCGGCTGCCGATCTACCCCAAAACGCACTACGTGATGGCGCCCGCCACTCGTGACGAAGCGATCAAGAAAATACTCGAGGAACTCGATTGGTGGACCGGAGAGCTGAACAAGCAGGGCAAGATAATGGAATCCAAGCGCCTTTCACAGAGGACGCTCTTCGACATTGAATTAATGCGCGAAGTGGGCTATTGCCACGGCATTGAGAACTACTCGCGGCACTTTACCGGCCGGCGCGCGGGCGAGCCTCCGCCCACGCTCCTCGATTACTTGCCACGCGATGCCATTCTCTTCATCGATGAAAGCCACCAGACCATTCCGCAACTACACGCCATGTATCACGGCGACCGCACGCGGAAGCAAAACCTGGTGGAGTATGGATTTCGCCTTCCCAGCGCGCTCGACAACAGGCCTCTGACCTTCGAAGAGTTCGAGCAGCGGGTGAATCAGGCGGTTTACGTATCGGCGACTCCCGGCCCGTATGAGCTGACGAAATCCGCCGGGGTTATTGTGGAGCAGATCATTCGTCCCACCGGGCTGGTGGATCCCGAGGTGGAGGTGCGTGCCACCAAAGGCCAGATTGATAATCTGCTGCACGAAATTCGCGCCCGGACCGCAAACGGCGAGCGCGTTCTGGTCACGACTCTGACCAAACGAATGGCGGAAGATTTGGCGGAGTATTATTCCGAGGTCGGCGTGCGCTGCCGGTACCTGCACTCCGAGATAGAGACGCTGGAGCGTATCAAGCTGCTCCGGGCCCTGCGTTTGGGAGAGTTCGATGTGCTGATCGGCATCAATCTTTTACGCGAAGGTCTCGACCTGCCGGAGGTTTCCCTGGTAGCAGTCCTCGACGCCGATAAGGAAGGATTCCTCCGCTCCTCGGGATCATTGATACAAACCATAGGCCGAGCGGCACGGCACATTCGCGGCAAAGCCATCCTATATGGCGACGTCATGACGGACTCGATGCGAAGGGCGCTATCGGAAACGGATCGCCGCCGCAGTTTGCAACTGCAATACAACGAGGCAAACCACATCACGCCGGAGAGCATCATCAAGCCTGTGGATATGAGCCTGGTGGCCGTAGTCGGCGCCGATTATTCGGAGCCGCCAATCAATATTGATCCCGATACGATTGTGAGCGCCGATGAGCGTGACGATTTGATCAAGCGGTTAGAGACGCAAATGCGTGAAGCGGCCAAGGTGTTTGAGTTTGAAAAAGCGGCGCAACTCCGCGACCGTATCAAGGCTCTGAAGCAGATCGAAGTGATGAGCTGATTCCGGCCCGAGTCCCTGGGGGAGGAACTACTCGGCGCGTCACGGCGCTCGGGCAGACCCGCCCCACGGGTTTTCGAGATCGGGACCAATATGGTTCAGAGGACAGTCACCGTAACCGAGCCAGCATACTCCGACTTCTGGTAGGTTACGCCGCCATCCGTACTATAGACCACGGACCAGGGACCTGTAAGCGTCAGGATAGTTCCAGATGGAGTATTCGGCTTTATAGTCCCGGTGATGGTCACAACCAGGTCAGAGTGAGCTCCGGCAGCAAGCGAGTCAAAGGTCCACGTGTACACTTGGTTCTTCTTGTTGGTCTTGGTGCTGAGGCTACCGTCCCACGAGGTGACGGATGTGGTTGCCCAGCCATTGCCGCCGCCTTGCGCCTTTAAACCAGTTGCAGCATCGCAGGCATGAACGCGCATCCTGACCGTCCAGGTGTAGGTTTCGCCGGCAGCCGGCGCGCCGTCGCCGGTGGCTTGGTCAGCCGAAATGGACACACCGGAGCAGGCCGGCGTCACGGTGAGATCAAAGCAGGCCGAAAAACTGTTGCCATAGGTGGGGCCGCCGCCAGCAATGTAGTGTGCCTTATATCCGAATGTCCCAACGTTAGCTGTGGATGGGTAGAACACAATGGATCCTGTGCCGTCTACGGCAGTGCCACCCGGGGATGAAAAACTCGACTGCGATGCACAGGATGTCGGATTCGAAAATTCGTCCAGGGCCGCCTGAAGTTCAATCGAACCGCTGGCGACCGGCGTTCCGCGTTTGACAGTGTGCTCACTGAGAAAAAATTTATCCGCGATTTCTTTTGTTGCTGTAGCCGGCAGCGACGGCTCCGACGATCTCCAGTTCCCGCGTGGTGAGGCCAAACGAATCTCTACTCATATGGCTTCCGGGAGCGCGCCGCATCAAGCGAACATGTGAAATCAGGTCAGCCACGGCTTCATTTCCGATCCAGAATTGCCCCGCCCTGATCATTTGAATACTTTTCAGCAGAACGTCCGAAGGAGAATGCTTGAATATCACTCCCCTGGCGCCGAGTTCAAGAGCCTGGAGTATCTCTGATTTCTCTATGGCCGCTACTACCATGATCACGCGCGTGTGTAACCGCAGAGGTTCCAACGCGCGTAGTACCTGGATTCCATTCAGGCGAGGCATGTTCATATCCAGCAGTAAAATGTCCGGCCTGAGCAGCGTTGTCACAGAAACGGCTTGCTGGCCGTCACCGGCATCACCAACAATGGTGATGCCGGGTTCGTTGCCCAGCAAAGCACGGAGACTTTCGCGCACCAGGGCGTGATCGTCCGCAATCACAATTGAGATCGCCTCAGATGAAGAACTCATACATCGCCGCTTTCTGCTCTAAGTGGTCCACGCCGCCGTGGAACGCAATTACTAGCGCAACCAATAATTAGCTCGTCTAATTAGCTCGTCGGCCGTGTTCCCGCCAGTCCATCTGCATCACAATGGAGAAGGTGCGCCAGTGGGATTACGATCAGGTCAAGACCGACGCCCAGGCCATCTATCGCGCGCCGAGCGGGTGGCACGCCCATCGAGCCTTCCAATGGTTCCAGAAGCGATGGCTCTCGGAGTATCCGGCAATGGTATGACGGTTGGAGAAAGATTTGCCGGAACTGCTCAGCTTCTTCAACTTTCCAAGGCATCTATGGCGCAAACTCCGAACTACCAACGTCATCGAACGCTGTTTCGTCGAGGTCCGCCGCCGGACTCGACCCATGGTTTGCTTTGTCAACACTCAAAGTGTAGATCGAATCATCTATGCCATCTTCAATCGCTACAACCCACAATGGAAAAATCGCACCCTCCGGCTTTTTACACAAGCAGCTTGACATCACCAACACGCCACCCAACCTTGACACCCACGGGCGCTTTGACGTGTAATTGGTGTTTATATTTTCATGGGGGTTCAACATCTCTGTACTGAAACTATTCTATTCGACCTGGCAAAAAGGGGAGCAAATGAGTACTACGGGTAATGCAATCGCAACCAAGACGACCGAAGTCACCAGGGATCAGCGGAGCTTTGTCGAGCGCCTGCAGAAAACCGGGGACGTAAAAATAGTAGACAAACAGGTTGATTGGGACCTGGAACTGGGCGCCATCAGCCGCCGTATGACCGAAATTGATGGTCCCGCGATCGTCTTCAAAAATATTAAGGACTATCCCGGGCAAAGCATCTTCGTCAACCCGATCTCCACGTGGCGCAGGGCCGCGGTAACGCTGGGCCTGCCAGCTCACGCTTCGATTCGCAACATCTATGACGAGTACATCCGCCGCGACTCCAACCCCATTCCACCGAAGGAGGTCAAAGACGCCGTTTGCCGCGACGTGATCATCCGGGGAAAAGACGTGGACGTTACCGAACTGGCTACGCCGCTGATTCATGCGGGCGATGGTGGACGGTATCTCGGCACGTGGTGCATCGTCGTCAGCAAGGACCCGGACACGGGCTGGATGAACTGGGGCACGTATCGTTTCATGCTGCACAACACGCAGTACCTCTCAGGCTGGCCGTTCGCGCCGAGCCACCTTGGCAGAATGCTGCGGGAGAAATATTTGCCGCAGAACAAACCCATGCCGGTGGCCATTGTGATCGGCGCGGATCAGTCCAGCCATCTGGCATCCACCTCGAGCACGCGCGTCGGTCGCGACGAGGCAATGCTCGCTGGTGGTCTAGCGGGCTTCCCAATCGAGATCACCAAGTGTCTCGACAGCGATCTCACCTTCCCAGCTAACGCCGAAGTAGTGCTGGAAGGAGAGATACTGCCCGACAAGATCGCCATGGAAGGACCCTACGGCGAGTACCCGGGTTATCGCTCCGGTGAGATGGGCGCGGGAATCCTGATGAAGGTCAACACCATTTGCCACAAAAAGAACCCCATCCTCTCGATGGACTGCACGGGATATAAGGATTGCAGCTCGACCGTCACGGCTCTTGGTGGCGGCGTAGCTATTCGTCGTAGTCTAGAGCGTGCCGGAGTGCCTGTCACCGGCGTATACGTACCGTCAGAGGGCGCCGTGCACCTGTGCATTGTGGGCGTGCCCAAGGGCGGCAAGGAGATCACACAGAAGGTGCTTGATACGCTGACCGGCCACCGAACCTACATGACCAAGATTCTCGTCGTTGAAGACGACGTGGATATCTTCAACCTGGGTGAAGTGATTCATGCCTGGGCGACTCGTTGCCACTCCGGACTTGCGAAGCTCGGGGGCGATATGAGCCACACCCACTTCCAGGAAAAGCTCGGGGCCGATATGAGGTCCACCAACTTCCAGGAATTGGAAGGCTCTCGTGGTGGAACCCATATTAAGTACGTGGAAGGCAGCGCGCAGCAGCTTACCCCGTGCTACGACCAGGAAGAGCGCCCACGCCGCGCAGGTGCTGTAGCGGCTTTCGACGTATCATTCCCGCCGGCCTGGGATCCCACCGAGGTTCCCATTAAGGCCAGGTTCAATTGCATGTATCCGGAGGAGATCCAAAAGAAAGTATTGGATAATTGGACGGCATACGGCCTGTAGAATCATCGCTCCCGCTGCCGGACAAATTGAGACCTGCTTTTCTAAAAACGATGATGTCATTCCGAGCAAAGCGAGAAATCTGCTTTATTCGCCAATGACCTCAACAGACGATCAGACTAATAGGAGTTCAGTGTGGAATATCTTTGCCATGTAAAACACTTGCAGGATCTGCAGGAAGGCAAGAAAATCGTTTTGACAATTCGCGATCTCACACCCGGCAAACGTAAGTACCTCGCGCGCGTAGCCCGCGTCGAGGTGTCGCGGAAACCCGAAGCGCTCGCACAGTGGGACAAGCTGTGGGCGCACTCGGTCGTGGGTTACAAAGACTCGCAGCCGTGGGGCATGAAAGTCGGAGAGGAACTCGGACTTCTGGTTCCCGGCAAGCCCTACGACGATATCTACCAAGCTCTCGCCAAAATGTAGTTCCGCCTGAATGTTGTCTGTCGGGCACGCGGCTCGCGCCACGTGCCCGGCGTCTTCCCACATCCTCTCTTATCCCTTTATCCTTCACTACACGTCAGCGCGCTCTGTTGGTCGCAGCAAGGACAGGCATCGTTTGGAGAGGTGGTTGTCACGGAAACGGGCATGCCGGTTTGTCGAGCCGTTGTTGGTTACAATCATCAAGCAAAGTGCGTGTGGACACCGAGTGGAGGCTTCAATTGCACCGGCCTGATTAGCGCTTCGACGAGAACGGACGAAAACGGCCAATTTCTGGTTAACGGCCTGCCTGCCGGGACATTCATTTTGTGTGCTGGTGCTCGAAACCTGATTAACAGTTGTTGGAAGGGCCAGTCCAGATACATAACTCTACAATCCGGCGAAAATAACACTACTTTAGAATTCATGCTAAGCGCCGGAACCGTGCTGCGTTTTCACGTGTTCGATCGTGATAATGCAATGCAGTCGGGCTTTGGCATCGGGGTCGGGGTTCAGAGGCTGAAAGGCGGCTTGGCGGTGTTTGGCATTTTTCGAGATTCTGCTTCTGCTCCGCCGAACTACACCTTCAGCACTGGAATACCAAGAGATGAGAGCGTGAGGCTGTATTGCTCGGCAGGTTTTCCGGTAATTCTTCTCAACGAGGTCGGCGAATCCATTCCGTCGAGCGGTGCCTCTATGAGCGTTCAGGGCGGCCCTGATTTCGTGGATGTAAATCTTACATTGACCACGATGCTAGTGAATGCGGCAAGTTATACGCCGGGCTAGGGCGCGGCGGCATTGCCAGTCTGTTCGATTCGGGTATTACGAGCGTTCAGGGCGTAGTCACCGCTTCGGAATTTCCGCTGCCGACCGAACTGGACGGAACTTTCGCTACTGTTTTCGGAACGTCGGCACCGATCTTCTCCGTATCGAATATCGGCGACCAGCAGCAGATCAATTTTCAGATACCGCACAAGATAACGGACAATTCCGGTACATTGATTGTCAATAACAACGGCGTGAAGAAGACCTATTTTCCAGTGATCGGAGGAGGTGCGCCGCAATCTTCGTTCAAAATGGGCAGCCTATTATTCAGCACAACGACACTGGGGAGCTCGTATCGGCCGCTGATCCAGCCCGCGGCGGCGAAATCGTGCCCATCTGGGCGACAGGATTAGATTGTATTTTCCCCTACCCCGAAGATGGCGTCCCGGCTCCTACCTCTCGCGTGTCGGCTTGTAATCAACGCCTGCCAGCACTGTTTATTGATGGTAAACCGACTCCACGTGACACTGTGATTTTCGCCGGCCGTGCACCTGGCTTGGTCGGCGTCGATCAAGTGAACGTCCGTCTTCCCTACGTCCGAGAGCCGGGCGTGATCAGCTTGACGCTAGTTACCGGCACGCAATTGGTTCACCCCGGAAACACAGTCCAAATACCAATTAAGTAGGCCCGCGTCGGGATTTTTCAGAATTGAATTGTCGAATCGCTCACTTGCCGCGCCCTTGCCCACGAGATTAGAATGGATACAGTAATAACTCGGACTCGCCGAACCGAGGATGCGAGGCGGTGTACCCATGCGTAGTTGTACTGTAATGCTAGTCACGGCTCTTCTGGGCGGTGCTTTCCTGTTCGCTTCTGGCTTGACACCAAAGGAGCGGATGGAGCTTGTGCGGGGACTCACGGCCGAATATGCCAATACGAAGGTGCCGCTGCCACGCGGCAAGAAGGGCCTGAGACTCAATGCGGACGGCAAGGTGGATGAGCAGAGCCTGCAACGCGAGATCACTCAGTTTGGTACAGCATCGGCGCCGAGTACTCTGGTGCAAATTACGGCGGTGGAAATCCAGGACAAGCAGATCGTCTTCGAGATCAATGGCGGCGGGAAGAAAAAGACAAAATGGTATGAGCACGTTGAAGTCGGAATGGGAAGCACCACGCAGCCCATCGGCCAGCAGGGTAATAAGACCCCGACAGGCTCGTCCATTTCTCTCGTCTTTCCAAAGAAAATCGAGGACTTAACGGTCGCCGACGTTAAAAACTACCTGGCTCCGGTACTGGACTTCAATCCCAGCAGTCCAATTCTGGCGGTGTCGCGTCCGATTCCTCCCAAATTCCATGAGGCCATACAGGAAAAGAAAGCCGAAGTGGGGATGGATCGCGAGATGGTGATTGCCGCTCTCGGCCAGCCTCAGCGCAAAGTCCGTGAAGAGTCCGAAGACGGTGTGGAGCAGGAGGATTGGATTTACGGCACGCCTCCCATGCGGGTCACGTTCGTCACCTTCGAGGGAGATGAAGTAGTTGAAGTTCAGGACTATGAGGGTGGAATAGGCGGCGCGGTACAATCCTCCACAGATCCTGTGCCGCGTTAGCAGGAGGCCGCGTGACGATCAAGATCGAATACTGCGCTACCTGAAATTACGAACCGCACGCCGTCAGTCTGACGCAAAAGCTCCTGGAAGAATTCAAACACCAGATCAGCACACTTCAATTACAGCCCTCGACTGGCGGCCGCTTCGAGGTGTTCGTCAATGGCCGGCAAATCTATTCGAAGCACGCCACCAAACGCTTTCCAGAGTATGCCGAAATTCGTGATGCTCTGAAATCGTCCACGGACTAACACTTGTTCAGACGCAAGTGTGAAGGTAGTCACCGGGTCCGAACCCTACAGGGTTTACCTGATTGCCGCTGTCGCCGCCGGGCGGCTAATATAGTCGTTGGTTGGCAACCTGGGAGAGCACATCCCTTGCACCGTCGAACTTCTACCTTTCTGCTCACCATCCCCGGGGCAGCTTCAACCGTGCTGACTGGATCACTGGTGTTTGGTTTGCGGTAATTACTCATATTTTCCCGATCATATTAACCCTATAAACTGTTAACCCTGTACCTGTCGATCGCAACCCACATAATTGCTAAAGACGCCAATTCCTCGAGGAGGCCCCGTATGAAGCCTAAGATTTTGGTCGTGCTTTCGCCTCATCGCAGGTCCGAACTTCTGAGAATTCTGGAGGGCAAGAACCTGCAGATATATTTCGCGTCTGATTTTCGTGAGGCGCAAGAAAAACTGCAAGGGCACTCACGTTACGATTTGCTTCTGTCCGACGAGCAATTGCCCGATGGCTCCTGGCGCGACCTGTTGCAGTTCCTCCTCGAATCGAAAACGCCTTGCGAGATGATCGTTTGTTCCCGCTGTGGCGACGAGCAATTGTGGGCTGAAGTGCTGCAGTGTGGGGCCTATGATCTTCTAGTCGAGCCGTTCGAGCGGCAAGAAGTGGATCGCATCATCCAAAGCGCAATCGAAAACCAGTACATGCGCCGGTTCAGCCACTCCTTGGCCGCTTCCTAATTCAACTCCCGAGTAATGATTTTCACAGGCCGTTCTTCAGGAATGGCCTGTTTGCGAATGGGCCGTAGTTGCCCCCAAACGCCTCTTCACCGTCATCAAAGAAAAGCAACGCCTAGCGGGTTGCCGGGCGTAATTCGTTCCGAATACCTTGTCATGGATATAGTCACCCGAGAGCACCTCGAATTCCTTTCTGTCGCCCGGAACCATTTTTGCGTGTCAATATTTCTACCCACCCATCGGGCCGGAAAAGAGATCCAGCAGGATTCGGTCCGGCTGAAGAACCTGCTGCGGGAAGCTGAAGCCGAGTTGATGAGGAACGGCATACGGAAACTGAAAGCGGGCGAGTTGCTCGCTCCGGCACAGCAGTTGCAGGCTCGAGCCGGATTCTGGCGGTACCAGAGCGACGGTCTCGCGCTGTTTCTCGCTCCCGGGTTCTTCCAATACTTACGATTGCCCCTGAACTTCCACGAATTCCTATCCGTGGAAGAGCGCTTCCAGATCCAGCCCTTGCTTCCTCTGTTCACGGCGGGAGGCCGCTTTTACCTGCTGGCCTTCAGCAAGAAGCAGGTTAGGGTGTTCGAAGGCAGCGACTACTCACTGAGCACGATCGAACTTGACGGCATACCACGTAGTATGCGCGAGATGATGAAGTACGAGGTTCATGAAGGTTTATACAATGTACATAGTGGCGGTGGATATCCATCCGCTAAAAAGAAGGAAGTGGGAGTCTTCCACGGCCAGGGCGGAGGCTTGGACGACTCAGAAGCGAAGCTCCTCAACTACTGCCAGCTCATTGACAGAGGCTTGCACCGGCTTCTGCGTTCTGAGACGGCGCCTCTGGTGATTGCGGCAGTCCAGGAGGCGGCTTCGGTATATCGCCGCGCCAACACGTATAACCACCTGATCCCTGGTGTAATCGAGGGCAATCCAGACCTGCTCCGCGAGCTTGAACTGCACCGCGCTGCATGGAACGTTCTGCGCCCGCATTTCGAGCAGGCGCGGAATCAGGCACTCGCAAGCTATAACGAACTCGCCGGTTCGCCGCGAGTTTCGAATTTGCTGAAAGAAACATTGCTGGCCGCTCACCAGGGGCGCATCCTGTCTGTAATTCTTCCACTGAATGTACAACGCTGGGGAAGATATAACTTCGAGCAGGATGAATTGATTGGTCATGACGAGCGCCAGCCCGGTGACGAAGACCTGCTGAATCTGATCGCAATTCAGACCATCTTGCATGATGGCGCGGTATACGCGATGGCGCCTGAGGAGATGCCGGAGTATTCGGTCGCGGCGGCCGTGTTTAGGTATTGACATACGGACGGGTGTGATCTCCGTCACTTCGACGGAATCGCTCCTTCGAGTATTTATTGGGTAGGCTGTATTTTCGTTTGCCTCCGGAGATTCCGTATTTGTTGTCGCATGAACGCTCAATTCCATTCCGATACGCCACTGGTCCCGTTTCGTAATCGCAGCCATGCAGGGCAGGTGTTGGCCTCGCATCTCAAATTGTACGTTGACCGCCCCGGTGTGCTTGTACTCGGATTGCCCCGCGGCGGCGTGCCGGTCGCGTATGAGGTAGCCAAAGCGCTCCACGCTCCGCTCGACATTCTTCTTGTGCGCAAGCTTGGAGTACCGGGACAGAAAGAACTGGCGATGGGAGCCATCGCCAGCGGTGGTATGCGTGTGTTGAATCGCCAAGTCATCACCGCCCTTGGCATCGGAGAGGATGAGATCGAAACGGTCATGCAACACGAGTCTCGTGAACTGGAGCGGCGGGAGCGGCTCTATCGGAATGGCCGGCCAGCGACTCAAGTCAGCGGGAGGACGTTGATACTGGTGGACGACGGTTTAGCGACAGGCGCAAGTATGCGCGTTGCCGTGGAGGCACTCCGAAGCCGCGGGCCTCACGACATCGTAGTTGCCGTGCCGGTCGGAGCGCGCGCCACTTGCGATGAACTGCGCGGTGAAGTGGATGATCTTGTTTGCGCCCGCACCCCCGAGCAGTTCTATGCGGTCGGCATGTGGTACGAAGATTTCTCCCAGGTAACGGACGACGATATATGCGAATTGCTCAACAAAGCAGCCCTCGAGATCGGCCGTCCGACTGAGCACTATTCTCGACCTTAACGTAAGGAGGAACCATGCCCACGCAAGAAATTCCCCTGCACGACTGGACTGGATTTTTCGATCAGTTCAGCCGGCGTCATCAGGGGTGGCGAGCGACCGTCGAGGTCCTCAGCAATGAGATCGGTGCTGAGCTGGAAGCCCGGGACAGTCCGCTCGTGGGCATCTCCGCGGACTTGAAAGACACCGAGCGGTCGATCTCGATCATATTGGGCGAGTCAGGCCAGCATTGCCTGACTCATATCATTTCCGATCCGCAGTATGTGCGCCTCAAACAAACCAACGATGGGATTGACGAGGCACTGGCGATTGAATCGCGCGACGGCGTCACCACGCTGTTGCATTTCAGGTCCTCGAACAAACCCGAGATGCTCGACGGGGTAATACCATGAACGCGCGCCGGAAAGTCAGGCTCGCCCAGTCGGCGAGCCATGCTGTCTCGATCCCCTGTGGAGATGCAGACCTGCCGGGTGAGTTGGACGCGGCGGAAGGCGTCACGGGCGTGGTGCTGTTCGCTCACGGGAGCGGCAGCAGCCGCCATAGCCCGCGTAACCGCTATGTCGCTCAGACGCTTCAGGACGATAGGCTGGCTACGCTATTGATGGACCTGCTCACAGCGCAGGAAGAGCAAACGGACCTGCGCACGGCCGAACTACGGT
The DNA here is from genome assembly GCA_016191085.1 of Acidobacteriota bacterium. Taxonomy (GTDB): domain Bacteria; phylum Acidobacteriota; class Terriglobia; order 2-12-FULL-54-10; family 2-12-FULL-54-10; genus JACPPJ01. The sequence continues at coordinate 55,950 of JACPPJ010000029.1, read as the reverse complement.
TCGACATCTCGCTGCTGGTTGAACGCGTGATCGCGGCGGCCGATTGGCTTGGCACTTACCCGTTGACGCAAAATCTTCCCGTTGGCGTCTTTGGGGCTAGTACCGGCGCGGCCGCTGCTTTGGCCGCGGCCGCCGAACGGCCACACGTCATTACTGCCGTAGTCTCGCGGGGAGGCCGCCCCGATTTGGCAGGCGACGCGCTGAAGCGCGTAACAGCTCCCACGCTGCTCATCGTCGGCGGGAATGATTCGCCCGTCATTCATTTGAACCGTATCGCGCTGGAGCAACTCCGTTGCGAGAAGAAGCTGGAGATTGTTCCCGGCGCTACGCATCTTTTTGAAGAACCGGGAGCTTTAGAACGAGTGTCGGAGTTGGCCAGCGATTGGTTTGTGACTCACCTCAGGCTAGCAGGTAAGAAAGAGTCCTGACATCGGCGGGACGTAGTTTGTCCTGCCAATCATTCACGCCCCCGTCAAGGTATGGCAAAGTACCCCAATATCGCTGTGGCACCGTTAGACTGCTGGTGTGCGGGCCGCGGTCCTCCAGTGGCCTCGCCACCCTCAATCTCAGCGGCCTAATAACACCTAACAGTCATCATCATCCTAAGTAAGGAGGACACCATGGCAGACGTGAAAGTCAGCAAACAGCAAACAGGCGAGCGTGAGCGCGAGCAGCAATCGCAACGCGGTCTGCAGCGACGCGGCGAGGCGTTCCCATCATTACTGTCGCTTACGCCCAGGGAATTTTTCTCAACCAGCCCCTTCACGCTGATGAGGCGTTTGACGGAGGACATGGACCGGATGTTTTCGAGCGTGACAGCGCACGGCGGCAGAGAGGAGTCCGCTGTGTGGATGCCGCCCATCGAGGTCTTTCAGCTTGACGATAAGATCAAGGTTTGCGCCGAACTGCCAGGCATCAACAAGGACGACGTGAAGGTTGAAGTGACTGAAGACAGTCTCGTCATCCAAGGCGAGCGCAAACATGAACACGAAGAAAAGCGCGAAGGATACTATCACTCCGAGCGCAGTTACGGCACCTTCTACCGAAGTGTTCCGCTTCCCCCGGAAGCAAGAATTGACGATGCCAAGGCGGAGTTCAGAAACGGCATTTTGGAAGTCGTCATTCCCGTGCCTGAGTCTGCCCGCAAGTCTCGGCAAATTCCAATCACTGGAGAAGGGGAGGGCAAGAAGGCGCAAGCGGCGTAGCTTGCAGCAGATTGTTTTGAAGCGGCGGCGTGGTTATGGCGAGGGCCGCCGCTCGTGCTAGAAAGGCCAAGACGTTTGAGGAGGCATGATGAATAAAGCGATTGCGTTTGCAGGCGGAGTGGGCGTCGGAGCCGGCATGATGTATTTCCTGGACCCCGACCGCGGGCGCAGACGCCGTGCCCTGATTAAAGACAAGACGGTGAGTACGGTCAGAGATTTGGATGATGACATCCGCACGGCGGCGCGTGATGTGAAGAATCGTGCCGCAGGCATTGTGGCAGAAACTCGCTCGCTATTTTCGAAGGCAGAAGTTCCGGACCAAATCTTGCAAGCGCGGGTGGAATCGAAGCTCGGACGGCTCTCTTCGCATCCGCACGCCATATCGGCAACTGCGGACGATGGAGAAATCACGTTGAACGGCGCGGTTTTGTCCGACGAGGTGGAACGCGTAGTGCGTGGCATATCCGCCATGCGCGGCGTCATGCATGTCCGCAACCGGCTGGAGGTTCACACCAGGTCGGAAAGTATCCCCTCCCTGCAAGGAGGGCGACGGCGTAGTGCGAACGGTGAAGACGGCCGTGCGAATTGGTCGCCAGCGGGACGCTTTCTGATGGGTGCGACGGGAGGCGCGCTGGCCGTCTATGGTTTGACGCATCGAAACGTATTGGGCGCCGGTGCGAGCGCCATTGGTGCCGCTTTGCTGACGCGGGGAATCTCGAATAGGGAACTGTCACGCCTGATAGGGCTGGCGCGCGCGGCGTAGAGGCCGATACACGTTTTCTAATTTGTTGTGTGCAGCAGCACTGTAGCGACAGGCGTCCTGGCCCGTCGTAGGGGAGTAGCCGCGGATTATTTCTGCCGCAGGCTTCCCGCCCGTAACCAATGTGCGATGCCGTGGTCCGGTTCAGTGAAAATCGTGTGACGTAGATGCCGGCTCGCTCATATGCAGCGGCTGTATATTCCGTGCTTTAACTGAGGCCACGTTGTCCACGTTTTGGAGTGTTCCCTCAATCAGCAGAAACGGTTCGTTTACCAACGTCATCCGGCAGCTCTCGAAAAGATCGGGGGTGACGATGGCGTTTGCAATTCCCGTCTCATCCTCGAGAGTCAAGAATACAAATCCTTTGGCGGTGCCGGGCCGCTGGCGGACAATCACGCTGCCGGCGATTCGAACGCGCCTGCCGTTGGACATGTGTTGCAAATCCGTTGCGCGTACGATGCCCGCGCGATCGAACTCGGCCCGGCGGAGAGCCATGGCATGCCTCCCAAGGCTGAGCCCCGTACCTTTGAAATCCGCATCCAGCCGCTCGCCATATTTCATCGGCAGCAAAGGACAGGATGAATCAGTGGGTGCGGCATCGTGCAGAAGAGGACCAGCCGGACGCGCGGCGCTCTCCGCCTGCCACAACGCTTCACGCCTGTGAATGAACTGCGGATCGTTTGGCAGCCACGACGAATGATCTTTTCGTCGTGGGCTTTTGGATTGCGAACCGATGACAAACCCACGGCGAGACACACGTTCGCCGTGGCTACCCTCGTCTCCGTGGCTTCCGATAAAATTCAGGGCGCCGACCGTGGCGAGCCGCTCGATCTCGTCTTTGCGCATCTGCGGTACGCGGCGCGTGAGATCTTCAATATCTGAGAACGGGCGTTTCCCCCGTTCCTGAATGATGGCCCTGGCGGTCTGTTCCCTAAGTCCTCTTACGTACAGCAGTCCAAGGCGCAACGCCCGTTCGGAATTCAGAATTCGGAGTTCGATGTGGGTTTCGCGAATTTCTGGCCCGAATCCCGAATCCCGAATCGCGATTCCCGATTCCTCCACCGCGCAGAGCCAATCCGAGCGGGTCACATCAATCGGTTTAATTTGCAGCCCGTGACGCTGCGCGTCTTTGACGATGGTTGCGGGCTGATAGAAGCCCATCGGCTGATTATTCAGCAGAGCCGCCGTGAACGCCGCCAGGTAATGGCACTTCAAGAATGCACTGGCGTATGCCAGCAGCGCAAAACTTGCCGCGTGCGATTCCGGAAAGCCGTAAAGAGCGAACGCACAGATGGATTGTACGATCTGATCTTGGGCTTTGCCGCTGATGCCGTTGCGGTCCATGCCGTGGCGTAGCTTCGCTTCAATTTCCTTCATGCGTTCTTCCGAACGTTTGTGGCTAAAGGCGCGGCGCAACTCCTCGGCTTCTCCGCCTGTAAAGCCGGCGGCAATCATCGCCATGCGCAACAACTGTTCTTGAAACAAGGGAACGCCGAGCGTGCGGCGCAGCACCGGTTCGAGCGACGGATGCATGCAATTCGGTTCTTCTTTTCCCTGGCGGCGCTTTAGATATGGATGAACCATATTTCCCACAATCGGGCCGGGACGGATGATTCCCACTTGCACCACGATGTCGTAAAACTTCGTGGGCCAGAGCCGCGGGAGGCACGCCATCTGCGCGCGGCTCTCCACCTGGAACATGCCGATGGTGTCGGCCTGCTGCAAAGCACTGTAAACCGCAGGGTCATCTGGCGGGAGGTGCGCCAGGTCTACTTCCTCTCCGTACTCGTCGCGAATCAAATCGATCGAGTCTTCCAGCACCGCCATCATGCCGAGACCCAGCAGATCCACTTTGATCATGCCCATGTCGGCGCAGTCGTCCTTGTCCCACTGGACCACCACACGCCCGGGCATGGTCGCCGGCTCCAGCGGCACAACCGAGTCGAGCCGCCCTTGGCACATCACCAGTCCGCCCGAATGCTGGCCCAAGTGCCGCGGCAGATCCTGAACCGCAAGATATAGCTGGAAGAATTTTTGGATACGGGGCTGGCTCAAATCCAGACCGGCATCGCGAAACTGGCGCTCGGGCGTATCCTTCGGATCGTTCCATTCCCACGTCCGCACCAAGCCGGCCAACCGGCCGACCGTGTCTTCGTCAAAGTCGAGAACCTTGCCAATCTCGCGCGCGGCGGAGCGCCCGCGATATGTAATGACGTTGGCCGTCATGGCCGCGCCGCGCTCGCCGTAGCGCTGATAAACATATTGAATGACGCGCTCGCGCTGATCGCCGCTGGGAAGATCGAGGTCAATGTCGGGCCACTCGCCGCGCTGTTCGGAAAGAAAGCGCTCAAACAGCAGCCCCATTGCAATGGGATCCACCGCCGTGATTCCGAGCGAATAACAAACGGCGCTGTTGGCAGCCGAGCCGCGCCCTTGCACCAGAATTCCCTCGCGCCGGCAGAACTCGACGATGTCCCAGACGATGAGGAAATATCCGGCCAGATCGAGCTTGGCGATCAAATCGAGTTCGCGCTCGATTTGACGGCGTGTGGGAGAGGAGTCGCTTAAATTGCCGTAACGTTTGCGGGCGCCTTCCCGCGTTCGCGCGCGAAGAAACGAAATCATGGTCTCACCCGGCGGGAGCGGATATTGCGGGAACTGATAGCCGAGATCGTTCAGAGTGAATTCGAGGCGGGAAGAGAGTTCACCAGTGTTGGCGATCGCTTCCGGCAGATCGGCGAACAGGCGTTCCATCTCACGCGGAGCTTTCAAATAGCGCTCGGAGTTCTGCTCCAGCAGCCGGCCGGCGGTGTGGAGGCGAACCTTATTGCGAATACAGGTGAAGGCGTCGAGAATCTGACGCTGCTCGGGATGCGCGTACGAAGGGTTGTTGGTGGCGAGCAGCGGCAATCTCGCGCGGCGCGCGATCTCGATGACAGCCTGATTGCGCGCTTCCTCTTCGCGGTTCAGGTGCCGCTGCAGTTCCGCATAGACATTCTGCGGTCCAAAGATGTGCGTCAGCCGCTTCGCCGTTTCGAGAGCGGCGTCCAATCCAGAATCAGAGCCGCGACCGCAAGGGAGCGGTCTGTTAAGAGCGGTAGCGAGCGGTCCGTCTGCGCCACCGCTCAGCGCAATCAGACCTTCTGAGTGCTCTTGCAGTTCTTCGAATGATGCCGCCTTGCTATATCCTTTCGCGTATTTGCTCGACCGCAGCTTTGTGGCCGTAATCAGGCGACAAAGGTTCTGATATCCCGCGCGGTTCTGCACCAGCAGCGGCAGACGGCTGCCGTCGCGCAGCGTGACTTCCGCGCCGATATGCGCGCGAATCCCGAGCTTCTTGGCGGCGAGGTGAAAGCGCGCCGCCCCGTAAACGCCATCGCGATCGAGCAGCGCCATGGCCGGCATCTCCATCCGCGCACAAAACGTCGCCAGCTCTTCCGGTAAAGACGCGCCTTCCAGAAAGCTGAAAGCGGAACGGCAATGGAGTTCGACGAACGGTTCCATGCAGCTTTCCTAACCTATGGAGCCTTCCAGACGATCTTCCCGTCCGTGCCGAGCAGAATCGCAGAAGGGGCATACGTGGTAGCGGGCGGGTTTAGAACGGGCGGGGTCCCTTTCGCATCGGTGGTTCCAATAAAAGCTCGTGCCTGTCGGTTTGCATCGAAGAGATCGAGGTGTGTTCCTGATGCGGTAGCCCATAGCTCTGCTCTCGTTTTTTCGCTCTCATCGAGCAGTAGAATGCGCGGTCCGGCACCCCAAACGCCCAGCATGAGCCGGGTCTTTTGGTTCGTATCGAGCCAGGAAAGGCTGTCTTCATCCAAAATGGCTCGCACTTTACCGCTGCTATCCTTCAACTTAAATTCATTTGCCTCAACGGTCCGTTTAGATGAAGCATGGCCCATCAGCAGAACAGAGCCGATAACAATCAAAGCCAACGCTCCAATCTGCTTCATCCTGCGGTTTTGTTTTTCCAGTCTTTCCAGCCGAGCCGTCAGTGCTGTCCCTTCCGATGTTCCTGGTTCCATGTGAGCCTCCGCTTTTCCGTTGCATTCGTTGTCAGCTTGCCCCAAAATTGAAATATGGCCGAACAACTCAAGCTAGATCACCCGGTTCCGATGACCGAGAAAGAGGACGAGGCGACGCTAGCCGCCATTGATCGAGGCATCAAAGCCGCCGATGAGGGCCGGGTTGTATCTCTCAAACAAGCTCGCCAGCGCATACAAAAGTGGCTTTCAAAATCCTCTTCACCGAAGACTCGTTAAACGACCTCGAAGCCATCCTCGATTACATCCGTGCCGATGACCCCGAGGCTGCCGCCCGCTTTGGTAACGATCTTCTGAACTACACCGAACTGTTAGCTACCTTTCCACATATTGGCGAACCCGTGAAACACCGGGAAAGGGTTCGTAAACTTCTTCATACTCCCGTCCGCATTTACTACCGGATCGATGAAAAGAGGCAAATCGTCGAAATCCTTCATTTCTGGCACACCGCGCGAGAGGAACCGGAACTCTTGTAATGCGTCAGAATGTGGTAGATGAACAGGCTTGTCAATCGCCTCAGTCATAGCTCCCCTCGACATACCAAACTCCGCTTTTGAGGTCGCGATAGATTCGGTAGAGCGCAGTAGGTGGTTGAGCAGCCCGTGGTGTTACCACATGTGGCTTGGCGGATCGTGGACGCAGCCGCTCGCTTAGGGCTTGGCCCGGCGTGCCGTCGGTCGCGGCTCTGACTTTCCGCGATAGCGGCGCGATTTCCACGTCCCATTCGTCGCGTTGCCATGGATCGGACATCCACCAATCGCCGGAAGTTCGCCACGGTCCTGCGCAGGACACCACTTTCCCCCGAATGCCTCGTGCCTGGATATAGGCAGGTTGATCGTGATCGCATTGTACATCAGCGCCAAGCGGCGGACGGAAAACGCGAAAAGACACAGGCGGAGAACTGGGTAGCCACGACGAACGTTTTTTTCGTCGTTGGCTTTTGCGTTCCGCACCGGCAAGCCCACGGCTTTTCTGTAAGGGTATGGCTTTAGCCATGCCATATGATTGGCCACTGAGATCGGCTTTAGCCGCTGAGGGCACCTCAGGGGCTGAAGCCCCTGCGTGGTTTGCGGCATTCGGCACGACTGAAGTCGTGCCCTTCCGAACCTGCGACGTTTTGTACCTCCAATGTGGTTGTTGTATGCGGAAGGGGCGCATCTCAAAAGCTCCTGGACGATGAGTATCTATAAGCATGGGCGAACCGGCGTTGCCTTGGCCAACAAGCTTGGTAATTCGCGCTAACGTCAGCTCCAGCTTTTGCGGTTCAGGCGCAGGCGGAATAAACAAACTGTTCTGCGTGACGCGCGGCTTCGCCGGCGTCGCGCGTAACGAGACGGCAATAATGGGTGCCTGCGGTGGATGCGACTCCAAATCCAGGCGCAAGAGCTTCAAAAGTGCCGTGCTGTCGCGCAATGGAACGGGGAAACTCAGGCGACGCTCGCATTTGCAATCCGCAGATTTCACAGATTTCTGCGAAATCTGCGCAATCTGCGGATTGCCCGACGCGTCTACGGGCGCGTTCTCGAGCTTGAATTCAACGTGAAGCTCACTGATGGCCAGGGCGCGCGCCTCCAGACTCGCGCAGAGTTGATTCAAAAGGCTTGCCAATATAAATGACAGCGGATCGAGCAGCTCGACCGGATGCTCCAGTTCCCGTGAGGCATAGAAATCAATTGCGGGAATAAACGGTATCAATGGGCGCGACTCGGTGCCGCGTGCGATTCGATGCAGCCGCGCTCCTTCCGGTCCCAATCGCTCGGCGACACCCGTTTCGGGCAGCGCGGCAAGATCGCCAAACGATTTCAGCCCCCAGAGCTTCCATGTGTCTTGCACATCGCTTGATGCGGGGAGCAGATCGAGCGGCAGCGTAGACAGCGTTTTGCGCTCGTTACCTGGGGGGATCACAATTGTTCCAGGCAAACCGCGTGCGGCATAAATTGCCGTCCCTGTGTTCGCCGCGATTGCGATGTTTACTTGCAGATTTAATTCACCGGCGCGACGCATTATTTTTTGCGCTAGTTCACGAGGAGGGCCGAAGAGGCGTTCGAGCCCGTCAATGTCTAAAAGTATGCTGTCGGATGAAATCGGCTCAACTCGCGGTGAGAAGCAGAAAGCCAGATTGATTAAGTGATCCGCAGATGGCGCAGGTTCTGCAGAAATATTAGACATCTGCGACAGCTGTGAAATCTGTGGACGTTGTTGTTGCACAATCGCGATGCAGGCAAACATAAATGCCTCGATCAGATTCTGATTTCCCTAGCTCGCAACCGCTCCCTTACGGTCCACGGCACGCCGGGATGTTCCATCGCGGCTCTGAAATGCCGTGATGCGGCCGGCGGGTTTGCGCCTGTGGGCCTGGAAAACGGCGCCGCGAAACAGGCGTCCTTGCCACTGGGCGCGGGCGCGTGTGTTTCGAGAACCATTGCTGAGCATGATGCTGCATACGGTTCTTGCCCGATCACCAGGAAGACGGTGGGTTTGTTTTCGATTGCCAGACGAAAACGGTGCCCAGTGTGCAGCGGAATGCGTCTGGCGTCCTTGGAGTCAATATCGCCCAGATCCAGGACAATCATTCCCCAGCCGCCGTTTTGGAGCAGCACGTCCGTAACCCGCAAGGCGTTATTTTTGTGCGTGCCACAGCGCACCCAGAGCAGTTGCTGCAGAGCGACGCCCGCCGCCGCGGCTGATGCTGGATCAAACGCATCGCTTGCATCAACCAAGGCGCAAGCTTCTCCTTGTGCCGTCATGCCAGCGAGAATCGAATGCAGCAGCGTCGTCCGGCCGGACGATGCTGGTCCAGTTATCTCCGTGATTACGCCGCGCGGAATTCCTCCGCATTCGGCATCAATCTCGCGTATACCGATAGGAATGGTTTCAGGTTCGGGTTTCTCCCGGGCCGAAAAAACACTGCTGCCGAGCTTGGCTTCAATAGCTGCTGCAAGGCCTAGTTTTGCTGAGTTGGCAGGCATGGCAGTTGTTCGCCTTTTATTCGTGTTAACTACTAATGTACCGTTCGGGTTAAGTGGTGTCAAGAAAGTTGACCATTGCCGGAAACGATGTGATGGCAATCACGTGCCCGCGTGACCAGCCTCACAGCGTTTTGCTGTGCCATCCCGCTATGTTTGACACAAAGCCTAAGGAGGGGATCATGCGAACAGCAAAATCGAACCCCGCCGGACTTTCAACTACCCAGTCGAACAGGCGAACACCTGTTGAAAATGCATTTTGCTTTGCCTTCACTAGAGCACTGTTATGGGTGAGCTTCGTCCTTGCGCTGGTCAGTTCGGCGGCAGCGCAAACACAGAATGACTTGTTTGATAATTGGGTGCTGCAGGATATCCGGCTAACGGTCCGTCCAGACGATTGGGCCCAATTCAAAGAAAACTACTGGTCGAACGACTATATTGCTGGCGACTTGAGTTGGCGCGGAACCGACATCAAGAATATCGGTATTCGTCACCGAGGTACCGGAAGCCGCAGCGGAACCAAACCGTATTTGGGGTTGAAATTCGACCAATACGTAAAGGGACAGCAATTTCTGGGCTTGTCAAACTTGCGGCTGAAGAATGCCATCAACGATCCTTCGTTTCTGCGGGAAATCCTCGGCATGGATTTTTTCCGGCGCATGGATCTGCCCGCGCCACGCGAGTCCTACGCAAGACTCTACGTGAACGAGGAATATTCGGGCCTTTACTGGATCGTCGAGGAAATTGACAACAGTTTTCTCGATCGTGTTTTCGGAGAGCACAATGGCTGCCTATATAACTACAATCTCGTTGACGAATACCATTTCGAATATCTCGGCGATGACCCTGGACAATATGCCCCAGATCGATTCGAACCCAAATCGTGCCCGGCCGACACGGATCCCGCAGCCCTGATCAATATGATCCGGACGATGAACCTGGCATCCAATGACGCCTTCATCGCCCAGATTTCCCAGTTCCTTGATTTGAATCGGTTCCTGAGGTATCTCGCGGTCGAACAATTCCCTGCGAATTTCGACTTCCTGCTGGGCTCAGCCGGAATGAACAATTTCTACCTCTACCGCTTCGCGGGCACTGAGCGGTTTGAGTTCATTCCGTGGGACCTGGACGATACGTTCTATGATTCGCAGCAATCGCTCTGGTTTGGCGTGGATACAAACGTACTCACGCGCCGAATTTGTGAGTACCCGGAGATTACGGCTGCATATCAGGATGCCGCACGAATGGTAGCGCTGGAGGCTGGCGGGTCCGGCGGATGGCTCGACGAGGAATTGAATCGCTTTTACGCGCTGATCTACCAGGCGGCGGTCGAAGATCCTGTAAAACCGGTAGATAATGCGGCGTTCGAAGAGGCGGTCAATGCAGTTCGCGAATTTGTGCACGGGCGCAAGGAATACGTGATAGCCCATGTCGGGCCTTTACCGGCCCCTGTCGTTGCAAGTGGCGGGGTGGTCAATTCGGCCAGTTACACGCCAGCGCTGACGGCCGGTAGCATCGGGTCCATCTTCGGCAGGCATCTCGCGTATACCAGTGTGACGGCTACCGAGCTTCCGCTGCCGAAGATGATTGACAAGACTGTTGTGCGAGTCAATGGCATGCCGGTGCCGCTGCTCTCCATCTCTCCTTCGCAAGTCAACTTCCAGGTCCCTTGGGAATTCTCCGGACAGGCAGAGGTTTCACTAGTTCTGACGGTAGACGGAGTGTCAACCGCTGCCCAGAGGGTCAATTTGATGCCGATGAGTCCCGGTCTGTTTTCCCTCAAAGGTAATCAAGGCGCCATCCTGATTGCAGGAACCGGTGAGTTTGCTGCACCCAGCCCAACCGCTACGGGAATTGCGGCGCGCCCTGCACGCCGCGGCGAATCTATTTTCATCTACTCGACAGGGTTGGGACCCGTAACGAGCCAGCCGCCGAGCGGGGAAACGCCACCGGCCGGCCTGTGCACTTCAACGACAACGCCAGCCGTCACCATCGGAGGAGTATCCGCGGCGGTGACGTTTTCCGGCCTCGCCCCTGAATCTGCGGGTCTGTACGTACTGGACGTCCAGGTGCCGGAAAATGCGCCGCCGGGGGACGCAGTCCCAGTGGTAATCACCCTCGGCGGCGCAACCTCCAACACCGTCACGATGGCTGTTCAATAACGCCGATTACTTGCAGAACACCCGCGCGGAGACTCGGTCATGTAAGAGCGGGCGAATCTACACTCCATTGACGCAGTTTTATCGGGGCATCCATCTGGCAGCGTCACCATCCGGCGCGGTGATTCACTCTTAGCCATAGCTCTCGGGGTTCAGAGTTGGAAGACTCTGAACCTTTTTGAGCAGTGATCCCATTCTAATCAGAAGGGGCAACGGCGACGCAGGCGTTGCTGGGTAGGCAATTCCGGGTAAGTACCGAGCGCGGCAAGTTCGTGCCGTCCCCCCTGCGCCGAAGGTAATGGCAACCGTGCACGCTTCGGCGATCCTTCGCGCTCCAGATGATGACACGCGCCACGCCGAGATGGCCCGTTTCATCGACGATCTCCGGGTTCTGGGGAAAGCTTTACAAGCAAAGCGCGCTGCGTGAGCACGCCCCAAAGCGCCTCAATTTTTCCTAAACTTTCAAGAACCGATCTGCTCCAGCCGACTAGTCTAATCAAAAGTCCCAGTTTGGCTGTGTGCATCCTTTGCCGGAAAGCGGACATTACGTCATGGCGACTGCTTCGGCAGCAAATTGGCCCCAGAGACGTCCAACCGTGCTCACACGTTCGACGGACGATGGCGTAGTCGAAATCCGTCCAGGCACATACGGTCGCTTACGAATCACTTTGCACCCGCATGATCCGCGAATCGGTACCGAGCTCGCTACCTGCGAGACGGCATTGCCGCTGGAGTTGGTTGATTTTCTTGTAACCAAGTACCCGTTCGGTTCGTTGTGCGCCTACATTGTACGCCAGGAAGATCCTGAGCAAAAGCGAGTGCTGCAGCGGCAGTTGTTCTCGTATTTCCGGCCCGCCGAGTTCCGGGGCAAGAGAATACTCGATTTCGGTTGCGGCTCGGGAGCCTCCACCTTCGCGCTCGCATCCATCCTGCCCTATAGCGAGATAATAGGGGTGGATTTGAGCCTGGACAGGATCGAGGCCGCGAACAAGACCGCCGAAGTATTGGGTGTTCGTAATACGCGGTTTATGGTTTCACCGTCGGGTGATAGTATTCCGCCCGATATAGGCCCATTCGACTTCGTCACGCTAAATGCTGTTTACGAGCATTTGTTGCCGGAGGAGCGGAAGCTCTTGATGCCGCTGTTGTGGTCTGTGATGAAACCCGGCGCTGTGCTGTTCGTTAATCAAACGCCGTACCGCTACTTTCCGTATGAGCATCACAGCACGGGGCTGTGGTTTATTAATTATCTGCCGGACCGGCTCGCGCACATGCTCGCACGACGCTACGCGCGCATCCACCCGCATATCAACCGGTCACCGAATTGGGAGGAATTGCTGCGCGCCGGCATACGCGGCGCGACCGAGCGCGAGATTATCCGCAGCTTCTGCCTCAAAGGCGGCAAGGCCACGCTCTTGCAGCCCAGGTTGGGCAAGATCAGGGACCGTGCCGCCTACTGGCTGGCCGCAACCGGTCCGAGCTTCCACGCCGTCAAGTTTTGTATTGCCCAGATGTTTCGCGTTTCCGACCGCCTCTTCGGAACCATCCCCAGCACCAACGTCGAAATCGCCATTCGAAAAGAAGCGTAAGTACAGTGGCAAGTGACAAGTGGCGAGCCCAAAAACTCGTTCTCGTTACCTCCTTTGTTTGGTTCCTGCAGGTGCAGGCACGTCTGCCACGAGTACTGGTCCACTGGCAGCGCGTTCATAAATCAAAACTCGAATAGCATTCTGCGGGGTGAATTCTGCTCGGGCGACCAGGCGATATGAGCTTGCGAGATACGTCGCAAGGAGCTCCTCGCGGGCAGCGCGAGATATGACGAGGGCCACGCGCCGGTAGCCCTGAAGATCGGGGAGCGATCCAGCAGCCGTGAGCGGTATCTCATCAGCGGAGCCGAGCGAATATCGGTCGAGTGGCAGACGAAGATATCCCGGCGCGACGACCACAGCGTCCGCTTGCTGCTGCCGGATGAAACGAGCTGCTTCTGCCCAGTTTTCCTTCGCGTACCGGAATTGATAGCCAAACACGATGGCCGGAGCTGCATAATATGCTGCAAGCGAGAATGCTATAACAATTCCAAGTGAGCCAGCGGCCCCCATACGGCCACGTTTTGTCAGCGAGCAGAAGCTGGCGGCCACCAGGAGCAGTAGAAACGGCGCCTGAAATACGAGATAACGGTCGTGAGTCAACTGCACCCATGGCGCCAGCAACACCAGCGCGGTCCATGGAAACAAGATCACAGCGGCGAGCAGTTCACGCGTCTCCCGAGTCGTGATACTGCGGATGCCCCTATAAACCAGCCAAACGAATAAAGCCAGCGACGGCAGCACCACTGGCGCTTCCTGCAGCACGTTGACAGAAATGCTCTGCGCCTGCCGTGCAGCATCGGCAGCGGCGATACCATAACCCAGGAAAAAGCGGAGCACGGCTAACGGCACTAGCAAAACGGGGGGAACGAAAAGTCGCGACTCAGACCAGTAGTGCGTTGCCACCCACCAGCACCACGGCGCGAAAGCCGCCGCAACGGCAAGCCGCGCCGCCACCCATGAAGCGGCGTTCCGCCTCGAAAAACGCCAGTAAATCCACTCGTGAGCTACCAAGACAAAGATGGCCAGGTAATGCGTGTACATCAGCAGCGCGGAGATGAACGCGTACAACCATAATGCCTTGCCCGTCTCCCTGAAGCGCAGGTATATCCAAGTGCCGAGCAACGTCAGCAGCACGAACAATGAATAATTTCGGTTCTCCTGCGAATAGAAAATGAGAAACGGAGATGTGGCTGTAAGGATGCCGAATGAGAGCGCCGCCTGCGGCAACAGGCGGCGAGCCAGCGGTATGGCAGCCGCAACCGCTAGAATACCGAATAGCGCCGGCAATAGACGAAGCACAAATGCCGAGTCGCCGAAAGAGACCACCATGAAGTGCAGCAAAGTGCGATAGAGCGGTGGGTGAACAATCTCTGCGAAGATGCAGTCGTGTAACGAACGTTGCGCGAACGCGGCGTCGGTCGCCTCATCGAGCCAGAGCGGCTGACGCCCTAAGGCAGTCAATCGCAGGAACACCGCAGTTGCCGCGATCGTTAAGGCCGCCATCAACGGGCGCAGTCTTGACAGTGTTGCCTGCTTCCATCGAGCGCAACCCGGTGCGGAACTACGGTCGGAAACAGGTATCGATGCTCGCACGCTCTTAATGTAGCATTTTCGCGCCGCGCCGCTACCAGCGAGGTTCGCGACGCGATCCGCGGTCGCGGGGGGAGTAGACACGGTCCCGGTCTCTCTCTCTGTCTCCAAATGCGCGCGGTGCGCCGGTACGCTCAGGTTTAGGACGGGCTTCACTGATGTTCAAGGCGCGCCCCCCGACCTCCTTGCCGTTCAGCGATTCGATGGCTCGCGCTGCTTCCTCGTCGTTGGCCATCTCGACGAAAGCGAAACCGCGAGATCTTCCCGTCTCGCGATCAGTCATCATCCGGACCCGAAGAACTTCTCCATAGGGCTCGAAAGCCGAACGTAATTCACTCTCCGAGGTTTGGAAGCTAAGGTTGCCAACAAACAAGTTCTTCATCTTTTCTCCTTATTGTATTGAAACGGCTGAACACATCGGTTTGGCAAAATGCATCGCTGAAAGGTGGGTAGCGGGTATTCCTCAACGTGGGGCGCTCCGTACGAGCGCCGCGGCGGGTTGCGTATCGAAGTTGGGCGTTCAGCGTTTTATGAATGATAGACTACACCACGCGACGGTCACTCAGCCGGCTGACGTTTCCCGGGCCGCCGCGTACAACCGGCATTAGTTGGATGCACGTAACAGGCTAACTGGCTTCTTCAAACAATGGCACGTACCTACGGCCTCATTTTGGGGTGGAGGCGTCAGGGCACGGTTTCAACCGTGCCGAAGAAACCCTGTAAAGGGGCGGCTTTCAGCCGCTGAGGCATCCGAACCTCAGGCGCTAAAGCGCTTGCTCTTGGGAATCCTATACCGGCATGGCTGAAGCCATGCCCTGACGTACAGCCCGAGAAATTGCTACTGCCCGGACCGCTGCGGGCTGGCGCAACCGTGGGTCCGTTAGACCATCTCTCGTACTTTATCCGATGCCACTGTGAGCGCTATCTTGCCGCGGTTCGGCTCGCCGCGCGCCAAAGACTTGGCAAACTTTGCCGCCTGATCAAGCGTGGTCTTCGGAGGCAGTGGCGGCTCGAACGGATCAACCAGTGCCTCAATGAGGACCGGGCCAGCCGTCGCCATAGCGCGATCCAGAACATAGCCGCACTCGGCGGGATCGTCTACAGTGAACCCGGTTCCGCCGCAGGCGCGTGCGAATGCGGCAAAATCAATAGGCTCCAGTTCGCAGCCGTATTCTGGATTCCCCAAAAACACCATCTGCTCCCATTTGATTTGGCCTAGCGTGTTGTTCTTGATGACGACCACTTTTACAGGGAGCTTGTATTTCACACACGTCGAGAACTCTGCCATCAACATAGAGAAACCGCCGTCGCCCACGAACGCCACAGACTGGCGGTCCGGATATGCGATTTGCGCTGCGATCGCGTAGGGGAAACCGTTCGCCATACTGGCCAGATTCCCGGAGAGCGAGTGCATTTGGCCCCGCTTCACCGGGATCTGCCGCGCCCACCATGTCGCGATCGTCCCGGAGTCGCACGATACGATGGCATTGTCAGCGAGGCGCTTGCCCAACTCCCAGGCCACCACCTGCGGCTTCATCGGCTTGTCCTGACGTGTCGCCCGCTCCTTCATTATCTTCCACCAGTCTGTCATCCCTTTTTGCGTGTGATCCAGGAACCCGCGATGCCTGTTTCGTTTCAGTAGCGGTAGCAGTTCATGCAAGACGCGCCTGCTGTCACCTACCAGGCCCACTTCGACCGGATAGCGAAGGCCGATGCGTTGCGGATCGAGATCGATCTGTACCGCGCGGGCTTGGCCTGGTTTGGGCAGGTATTCAATGTACGGGAAAGAAGTTCCAATCATCAGTAACGTGTCGCAGTTTTCCATGACATCCTGGGAAGGTCTCGTACCGAGGAGTCCGATGGAGCCTGTTGTGTATGGGCTGTTATCCGGAACGCAAGCTTTGCCAAGCAGAGCCTTTACGATGGGAGCGCCCAAGCGCTCTGCCAGTTGCTCCAACTCCTCTGTTGCGCCCAGGGCGCCGCGGCCAGCCAGGATCGCAATCCGTTTCCCCGAGTTGAGCACCTCCGCTGCTCGGTGCAGATCCACCTCTCTGGGGAGATAAGCTCCGCGTGTGAATACATCGGAAGTGTGATGCCGGACGTTACGCTTAGATCCGTTCTTGCGCGCCGGCATCTCCTGGAAATCAACGGGGAACGAAATGTGTGCGACGCCACGGGACGTGAGGGCAGTGCGGCAGGCCAGATCGACTAGGTTTTCCACGTGCGCTGGTCCCATCACACGCTGGTTGAAGACTGCGACGTCCATAAACGTCTTGTCCAGCTCGACATCCTGTTGAGCATGCGTTCCGATCAGATCGTGATAATGGAGGCCGGTGAGCGCCAGAACAGGCTGGCCGTCCATTTTCGCATCGTACAATCCGTTCAGTAGATGCAGGCCGCCAGGACCGGAGGTTGCGAGACAACAGCCCAACTTGCCCGTGTATTTGGCATAGCCGCACGCCATGAACGCCGCGGCTTCCTCATGCCGTACGCTAACGAATTTTATTTTGTCCTGATTTTTTCGCAGAGCTTCCATGATGCCATTGATGCCGTCACCGGGAAGCCCGAACACCAGATCCACGCCCCAATCATGGATCTGTTCAATCAATACATCGGCTGCCGTTTCCGCCATAGTCATTTCCACCTTTCAAAAGGAAGTGAAGCTGAAGGTTAGAACTTCATCGTCGGTCTACTGGCGCGACGTGGAACTGATACGAAGAGGTGGGCTCCGCACGTCAACGGAGGCCACCTACACCGCTATACAATTTGTGCGGCTACGCTACGCGTCTTTGCGCTGCCTGTGGGTTGATAGAGCTTTCCGCGATTTGCGTTAATTTCTTGTCAGCCATCTTTTCTTCTTCTAAAGTCTCCCTCAGTATTTCAACGGCAGTTCGATCGCCCAGTTGTTCCGCCCAGGTGCACAGGGTTCCGTACATGGCGATCTCGTAGTGCTCCACCTTCTGAGCTCCGGCGATTAGCAGCGCATCACGGACAGCAAACTCGCCCTCCTCATCCCCGATGTCTTCGCCTTCGTCCAAGATGCCGCGCAGCCCGACACATTTTTTCGCCTTGGCATCTTGTCCCATGCTCTCGAATACCCGTTCCAGCCGGCGCACCTGAATCTTGGTCTGTTCTAGATGCTCTTCCAGAGCCGATTTCAACTCCGGACTGGCGCATGCCTTCATCATTTTCGGTAACGCCTTTACGAGTTGCTCCTCAACGTCGTATGCGTCCCGCAGTTGGTCCATATATGCATCCCGTAAGGATTCTAATTTCATAAACGTGTCTCCTGTGTTTTGGTTTATGGGATTACCCCGCGCCTCTGTGCAAGAGTGCTTATGGATCTGCGCGGGATGACAGGTCAACCCTAGCCAATGCTTATGGTCAATAAGATGTTCCCATTGGGTAGCTGGGTGTCATCCAAAGATGTATAGCCCAAGGGGGGTGAGTTGGATGGGAGTGAAGCGAGAAAAAATTTCCCGCGCTCACACCGTTTTTTCCGGCCGTTGCCTTGTGGTGTCAGTCACTTACGTGTTGGTCATTGGGTTGCGGAAGTTATAGCAAATCGCGTGTGTTTACCGACTCGCAACCTCAGTTAACGGGAAAGGAGATTCCATATGAAATCAATCGTAGTGTTGCGCCGAAAAACGCTAGCTATCGTGTTCGCATGCTTGGCTACGTTGTTCGCGCTCCCGGTCTTCGCGCAGACCACCGAAGCTCCGGCCATCTCGTTCACCGGCGATATCGGAGCAGGCGTATCGCTTCCGGTGTACTCCACCGGCCGAAACATGGATACAGGATGGAATGTGAAGGGCGGTGCGGGCGTCATGTTCGGCCGACACGCCGGTGTGGTCGGTGAGTTCATGTACAGCCGGTTTGACGTGACCCAGACGGCTCTTACCCGGCTGAACTTCCCCAACGGTGACATGGATTTTTGGGGGCTGACAGTGAATCCGATGATTCGCCTCAACCGTGAAGACAGCCGGTACGACGCTTACCTGATCGGTGGCGGAGGCTTGTACTACCGCAACATCGATTTCACGGCTCCCACTGTCTCTACTTTCACCGCGTTTGATCCGTTCTTCGGGTTGTTCGTCCCGGTCGCCATTCCCGCCAATGAAATTCTGCGCTCGCACACCGTTCTGAAGGGCGGACTGAATATCGGCGGCGGCATCGGGGTGAAGGTCGGGGATACCCGCAAAGGCTCGGTTTATGTAGAAACGCGCTATCACCACATGTACACGCGTCCCAATGCGACTACCGTTCTGCCGGTCACGTTTGGATTCCGGTGGTAACAGCGGCTGGCATCGTTGAGTTGACAAGCCAGGCAGTCCTTTCGAAAGGAGAGTAAACATGAACTGGGATGAAATTCAAGGAAAATGGAACCAAATGAAGGGCACCGTCAGAGAAAAATGGGGAAAACTCACAGACGATGACCTGGAACGTATCGCTGGCAACAAGGACAAGCTCGTGGGCGTACTGCAGGAGCGGTATGGCTGGGAGAAAGAGCGTGCCCAACGCGAATACGACACATGGCTCAGCGAATTCGAGCGTTTGGGTCGTCGCGGCGCGGCTTAGCACTTACACAACGGGCACTCCGGAGGTGAAGTCATGCTATTAGATGACAACAGCGAAGAGTATATCTGCGAGGAATGTGACCTGGAGTTCGACTCCCAAGCGGAGTTGCGCCAGCACAGAGAGGACGTTCACGAAGAGAAGGAGGACTCCGGGAGACCTCGGCGGCGCAATGTGGCTTAGGTTTTCAGGCGTTTATTGCCCCTGATGCCACGCGCGCCGCGCGCGTCTGCTCAATTCCTCGAGTAGCAGCGACGCCGGGAAGACCGGCGCCACTGCTGAAGGAGGACGGTAAGATGTTCACAGTGCTGATGGTAATACTCGTGCTGCTGCTACTTGGTGCGCTCCCCACTTGGCCGTACAGCCGCGGGTGGGGATACTATCCTAGCGGTGGCTTGGGACTGGTGTTAGTTGTGCTATTACTCATGCTGATGCTGGGCTACTTGTAACGAAGCGGAGGGCGGCTCGTAGGCCGCCCCTTTCGTTCCGGTCCATGAAGCAATTCTGAGGAGCTAAACATGGCGGCAAGTGTGTGGAAGGGCCATCTCACGTTTGGCTTGGTGTCATTCCCGGTGATGCTCTCAAGTGCCGCGCGCCCGCTTGGCATACGATTCAATCTGCTACACGGCAAAGATAATTCGCGAATCAAGGAAGTCATGTACTGCCGCGCGGAGGACCAGCCCGTCGTCCGTACGGATCTCGTCAAAGGGTACGAATACGACAAAGATCAGTACGTGGTCATTGAGGACGAGGAAATCAAGAAAGTGGCTCCGAAGACCGCCAAGGTGATGGAAGTGCTCGAATTTGTCAAGGCGGAAGAGGTCGACCCTGTGTACCTCGAGAGCTCTTACTACGTGGCCCCCGGTGAGGGCGGGGAAAAGCCGTATGCTCTTTTCTTTGACGCTATGCGCAGCGCCCAATATTTCGGAGTGGCCAAAATCGCGATGCATAATCGGGAGCACATTGTGGTGTTGCGACCCGGCCAAAAAGGTCTGCTGCTGCACACCATGTATTTCCAGGATGAGATCCGCCAATCGAACGAATTCCAGACGGACACCAGCCAGGTAAAGCCGAAAGAACTCGAACTGGCCAAGAGTCTTATCGAGTCATTGGCGGCCCCGTTCGAACCCGGTAAATACCACGATACGTACCGGGAGAATTTGACGCAGATGATTCAGGAGAAAATTAGCGGACACAAAGTGGTAGCAACGCCGGAACCTCACGTAGCGCCCGTTATAGATATTATGGAGGCGCTGAAGCGAAGCTTGGCCCAACGAAAGCCTCCTCAGCCAGCCAAAGAAACGCACCGCAAACCGGCGGCGGAAGCGCGCCCGGCGAAGAAGAAAGTGCGCCGCGCGAGCTGATGCGTTTTCAGTATTACTGCAGATTGAGAAAGACTCGTAAGGGCACGGCTTCAGCCGTGCTGCAACTGCGCAGACTAGCGGGCCTTTAGGCCCTGCGGTTCAAGCCCTCAACGGCTGAAAGCCGTACCGTTTGGTGCCGTTTTTCGGCATGACTGAAGTCATGCCCTTACTTATATGTCCACACGTGAAAACTCTCACATCCCCCTTACCCTGTAGTACCCTCACTGCCTCTTCAGCTTATTGTAGAGTGTTTTTGTAGTGATACCGAGAATTTGGGCGGCTCTCGTCCGGTTGTTATTCGTAGATGCGAGGGTCTGAAGTATCAGCCGGTATTCCGCCTCATCCAGGGTTAGACCGACTTCGATGCGGCTGTTGTCACTGTTATTTCCGGCCGAATAGCTGGCGTTCAACACTGCGGGCAGGTCTTTAGCCGTAATCATCTCGCTGTGCGATACCAGCAACGCACGTTCAATCGTGTTTCGCAGTTCACGCACATTCCCCGGCCAAGTGTGACGACGCATCAGCATGAGCGCCTCAGGATCGATTGTCTTCAGCGGCCGGTTGTGTTTGCGGCACAAATCGGCGATCAGATGTGAGCAGAGATCGTCCAAGTCCTCCAGGTGTTCACGCAGCGGCGGAATATTGATACGGATCACATTCAGGCGGTAATACAGATCGCTCCGGAGTTTGCCCGCTTTGATAGCATCCTCTGGCACGCGGTTGGTGGCTGCCAGTACGCGAACTGATACCGGAATTTCCGCTTTTGCGCCAATTCGCCGCACCTTTGATTCTTCCAATACGCGCAACAGTTTCACCTGCGTGGGGGCGGGCATCTCGCCGACTTCATCCAGTAGCAGCGTACCGCCATCCGCCAATTCAAAGCAGCCCATGCGCGACTCAACTGCGCCGGTGAACGATCCTTTCTCATGGCCGAACAGTTCGCTCTCAATCAGAGTTTCGGGGATCGCCGCGCAGTTGACGGCTACAAATGAGTGCCCTCGGCAGGGACTCAGCTCATGAATGGTGCGGGCCACGATCTCTTTGCCGGTACCGCTTGCTCCGGTGATCAGGACAGATGCCGAGGACGGCGCGACCATGGTGATGAGAGACATGATCTCCTGCATCCCCTTGGAGCGCCCGACAAACTTTCCCAGGGCTCCCATGTCGCGCAGGCGCCGGTGAGCGATCTGAAGCTGCCGCTCGCTTTCATGCCGGTCCAGACAGTTCCGCAATTCGATCTGTAACCGGCCGGGGTCAACAGGTTTCTCAAGAAAACTGTACGCGCCTAGTTTGGTGGCTTCAACAGCAGTCTGGATGCTGCCGTGCCCGCTGAGGACAATGAAGTAAACGCCGCTGTTGAGTTCCCGCGTTTGCTTCAGCAGTTGCAAGCCGCCGGGCTCCGGCATGCGCAGATCGGAGATAACCACTACCGGATGAGTTGAAACAATCTTGGCCCATCCTTCTGTGCCGTTGCACGCCACATCCACGTTATAGTCCCAGGACTTCAGCAGATTGCTGAGCGCCTCGCGCACGCGGTCATCGTCGTCTATAACCAGAATTCTCTCGCCTTTGGCCATAAACAGTTGTTCTCCTACCCGGAACCGTTCTTCTATATCGAACGAATCGGACCGAGGGGACTTAGTAATTGACTAAGAACGGGAGCAGCGCGGAACGCGCATTGAAACGGGAACGGTTAACCGACAGGCTCCTGCGGTCGCGCCCGCCGCCTGCGGCGGGGCGCCGGCAGCGCGACTTCTACTATAGTGCCCGGATTGGCGGCACGTACCTGCATTGAGCCTCCCAGTTGCTTGACTCTCTCCATCATGCCGCGAATCCCTACCCCCAAAGTGACCGACGGTTTCGCTGCTTGATCAGATTCCTCGGAAGGAAATCCCTTCCCTTGATCTTGAACAACCAGAGTGACCTCGGCAGGCCCTCTAACGAGATGTACGGACGCCGTCGAACTCTGTGAGTGGCGGTAAACGTTTGTCAGACACTCCTGCACGATACGCAGGATGGTCCGCTCCAGTTCGTTCGGCAATCGGCCCAGTTCCGGCGGGGAAATCGTCAGATCCACTTCGATTTGAGTGCGTTGTATGAATCCATCTATGTACCACCGCAGCGCCTGCGCTACGCCGCTGTCGTCGAGCAGTGGCGGGTGGAGCAGATACGATAGCGTTCGCAACTCTCGCGATGCCTGATCCGCCAGAGTGAGACTGTCCGAGAGCACCTTTGCAGCCTGGGGTTGCTTTGCCACGCTGCTGATCTTGTTGAAGAGTGCCAAATTGAGAGACAATGCCGAAAGCGTCTGAGCCGTGCTGTCGTGTAGTTCTCGTGCCAGCCGTCCGCGCTCTTCATCCTGCAGACGCAGCACCAGCCCGGAAAGCTCGCGAAGAGATTCCTCTGACACTTTGCGCTCGGTCAGGTCCTGAGTGACCTTTGAGAATCCCGTCAGATGTCCGTGCGCGTCGTGCAGCGGAGTCAAAACTACGTTGGCCCAAAACCGCGAGCCGTCCTTGCGCAGTCGCCAGCCCTCCTGCTCGTAACGGCCGTGCTCTGCCGCCATCCTGAGCGCCGCCTCCGGCTTGGCCCCGCGAATATCTTCCGGCGTGTAAAACACCGAGAAGTGCTTACCCATGATCTCCTGACGCGAGTAGCCCGTCATCTGCTCCGCGCCGCTGTTCCATGTCAGAACGCGACCCTCAACATCCAGCATGTATATTGCGTGGTCTCTTATGCTTTCGAGAAGGAGCCGAAAGCGCTCTTCACTACGCTGGAGAGCCTCTATGGTTCTGCCGTGATCCTCAATTTCAGTACGCAGTTCCTGGTTGACCGTTTCGACTTCCGCTGCTCTGTCCATGGTCCGAAGTTGTAGCTCCTGGTAGGCGCGGTGTAGTTCCTCTTCAGCACGCTTACGCTCAGTAATGTCCATGCAAATTCCGATCATGCGTGCTGGCCGTCCAGCCGAGTCGGAGATCAGCCGTCCTCTTCCTTGCATCCACTTGATGTTGCCGCTGGATGTGAGTTGCCGATATTCGATTTCGTATTCCCCGCCCGTATCCAGCGTCTTTTGGACCGTCTGAAGCACGCGATCACGGTCAAAGGGGTAAACTCCTTCGAGAAAGCCTTCGAGCGTTTGGGGGAATGTTCTCGGGTCGATGCCACTGAGTAAGGCCATGGAGTCCGACCAGAAAACATGGTCGGTGCGGATGTCCCATTCCCATGTGCCGATATTCGCAGTTTCGAGAACGAAACGCAGGAGTTCCAAAGGGTCGTTCTCAGGGGAGATGACAGACAGTTTCCCGATCTCCCGCTCAGGGACTGGTTGTGGACCGATGGGAAGCTTAGACGTTGAAACAGGGGCCATGGAACTTTCCTCCCCGGGAGCCATGAATAGCTCCTAATCAAGCCGTCTGAGCGTTGAAGATAACGCCGCCTGAGACCGAATACTAAATTAGTATTGTATAAGCGGCAGGCACAGGTCAAGTCATCGTTTGGATCGTGACGTTGCGCGGGCTACTTCGGATTCAACATGGGGGAGATCGGTCCCGCATAACCGGTCATCTCCAGGTATCCGCGGCCACTTGTGCTGCTGCCGTGCTGAGTAGCTCGGACCACAATGCTTCCTTCCCAATACGTTAGTCCTGAAGTTACCGCACTCACCAATTCCTGATCGGGAAGCGAAGTCCGGATTTCCGCCTGGAACGAGAGCCTGGGAACGACAATGCGCCACGCCACAGGATAATTAGCACCGGAATGGGGGCTGCGCCAAGTCTCCAGAGGCTGCATCTCGAAATCCGAGGCCCTCAGGTGCGTGGCCTTGCCATTGCGATCCACGAAGGTGCCCGATGAGAATGGGTCCCTGCTGCCGTCCGCCCGCCGGAACCGGTAGAGCATCCATTCCGTGCCGTCATCCATTTGCAAGCTCACCCAGTCCCACCCGCTTTGATTCGGAGCCATAGAATGCGTGAAGAATTCGTGGTCCATCCAGGAGAGACCTGTCACTTCATAAGCTGTCCCGTTCACGACCAAGCTGCCTGATGTCCGCAGACGAGTCAGCGAATAGTAATACGACGCGTTTCCCGCGCCCGCTGATTTCCGGCTCAGACCGCTCTCGGCGTGCAAGACGGGAGCTTTTTCGGGCCGCATTACAAGATGAATTTTGTATCCGCCATCGCTGGCGTCAACGGACCATGACTCGTCCAACCCCGTACCGCGAATTTCGGCGGACCAGTCGCCATTCCAAATCCTGCCACGACTATGATCAGCGCCTGCGAGTTCGATCCCGGCTCGGTTCAGTCGTTCCGTGTAGAAAAACTTGCCCGACTGGAGATCGCTCACGGCGAAATGCGCCAGATACAGATCGTCAATCCGCCAGCGGGATGGATTCTGATAGGGATTGTCAACCGCTTGGCGGAAGAATGTCAGCTCAAAGCCAAAACGGCGCCCATCGTTCGAGGTCAGGTTACCCGTAAAGTACCACCACTCGGTTCTGAAACACCGATGTTCAAAATGATCGCGCGGGAAAGAAAACCGGTAGCCTGGGGTGGCCTGGCAGAATTGGCCGCGAGTTCGGGGTGGAGTATCCCCAGCCAGCAGCAACGCTACTGATACCGCGAACGTAGTCGTAAGATACGCCGCAATTCCCGCTGCTCCCATTATGATGCTTCCCTCCCGGGCGACTCTGAACCCGGACTTGTCATTCGATGGAGATCACCTCGGCGGGCACAAATCGAGCCGCGACACGCGCTGGATATAGGCCGGCAGCGACTGCGACCAGCAGAATCGCCGCACCTGACACTGCCAGAAATGTTGCCGGATAGCTGAACTGGATAGTCCATCCAAAGGATTGCTTATTGATGACGAAAATAAGGACCAGCGACAGCAGCACGCCCATGAGCCAGCCTGCCAGATTTCCCAACAAGCCCACCAGGGCAGCCTCGCTCAGCACGATCTTTCTTAATTGGCCTCGCGTCGCGCCCAGTACGCGTAAAATGCCTATCTCCCGCCGCCGTTCAATTATAAATGCAAGAAACGCATTGGCGATGCCCAACGCAGCGACAGCGATCGCCACAAGTTCAAGCGCGTAGGTAATGGCGAAGGTGCGGTCGAACACGCGCAGCACCGCGCGTTGCAGCGTGGCATTAGGAGTGATCAAGTAACGATACCCACGCTTTCCCATCCTTTGAAATAGATCCGCGCGCACTTCCTCCGCATTTATTCCAGGCGCGACGTAGACAGCCAACGTACTCGCGGTGTCATCCTGAAACAGACGGCGGTAAACCGCGCGGTCGATCACGATCGTGCCCCGGTCGTTACTGTAGTCGTAGTAAACTCCCGCCACATTGAACTTGAACTTGCCCGCTGGAGTATCCAGTTCGATCTGCTGGCCCTTGCGGATGTGGTGGTGGATTGCCATTGGTTCGGAAACTACGGCGTCATGTGAAGGATTTTTCAACACCTCGATTGGGGCTCGGCCATCCGTAAAGAGAAGGTTTCCGTGGCGCACTAGGGTTGACCATTCGCCCGAACCTAACACGGCAGGTGAGCCTTGATAGATCACGTCAAGCGCACGAAATGGATCTACAGCTTCCACCCCGGGTGTGGAGCGAACCAGTTCGATCGCATCGGCTGAAATGGTTGCTGCTGTGCCAATCCGTTGTGCCGCCGGTTTGAGAAAAAGGTCGGCGCGGAGCGTCTGCGACGCCCATACCTCCACGGTCTGCCGGAAACTCCCGACCATGATGGCCACGCTGGCCATCATGGCCACCGCGGTGGCAAGTGACATCGTCAAGACCGAAATCCGCGATGGAGACGAGGCCAGGCCCCGCCCCGCAGTCTGTCCCTCAATGCCTGCAAAATAAAGCAGCGGCCGATCCAAAATTCGCATGGTCCACAGCAGCAACAGCGGCATGAAATAGGAGAAGGCTACGATTAACAGCAGTGCCGAGACATACCCGAAGAATGGGAACTTGCCGACAGGTGGAAGCAGTGCCGCGCCACCGGCAAGCGCCAGAGCCACTAAACCAGCGGCGGCATGACGCGCGCTATGGAGGCGCCCCTGCCGCTCGTGCGCGCCGCGCTGTAAAGCTTCGGCCGGTTCCACAGCGGTGGCTTCCAGCGCCGGTAGCAGAGCGGAAACGAATGCCGCGACCACGCCTACACCCAATGCTTCGGCAACAATTCCAATGTCGAGATGGATGGGCGCCGGAGTGGCCGCTACATACAAGGTGTTCACGGTCCCGGAAACGAGTTGCAACGCCAGTCCCGCCAGCGCGCGCCCCACCGCAACTCCCGCTAACCCGCCTGCAAGACCAAGTAGCACTGCTTCGGAGAGAAAAAGCCTGAGAATCTGTCCGCGCGTAGAGCCAAGCGAGCGCAGCGTGCCTATCTCGGCCCTTCGTCTGACCACGGACACCGCGATGGTGTTGTAGATCAGAAAAGCACCCACCACCAGCGAAACATAGCTCAAGGCGGCAAGGTTCCAGCGGAACGCCCGGAGCATTTTGTTAGCCTGCTGGACACGCGATTGAGGCGGCTCGGCGCGGAGGCCCGCCGGCAGTGAGCCCGAAAGCTTCGATTCCGTTTCACTGAGCTTCGACGGTGGGACGATCAAATCTATGCGATCCAGTTTTCCTAAACGGCCAAAGGCCAGTTGTGCTGCCGCGATGTCCATGACGGCGAAATTGCCGCCCATCGCTTTTGCCGGTCCTTGCAGTTTGAGGATACCGCGAACGGTGTAGTTGTCCTGGCGATCATTCACCAGCAGTGGTATCTGCGAGCCGTCATGTAAATGATGCCGTTCGGCAAACGCCTCGCTGAGCAACAGAGACTGAGGATCAATCAAAAGGAGCAGGGAATCACGGGTTCCCGTTTCGCCGCCTTGCATGGTGAGGTCACGAAAGGCCTTGTCTTGCACCAGGTCAACACCAAGGATTTGGATCACCTCGCCTGTATCAGCGGCAACTGCGGTCGAGTCTAGCACCGGAGAGAGTTTCACCGCCGAATCCAGCATATCAGCGAGCCGCGGCAACAACAGTTCGTCTATGCCGTCCGCGCCGGTAATGGAGAGATTGGTGCGACCGGAGATTTCTTCCAAGGAGTTTTCAAAGGAACCAATGGAACTTCGATTCGCAAGCTGAATCGCGAGGATGACCCCCACGCCCAACGCTACGGCGGCGATACTGAGCGCGGTTCGCAGCCGATCCCCGGTGCGTCTTCCACCCAGCATTGGGCGCACAATGAAGCTGCGGAACAGCGATGAGGAGGGCAACGGCGCGAGTTCTTGATTTCTGTGACCCACCGTATCATTATCGCCAATCCTACCCAAACGCAAAAACTGTTTGACACCGCAGTACTTGCGGCATTAATTTTCAATTAGGCTCAATACAACTATGACGGATCACGCAACCCTGGAGAAGGCGCTGCAAGCGACGCTGGAAGAGTTGGTCGAGAACCGGCTGGTTTCGCTGCGCCGGGAATTAACTGAGGCCCTGCAAGAACAGATTTTGGCAGCTATCGCAAGCTCCGCCGGCAGTACAGCCCCTATAGTGACAACAGCACCTTCGACTTCGAGCGGAGTACCGGAAGTAAACCAGGCAGTCGCTCGAATCCTCCACCCCACTGGACAAACTGAGATCATGGGCGCCTTCCTTCAAGGGGCGGCTGAATTCTCAGGAAGATGCGCCTTGTTCGTGCGCCGGGGCGATACATTTGCTTTCTGGCGCGCGGAAGGTTTCCGGGACGATATCGTAGCGGCGCTGCGCTCTGCAACGGTGGAGCCGTCGGGAGTCTTTAAGGACATCCTGGACACACAGCGGAGTACTACCGTGTTGCGGGCGCCTAGCGCGGTTCCCGCAGCGCTTGAACAGGCACTCGGCGAAGCGGCGGATGGCACCATCTGTGTGGCGCCTATCGTTGTGCAGGGCCGGGTAGTTGCGGCGCTCTACGCCGATGCCGGAACTGTGGCCGGCTCGTTGGAACCCTCGGCTCTGGAAATTCTGGGAATGGTGACAGGGCTTAGCCTGGAAACTGCAGCATCCAGAGCCGCAGCGCGGCCGTCACCTGCGGTAGCGACACGCGCGGCCAACGTGACGGAGCAACCGCAGCCAATCACCGCCGGCAGTGCTGAGCCGGCGCCAGCACCAGCACCAGCACCACCGCCAGCAATGGCACAAGCGCCTCCAGGGTCGTTTGCTGCAAGCATACCCGTAATACCCATAACCGCGCCCTCGGTCGAGCCGCCTCCAGACGCAGAGTCCCTGCCCGAGAGCGATCGAGAAGCGCATCGCAAGGCGCATCGCTTTGCCCGTGTGGCGGTTCAGGATTTACTCTCGTATCATAAGAATAAGATCGAGCAAGGGCGCAAGAACCGGAACCTGTACGCGCTGTTGAAGGATGATATCGAGAAGACCCGGGAAAATTACCGACAGCGCTTCGGCAATACCGCCGCCCGATCTTACGATTACCTGCACTACGAACTGGTGCTGAAGCTGGCGGGAAACGATCCTGAATCGCTCGGCGCAACGTACCCGGGCGCGATGCAGGAGAAATGAAAGTTTTTTGAAGTGTGCCGAGTGCGCGCAGGTCAGTCCAATCTTTTGCTGTCCAACTTACGCTGATCACGTTCCTGTTCAGAACCTGCCCAAAGATGGAATGATAAGAAGAGGCCAGGATGATGAACGCAATCACTTCTTTTCTACTCGCCGCAATCATATTCGTGTCAGCAGTTGCTGAAGCTGCTCCGCAGACCAAGACACGGCAGCAGTCAGGCGCGGCACGCCCTGCCTCGCCGCAGGCGAAAAAGAAAGTAACCAAGCGCGCACCCAAAAAGGCTCCAGCAAAACGCGCTGTCAAATCCACACGACCACGGATCACGCCGGCCGATGCCTCGGGTCTTCGTGACATGCGACCTGGCACGCTGAAGGCAATGTCTTTCGCGGTGCTGGAAAAGAACTCGGTAGCCGAGAAACAAAAGCTCGAATCATTTGCTAAGCGGCACGCGAAAGAGCACAACGGCGCACTGGCGCGACTAGTCCTCGGATATCATGCTTATCAGAAAAAGAATTATCCGGAAGCCAAGGCGAACTTCCAGGCTGCCCGTGTGATACCCAGCGCAGTCCGCGACTATGCCGACTACTACTTGGCGATGAGTAACCTCGCGAACGGTGAACGCGACGCTGCTATGCAAGTCCTTAGCGGTTTCGCCGCCAGGCATCGGCGCAGTTCTTTGATTGTTCCAGCAACGCTTCGGCTTGCCGAATCTCTGGTCGCCACCGATCGGGCGGCGGATGCCATTCCGCTACTCACCAGACCGCCTGTTCCGTTGTCACAACCCGTCACCGATCTGCTGCTGGCGCAGGCATATCGAAAGAACCGTCAGCCTGACAAGGCGGTAGTGCTCCTACAAAAGATCTACTACTACAGTCCCGCATCTCCACAGGCCGCCTCAGCCGCGGATCATCTGAAAGAACTCAGGGTGGAGATGGGTGCCGCGTACCCAAACCCGACTGCTGAGATGCGCCGGGAGCGCTCCGACCGGCTGTACGCCGCCGGTCGGTGGAAGGATGCCGAGATTGAATATCGCTCCGCGGCGACATACGCCAGCGGCACAGCGCTCGATCGTGCGCGCGTGCGCGTCGGGGTTTGCCAGTTCCGCTCTGGCAGCAGCCGTGTCGCGCTCACCACTCTGCGCAACCTGAAAGTCTCGGATGCGGAAGCCGATGCCGAACGAATTTATAACCTTGCCGCCGTCTATCGCCGTTTGGAACAGCCCGAGGCTATGGAGCAGCAGGTGGAACTGCTCGGGCGAGCGCATCCGGAGTCATTGTGGTACCAGCGGGCGCTGTTCATGGTAGGCAACCATTACCTGGTTTCGCAGGACCCAGCGCGGGCGGCGCAATATTACACGATGGTGTATCAGAAATTCCCTCAAGGTGAGCTCGCTGCCGAGAGCCATTGGCGCGTGGCATTCCGCCGGTACCGCGAACGGAACTTGGCAGAAGCCGGACGCCTCTTCATCGAGCAGATCCGGGACTACGGGACCAGTCCGCAGGTATCTTCTGCCATTTACTGGGCTGGCCGGACATTGGAACCCGATTCGCCAGCCGATGCTGCCGTGTATTATAAAAAGCTCGTTGAGACGTTTCCCAACTACTACTATGGCTTGGTCGCAAGTGGGCGCTTGGCTGTGCTGGACGTGCCGCCCACCATTAAGCAAGTGGCTACAGCCGCGCCGAACCAGGCGACCTTGCTGCTCAACTCCATCAAGCGGCCGGTTCCCGATTCCGCGCTGGATCACGACGGCTTGCCTCCCGCGATTCAGAATCGCCGTGTGAAGGCCCGCCTGCTGGAGTCGGTGTGGCTGATCGATCTCGCCATTGAGGAACTCAAAGCCGGAGTGGGCAAAGACTATTCTGCGAATTTCTTCCTTGGGAGGGAACTCGCGCACCTGGAACAGGCGCGCGGGCGCTATAACGTAGCGTTGAATTATGCGAAGCGTTTGTTGCTTGGTTATTTCGCTTTCGACTTTACCGAGCTTCCGCGGGAAGATTGGGAGTTGCTGTTCCCGCTGCCCTGGTGGTCTCATATACGCGAGAGAGCGGAGGCTCTGGACCTTGATCCGTATTTGGTCGCTGGGTTGATTCGCCAGGAGTCGGAGTTCAACCCTGAGGCGCGGTCGCGGTCCAACGCATTTGGGTTGATGCAACTCTTGCCATCGACGGCAAGAAGAATGGCGAAGCAGATGCCAACAGGGCGCGCGCGGGCGTATCGGCTCGCCTCGTTGACCGTGCCGGAATACAACGTCGCGTATGGCACATTTTATCTACGGCAGTTGCTAAATCAGTTTAATGGCAGTCTGGAACAGACCCTCGCCGGCTATAACGCCGGGGAGAATCGTGTGGTGCGATGGCTGCAGGATGGGAACTTCGAGGAGCCTGCCGAGTTCGTGGAGAGCATTCCGTTCACCGAAACACGCGAATACGTGCAAGCGGTCTTGCGCAACGCAGCACTTTACCGCAAACTCTACGCGGCCGACCACCGTTTACCTAAATCCGCCACTTCGACGAATGCCAAGCTTTCGGCGGAATCGGCGGTCGAGCGGACTGCTGTAAAAGACTAACAATCTTTCTCAGCAGACCCGCGGGAACAACCGATATGCACGACCCGTCGGCAACATCAGCCACAGTAGCCCGCACAATGCAGACTGCATCGCAACGAACCTTCGGCCTGGTGGAGTCCGTCATCCGCGAGATGACTCGTCTGGCTCTGCACTATGGCGCGGTGAACTTGTCGCAGGGCTATCCCGATTTCCCGGCTCCCGCCGAGGTCAAAGAGGCTGCCAAGCGCGCCATTGATGGAGATATCAATCAATACGCGATTACATGGGGCGCAAAACGATTCCGCGATGCGCTGGCGCGCAAAGCGTCGGCCACATTTGGCTGGGAAGTGGATCCGGAGACAGAGATATGCGTGACGTGCGGCGCAACGGAGGCCATGTTTGCGTCATTCATGGCCTTGCTAAACCCGGGTGATGAGGTCGTTATATTCGAGCCGTTCTATGAAAACTACGGCCCCGACTGCTCGCTGACCGGGGCGATCCCGCGTCTGGTTCGTCTGCGGCCTCCAGATTGGCACATCCCCTTCGACGAACTTGAGGCGGCATTTAACGAACGCACTCGCGCAATCGTGATCAACACTCCGAATAATCCAACCGGCAAGGTCTTCGGCCATGATGAGCTGGAGAAGATCGCAAGACTCTGCTGCGAAAGAGATGTGCTCGCCGTTACGGATGAGATTTACGAGTACATCATCTACGACGGCCAGCGGCACGTGCCCATGGCAACAATGCCCGGAATGCGCCAGCGTACGGTCACGGTAAATGCCATGTCGAAGTCTTACAGCGTCACCGGGTGGCGTGTCGGATGGACCATCGCACATCGCGATCTCACCAATAGCATCCGCAAGGTGCATGATTTCGTCACGGTGGGGGCGGCCGCTCCGCTACAGGAAGCCGGCGTCACGGCATTATCGCTCCCGCAAAGCTATTACGATTCACTTGCTGCCGAATATAACAAGCGCCGCAATCACCTGCTCGGGATATTGGAAGAATGCGGATTCCGCTGCTTCCGTCCACAGGGAGCGTACTACGCGATAGCCGACATTTCGAGATTCGGGTTCGAAAACGATACGAAATTTGCGGAGTTTCTGGTGCGCGAAATCGGCGTGGCTGTCGTTCCCGGTTCCAGCTTCTATCGCAATCCCGCCGATGGCGCGCAGCAGGTCCGC
This sequence comes from Acidobacteriota bacterium, assembly GCA_016191085.1. Lineage (GTDB taxonomy): Bacteria > Acidobacteriota > Terriglobia > 2-12-FULL-54-10 > 2-12-FULL-54-10 > JACPPJ01. The sequence goes on along the minus strand of JACPPJ010000029.1, from coordinate 23,411 downwards.
TTCGCGTTCTGTAAGAAAGAAGAGACGCTCAACGAGGCCGCCAATCGCTTGCGCCGCTTGCGGGACCGCCTGTAGTTCAGGTGTGCCGGTCAATTCCGCTATTTTGCAATTGTGCAATTCCCATCAATTCTGCGGTTATTCGCGACGAAAAATTACATAGTTCGCCGCTGTTTGATCGCTTTTCTGGCTTCGCGGTCGGCCTCTTTGCGGCGTTCTGTTTCGCGTTTGTCGTAGAGCTTTTTGCCTTTGGCCAGGGCGATTTCGCACTTGATACGCCCTTTGTTGAGGTAAATTTTGGTGGGAATTAGAGTGAAGCCCTTTTCTTCAACCTTGCCAGTCAGCCTGCGAATTTCTTGCGCGTGCAGCAGCAGTTTGCGTGTTCGTAAAGGGTCGTGATTTTGGCGATTGCCATATTCGTACGGACTGATGTGACAGTTGACCAGCCAAGCCTCACCGTTCCGGATCTGTGCGAAGCTGTCTTTCAAGTTCACCTTCCCGCCGCGGATCGCCTTCACCTCAGTGCCCGTCAACACGAGTCCGGCCTCGAATCGTTCCAGCAGATGGTATTCGTGCGCAGCGGCCCGGTTGCTGTTGAAGATTTTTTCTGTCTGCTTTTCAGGCATGATGCTTCGAAGCGATCATATCATACGCGCCCGCAGTGATTGGGAGCACTCCGAGCCATGCTTACCGGCCGCAATTTAATGTAAATTGATGTAGTGAGCGAATACTGCGATTTCCGCATATGGCGGGGTTTTGTGCGCAACCGCGAGCTTTTTGTCCGTGTGGCTCTGGCTCTCGTTGTCGCCGTTGCAGGCCTGTCTTCCGGCTGCGAGCGGCACTCGGAGTATTTTGGCAGGGTCGAGCCGCCCAAGGAGAATGTATTCCGGTTCAATAACGGCGCGGAGCCGCAGTATGTCGATCCGGGACTGATGAGCGGGCAGCCCGATGGCCGTATTGCCCAGATGCTGTTCGAGGGCTTGATGGTGATGGACTGGAAAACGCTGCAGCCCATGCCGGGAGTCGCTGAGCGATGGGAGGTCTCGGCCGATGGGCTTACCTACACGTTCCATTTGCGCGGCAATGCCATGTGGTCGGACGGCACACCGGTCACAGCCAACGATTTCGTCTACTCCTGGACGCGCGTGCTCGACCCCAAGACTGCTTCCGTCTACGCAGCGCCGTTATTTCCCATTGTAAATGCTGAAGAGTTTAATCAACGTAAGCTGGACGATCCGTCGCGGCTCGGCTTACGCGCCATTGGCGATCACACCTTCGAGGTTCGCCTCAGGCGTCCAGTGCCATACTTTCTTTTTCTTGCGTCGTTTATGTACTGCTTCATGCCGGTTCCGCAAGCTGTGATCGAAAAATATGGCATGCATTGGACCGATCCCGGGAATATCGTCGGCAACGGGCCGTTCGTACTGGTGGAGCATCGGATCAATTCGAAATTTGAATTGGCGCGCAATCCGCGCTACTGGGACAAGCAGCGCGTACGACTCGAGCGCGTCATCGCGTATTCGATTGATGATCATTCTACCTCGGCCAACATGTATAAGGCGGGAGCATTGGATTGGGTGCCTTCAGGGGGCTTTCCCGACGATTACGTGCGCTACATGCGAGGCCGCTTCCGGGACTTGAGAACAATGCCGTTTCTGGCCACCTATTTCTATTCGATGAACGTTACGCGTCCTCCACTGAATAATAAATTGGTGCGGCAAGCGCTGGCTATGGCCATAGACCGGCGCGCGATCACGGATGATCTCCTGCGCAAAGGCGACATTCCCGGCGCGCAGCTTGTTGCGGCGGGCTTCTCGGATTATCACTCGCCTCCGGGGTTGGAATACAATCCGCAGAAGGCTGCCGAGCTTCTCGCCAAGGCGGGCTACCCGAATGGGCAGGGCTTCCCCTCGCTGGAAATGAGCTTCAATACCTCAGAAGGTCACAGAAAAATCGCCGAAGCGTTGCAGCAAATGTGGGCGAAGAATTTGAACATACGTCTTACGCTTCACAACGTAGACTGGCCCACGTTCCTGCGAAACCGCCGGACGCTGAACTATGATCTCGCTCGCGAAGGCTGGATCGCTGATTACCCGGACCCCAACGCATTTTTGGAATTATTCCAAAGCATCAATCCCAACAATGATACTGGGTGGAAGAATAGCGCGTACGATCGCCTGATTACGCAGGCGAGCGAGGAGCAAGACCCGGCCATGAGAATGGAATTGCTTCGGCGCGGCGAGGCAATCCTGTTGGACGATGCGCCAATCCTGCCTATCTACACCTACGCGAGCAATAGCCTGATCAAGCCCTACATGAAAGGTTTCACTCCAAGTGTGTTGGATGCATACCCTATAGACCGGCTCTGGATTGATCGCGAGTGGCGCGAGCGCGAAGGAGACGAGCCATGATAGCGTTCATTGTTCGCCGCCTTGCGATTTCTGTGCCCGTTATGCTCTTGATCGCGACGACCACGTTCTTCATCATGAGGCTGGCTCCAGGCGGACCCTTTATGTCAGAGAGAGGCATACCGCCCGAGATTCAAGCGAATCTGCAAGCGAAGTACGGGTTGGATCAGCCTCTCATCGTGCAATACGGACGTTACCTGCGTAGCTTGATGCGTTTCGACCTCGGACCTTCGTACAAGTATCCCGAGCGCACTGTAAACCAGATCATTCGGGAAGGTTTCCCCGTGAGCCTTCAATTGGGGTTGGCGGCGTTAATATTTGCGCTGCTCGTCGGTATCCCTGGCGGGGTTATATCCGCCATGAAGCATCGCGGCTTTGTCGATCATTTGACGATGGGCGTCGTCCTGATCGGTATCTCTGTCCCCAGTTTTGTGATGGGGCCGCTGCTGGTTCTGCTATTTTCGTTGACGCTATATTGGTTCCCGCCGGCTATGTGGGGATCGCTTCGGCAGATGGTGCTGCCTACCGTCACGCTGGGCATGATCTATGCCGTTTACATCACCCGTTTGACCCGCGCCGAGATGCTGGAGGTTTTGCAACAGGATTATATTCGCACCGCCCGCGCAAAAGGAGTGGGCGAGTTCCGCGTTCTCTGCAAACACGCTCTCAGCGGAGCGCTGCTGCCGGTCGTATCGTTTCTGGGGCCTGCCATAGCGGACCTAGTGACCGGATCCATCGTGGTAGAAAAGATCTTCGCCATTCCCGGGCTGGGGCGTTACTTTGTCGACAGCGCCTTCAACCGCGATTACACAATGGTCATGGGCACCGTTTTGTTCTACTCGGTACTTTTGATTTTGGCGAACCTCGCAGTAGACATAGTCTACAAGTTTATGGACCCGAGGGTGGAATACAAATAGTGAGCAGATGGTAGCCACGGCGAGCGGTTTTCCTCGCCGTGGGTTTGTGTTTGGTCAATGACCAAAAGCCCACGACGAAAAGACATTCGTCGTGGCTATCTTTCCGTACCCCAACGAAAATGGCTACCGTTCAAAATCTGACCATACCCGAGCCGCCCTCCGGCGCTAGTGTATGGGCGCTGGCGCGCAGACGGATGTTTTCAAGCCGCATGACCGTGGTTTGCACGGCGATTCTCGGCATCATCGTTCTGGTTTGCGTGCTGGCTCCTTGGATTGCGCCGTATTCATACCAGCAGATTGACCTGAAGCTCGGGGCCACGCCGCCCAGCCGCGCGCACTGGATGGGCACAGATACGCTCGGACGCGATCTGTTCAGCCGCTGCCTGTATGGCGGCCAGATCTCCATCGCCGTGGGAATCGTCGGCACTCTGGTGAGCCTCATTGTCGGCGTGCTGTACGGAGCCATCGCAGGATACGCCGGTGGGCGTACGGACGAGCTGATGATGCGCTTTGTGGATTTCCTCTACTCGTTACCTTTCTTGTTCCTGGTGATCATCCTGCTGGTATTTTTCTCCAGTAGCATTTTGATGCTGTTTGTCGCTCTTGGCCTGGTGCAGTGGCTCACGATGGCGCGCATTGTTCGCGGGCAGGTGCTGTCGTTAAAGAACGCCGAGTTTGTACAAGCGGCACGGCTGGCGGGGACACGCGCTCCTGGGTTGTTCTTTCGTCATCTGTTACCGAACGTGCTCAACTCTGTCATAGTGTACGGCACGCTCACCGTACCGACCGTCATTTTGCAGGAAGCGTTCCTGAGTTTCCTGGGTTTGGGCGTGCAGCCGCCGCGCTCCAGTTGGGGAACGCTGATCAGCGATGGAGCCAACGTCATGGGACTATTTCCGTGGCTGGTATTCTTTCCTTCGCTGATGCTCGCCGCCGTGCTGTTCTCGTTCAACTTTGTTGGCGACGGCCTGAGAGACGCTCTGGACCCGCGTCTGAACGTGCAATAGGGTGTCTTCGCCTGGTTCTGTCCGGGTCGCCTGGGTGTAAACTGCTCCCATGCCGGTGCTGCTGAGGACTCGGGGGTACAGATTCTTTTTCTACAGTTTGGAGGATCGCGAACCACCTCATGTTCATGTTGCCCAAGCTGGCCGCTATGCGAAGTTTTGGCTGAATCCCGTGATTTTGGCATCTAACCGAGGCTTTCGAAGCCACGAGCTTACCGTCATTCGAGAGCTTGTATTGGAAAATCGAGATTTGTTTTTGGAGAAGTGGAATGTCTACTTTGGTTGAGCACAGTGAAGCCCTGGCGGTCGATGTGTCTTGTTCTGACGACGCGCTGACCGTGGTTCTGGATGATGGTCGAACGGTGTCGGCGCCTCTGGTGTGGTTTCCCAGACTTCTCAATGCCACGCCGAAGCAGAGAAAAGATTGGGAGTTCATTGGCGGCGGTATCGGCATTCATTGGGAAGCAATAGACGAAGACATTTCTATAGCGAGCCTGCTACAGCCGGAAAAGTTCATGCGGCTGGCTCAGTCCGCGATACCGGCGGCGGGTCAGCGAAAGCGTGGTGGCGGGCAACGAAGGCAGGCGAAGGCGACTCGTGGCTGAGTGGCGGGGCTTACGATCATTCAACGTTCGCGATAGCCACTGCAAGCCGGGTGAGGACAGGCCATGGAACTTTTGACTGTCGCTGTGATTGCCGGAATCATTGGATTTGTTTTATACGATCAACACCGAAAGGATCAGACGCACCAGGTAATCTCCCATGTCGCCGAGAAGCTTTACGTCGATCTCCTGCGCCCAATCGAGGAGTCTGCGTACAACAAGCCCGATTTAGATACGGACGCCAAGACAGTCTTGGTCTTAAGCGACGAGGCCTTTAAGGGCTTGATTGCTTATGTCCGATTGGCAAGGTCGTTACTCTCAGCATTGGGCACTGACAGGTGGGGAAACGCGTTTAAGGACGGCGACTTTCGCTTCCAGGTGGTTGCTGCTGCAAATCGAGAATTCTTCAGACGACGGGACGACGAAACGGATTTCGAAGTCGCGTTCGACCCCTTTGCAGTCTGGGCGCAGCGATTGCACCACTGTGCACTATTCGAGAACCTGAATCTCGACGAAATCGTTGAGGTTCAGATTTGCCCTCACCGAGAAATTGCTTTCAAGACAACGGAGAAACTTTTCAACGCTACGGAAGCAGGAACGTTTCCGTGTCGAGAGTGCATCACGCCGAGTCATGTGTTTCGCGTCATGGACAGGAGTTGAGATTATGAAGGAAAAAATACTTCAGGAAGTCAGCCTGGAACCAAACAGGAAGACGCAGTTAAGCGCCCCATTTGATTTTGAAAAGAACTCTCCGCGTCTGAATCTAAAAATACTTGTTCCTGCACATGTCAGCCATCAGGTCAAGGTTGAGGAAGTTCTGCTAGGCAACAAACATCACTGCACAAAAGTGTATCGAGTACATAACCAAAGCAGTTGCACTGCGTTTCTGACTTTGGTTGAGGTCGAAGATTGATCATAAGCAGGGAGCAGGCAGTCATCAGTCATTGCATCGGCCACAATGATCATAACCAACTCAACCTAAAGACTCGGCGTTGGATTCAACTGAAGGATGGAGAAAAACACGCAACGGCAGAACTACGTGAAGTTGCGGCGTCCAGCCGAAGTGCGCTGCGCGGGTACCTCTATATCGCGGCGGCGACGTTTTTGTGGGGGATCGCTGCGACTCTGGGCCGGGCCGTGTTTACGGGACGGCTTCTCGCTGGCGATGAGGCATTGCGCTCCATCGAGCCGGTAATTCTCTCGCAGACGCGCGTCACATTCTCTTTTCTGCTATTACTGCCGTTGCTGGTCTGGCGTACGGGCGCCGCGCGCCTGCGCCTGCCGCGAGCCGATCTAGGCCGGCTGTTTATTTTGGGCACGCTCGGGACTGCGGCGTCAAACTACTTTTACTATCTGGCCATACAACGGACCAACGTCGCCACCGCGATTATTTTGCAATACACCGCGCCGATTTGGGTGCTGTTTTATTTTGTCGCGCGAGGCCGTCACAGGGCATTGTTGCAGCAGTTCAGTGCGGTGGCGCTCGCAGTGGCGGGATGCGCCATGGTGCTCAATGTCTTTGGCGCCGGAGGGTTCCGGGCGGACGCGCTGGGCTTGGCGGCCGCCACGCTCTCGGCACTGGCGTTCGCATTCTACAACGTGTACGGGCACGATCTGCTGAGGCGGTATAACCGATGGATCATCGTTTTGTACAGCACGCTGGGCGCCTCACTGTTCTGGATGGTGGTGAACCCGGTCTGGAAAGTTGCGTCCGCGAATTACTCCGGAGCGCAGTGGTTATTTCTTCTGGTATTCGCGATGATTTCGGCTCTGGCCCCGTTCTCCCTCTACGCCGCCGGACTGCAACACCTGCCGCCTACGCGGGCTATTGTAGTGAGTTGTCTGGAGCCTGTCTTCGCCATTGTAATAGCCGCGATCGCTCTGGGAGAGGTGATCCGGCCGCTGCAGGCCGCCGGCATCGTCCTGGTGTTAACGGCGACGCTGGTCGTGCAGATGCCGGAACCCAAAGAAGTTGTCGAGCCAATCGAGTAGCCAGCCCAGACGCGCGCCGGCAGGAGAATTCCTCAAAGCTCTGATTTCACTGCGGTTCGAACACAACGCGATACGGCTTGTTTGCATCCAATGAAGCGTCACGGCGCGGCCTAGCTATGGTAAACTCAAACGAGCGCACAGGCACTATTTCCTCTATGACAGGCTCACCGCTCACCACTTTCGGGAGGCATTAATGGTTCGGATCGCAATGGGTTGGAAGCGAGCTTCTGCTTCGCTGCTGCTTGTTTTCCTTCTCACAGTTGGGCTTCTTCCTCAGGATGCTTTCGCGGCCAAGGGCGACAAAGAATTCAAAGCGGGCCGCGAAGCCGAAATTCGCAAGGACTACGATACCGCTTTGACTAAGTATGAAGAGGCTCTCAAGCTCAATCCGTCAAACCCGCAATTCGTCATGGCTACCAGCCGGGCGCGCTTCCAGGCGGGGGTTGCGCACGTGGACAGAGGGCATAAATATTTAGGGCAGGGTAATCTCAAAGATGCAATGACGGAATTCGAACAAGCCGCCGCGCTGGATCCGTCGAACGCCACAGCCCGCCAGGAAATCGCCCGCACGCGCTTATTAATACAGCAGCAAAATGCTCCTGCGACCCTTCCGCAATCGCAGCAACCGCCAGTTACTCCACCGACTGCGGCGCCGCCTGGCGGCGCAGCGCCACCATCTTCGGGCATCGGGAACCCGCGTTTGGAGGATGCTCTCGGGCCGGCCGAACTGAAGCCGCTCTCTCAAGCGCCCATCAACTTGAAGATGAGGAATGAGAGCAAAATGATATTCGAGACAATCGGAAAGCTGGCGGGTATTAACGTGCTGTTCGATCCGGATTTTGTCTCCAAGCCAATCACTGTGGAGTTGAACGGCGTCTCTCTGGAAGAGGCACTCGACCAGACCGCGCTGCTGACCAAGACGTTCTGGAAGGTTTTGACGTCGAATACCATTCTGGTCGTACCGGACACGGCGGTAAAGCGGCGCGAGCAGGAAGAGCAGATTATTCGCACCTTTTATCTTTCTAATCCTATTACGCCCCAGGAATTAACCGAAGCCGTGACGGCGATCCGCAGCTTGCTGGAGACCCGCCGCATTCAGCAGATCAATTCACTAAATGCCATCATCATCCGGGATACTCCGGACCGCGTCGCTATCGCTGAGAAAATCATCCAGGATATAGACAAGGCCAAATCCGAGGTCGTTGTAGATGTGGCAGTGCTCGAGGTGCGCCGTGATAAGACTCGTCAACTGGGGCTTTATCCCGTCTCGGGCGGAGCGCCGGGGATTCAGGTGCAGTCGGCATTTACACCGCGGGGCGCGACCACCAGCAGTAGCTCCAGTACCGATCCGAACACGGGCATTCAAACAACAACTGGTACCACCACCGGCAGTATCCCGCTGAACCGCCTCGGGACTCTGAGCACGGGCGATTTTTCCATCACCTTGCCCGGCGCAGCATTGACCGCGCTGCTTAGCGACTCGAATACTCGGGTGTTGCAGCGGCCGGAAGTGCGCGCATCCGATGGGCAAAAAGCAACGCTAAGGATCGGTGATCGCGTCCCTGTAGCGACGGGGAGCTTTCAGCCCGGTATCGGCGGAGTGGGCGTCAATCCTCTGGTGAACACACAGTTTCAGTACCTGGATGTAGGAGTGAACCTGGACATCACTCCCAAGGTGCACATCAACGGCGAAGTGACTTTGAAAGTTCGTGTGGAAGTCTCGCAGGTGACGTCGAAGACCAATATTGGCGGCATCGACCAGCCGATCATCGGTCAACGAATAATCGATCACGACATCCGTCTGAGAGAAGGGGAAATCAACATCCTTGGCGGACTGATGCAGACACAGTTGACGAAATCGGTGACCGGCGTTCCAGGGTTGTCTCAAATACCGTTACTGAAGTACCTGTTCTCAAATACCAGCAGCACGCTGGCTGAAGATGAAGTACTAATCGTTCTAACGCCGCACGCGGTTCGCCTGCCGGAGATCTTGCCGCTGAACCGCAGGTCGCTCGACGTCGGCACGGAAGGTGACGTACGCCTGCGGAGTAGACGATCTCTACCTCAGGCAGTTCCGGCGCCTGCGGCCCTCCCACCTGCGCCGGGAGCTGCTCCTGTTCCACCCGCGGCGACTGGCGCCGGCCAGCGGCCGGCGTCAATACCACCTGTTTCGGTATCGCCAAGTATCGCAATCGAAAACACCAGTCTGGTGCAGAAGCCGGGGGATACGTTTGAGGTTCCTGTGCGGGTTCAGAGTTCCGGCGAGGTTAACTCAGCTTCGTTCGAAATCTCCTACGATCCGACATTGATGAAGCTGGTGCGCGTAAAGAATGGCGGGTTTCTGGGCACGGACGGCGAGCCTGTAGCGGTGGTTCAGCGGACGGATGAGCAATCCGGAAAAACCGTTGTTACGCTGACAAGACCCCCCGCGTCGGCAGGTGTGAAGGGCGAAGGTACGTTAGCCGTGCTTACGTTTGAAGCGGGGCAGCCGGGCACGACCGCGTTGGGAGTGACTCCCGCGGGAAGCAGCGCAGAGTTCTTGTTTGCTCGGGTTTCACAGGCTACGGTCACCATTAAATAGGGCAGCAACTTTGTAATGTTACAAGCGAAACGAAAGCGTCAATCCGGACTGACCCTCATTGAACTGATCGTCGCATGCACCATCCTGTTCGTGCTTTCCACGCTGGCGTTGCCGCTGGCGCGCATACAACTAAAACGCGAACGCGAACGCGAGTTGCGCGCGGCGCTCCGTGAAATCCGCACGGCCATCGACCGTCACAAAGAGGCGGCCGATCGCGGGATGTTTCAGGTGAAAGTGGATACGGAGGGCTACCCGCCGGATTTGCAAACTCTGGTTGATGGTGTCAAGACCACTGGCGCCGCTGAGAAAAAGCTGAAGTTCTTGCGCCGCATTCCCATGGACCCCATGACGCACTCGACCGATTGGGGCCTGCGGTCGTATCAAGACGATCCTGATTCGCCCTCGTTTGGCGGACAAAACGTGTTTGACGTTTACACCAAGAGCCAGGACTCTGCGCTCGATGGAACGAAGTATTCTGAATGGTGACAACATCATTGAAGAAGCGAGTGGCTCAGAAACTCCGAGCCAGGCGTGAGAGCGGATTCACACTCATCGAGCTGATGATCGTCATTACGATCATCCTCATCCTGATTTCGATCGCCGCGCCTGTTTACCGTAACTCCATCATAAGGGCTAAAGAAGCCGTGTTGCGCGACGACTTATTCACGATGCGATCTTTGATTGACGAATACACGCTGGACCGGCAAGAGGCGCCGCAATCGCTGCAGGACCTGGCAGAAAAAGGATATATGCGTCAGATTCCGCCCGACCCGTTTACAGGCAGCAGCAGCACTTGGGTGGAGGTGCGCGAGGAGGACACGCTCATCGCTGCCGACCAGACCAATCCTGGGATTGTTGACGTGCGAAGCGGCTCGAACCTGCGGAGCTTGTCAGGTGAACTATACAACTCCTGGTGACGATGGCCCGCCCTCATTTGCTCAATACAGAACAGATTCCTTACTCGCAGTAAAGGGAAACGCGCCCCCGTGCCGCACCCACCGCGGCGTGCGTGGTATACATGCGCTTCGACACAATGCCGCTAGATTCAATTCTTGGTGGCCTGTTGCAGGGCTACAGGTCCGCCGTAGCGGGTGTGTAACAAGTGCCTGTAGAATCCGCCCAATGTTTCCAGCATAGATTTGGCCGGCTGGTGGTTGCGCCGCGTAATCTGTTCTACATTAATGCCCAGACCGGGCGGATGCGCGGGCAGGTTGTCGAAAACATCGGTTAAAATCTTTGCGGCCTGAGCCGTGGTTTTCTCAAGCGCCTTGGCGGGATCGGCAACTTTGGATATGGACCAGGCTACGTTCTTGGGAACGTCCACTCCGAGCCAGCGCAAAAACTCCACATCGCGCTCGGTGCTTACAGGCGCAAAGCTGAGGAATATCCGCACATCAAGGCCATTGAGATTCTGAACGAGATCCACGATGTCGTTCGAATCGAACAGCACCTGCGTAGTAAAGTAACGCAATCCCTGAGCGTATTTTTTCCGGATTCTGGAAGCCTCCTGCGAACGGCTGGGAATAGTAATACCGCCTAAGAACAGATCCAGATTGGCACCGAGAGCTAGCGCGGCGGTTTCCGGCACGTTTGGACCGGGATAGATTACTGTGTGTGATTCTCCTCCCACGAGAATCATATTCTTGATGCCAAACTTCCGTTCAGTTTCCGCGAGCCAAGCTAGCTGGTTCGACGACGGATCATGCACGGTCACGCGGTTAATGATAGTTTCTATGGCTGCATTATCCTGAATTGCTTTGGCGAATACGCGCGGCTCAATCCGCTCTGGCTGCTTCGCACGCCGCACGCCCTGACGTGTCTCTTCACGTATTTCAGGAATATTAATGGCGTCCACCGAACTGGACAATTCACGGACCAATGCCAGGTGCTGATCCAGTTCTTCACTGTCACCGACCTTCGGTGGAATCAGTTCGAACAACACGACCGGCTGTGCTGCATTCTCGATCTTTTCCTTAAGCTGCATAATTGAGCGCCTGCGGTGTTGCGGGTCCGGCGACGAATAGACGAGTAAATACTCCACCCGCTGTGGCTTCACAGCGAACGGTAAGACGCACTTCGATTGTAGCGATTTGAGGGAGGTTTTGTAAACGGATTCAGGTGGTGGGTGCTGGGTCAGTTTGAATTTCGGCGCTTCTGATCCGTGAATTCCGGAAGGGCATGGCTTCAGCCATGCCGAAACGGAATGCACCGACGCGGCTTTAGCCGCTGAGGTTTGCACCCCAGGCGCTGAAGCGCCTCGCTTTGCTAATTGTACCGGCACGACTGAAGTCGTGCCCTTCCGTTTTCAAACTGATCCAATATCAGGTGGTGCGCGGTCAGCGCGCACCGGAAAAGAGGCTGCTTAAGAGTCCTCGCCTACATTCTTGGCATGCCGTGCGAGCAACTGCTCTAATACCTTGTCCATCATAACGTAATCTGGCGAGGAGTACTGCGTGCGAGTTGGGAAAGCTATGATCTCGCCGGGCGCTTTGTCTGGCGGGATTGGAGGCTGATCCGGTTTGTCACTGCGCGTCGGGAAAGCAATAACTGTTCCCGGAGGCTTACTGGGACCGGCGGGGGGCGAAGGAGGCGCTGGAGATTCATCGGCCTGCTCGGTATTCGGCGTCATCAACGATGCCCGCTGGTTGGCGCCCGCGATACGCTGGTTGCCTACGCGGTAGCGTAGGTCGCGCGAGAAGGCGTTGTGGGCCACCAGCGGAACGCAAGCCGCTTGCAGTTGTATTCCACGCGGGAGTTCACTGGTAAATAAACGGCCGATTACTTGTTTCAATGTCGCGAAGATTGACATAGCTTCTCCTGAGGCGGGAGCAGCGTGCGAACGCCGCTCCCACCTTCGTTCGTCACGCCATTTACGGAATCACGTCGAACCCATCCAACCACACCCACGTGCCTCCGGACGAAGCATTGCGAGTGCCTTGGACTGTGATGGTCAGCGTGTGGTTGCCCGCGGGGAGCCCGCTGATGCTCCAGATCGCGTTCTGTGTTACCGATGGAGTGGCATACGTGTCTACAGTGGCCTTGAATTGCCCGTCAACGTAGACGTTCGCAATGCCTGACCATTCATCGCGGTATCCGATCCAGCTCACGCCCGAGCCTGTAAAGGTCAGCGTTGCTTTATCGCCAAGAGACATGGCGGCCCCGGCGCTGCCGCCGCCGTAATACGTGCGGCTCACCGTGTACCAGCCGCCGGCATAGCTAACGGCGGAATTGGTCTGCTCATAATGAACGGGCGTGGTGTTGAGTGCATTGACGGTGAGGCTGAGTGCCTGCGTTGTTGCCTGAGCCGCCGCATCGCTGACCTTGACGGTAAAGCTGCTCGTTCCGCTGCCGGTGGGCGTGCCGGAGATAATCCCGGTGCTTGCTGCGAGAGCAAGTCCCGCCGGCAACGCTCCGGATGCTACGGACCACGTGTAAGGAGCGGTGCCGCCCGTAGCTGCGAGCGTGGTGCCATACGCTGCGTTCTGAGTTGCGTTGGGTAATGATGTGGTGCTGATTGCCAGCGGGGCGGCCGAGGGCGCCAGTGCGTTAATGATAATGCTCAATGCCTTTGTGACTGTCTGAGATGCGGCGTCTATCAACTTCACGGTGAAATTGTTCGTACCCGCTGTCGAAGGAGTGCCGGAAATCATGCCCGTGGTGGCGAGAGCCAAACCCGTCGGCAACGCGCCGGATGCGAGCGACCACGAATAAGGTGTGGTGCCGCCTGCTGCGGCTAGCGTCGTTGTATACGGGCTACTTTGCGTCCCTGCAGGCAGTGAAGCCGTCGTGATAGACGGAGAATTTGCCGCAGGAGCCGTAGTGACGCTGTCAACGCTGTAAGCGTCTACCCAGACCCAGGTTCCGCCGGAAGAGGGATTAGCTGTTCCCGCAGCGACGATCGTCAGCGTATGACTGGAATTGGTCAGACCTGTCGCAGACCAGACCGTCACTTCGTTTCGAGACGGACGGGCGTATGTATCAACGGTGGCTTGTAATTGGCCGTCCAGGTAGACGTTGGCGATTCCTGCCCACTCGTCCTTATAGCCAATCCAGCGAACTGCAACGCCAGTGAACGTGAAGCTGGCCTGATCGCCCCTGGTCATGGCTGAGCTGGCGGCGTTACCGCTGTAATAGCCGCGTTTCACGGTGTACCACCCGCCGGAATACACTGCCGCCGAGTTGTTTTCTTGCACGACCGTGGTCGTGGTGGTAGTAGAGGTACCGCCTCCACTCGTCGTGCCACCGCCCGTCGTGGTGCTGGCGTTAATGGTGATGCTGAGTGCTTGCGTTGAACTTAGAGACGCCGAGTCGGTCACTTTAGCCGTGAAGCTGCTCGTGCCGTCAGCCGATGGCGTGCCCGAAATTACTCCGGTGCTGACCGATAGTGCCAACCCTGCGGGAAGAGCGCCCGCAGAGATGGCCCATGTGTATGGAGCGGTTCCGCCTGAAGCGGCTAACGTTGTGCTATATGACGTGCCCTGAGTGCCGGCCGGCAGCGATGCGGTGCTGATAGTCGGGGCGGTTGCGGTAGGAGTACTGGTCGTAGCGCCCGGCACCATCAGCATATAGGCGTCGCTGTATTCAGTCGGGTAGCCCAAGATTGCTTGCAGCCCATAGTTGCTGCCGTAGATGATGCGAGTGCCGTCGCGGCTCACGCTGGCCTTGGGCTGATAGGTATAGCTGTTCAGAGGACGGCTGCGATGATGCGCAAGGCGGCGAACCTGTGTGCCATCGAGCTTTACCTGGAGAATTTCATTGGTGTACGTGACCCAACTGCTCGAATCAGGATTCACGTCGTTGGGATTGTACATTTCGACGAATACCCATCCGTTGCCGTCAGGAGCAGTGACGTGCGAGGCAAGACTCCAGTCCATATTCGGCAAGAGACAGGCCTGCTGCAGGGTGGCGAGATTGATCTTTACCAGGCCGTTATTGCAATTCGAGATGGGGCGAGGATCGTTGCCATTAAACTGCACCAGAATTTCGCTGCCATCTATATCTTTGGTGATGCGTTTGTGAGTGTTGTAGCTGGCTGCCTGGCGCAGGAAATTCATGTTCACGTCGTAGAGTTCTTCGCCTTGATAACGCGAATACCCGTCGCGCATCCAACTGATAAGGACGTTATTTCGTGGGGTTATGTAGACGCTGTCCCACGCACCGCCGACTGCGGTGTCGAAGACGCCCCCTTTGCTGTCAGTGCTGATGGTGTATACGAAAACATAGCGGCCATCGCCCGCCAGCACGAGGTGATCGCCGTCATGGCTGATCTCGGATTCTCCATGCGCGCTGATGGATCCGTATTCGCTAAAGGTGTGAATCAGCGTAGCTACGTCTGTTGTGACGTTATAGGATTTGAGCTGATTGCCGTAATGGTAATAGAAGACCGCCGGGTTGGTGCGCGACCATCGCGGTTCGCTGTTTGAGTTCACCTGGCAGCAGAGGTGTTTGATCCGGCGTCCTGTCGCGCCGTCATACAGCGCGAAGTAGCTGAATTCGGCGAGCAGGATATATGAATTGTTTGAATTGAACGGCGACATCGTGGAGTATTCATTGCTGATAGACACGACTGTTCCGCCGCTGTCGGCTCTAGTGGTCCGCATGGCATCCGAAAGCCTGGTGATGGTTGTGCCGAAGACCGGATCTACGTAGCTCGAACCCGCTGCCGGCGGGATGAATGAGTAATAGTTGGTCGGCTGATAAATTTTAAGATCGGTCAGATAAGCGATGATCCTAGCGGGGTTCGATAGCAGAAAGACTGCAATTCCAGATAACAAAATTGCCAGAGTAACTCGACGCATGTATTTCTCCTTGGGAGCCGGGGACAGATCCGTGGTTCATACCGTGTACCTCTCTGTTCTGGTTGCCCTTTCGCAACCTGTCCTTGGTCAACAAAAGTGTCCAGCGTTTTTCTTGGCGGAGGAGGAGTCGCGGGAAGCTGCGCCAGCGCTGGACGAAGCCGCCGGTCTGCGAAGCTTCACCAGCTTGCGAGCTGTGAGCACAAGCCGCCGTACTAGGTGCTCTTCCCTGAGGTAAGCGTCTGCGCCCCACCGGCGCGCCTGTCGGCTCAGATCATGAGGAAAGCTGACAACGATGATTTTCGAGCTAGGGCTGCTGAACTTCAGATCGGCGATGATGCTTGCTGCCTGGTTTCCCAACAGGCGCGCATTCGTGATGATGAGGTGTGGATGCAGCCTTACTGCTTGCTTCGGCAGCGCGGGCCATTCATGAAGTTTTTTTACCACGCGAAATTCAGGACGCTGGAGCAAGTGCTCAATTAGTTTCATCAGCGGTTCCGGTTCCACAGCCACGAGCACTTCGATTTGCCGCAACGCCTTCTCCGACGATCGATTTACGACTTCGGTCTCCTCCACCGTGTCCGCGTCATCATGGGTCCTGAGCGCAACACGAACAATTAGGGATTTACAGGCGATGCCTTAAGGGATTTACCTTAGGGGAGTGGACGTCGGGAGAATGCTGGAGGGATAACTTGTGTGGATTCCGCCACGTGGGATGCGCATGTTAAAGGGAATTGCGAATTTCCGGACGGCGCCTCAAGCGGCGGTATTCCGCTCGAATGGCGCCGTCTCGGAGGAGTGATTTGCCGCCAGTTTCCTCTTAAGGTACGTGGCGCACCAGTTGACCAGATCAACGGCAGCCAGCGAGCCCCACGGCAGCCAGAGCAACTCAAGCGGAAGTCTGCCTCTGGTCAGGTTGCCCCAATACACCGCAGTGATGGCGGCCAGAAGCAGCGACCAAACGATGATAAGTTCCAGTTCCACCGACCGGCGGTACAGACGGCGTACCACGCCCAACCCCAGCAGTAACAGCAGAGTCCCGTAAGAGGCCAGGACCATGAGGCGAGTTGCACCGCCGCTATGTGTTATCGGCGTCAGCCAGCGTTTCAGTTTACGGAAGGCGAGGACAGGGACCACTTTCGGATTTTGTTTGAGGTATGCCCATGCGATGTCATTTTGGATCTTCACGCGCTGCATATCGTCATAAACGAACTCAATTTTGGCGCGGTATTCCGGTATGGCCCACGGGGCAATCCACATACCGTGAAGGAGTGGCGTCTCGACTACAAAGGGGTTATTGGAGCCAAGAAAAGTCTCGGCACTTTCCGTGGCGAGAAACGGAAAGCCATACAATCTGTAATTGCGCAGCAGCCACGGTCCGACCAGCAGCGCTACGCCGAACGACACAAGGAGAGCTCGGCGCCATCCGCGGCGCCACAGCAGATACATAGCGACAAATAGCGCCATGGGGGCACCGTGAGGTCTTACCATTGTGGTGAGTCCCCACGACAGACCAGCCGCCAGGCCACTCCAGTCATTGTCGGAACGAAAAGCCCTTGCGGTAAGCAGCATTGACAGTATCATCAGCGGCAGGAAGAACGGTTCTGACAGGACATCTGAAGAGTAGAAAACCCAAGTCGGATAGAAGGCGCAAGCAAGTCCAGCAACTATTGCGACAGTGCGGGATGCGATTTTCCTCGTGAACAAATATAGTAACGGAGCGGAAAAGCTGCTGATGATAACTGCAATCAGGCGCGCACTCTCGTGATGTTTTCCGAACAGGAGGACTCCCAGCGCGACAAACGCGCTGGTTCCAGGCATCTGGCCAGCGGTGGGACGAAGAACTCCGTCGCGCCAAAAATGATAGAAACCATGTCGTTCGATCAGCGCAATCGCAGAGCGAAAATAGTTGAGTTGGTCGCCTTCCTCAGGAAGCCGGTGTGTCCCTATCAGCAGTGCGGCGCCCAGGCGGACGGCAAAGGCAACGGCGTACATAGCACAGAACAATTGCAGCTCCGACGCGTGCGCAGCCCAATTCCAGATGCGCATGATGAAGCTGCTAGGCCTTATTGCCATCACTCCGGCGGTCTCACTCATGCTGTAGCTCCTCGTCGTCTAGCGACTCAAGCTGCTTTTCGGCTCTCAGGTGATTCTTCTAACGCCGATATTGAACTGCTGACTGGTGCTGGACGGATGGCCCACGCCAATTGCTTGTTTAACCAGAAATTCCAAAGTGTCACAATGCCAATAGCGACAGCATTGGCGATGTAGCGGTTCATGCCAAAGTAAGTGACCTGAATGTTCAGCAAGGCGGCCGCGAAAAGAACGCCGGTCCCGCAAATGCCATTAAACGTCAGGAACCGCTTCAGCTTTTGCGGCCACGAGGTGCGCCCCTGCACGGCATGCCGGAACGTCCAGACGTCATTCCAGTAAAAATTGTTCAGGATGGCGCCTTCTCCGGCGAGAAGTTTACTGGTCGTTAATCCCCACGCGAGTGTTGAAGGATCGCTCAACAGATATAGCAGTCCCATATCAACAAATACGCCGCTGAAGCCGACGGTGGCGAATTGCATAAATTGAGCGGTCGGCAGAGTCGCCGCGCGGAGCCCGATGAGATGACGGATGTAATCAACATATAGCCGCCAGCTCACTTTGCTCTCGCCTTCGGCGCGCTCGCGAAATACGTAACCGACTTCACTGATCCGGCCCACCTGTCCGCGGCCAACCACCTCAATCAGAATTTTGTATCCGTGCGGGTTCAATTTTCTGTTCTCAATCGCGCTGCGCCGCAGCAGAAAACACCCGCTCATGGGATCGCTCAACCGGCCCAACACATCCGGCAGAATCATCAGTCCAAGCATTTGCGCGCTTCTGGAGAGCGTGCGTCGAACTATTCCCCAGTCGCCGACACCGCCGCCATCGACGTGCCTGCTGCCGACGGCGAGGTCGGCTCCGTTACACATCCGGTCCCACAGCGCAGTCATGACCTCGGGAGGATGTTGCAGATCGGCATCTATAACGCCGATTACCGTTCCACGCGCACATTGCCACCCACGGATGACGGCGGTCGCAAGTCCGCGCTCGTTTTGGCGGCGCAGAACGCGGACCTGAGGGAATTCGGCCGCAAGCGCCTCGGCAATTTCCCATGTTCTGTCGGGGCTATCGTCATCAACCACGATTAATTCGTATGCGTTTGGAAGGACAGGGTCGAGAATGCCCGACAGAACCTCTATGATTCTCTTGATGTTCTTTCTTTCATTGTAAGTGGGCAGTATTAACGAAAGCTGAATGCTCGACGGCTCTCCACGCGTGATCGTCAACGGGCCCTGTGGACAAGATAACAGCGCCATATCACCTCGCGGAGCCGTCCCTAATCGGGATTCGCGACTCGGGAATCGGCAATCGGGATTCGCCTCCGATCCTGAATCCCGATTCCCGATTCCTTGAGTGCTACGGTTTTGCCTCAGCCGGTTTTTCCAACACGCAAAACACGGACTTGAGAAAAAACTCATCGAGCAAAGGAACGTGTGCCAGTCCGCTGAAGAATCGCGCTAGTGGATACGATTTGCCTCCGAATCCTGTCTTGCGGAAATGGAGCACGCGAAACGGCAGGTCGTTGAGCAGCCTCTTCAGACCGCGGACAGTCATCTTGTTCAAGAATTTTTCCCAGCGTTCGTGATCACGATAAGGATTCGGCCGACGCTGGCCCGTGGCAGGGTCTACCCAGAAGCATGCAGGATTGTAGAGAGGCGATTCGTACAGTTCCGCCGCGACATCCAGTAGCGTGTGCATGGAAAACAGTGCATGCGCCCAGGGCAGGGGAATAATGTCTTCCAGGTGCGAGCCGTAAGGGCCGAGCCACGGATGCCAATGAATCAAAAACCGCCCGCCTGGCCGCAGGATGCGGTAGCAATCCAGCATCATTTTCCGCGGCTGCATGAGGTGCTCCACGGTGTCAACGCAGTAGATAATGTCCACGCTGCTGTCAGACAACGGCACGGCAGCGTCGCTCGATTGAACCAATTCAATGCGTCCGGCATGGATCTTTTGACCACGCGCCACGCGAGCCGGGTCGAGTTCTGCGCCTATGGCGCGGAATTGGTCATGGTCCAGAAATGCCGCCAACATATAGCCGCTGGCGCAACCTAACTCCATTACAGTCCGGTTTTTGAAATCCGCGTGTGATTGAAACTCTTTCCTGTAAGAGTCCACTTGAGATACGCGGTCGGCCAGATAATTATTCCAGCTCTCGTACCTGTCGTTCATGGCGCGCGCGCGAAGTCCGTAGCGTCGCAGGGGAGTCTGATAGAAAAGCCGGCACAAACTGGAACAAACGTGGAAAGTCAAGCTCTTCCGCGCAATAGCTACCGGCGCCGAAATAGTGGCCATGCAGGGGACCGCCTCGCACTGCAGGTTGCAGCCGGAACGTCCCAATAACGCACGTGAGTGACCAGCCTTCGACGTGCGTATGTGTATTGATCAGCGGTACTTAGAGGTTTAGGGGATGGAAATGCGGTACCGTGCTGCGGAAGGGGGTTTCACCGCGTAGGGTGTCATGATCTAGGTGATTGCGGGGAACTCAATCAACTTTTTGTGTAAAGCGTACTTCACCAGTTCGGTGCGGTTGTGGAGATCAAGCTTGCGCATCAAGTTGTACTTATGCGCTTCCACCGTCTTCACGCTCAGGTTGAGCGCCGAAGCGATCTCCTTTACAACCAATCCGTCAGCGAGTAGCTTCAATATCTCGCGTTCCCGATTACTCAGCGTTTCATACTTAGTCTCGGGTGCTGGCGCTCCAGAGGCGAAGTGCTCGACAACTTTTCTGGCCGCCTGCGGACTCAAATAACTGCCGCCGGTATGCACGATATGCAACGCCTCCAGCAGTTGCGCGGCTGGAGCATCCTTCAGTATATAGCCACTGGCGCCGGCGCTCAGGCATAGCCCGATGATCTCCTCTTCCTCATACATTGTAAGGACGAGTATCTTGATGCGTTTGTCCTTGTGCTTGATCTGGCGGATCGCCTCATAGCCGATCATATTCGGCATGGAGACGTCCATCAAAACCACATCTGGATGTAGGCTTAGCGCACTTTCGACGGCTTGCCGCCCGTCCGCAGCCTCACCTACGATGTCAACGGTCGGGTCTGCGCTGAGGATGGCCTTAATCCCCTCGCGAAATAATGTGTGATCGTCGCAAATCAGAATTCGCATCTTGCCGTGTTCAGAACGTTCGCTATGTCCCTGCGTTTCACCGTGCGTATGTGGCGCTGAACCGCCGCCATGATGGCTGCCTCGGGTGTCTGTTTTTGTTCTTTTTCGAAGCCGCGCGCTCCGTGGCGGAAGGCTTCTCTCCTGCGCTCTGCGCCTCAGCATGGTGCGTCCTCGCTTGGACCGGTGGGCGGACACTGATGCAGGAAACCCAATTTGGCTGTGCAATCGAACGTCCAAAGAACCGGACTGTCGCGTCGAAGATGCAAAGGATTTAGATGCTATGTAGAGGAGCGCAGGAGGCCGTGCCGAGGAACGTTCGAGGAAAATTTTCCTGCCGCACGAAGGCAGGATGTACGCAGTTCAATCCGGGTAGTGGGTCAGTTTGAAAACGGAAGGGCACGACTTTCAGTCGTGCCGGTACAATTAGCAAAGCGGGGCGCTTCAGGGCATTTATCAAGAATTCTGTGTCTGAGTAGTCGTTCATGATTCGGATTCGAAGCGAGCCTGGAAGATAAGGTTGAAGTGGTCGAGGGCGGAGCTGCGGCAAAACCCGAAAAAATTGACAGCTGAAACAATCTACCGCCAACGCAAGCGAATTTTTCAGCAGCCTGTTCAGCCGCGCTCTTTAACCGTCCTACTTCGGCACGACTAAAAGCCGTACCCTTACATCTTTCACCTGATTTCAATTACCGCCAATCCGTGTGGCGGCAGCGTGAGCGTTAACTTTCCGTCCTGAATGTTTACTGTCTCGGGCGCGGGCAGCTCCGCCGCGCGGCGAAGGGCTTCAATCTGCGCTGGCGTGGGGCTTGCCGGTCTCCCCATGGCAGCGTACGCGCTGTGCAACGACCCGTGGGTGTCATCAACGCGAGAGATCAAGCCATCATATTTCCCCTGTAGTCCGTTCAGGACCAGCGTGACCTCATTGGACTCCCCGCGTTGCTCCGGCAAGAACAGATTCCATATCGCGATGACAAATTCTCCACTACCTCTGCGGGTCACGAGCACAGATGGAGATTCAGCGGGGATGCGTTGATCACCTAATTTGTGGAGCAGCTTAAATACATTGAATGCGGGCTTTGGGAGCCCTCGCGCGGCGATGAGACCGTATCCGCCATAGAGCGGCTGTTTAACCACGCCCTGCTCCTCGAAGACATCTGAGAAGGTCCAGTAGGCTAGCATGTCCATGAGTCCATCACACTGGCGTATGGTGTCGGCGAGCCATGGCCCCATGAAAGTCGAGTCGGTGACCTCCGGCTCATTCTTATAACTGGCGTTGTATTCGCTCCAGATGATTGGAAGATCGGGCCGGGCCGACGCCTTCACTTGATCGTAAACCTTCTTCGCTGCTCGGCAGACCATCTGCGTGCGCGGAATGTTCTCATTCGTGCCGAATACATCCTTCGCCGTATCGTTGGCGTAGACGTGCGTGGAGACGAAATCTACCGGGATCTGGTGATCTACGACGTGGCGAATGAACCGCTCCACCCACGCCGCCTGCGCCGTTGCAGGTCCGCCAATGCGGAGCCGCTGGTTCACTCGTTTGATCGCGCGCGCCGCCGCATCGTAAAGCTGATAGTAAGTCGCCTCCTTAGGATCGCCCGCCCAGAAATCGATGTTAGGCTCATTCCAAACCTCGAAATACCACTTCGAAACCTCATCAATCCCGTAGCGGTCCACGAGATGCTGCGCGAAACGCGCTATCAAATCTCCCCACTTCACCCAGTCCTTCGGCGGAGCAATTACAGGCTTGTACCAAAACGCGTGCAGAGTCTCACTGGCGGCGAGCTTGCGCGGCATGAAGCTCAATTCCACGAACGGCCGCACACCCTCTTGCAGCAGGCCGTCATAGATCTGATCAACGTAAGAGAAATTGAGCACCGGAGCGCCGGTGGCATCTTCGTCATAGAGGCCGATCTCATCATGGAATATGGCGTGAAATCGAACGTACTCGATTGCTGTAGTCTGCTTCACTTCCCGCAGGTCGCGGCGATAGCTCTCGCGCAACGACAGCACGGCGCGGCCGGAGCCGAACATGCGCTCCCAAAAATGCGGGAAGGGACGGGAGGGGGCAGTAAGATTGAGCTCGACGGTTTCCATAACAGCAGCCGATGCGGTAGCGATGCGCCAGACTGAGACGACGCAGATCACCAGCGTGACAACACAAAACCGGCGCTGGCGTGCTGTATTGAGCATATGAACAGAATGAAAGGGACAGAATGAGCGGTGAAGTTACCGCTGAGGCAATGATAACATCCGGCGCAGCACCGTGACCGTTGCTATTGCATGTGAGCTATTGCTTATCGAGCGCCGACTGCAATTCACGAAGAAATCGCTGGTAGCGGTCCAGCACCTCGCCTTCTGCTGGAACCTCTTTGGACTTGTGCACGAATACGGATTTGTCCTGCCGCTCGATCAGCAGGGCAATTTCCCCGCTGTCCAATAAGTACCCTGCGGAGCTGAATAGCTTCAGCTTGCCTTCTGGCGTGAGTTCCAGGAGCGCCGCACAGTGGTATTTCTCCACGCCTAAATGGCGCGGATAAGCCGGAAATGGACGGAATGCAAAACCGCGATCGAGGAGGGTTTCAAGAATATTCATCTCCGATATTCTAGAGCATTTCTCCTGTTACTGTAGATTATAGCCGCAATGGCGAAACCAAGCGGACGCGTCACGCCGACGCAAATCGTCCGAATAGGCTTTCGCCATCGTGTTTTTTTTCGCCAGAGCTCCAACCTTCATTACTATACATTATTGCGGGAAATGCTCTAGTGTCCTGAGTCATTAATTCGTCGGCAGTATCGAGCGATAGATTCGAGAATGCCGTCAGCGGATTTTGTCCAGACGAAGGGTTTCGGCTGGGTATTGTGGTGGTCGAGGAAGGTGCGGATGGCATTTTCCAGTTCGCG
>JACPPJ010000028.1 GCA_016191085.1 Acidobacteriota bacterium | reverse complement strand
TAGCGACGGTGTGTGAGAGACAGCGAACCGGGTAGCAGATCGGGCGGAAGCTCGAACCGGCGAAGCAACTGAAACTTCCGCTGCCGCAACCGGGCTGCCTGAGATCCCTTAGGCTTGATCTTCATATGCATGTGTTAATAATACAACTTGCGCGCGGGCAGGCGCCACTGTCGAGCTCAAGTGGCGCCTGTCCCACATGCAATCCCCGCCGCCCGCCAGTCGCTCGTTCGCAAACGACCTGATATAGTTAACAGAAGCGCGTGCCTCCTCGGTCGAAGCGACTGCGCTCACAGGAACTATGATTCAACTTTCCGCTGCCGGAAAGCATTTCGGCGCAAAAACTTTGTTTGAGAGCCTGGACTGGCACATAAATCCCAGGGATCGCGTCGGACTTGTAGGCGCGAATGGCACTGGCAAGTCAACCTTGCTCAAAGTGCTGGCCGGGCTCGAATCGCTGGATGAGGGCACGCTTTCTACCGCCAAGGGCATCACCACCGGGTACCTACCGCAAGACGGGCTTTCACTCTCCGGGCGAACCGTTCTTGACGAATGCCTCTCCGTTTTCGGCGATCTGCTCGCTATCGAGAAGGAGATGGAGGCGCTGACGCATCGCATGGCGGAGATCGATCACGACAGCGAAGAATATGAGCGTGTCAGCGATCGTTACCACCGCATCGAGACCGAGTTCCAGGGGCGCGACGGCTACTCGATGGAAGCTCAGGCCAGCGCCGTGCTTCACGGGTTGGGCTTTTCTGCTCAGGACGCCAGACGGCGAACCGAGGAATTCTCCGGCGGCTGGCAGATGCGCATCGCGCTTGCAAAGCTCCTGCTTGTAAAACCGAATCTGCTCCTACTCGACGAGCCCACCAACCACCTGGATCTTGAGGCACGGAACTGGTTGGAGCAATATCTGAACGACTACCCTGGCGCTTTTGTTTTGGTATCGCATGACCGCTATTTCCTCGATTCGACCGTCTATCAAATCCTGGAGATATGGAACCGGCGAGCTTTCATTTACACGGGAAACTACGAGCGATACCTGGACCAGAAAACACAGCGACGCAGCCATCTAGAAGCAGCCTGGCGCAATCAACAGGACCGCATCCAGCATCTGGAGGCTTTCATCAATCGATTCCGATATCAGGCTACGAAAGCCAAGCAGGTGCAGAGCCGTATAAAGGAACTAGAAAAAATCGAGCGCATAGAGATACCGCCTGAAGAAAAGACGATTCATTTTTCTTTTCCTCAGCCGCCGGCCAGCGGACGCACGGTCGTAGAGTGCCGAGATTTAGCCAAGAGCTACGGCCAGAAGCAGGTTTTTGCGGGAGTGAATTTTGTGATCAATCGCGGAGACCGCATTGGCCTGGTCGGCGTGAACGGCGCAGGCAAATCCACGTTGATCAAATTGCTGGCAGGCGAGGAAGCTGTGACGTCGGGCGAATTCCGCCTGGGGCACAACGTCGAGGTGGATTACTTCGCACAGGACCAGTACAAGGCGCTCGATCCCAAGGCACGCCTCATCGACGACCTGGCCAGCGTTGCGCCCATGGCTTCCAGTGGACAAACGCAGCTGCGTACACTGCTGGGCTGTTTTCTATTTTCCGATGACGAAGTCTTCAAAGCTATCGGCGTGCTTTCCGGTGGTGAGCGCAATCGTTATGCGCTCGCGCGCATGCTGCAGCGCCCACATAACTTCTTATTGCTGGACGAGCCCACGAATCACTTGGATTTGCAGGCTAAGGACGTATTGCTCGAGGCGCTTCAGAAATTCAGCGGCACCATCGTGTTTGTCTCCCACGACAGATACTTCATCGACCGGCTGGCGACGCGCATCTTTGAAATCGAAGATGGCGAGCTTCGCGATTATGCCGGCAACTATGAGGATTATCTGTGGCAGAAGGAGCGCGGTGCGGCCAGCCGAAAGCTTATGTCTGCCGACACGCCAGAACAGATCTCGCCGGTGCACATCGCGCAGCCTGCTGAGCCCCGCGGCAAGAGGATAAATCCCATCGTCCTTCGTGGGCGGCGTGAGAAGCAGGATGCGCTGGAGAATGAGATTTCGCGCTGTGAGGCGGAAATCGCTGCGTGCGAAACCGATCTGGCGACATTCAAGAGCGCGGACGAAACCATCCGCCTCACGAAACTGCTGGGGGATCGCCGGGCACAGCTCGACGTTCTAATGCAACAGTGGGAACAGCTTGCTCAAGCGGTAGAGTGAGATCTCCTAACTCGCTTTATCTCGGCGTCCGCTATACTCGCTCGACCTTTTCATTCCGATCGAATCCGCAACGCTCCGCACCAGCGGCTCCTGTTGAATAGCCTCCAGCGTAAGCGGCAGCGCCATTGACCAGTTGGCTGAACCCTCCGTAAGCGGGCCAGGCAGGTTCGGCCTCTCTTCGACCGCTAATGCGTCCTCCAGGCTGGCTACGACGATGCGCGAAGGCGCCTCGGCGACAGCCGCATATGTCAATCTGATTACTTCCGGTAGATCAGCGGCCGCGTTCACCTGTGTGAGTCTTTTCACTTTCTCCCGGGCAGCGATTGCCATTTGCTCGTTGGGCTGCAGACCGAGTTGCTTCTGCCGCCGCACATCAGAGCCGCTCCATATTCCGGCGATAGTGGGCAAATCGTGCGTACTTACGACGGCCATAGAGTCAGCAGGGAACGTGGCGGGAGGCGCATCTTCGAACCAGAGAACTTTGTACGATAATATTGCATGCTCCCCTAAAATCTCCCGCACACCGGGTTCGACCGTGCCGAGGTCTTCGCCGACAATAAACGCCTTTGCGCGCTGGCTCTCTATCGCGATGATCGCCAACAACTCGCGCGCATTGTAGCGGACGTATGCCCCGTGCTGGGCGCCCATTCCTACGGGAATCCAGAACAAGCGGAATAGCCCCATGACGTGGTCAATGCGAAGTCCTCCCGCATACCGGAGAGAAGCGCGGATTGTACGGATGAACGGCTCATATCCAGCCGCGCGCAGCCGTTTTGGGATGAACGGCGGCAGTCCCCAATCCTGCCCTTGGACATTGAAGTCGTCCGGAGGAGCCCCCACGGAAACCCCCTGTGCAAACGTCTCCTGCCAGAGCCATGCATCAAAGCCATCCGGATTCACGCCTATGGGCAAATCCTGCACGATGGCCAACTCCTCACCGGCGCGGACAAGCTGACAATCTAAGTGCCACTGCAGCCACATGTGGAAGCGGACGCGTCCGGCTTCGCCGTTGATCAAACGGCTTACAGCGTCAGATGCGGGGTCGCGGAATTCGCTTGGCCATCGTTGCCAGCCGCTGCCGTATTTCTCCGTCAGAACGCAAAACGCAGCGAATCTATCCAATCCCGCTCCCTCGCGAGCGCAGTAACGCTCGAACCGCTCATCGCTGCGGAAATTGTGGAAAATCAGTTGGAAGGCTTCCATCTTGAGTTGGTACACCGCGTCGCGATCAATGATGCGTTTGCGGTTCAACTCTCTGCCCGCCGTTTCAAGAAGTTCTAACCGTTGGCCCAGTTCACCCGCGCCCGGGATTTCTTCGATTCGCAAGTAGAGCGGATTTCGATACAATCTGCTGCCAGCGAAGTACGGGCTCGGCTCCTGCGGCAGACCCACGATAGGCGCGCACAGCGGATTCATTACAACCACGCCAGCGCCGACTTCACCAGCAGACCAGGCTGCAAATGTCCTTAGGTCGGCAAAGTCGCCGATCCCCCAACTATCTTGAGAACGGAGGCTGTAGAGCTGCAGCGCCCATCCCCACGTATGTAAATCTGACGGCAAGTAGCATCGGCGCGGGGCCGCAATAATTCGCACCCGTTTGCCGTCACTGGAGCTGAGTTCGTGATAACCGATTGGCAGATCGGGCGGGAAGTTGGTCGCGACGACGATTCTTTCACCGCTCTCCAGCGTTAGTTCTCCTTCTTCTGGAATCGGCCGTGATTCGCCCTGATGCACTACAATCACATCAGCAAATCCGCCGCTGGGAACGTCTTCTCCCGAATGCATGGCGTTTCGGAGCGCCGAACGGCTTTCGTCCGTGGTCCCATGCCAATGCCCAAGGATGTCGTGATAACCCGCGTAGATTCCCCACTCATCCGTTTGTGGGTCATGCATAATGATGTTCTCCGGTGACTCCGCGGAAGAATCGCGAAGCCATGCTTAAAATGAAGCCGCCGAAAGCTAACAAGAACATGTTGTCACAGATCAGACGAAGTTCCTAAAGCACTCTTCAGCATCCAAGAAGAGTGTCGGGCCGTTGTGGCGACTCTCTTGCCAAGCACCCGGATGCGCATCTGGTGCTCCAGCGAGATGCAAAGGCGATATCCAATCGGGGCAGAACTAAGTAGAGAAGGCGGCGCGAACTTTCGAGTTTGGGCGCCCCGGCGGAAACACGTCTCAGTGGCGCTCAATATCGGCAGCCACAAAGAACAGGTCGTGCCTCTGCAACGCGAACCGGGGGGTTATTTTTCCGGTGAAATTCCCGACGCGATTCCGGGAACGGACTATCTGTTCCAACTGGACGACGCCGGCCGATTCCCCGATCCTGCTTCCCGCTTCCAGCCACAGGGTCCGCACGGCCCATCAATCGTAGTAGATCCAACGCTCTTTGAGTGGACAGATCATCGTTGGAAAGGTGTCATACTACCCGGCCAAGTCATTTATGAATTCCACGTGGGCACCTTCACTGCTGAAGGCACTTGGGAAGCGGCACGCCGCGAACTCCCGGAACTGGCAGCGGCCGGCATCACTGTACTCGAGATGATGCCTGTGGCGGAATTCCCCGGCGCCTTCGGTTGGGGGTATGACGGCGTTGACCTCTACGCGCCCACGCGCCTTTACGGAAGCCCGGACGACCTGAGGCACTTCGTGGACTCAGCTCACGGCGCCGGTATAGCTGTCATTCTCGACGCTGTATATAACCACGTCGGACCCGACGGCAATTATCTGAAAGAATTCTCTGAAGATTATTTCTCTACCAAGTATGAAAACGAGTGGGGCGAGGCTATCAACTTCGATGGCGAAAACTCGGGTCCCGTGCGCGAATTCTTCAGCTACAACGCCGCTTATTGGGTCGATGAGTTTCACATGGACGGCCTTCGCCTCGATGCGACCCAGCAAATATTTGACAGCTCCCCTGAAAACATTATCCGAGAGTTGACTCGCCGTGCGCGTGAGGCAGCACGCGACAGAAGCATCATTGTGATCGGCGAAAACGAGAGGCAGGACTCGATCCTGATGCGATGCCCGCAGCAGGGCGGCTATGGACTGGACGCGCTGTGGAACGACGATTTTCACCACAGCGCATTGGCCGCGCTTACGGGGCGCAATGAAGCTTACTATTCCGATTACCGTGGATCTCCCCAAGAATTCATCTCTGCCGTGAAACACGGGTACCTGTATCAAGGACAGCAATCAAAGTGGCAAAAGAATAAACCGAGAGGCACGCCGGCTTGGGGTCTTGAGCCTCGACAGTTTGTTACATTTCTCGAAAACCATGACCAAGTCGCCAATTCCGCGCACGGTTACCGGCTGACTAAACTTACTGACGCAGGTCGGCTGCGAGCGATGACGGCCCTCCTGCTGCTTGGCCCCGGCACACCAATGCTGTTTCAGGGTCAGGAGTTCGCGAGTTCAACTCCGTTTCTATTTTTTGCAGACCATTGCGAAGATCTGTGCGACAAAGTACGGGAAGGCCGCGCCGAGTTTCTGTCGCAATTCCGCAGCCTTGCTAATGAACAAATGCGGAGAGTCCTGGCCGATCCTAGCGCGTCCTCCACATTTCAGAGTTGCAAGCTGGACTGGAGTGAACGGCAGCGAAACCAGCACTCTTATGACCTGCATAAGGACCTGCTGCGGCTGCGGCGCGAAGACCCGATATTCCGCCTACAAGGCAGCCGCGGCATAGATGGCGCGGTGTTGGGGCCGGAGGCGTTCGTGCTACGTTTCTTTGGAGAAGGCTCCGACCGGTTGCTCCTCATCAACTTCGGATTGGACCTGCATCTGGAAATAGCTCCGGAGCCGTTACTGGCGCCACTTGAAAACATGCAGTGGGCGATGCTCTGGTGCAGCGAACACCCGCGGTATGGCGGCACGGGCGTCTCCCCGTACGAAACCGAAGAGAACTGGAGATTGCCTGGCCACGGTGCCGTGGTCATGGAATGCATACCCGCCGAGGAGCGGAATAGTGGGTGAAGAGTCGCCGGTCCTCCCGGTGCGCAAACTGAATGATTTGACATTCGATCCTGAGCATCCCGTCGAATGGCTTGTCACCAACGGCTTGGGCGGCTACGCATCCGGCACGGTCCAGGGCGCCATTCTAAGACGGTACCACGGGCTCCTTGTGGCTGCGCTGCCATCGCCTCTCGGCCGCACCATGATGCTGAGCGCGGTCTCGGAGCGTTTGCGTTTGCCGGACCGGACGGTGCTGTTCATCGGTCCTGAAACGCTGGCCGGTATCACTCCACAGCAGCTCATTCCGGTGTCATCTTTTCATCTGGACGGGGGATTACCAGTTTGGTCATTTGAATCCGGCGAGTATCAAATCGAGCGGTGCCTGTTCATGCCTTATCGCCAGAACACAGTAGTGCTGACCTATCGCATGCTCTCCGGCGAAGGCACGCTGCGGCTGGGTCTCCGTCCAGCTCTCCACTTTCGTCCTCATGACGCGCCGGTCTCGCGCAGCACGACTCAAAAGTATGCTCTTACGGCGGTCGAAGACCAATTTGAAATCGCGTGCGACACCCCGAATCTGCCCAAGCTGCGCGTCTTGACGTACGGTCCTTCACGCGCATTCACCGTAGACAGCCGGGAGAGCTCGGGAATTCTATATCACACCGAGCGCGATCGCGGCTATGCGTCCGAGGGCTCGTTATATCTGCCTGGCTATTTCCGCTTTGACCTTCGCACAGGTGAAGAGGCCTCCCTGATCGCTTCTACCGAGGAGTGGGAGGTCATCCGCGCGCTCAGTCCGGCCGATGGCTTGCAATCTGAGATGCAGCGCCGCAGCGTTCTGCTGTTGTCAGCGCCACCGCAACTCCAGCAAGGTCCGGCCGCAGAACTGGTCCTCGCTGCGGACGAGTTCATCATCAAGCCTGTCGGACGCGTGGAAGATGCGGTGCGCGCGCAGGCGACGGGTGACGAAATTCGAAGCGTTATCGCCGGCTACCACTGGTTTACGGATTGGGGACGCGACACGATGATCAGCCTTGAAGGCCTGACCTTGACCACCGGACGGCAGATCGAAGCGCGGTGGATTCTGCGTACGTTTGCGCATTACGTGCGCGACGGGATCATCCCCAATATGTTCCCGGAGGGCCAAACAGAAGGCCTCTACCACACTGCTGACGCGACTCTTTGGTTCTTCCATGCCCTCGACCGTTACCTGGCCAAGACCGATGATCGGACCACATTGCGCTTGCTGCTGCCAAAGCTGGTGGAGATCTTCGAACATCACTGCCGTGGAACGCGCTTTGGCATCGGCGTAGATCCTGCCGATGGTTTGCTGCGACAGGGCGCGGAAGGCTACCAGCTTACCTGGATGGACGCCAAGGTGGGCGACTGGGTGGTAACTCCGCGACGAGGAAAGGCAGTCGAAATCAACGCGCTCTGGTACAACGCTCTGCGGGTGTTGGAACGCTGGCTTTCGGAGGAACGCGGTGAGGCCGCTGCACAGCAGGTTCGAGAGCACGCCGAGCAAACGCGCGAATCGTTCAACCGCCGCTTCTGGTACGCCGAGGGCGGCTATCTGTACGACGTAGTGGATGGCGAAACAGGCGACGACAATGCTTGCCGCCCGAACCAGATACTGACCATCTCGTTACCAAATCCTGTCCTGGACGAATCGCGATGGCGCGCCGTTGTTGACGTCGTGAAGGAACGGTTGCTCACGCCCGTGGGGTTGCGGTCTCTGTCGCGCGAGCACCCCGAATATAAACAGAAATACTACGGCGACCTGCGCGCCCGGGATGCAGCCTATCACCAGGGCACTGTCTGGGGTTGGCTGATCGGCCCATTTATTGATGCCTGGCTCAAAGTTCATCCGGGCGACAACGCGGGCGCCAAAGAGTTTCTTTCCGGCTTTATTCCGCATCTCGATCAAGCTTGCATCGGCTCGATCAGCGAGGTTTTTGACGCCGAAGAACCGTACGCGCCGCGCGGTTGCGTCGCGCAAGCCTGGAGCGTGGCTGAGGTGTTGCGCTGCTGGATAAAAACATGCAGCGCCGACGGACCTCGCGAGCACATTTAATGGAGGATGTTGTCATCCTGACGACCAACGGGAGGAAGGATCTGCTTTCCATTCTGACTTCTGACTCGGACTTCTGGCTTCTAACTTCTTCTGTTGCGGTGCCCCTGTGTTTCCCCTTAAGTTCTTTCCCTGAATTGAACCCCGATTTGCACGATGATATAAAAGCTACGTCCCACCACGTTCCTGAGGCAAATCATCATGATCACGAGACGGCAGACAGGTGGAACGGTGAAATTCCCGAAGAACACCTACCGCAAAGAATTATTGAGAAAAAAACACGAGTTTCTTTCCGCACTAGGTCTCCACTCCCAGAAATTAGCCGCTGTGGAGCGTTCCTCCGAGGACGACCTGACGGCGCATCTGCAGGA
The DNA here is from genome assembly GCA_016191085.1 of Acidobacteriota bacterium. Taxonomy (GTDB): domain Bacteria; phylum Acidobacteriota; class Terriglobia; order 2-12-FULL-54-10; family 2-12-FULL-54-10; genus JACPPJ01. The sequence continues at coordinate 44,562 of JACPPJ010000028.1, read as the reverse complement.
GCAATCTGTAGAATTGGGCTTGAGCCGCGTGGTGCACCAGCAACTGCGCGAAGTGGAGTACGCCCTTGATCGTCTGGCGTCGGGCGAGTACGGCACATGCGCCGATTGCGGTGACGCCATTTCGCCAAACCGTCTGCAGGCTGTGCCCTGGGCCAGGTATTGCGTGAACTGCCAGGACAGGATCGCTGCCTGAGTGCGGCGCTTCCGACAAATCCAGTACTAGCCACGGCGACCGTATTCTTAGCCGTGGGCGTTTGCAACCCACGGCGAGGGAAACGCGCTCGCCGTGGCTATCACGCTTCACCTTCTCCTATTCGGTCACCAGTTTCCATGAGTTCCTCTGAGGGCCTGAGGTTTATCGAACGGCGACGGCACGGCGGATTTCTGGAGAGCTGAGCCGGGGCAGAATCAACCCGCGCTAACGAATGCTGATGACTTCCCGCAGATTGTCTCTGGAAAGATAGAACTTCAAAGACGCGAATTCCCGGAACAGATTTTCAATTGTTCGATTGTTGAAGTGGCGCTGCAGCTTGCCAACGCCGCGCTCGGTCATCTGCAAAGTGTCTTCGCTGCGAATGCGGTATTGGTACATCTTCACCTGCTGCCCTGCCGCTCCAGTATGAAAAAAACTGAGGACTGCGCCTTTCGGTCTCAAGCAGTGGTGCAGGCGCGCCACGAGAGGTTTGATTAGCGAATCCGGCACGAAATCGAACAAGTCCCAGCAGAGTATGCCGTCGAACTGGCCTTCCGAGAAGTTCAGGTTTTCGCGAAAGAAAGCTTCGGCCTGCACCAACGGTTCTACGTTCTGCCCCTCCTTGGGAATAAAGCGCAGGATAGTCTGCAGCAGATCAGCGGTGTAAACTTTGTAGCCGAGTTCGGTGATGAAGCTGATGTTGGCTTGGGAAACAGCGCCCATATCCAGAATCTGCAAGCCGGGCTCGCCTTCGATTCCCTTCCAGAATTCGCGCAGACCGCTGCTGCGGCGGAGTACTGGAGTGCCATCCTGAGTCTCTCCTGCCGCCGCTGGAGAAGTCTCGGACTGTCCTAGCGCTCGGCGCAAGAGCCGCTTGAAATCGCCAAAATAGGAGATGACGGCTCCGTCGGACATGCTGTCTGACATGGAGACCTATGAAAAGCCAATACCCGGTGCGGCCGCTATGGTGCACCGGGATCATGTGGCTCGAAGGGATTGTCGCAGGACCGGATCACCGGCCCGCGTCTAATGCAGTTTCTTGGCTTCTACCGGAACGGCGGCGTATTTGTGCGCGTCGCCGGTGACGGGTACTTCCGTCCTTTTTACCTCTGCCGGTTTCGGCGCAGGCTCGGCGGCCTTTTGGATATCAATGCTGCCTTTAAAGTAAGCGCCGTCTTCGATGATGACGCGAGCGGCGACTAAATCCCCAACCAGGGAACCCGATTTGCGAATTTCAACCCGTTCGACGGCACGGATGTTGCCTTTGACTGTTCCGAGCAGGATGACTTCTTTGGCATTGACGTTGGCGTCCACGCGGCCGTTGGGACCGACTGTCAAGTTGTGCTCGCGCAGCTCGATCGTCCCTTCCACCTGTCCGTCAATGTACAAATCTTCACTGCCGGAAAGCTCGCCTCTGACCAGAACCGATTTTCCTATGTGCGCCACGGCGCCGCGGGGCGTTTCGTGCCCCAACCCCACGTCTGGCTTTCTCTCCTGAGGCATTGTTGACACTGTGCTGACCTCCTTCACCGGGTTAACCGGGTTGACCGGGCTCACCGGCCGTGCCGGAACCCCCGGGTTCACAACGGGTTGATTTTCTTCCTTGCGTTTCCACATACTCTTGCTTTCTGCTGAGGGTGCCGCCCCTCGCTACGTTTCTTGCTCCCCGCTGTCCCTTGCCTCAGACCTCTTGCACCGGATAATGCCGTAAAAACGGACGGGTAGGACCACTAAAACGCCCGAAGGTGCAGGACCACGAACGCCTACTATAATACACCGGCTCTTTAATTGCAAAATGATTCTGGGGCCAAAAATACAGCCCGGAAATTGTGCTGTCGCGCGCGCTTTGTTCGCGGTCAACGGCTCTGGAATTCAAGGGTTCTTTGGGGTAACAGTTCGCGGCTGGAAGGCAGGTCTTTCAGGCGTGCAGCCGCGCTCTCGGGTGACGTGGGACAGTAATACACTTCCTTGATGCTATACGACTTTGTTTGCGTCTGCGCGATGGGAAGAATCTCGATGTGCCAATGGTAATCGTCGTCCAGCGTGGCCCAGTATCCCGGTACTTCCTTGCGAGCTATGGTGTTCGGTGAGGTGTGAAGGACCATGTGATACGCGTCCGTCAGTTGCTCCAGACGCGCCAGGCAACGCCGCAGAATACCGGCGAGCTCCGTGTTCTCCGCACGGTGAAGCAGGTCAGACTCGAAGCTGCTGTGGTGATATCGCGGGATTACCCACAGCTCGTATGGAACTCGCGAAGCAAACGGGCATAACGCCAGAAAGTTGCCGGAAATGTCCACTACGCGTGACCCTTGCTGCTCCTCCTGCCGCTCGATGTCGCAGAAGACACATCGTTCCTTGCGCACAAAATATTCCTGTGACGAGCGCAGCTCGTAAAGAATGCGACGCGGGATGAACGGCGATGCGGTCAGTTCCGAGTGCGGATGCTTGATCTCCTGCCCTGCGATTGCCCCCTGATTCTTGAAAACGGTGATGTACTTGAAGCGCATATCCCGCTTCAGATCGTCTATCCGCAAAGCCCAGCAGCGCAACAGATGCGCTATGTCGCGTTCATCGGCCATGGAGAGCCGCGCTTCGTGGTCAGGGCTTTCCACGATAACTTCATGCGCTCCTACGGTGCGCATCTTGTCGTATATTCCTTCGGCCCGCCGTTCGGCTCTTCCATCAATGGTGTATAGCGGACGCCGGTGCGGGTAGACGCGGATCGCGCCGGGGCGATGCTGATACGGCAGAGAATAGATCGGCTGCGGCAGGTGGTCGCTGCCTTCACAATAGATACAGGACGAAGCGCCTGTTTGCAGTGGTTCCCCATCGCCCGTCAACACCCAACTACGCGTAATCGGATCTTTTCGTAGTTCCATAGCAGTAACTGCAACACGGCGAATCGGCAATCCGTGTTCTATTATATGCAAAGATGTCGCATCTGAGGCATTATTAAGAAGAACCTTACAAGAACATGATCAACTTCTCTCAACAACTGCGCCGCAAGGCGAAGGGCATGCAGCGTTGGTATCGCATGTGGTCCAGTGTGGCTAAGGGACTGTTAAACAAAGATCACCCACTGTTGGTGCACATCATACCCATGCGGCGGTGCAATCTTTCCTGCGCATATTGCAACGAATACGACAACTTCTCGCCTCCCGTGCCGACAGCCGAGATGCTGCGGCGCGTTGACCTGCTCGCCGCGCTCGCTGCCTCCGTTGTTACGATTAGCGGGGGCGAGCCGCTGCTGCATCCTGATCTCGACAAGATCATCGCGCGGATGCGGCGCCATGGAATCATCAGCGGCATGATCACCAATGGCTACCTGCTGACGGCGCATCGCATCGAGCAACTCAATCGCGCTGGACTCGAATACCTGCAAATCAGCATTGATAATCTCCAACCCGACGACATTTCGATGAAGAGCATGAAAACGCTGGATAAGAAGCTGCAGCTCCTGGCCCGGCACGCCGACTTTCATGTGAACATCAATTCCGTAGTCGGAGGTGGCATCCACAATCCTGAAGACGCCGTGACCATCGCGCGAAGAGCAGTCGAGCTGGGGTTTACCACCACGATCGGCATCATTCACAATGACAACGGCCAGTTGCGAGCAATCGGGGAAGCGGAGCAGAAGGTGTTCCGTCAGGTGCGCGCCATGGGCAAGCGCAGCTTCGCCCGTTTCATCGATTTCCAGGACGACATTGCCTACGGCCGTCCGCATGAGTGGCGTTGCCGCGCCGGAGCGCGATACCTGTACATTTGTGAGGATGGACTGGTCCACTATTGCTCTCAACAACGCGGCTATCCCGCAATTCCGCTGGAGAAATACAACGTGGCCGACATCCGCCGCGAATACTACACGACCAAAGGCTGTGCGCCGAATTGCACAATCTCCTGCGTACAACAGATCTCTATGGTGGACAACTGGCGCGATCCGCAGACTATCGCATGGAGCGGCGTCGAACGAGTAGTGCAACTGCAGAACTCGGACGACAATTCGATCGAAGAGGGGGTAAGCAAATGAGGCGTCAAAGTGTGTGCGCTCCTCTAGTGGCTTGGCGGCCATAAAGGAACTCACCGGAGCGAAAGTGCTGTCGTGGATGCCGACGTGCCTGTGATCCCAAACGGCGGGCTGAGTGTTTCTCCGGGCGGCACGCGGCGGCCCGCACACGTGGACCAGACACTTCACGACGGCGACAAGATAAAGCTCGGCGGGAAAGCGCATGGAGCAGAACCCGCGAGAGAATCCAGGCGCTCCTACTCGCAAGTATGTTGTAGCCATGCATACCAACATTGAAAACAAAGTCGCGGTGGTAACGGGCGCGAGCCGCGGCATTGGGTACAGCATCGCGCAGGCATTGCTCGAAAATGGCGCGAGTGTTGTCATTGGGTCGCGGAACGAGAAAGAGATCGAAGCTGCAGCGGAGGCTCTGCGCTCACACTCCGGCGGGCACGTAGCCGCCGCGCCTATGGACGTGCGCGACTACAAGCAAGTCGAGCGGTTCATCGCCTCCGCAGAACGCGAGTTCGGTGGAATCGATATTCTCGTGAACAACGCCGGCATCGGCCTGTTCAGCCCGGTCGATGAGCTTGCGCCGGAACAGTGGGACGCCGTGATCCAGACGAATCTCAGCGGGCCATTCTACTGCATCCGTGCCGCAGTACCGGTTATGAAGCGGCGCGGCGGCGGTTATATCTTCAACATAAGCAGCCTCGCTGGGAAGAACGCCTTCGCCGGAGGCGCCGCTTACAATGCCTCCAAATTCGGCCTGAACGGTTTCAGCGAGGCCGCCATGCTCGATCTGCGATATGAAAATATTCGCGTCAGCTACATCATGCCCGGCACGGTTGAGACGTCATTCGGACGCTCCGGCGCCGCCAATAAAACGTCATCGTGGAAAATCGGCTCCCAGGATGTGGCGCAAGTCGTCATTGACCTGCTGCGCAGCGACCCAAGAGTGATGCTCAGCCGCGTTGAGATGCGCCCCAGCAAACCGCCACGATGAAGCAGGCGGCTCCGGCTGCCAGCGAACTCCCGGTGTGAACTAGGGCGAATTCCTAATTGCTGTCCCCACCTGAAGCCAGCATAATCTTGCAATACCTTAGGAGCGTGACGTATGAATGAAGTCCAGATACGACGCACTGAACTAAAAGTGATGCAAGATAATATTTGGCGGACCATCAATTCGCTGGAACTGTGCTGGGTCTGCCAACGGATTTGCGTCTGCAAGAAATGGGTACTGAATAAAGCCATCCATTGGGTCTGCGCCGATTGCCTGTCTCAATAGGCACCTTTTTACCCGCGGCGAAATCGCGCGCATCTTCCTGCTGATTTCCACGCAATTCACCACGCAACTGCCGATTCGTGCTACAAATATGTCCTTCCGGTCCCGCGATTCTGTCGTGGACGGTAGCTCTGTGAAGATTTCTACAAGGACACCAACATGCCTATCTCTGAACTTTCATTGCAGCGGCGCGTGGAGTTTCACGAAACCGATCAGGCGGGAATCATACATTTCTCAAATTACTTCAAATATATGGACACCGCAGTCGCGGAGTTCTTTCGAGCTTTGGAGCTTCCCGGCCCGCTGACCAACTACTGGGGCGGAACCAAGGAACACGAATTTGATTGGCCTTACGTCAGCACTACATGCGACTTCAAAAGGCCAGCGCGCTTCGATGATCTCATTCAAATCGACATATGGGTGAAGCGCATAGGGAACAAGAGTATGGCGTTCGGAATTTCTTTTCAGAAGCAGAACGAGGAATTAGCGCGAGGAGAGATGCAGGTGGTGTGCTGTAAGAGCATCGGCGGCCAGCCGAAGTCGCAGGTGATCCCGCCAGAGCTTCGCGAGAGAATCGCTACCGCATCGCGAGAGGCGTAAACCATGACGAAGAGGCGACCGCGCGGTCGCCCTACTGCGGTCGTACGATCGCTATCTCGAGCTCTTCGAGAGCGACCGGTAATACTCTTCCAATATCCCGCGGTACTTCTCCGGGACACGCTCCTGCCCGGCGAGGCGAACTGGGTCTGACTTCTCGCCTTGCAACCGGCGGTTTAGGCGCAGCTCCATTTCTTTCCAGCGTTCGATCAGCGACTGCGAGATCTCGGCAAGATTCCTGCTCCCCATCCGCTCCATCGCGGCAACAAGTTCGCTGGCGAGTTTCGACATGGAAGGATCGTCCGATAGCAGCGGTCGCAACCCCGCGGCCTGCCTCGTGAGTTCCTGCAACTGCCGCTCCAGTTCGTGCGCCCGCTCCGGCGTCAACGGTCCGCCAGATGCGCCGGAAGTACGCACGCCCGGCTGGAAAGTGCCGCCAGCCGAGCCCGAAGGAAAGCCACCGGGTTGCTGTCCGGATGCCGAGGGTGAGAGCTGACCTTGGCCTGCTGTACCCGACTGGCTGCCTTGGCCGCTCTGGCCTCCTTGTCCCTGTTGCCCCTGCTGCTGTCCCTGAGCCGACTGCTGGCCTTGCTGTCCCTCACCTTGCTGTCCCTGGCCTTGCTGTCCTTGCCCTTGTTGGCCCGATTGCTGCCCCTGCTGCCCCTGCTGCCCCCTCTGTCCCTGTTGCTGGCCTCCCCTCTGGTTGCCAGTTTGATTCTGTTCCCTGTTCCCTGTCCCCTGTTCCCTACCGCCGCTCTGGAGCGATTCCAGGCCCTGGCGCACACGCTCGGCGAGATTCAGGGCTTCCTGGAGCTTGTCGCCGGCGCCTTTGCCTTCGAGCGAGTTCTGCGCGTCCTTCAGGCGCTGCGCTAACTCTTGCATGCCGGCGCCCAACTCCTGCTCGCCGGCAGCTGCCATTGGCCACAGCCCGCGCTGCTCCAGGAACGCGCCCTGGCGGATCTTATCGCCCATTCGCTGCTCTTGGATGAACGAGGCGGCGCCGCGCAGCTTCTGCGACGTTTTCTTCTCATTTGCAGCCATGCGGGCGGCGGATTCCCCGAGCTGCTGCTGGAGGTCATTCAGCGCGCCTAGCAAATCTCTCTTCTTCTGCAACGTGCGCATCAGCGCCTCGCGCTGTGCCATCAGGTCCTGCTGGGACCGGCCCTGCGAGCCTGCTCCTTCACGGCCCTGAGTGCCTTGCTGTGATTCCGCGCCGCTCTGTTGTTTGCCCTCGGCGGTCCGGCGGACGTCTTCAGCGATCTGCTGCTGATCGCGAGCAAGCTGATCCGCGTTTTCCGCGAGCCTACGCAATGCCTCTTCGTTCGATTGGTTGCGCTGTCCCGCAACCATATCACTGGCTTCGCGCAAACGTTGCGCTGCGCGCGCGCGCTCCGAGCGCCCATCGCCGGACTGCTGATTTGCTTGCTGCTGCCCGGATTGGCCCTGCTGTTCTCCCGATTGCTGACCCGGCTGGCCGCCTTGCCCGGACTGCTGGCCGGCCTCTCCCTGCTGCCCCTGGCGTTGCGCGCGGTCGGCCTGCTGCATGTCACGCGCAGCCTGCTGCAACCTGCTCGATGCCTGCGCCATCTGTGAAGAGTTCATCTCTCGCGCCAACTGCTCCATCCGTTTGGCCAGCTCTTCGGTCTCCCGCCGCAGCATCTCCTGCTCCCAGCGGCTGGAGGCCCGCAGCGATTCCTTTTGGTTCTGCCGCTCCTGCCGCGAGAGGTCTTCCTGACGCCGCGCCAGTTCCTCCAGCTTCTTCATGGCGTCTTCCATAGCGGCGTTGTTGTCTTTGTCCGCCATCTGCTGAAGCGTCTCGTACTGATTCTTGCCGGTGTCAAGTTCCAGAGCGAATAGCTCTGCGAGGTCCTGGCTAGCTCCGCCCGCGCCGCCTCCGCCGCCACTGCCAAATGCCACCTGGATGTCCCGGTACATTGCCTCGGCGCGCATCAGGTGTTGCAGAGCGGTCTGCTCCGGCTGCAATGCTTGCTGGAATTTCTGCTTATCGAGAAAATTGGCGGCTGGCTCCATGACGTCGGCAGCTTTCTTCAAATTGTCAACCAACGCCTTGAACTCGTCATTGATATCGCCGAGTTCGCGTCCCGCCGTTCGCGCCGCCATGGTCTGGGCCTGCTGCCGCAAGGTGCGCTGAACTGAAGAAAGTAGTTTCGCCTGACCCGCGATCTGCTCCGGCTTCTGGTCCTTCTTGCGTATGACGTTCCAGGTGCCGGCGATGATCTGCTTCTGGCGCTGCGAGAGGAACGTGTTCTCCTGCCCGCCGCCACCACCGCCAGAGCCCGACTGCGCCTGCATGTAGTTGCGCTCATAAGGCCGTACTTGCAGGAAGTACATTTCGGTGCGCTGGGCGTTGGAAGCCGCATCCTTAGCCACACCGTAGAATGAAACCAGATCGCCGGGCACCAGTTGGAAGTCCTCTAGCGCCAGCGTATGCGTACCCGAAACTTCGTTCCCGAGGCCGCCCTTGGCCATGACTACGGTTTTGTTCTCGCCGCCGTTCACGGAGTAATGCAACTGCAATTCGCCCATGCGGACGTCGTCTTGCGCTTGCAGCCCAATCACGACTTCCTCAATGGGTGACGGCTGCATGTCGTGACCAGGCCGCGCCACTTTTAATGACGGCGGCGCATCAATCAGCGCCTGGATCAGATAATCGTCGCTCGCCTTCGCTTCGCGGCCCATGTGATCTTCGAGCGCCAGGTGGTACAGGGCGTCTTTAGAGACCGGCAGGCGCGCCTGGAGTTGGCGGTCGCCGGATTTGCGCAGCGGAATCGACGTGCCGTCGTCAAGTACCAGGCGACCGCCGTTCGCGTCGATGTCTGTATGCGCTACAACGGTGACTTCCGTGCCGCGCAGCGCGACGATATCACCACCGGACTCCTCCACGGTATCTTTCATTCCCGCGTAGGCGGGATAGTGATAGCGCAACTCCAACCGCTGTACGTGCGGCACATCAATGACTGAAATCTTGTAGTGCTGTGATCGCACGCCGTGGGCCTCAGCGTAATATTCCAACGGCTCGCGCAGATTCATCAGAAGAAAACGGAATGCGCCGCGATCCTGTGGCAGCATGGTTGCCGTCTCCCAGGCAGGATTGCTCGCGTACAGCACGTGGATGCGCACGGTATCCGGCACGAACCCCAGCGGCTGAGCGGTGATCTCCTGGTCCGTATTCCGCCCCACGACGATGTCTCCCGGCGCGACTTGCAATTGATATAACGGGTCGGCTTTGGCTTGTGTCCATCCCACCCAGAGCACTTTGGTTCCGTAACGGAATATTCCCGGCCCAAATAGTCCCAGCCCCAGGATCAGCAGCAATGAGGCAACAGCCCAAATGAATGGACGGAAAATCTTGCGCGGCTGCACCAGCACGTCCGGAGGCACCGTAGAGGTGCGCTCCAAAGCGTCAGTGGCAACGAGTTGCGCGAACAGCTTTTCGTCCGGGTGCGTCGGCAGCTTCTCCGATACTTCGACGGCGGTGACGAGCCGGTCCTGCAAATGCGGATGCTGCTCCTCGATGTAGCGGGCCAGGCGCGCGTCGCTCAATTTCTGCAGCAGCGGCCGCACTACAAAAACCACGATCGCCAGAATGGTCGCAAACCACAGCACAGTGCGCGAGAATACGACGGCCGTAGGCGAAAACCGCCAGGCATTGGCCCATAAGACTGCGATGATCGTCAGCACAAACGCCACCACACCAGAGATGGCCAGACCCTTGGCCGTGGCAGCAAGACGCCAACGACGACGTACCGCCTGCAAGTACTCGCGTACTCGTGCTTCAACGCCCATAAGCACTCTCCTTGGCCTCAACCGGCTCCGCCGTGCCGGCAAGCGGCACGCCCGATTCTAACTGCGGACGAAGATACTGGTTCGCAAGATAAACTTCAAACATTCCAAGCAGTAAAGCAATCAGCAGCAACGCCCACCAGACGTTCTGCCTGCGCGCAGCATCGGGCCCGGGCGCGGCTGCCGCGTCCTGTTGTTCGGTGGGATTTGCAGTCCATAGCGCGCGGTCCTCGGCAGTGAGCGCCGTCAGGTCGGATTCCCGCGGGTCGATGTTGGCAGCGATCAGCCGTGACCCGTCGCTCTGGCGCAATTCATAGAAACCCGCCTGGCGCAGCGTCAGAAAATCGGGACGCGCCTCGTGCTCCAGCGACACCTGACGCTTTCCATCCGGCCCGATCACGTCCCACACCCCGGCTTGCGATGCCGCCTTGTAAGTGCTGAGCGATACAGCCGATGGAATGGTATAAGCCGGAGGCTCCTCGCTAAGCTGCGATGTGTAGCGTACAAGCTGATGCAACAGCGGAATAAACGCGGGGTGCAGCGGGAAATCATTCCAGACGTTGTCGAATATAGACGCAAACTGCAACACCCGACCGCGCCCGACCTGCTTCTCGACCAGCGCCGGATCACCGTTTGCGTATCGCAGCAATACGTTCCCCTGCGGCTGGAGGCGGATGTAGGCGTAAGTCTCCGACGAGCGCAGCGAATCCGCCGCGCCGGGGTCGCGGAATTCGCGAAAGAGGGGATGTTCCTTATCGAACTGGCCGAGCAGAATCATGCGCTCGCGATCCGGAGTGAGCAATCGCTTTTCAGTCGCCTTCGCAGGCCAAATCTCTTTCAACTCCGTTTCGAGAGCCGGAGCCGGAAACCGGCTGCCCATGGTGATCAGCAGGCCGCGTCCCCCGCTGACGAAATTCCGCAGTGCCGAACGTATCGACGCTGGCGGATCACCGACGTTGCTCAGGACAACGGTTGCGTAATCCTGCAAACGCAGCGACGCGGCATCACCCGGCGTGCGGGCATCGATAGAGAACGGTGAATCGGTCTCGGCGCCCAGCGCCGAGCGGAAGTAGTAGAGTTCCGCTGTTTCGCCAGGTACATGGAGGAATAGCAGACGGTACGGCTCGCGGCGTTCCAGCACAAAACGAAATGAGTCATCCTGGGGAAGACTGTCATGCGGCGTGATGCTGATCTCCGTGGGATTGTTGCCCAGAGGCACGTCGAACGTATCGAATACCACGGTCGCCGTTCCCGAGGCGGGCACCTCCACCATCTTCCGTTGCACCACCTTGTTGCCGATCGTCAGCACCGCTTCCTTCGAAGCCGTCGGCGTGTTGTATCCCCGCACCTCCGCCACCAGTCTGTCCGGGTAACGCGCGCGGTAGATCGTGCGATGGCTGCGAGCTTGCGAAACCGTCCAGTTCGATGCGTTTTGACCGGCTAAATCAACGGCCTTGAATTCAGCTATCGCGCCGCTCAACCGCTGCGGCTGGCCGCCTGTCCCGGCCCTCTGCATGTCTGAGATCAGGACCACGGAGACGGGTCTGTTGAGATCTTCGGATATCTTCTCCACAGCGCGGAATGCCTGCGTGAATGACGTCGGACCCGCGCCGGGGCTGAGCCCGCCATCCAGGATGGCGCGCAACTCGGACTTATCGGAGGACGGCATGTTGCGGATTTCGTACTCGGAGGAAAAAGTTATGATCTGCGCGCGATCGCGCTCGCTTAACCCGGCAATCGCATCCTTGGCGGCGGCAAGGGCTCGCTGCCAGCGATCGCCATACTGCATGCTCAGGGAAGTGTCCAAAAGAATCGCGACGTGCTTATTTCTTCCTCCGGAAAACGTTCGCGCCATATTGGGGAAATATGGTCGCGCGAACGCCAACGCGATTAACAATATGACGGCAATGCGTATCGCCAGCAGAAGCAGGTGTTTCAGCCGCTGCCGCGACACGGACTTTACGGGCAAGCGGCGGAAAAACATCAGCGAGCTGAAGGGAACGCGGTTGGGCTGCTCGCGCCGCACAAGGTGTACCCAGATGGGTATCCCTACGGCCAGTCCAGCGAGCAGAAACCATGGCGAAAGAAATGACATATCAACCTCAGTGACGAGTGACCAGTGACGCGCAAGCCCTTTTTTGTTGCCTACAGGAGCCGGAAGGGCACGGCTTCAGCCGTGCCGATATGTCGCCCCATCATATGGGCTTTAGCCCCTGAGGTGCTTTCATCCTCAGCGGCTAAAGCCGAAGTTATTCTGCACGTTTGCGGCACGGCTGAAGCCGTGCCCTTACAAACCGCGAATTTTGCTCACCGGTCATGCATTGTTTGTCACTCGTCACTTGTCACTTTCACTGTCCTCTCACATCCTTGATCGCGCTCGTGCGGACAAAAACGTGAACAACGCATAGTCCAGCGGGCGGCTGGTATCGAGCATCGTATAGTCAATACGCGAGGAGCGGCACTCATGCTGGAGCGTTTGAATGTGCTGCTGCAGCAAGCTCCGGTATTGCTCCGCCGCGCTCTCCGGGACCACCTCCAGCCGCTCGGTCGTTTCCATATCCTCGAGTTGCACCGGCGCATCCACCGGGAACTGCAGTTCCCCGGGATCGAGAATATGGAACAAGACAAGATCGTTACCCCCGAATTGAAGCCCGCGCACAGCGTGCATGACTTTCTCGGGAGCTTCATAGAAATCCGATATAAGTATTACAATGCCGCGCCGCCGCAGAAATTGCATCGCCTTGCGCAGCGGACCGGCAAAGTCCGTTCCCTTGCCAGGACGAGCGCGGTCGAGCATATGGAGGACGTATGGAAGCTGCCCGCGACGGGTCCGCGACGGTACGTGGTCTTGCAGGTCCGTGTCAAACAGCGTTAACCCGACCGCGTCCCGCTGGTGGATCGCGAGATATGCAAGCGACGCGGCGAGGTAACAGGCATATTCAAACTTAGTTAACGTGGCGCTTCTGTTCCCTGTTCCCTGTTCCCTGTTCCCTGATTTGTACCCCATGGACGCGCTCGCGTCCAATATGATGTGCACTTCCGCGTTGGTCTCGCCGTGATACTTCTTCAGGTAGTAGCGATCCGTGCGCGCGAAGACGTTCCAGTCAATCGAGCGCGGATCGTCACCGGGCGAGTAAGGGCGGTACTCCGCGAAATCGATACTCACGCCGTAGTACGGCGAGCGATGCAGCCCGATCAGAAACCCCTCGACCACAGTCTTGGCCACCAGCTGCAAATTCGACAGCCGCCCGAGAATTCTCGGGTCCAGGAAGCGCTGGGTTGGTATTGCCGTGGTCGCCATATTTATTCGCGCTTTATGACACGTGACGAATCAGTTCAAAAACTCCAAACAGAAGCATTGCAGCCCCAAACAAGATCGTTCCGTTTCGTGAGAACTTGTTCCACGGAAAACGGTCAACTCCCATCTGCTTCTCCGGACGCATTGTCATTTCCAGGCCCCACCATATGGCACCGATATAAACCAACAGCGGCGCGTATTGTGAAATCACATCCTTCTGCATCTTTTCACAACCCCGATTTGGGGGTTGGTACGGCCTGAATCAGGCGGCGAACGATCTCGTCCGAGGTGATGCCGTCCGACTCGGCGTGAAAATTCATCAGAAGGCGATGCCGCATGATCGGAGCGGCGAGCTTCTGAATGTCCTCGATCGCCACGTTGTAGCGGCCCTCCAACAGCGCCCGCGCCTTGCCGCACAGCACCAGGTACTGTCCGGCGCGCGGGCTGACGCCGTAGTTTACGTATTGCTTCACAAACTCCGGCGCTTCCGGGTTGCCGGGCCTTGTTGCACGCACGAATTGGATCACATACCGCATTACGCTTTCCGCGACCGGAACTCTACGAACGAGTTGCTGGAACAGCAGCACCTCGGCGGCGTTGGTCACCGGCTCTGGCGCGGCGATCTCTCCGCCAGTAGTGCTGCTCACCACGCGAATCTCTTCCTCTTCACTCGGGTAGCTGATAATGATGTTGAAGATGAAGCGGTCAAGCTGCGCCTCCGGCAACGGATACGTGCCGTCGAGTTCTATCGGGTTTTGCGTCGCCAGCACATAAAACGGGGGCTCCAGCGGATACGTCTTACCGAGCACCGTCACGTTAAATTCCTGCATGGCCTCAAGCAGCGCCGACTGCGTCTTCGGCGGCGTACGGTTGATCTCATCAGCCAGCACCACGTTTGCAAACACGGGACCCGGCACGAAGGTCCACTTGCGCCGGCCGGTGCTGATATCTTCTTCGATGATGTCGGTGCCGGTAATGTCGGCGGGCATCAGGTCGGGAGTGAACTGAATGCGCCGGAAGCTGAGGCCCAGCGATCCCGCAACAGTTTTGACCAGCAGCGTTTTCGCCAGACCTGGCAGGCCTGTGATGAGCGTGTGGCCGCCGACCAGTAGCACGATCAACACTTGTGTCACCGCTTCATCTTGTCCCACTATGGTGCGCCGCACCTGCCGCAGAATGGCTTCACGGTATTCCTGCAATTTCCGCAGATGTTCTCCGACATTATTTTCGTGAATTTCAGGCACTGATTGAATTGCCATTCAGGAATTTCCCTTCGCGTTCGTTTTTAGTTGCCAGACAACTCCAACAAAAGCTTCTGGGCCGGGCGGAACCCCGGCGCGATTTCCAGGGCCGCCAGAACCTCCTGGCGCGCTTTGCGATTATCCTCCAGCGCCTTGTAAGCGTTAGCTAAATTGTAATGCGCCCCAGCCTTGTCAGGCGGGTTTAGTGCCAACGCCGCCTGATACTCCCTTACCGCCGCGCGCGGATCGGAGGCCTCCAGATACCACGCGCCAAGACTGTCGTGCATCTCGCGATCAAAGATGGAGATGTACAAGGCCTCCTGCATGGTGGCGATGGCTTCGCGCGTTTGGCCCAGCTCCTTTTGCAGGCGCGCCAGCCGTTTGAATGTCTCCGGGTCGCGGCCCTTCTGCTCTTTCCACTTTTGCAGTTCGGCGGCAGCTTTGTCCTTCATGCCCTGCTTGTCATAAACGTCGGCAAGAACATGATACGGGCTACCCCGGCCGGTGTAGAGCGGAAAGAGTTCCTTGGCTGCCTGCGCCTCCCGGATGGCTTCATCGAATTTGGATTCCTTGGCCAGCGCGGCCGCCAGATGCATCCGCGCGAAATAATTGCGGGGGTTCTTCTGCGCTTCGGCGCGGAACTCCTCCGCTTTCCGCCCCTCTGGAGAGGCCCAGTCCAAGTTCACCGCCTCAGCGAAACCATAAGTCTGCTCGCGGGCGTATTTCAAGAACTCCGTATCGAAATCTTTCAGAGTCAAACCCAGCGCGTCTTTGATGCCTTCCGCGTCGGTGCGACCGCGAGCGTAGGCATTCAGAATCGTCAGAATTTTGGGAAAGCCGTACTTCTCCACGATGAACTCGCAGATCAGCCCTCCCTGGAAATACGCAAACGGCACCTGGCCCGGAAATTTAGGCCGGACGAACGCGCCGTTCAAATCCTCAAGCGGCAACAGTTTGTGTTGCTGCAGCGCCTGGATGGTTTGCACATCCATCGGATCGCCCCAGCCGGGATGCGCCTGCGTTTCCTCGTACACCGACAGTCCCTCGGTGAACCACCGCGGAACACGCCCTGACGTAATGCCGATCGAGATCACGTGCGCCGCCTCATGCCACAGCGTGCTACCCCAGTGAAATGTGCCCACCGGGCGCGCCGAGGGACTATCCATCGCGACCACGTTCCCAATCGTCGCGCCAAGCGCACCCAGTCCAGGCAATCCGACGGTGCGCACTGCGAAATCCTCGTGATCGGGATACATCTCGAACGTGACGCGCTGCTGAGGCTTGTACTTGTAGCGCTTGGCCATGTCCTGCACGGTGGCTTCGAGCAAGTCGGCTACATAGGGGCGCAGCAACTCCGATTCCTTCTTCTGAAGCTTGACGGCGAAGTGCGGCGTATCGAAGGTCGTAAAATTGGCAAAGCTGTCCATCAGCCGAAGCGTATTCACCGTCCAAATATTGAACGGGTCCTTGGCGTAAGCCTCCTCGAGAATCTTTCGCGCCTCCTGCTCCTGCCCTAAGCGGAAAAGATTGATGCCCAGCCGGGACCGCGTGTCGTCCAGACCGGGATTCAGCGCGAGGGCGCGCCGGTAAAATTCCACTCCCTCCATAAGCTGGCGCTTCAGC
The DNA here is from genome assembly GCA_016191085.1 of Acidobacteriota bacterium. Classification (GTDB taxonomy): domain Bacteria; phylum Acidobacteriota; class Terriglobia; order 2-12-FULL-54-10; family 2-12-FULL-54-10; genus JACPPJ01. The sequence goes on along the minus strand of JACPPJ010000028.1, from coordinate 28,518 downwards.
AAAGAAAAATCCCCGAGATCGGAGAACACTTCCCCGTAATGCGGGTTCTCCTTCAGAATGCGGGTAACCCAAGGACCGTCACCGGCTCCGGCCTGCGCGCGTTCGTACGCCTGCAAGTAATCCTGCACGGCGAGGAGCGACCACGCTTCCAGCAGCCGGGGATTAGTCTTGAACACTTCGTCGAGTTCCTTTTGCGCTGTATCGTCTTCGTCCTCCTCGAGCGCATTGCGAGCGCGCAACAGATGCGCCTCGGCGAGGTTCGGGTTGACCTTCAATGCGCGCTCGATCCATTGTTCTGTCTGCCCGTCCGTACGCTCCGCCGCCAACTCCGCCATGCCGACCATCGCGCTGGTGTTGTTGTGATTCGCCTCCAGCGCTTCGCGGAACAGACCCTGCGCGTCGGCGGGATTGTGCTTTTCAGCGAACATCTTTCCCCATGCGACCTTAATGGCCGCGTTCTTGGGATCGCTTTTCGCGGCGTCACGGTAGACCTGGTTGGCGTCTTTGAATCTTCCCAGTTTCGCAAGCGCGCCAGCCGCTAACGCGCGTTCTTCACCCGATACCGACCGACGATCGTTCAGTATGCCGGCGACATTTTCAAAAGCGGCTTTGGCGATGTCGCGATCACCCCTGCGCTCGCTCAGCAGCGCTTTCAACCATTCGGCGCGCGCTGTAGTGATCTTCTCAACGAAGGTTGCGGCGCGATCATATTCGCCGATCCGCATAGCAGCTTCGGCTGTTTGCGCCGCCACTTCCGGGTGCGACGCGCGCTCCAGATAATCCTCGCCCTGATCGAAGGCCTTGCGGTAATCCCCGGTTTCAATCCTGGCGCGAATCAGCAGCGCGACAGCCTCGCCATTATCCGGCGTCTTTGACACCGCCTTCTCAAGGGCCGCAATGGCCTGTTGATAATCTCCAGATGCAATCTGCGCTTTCTCGGCATCTAGAGCCGCGCCGCGTTGTCCTCGCAGTATCGGAGCGATGCTTACAAGAAAGCACAGAACTACCCAGCCGGATCGCAGCCACACATGCCGCGAGATCTTCGACCTGATGCTGGATAAGCTCATCCCGGAATCACTTCTTTTCCAAACTATCGAGCTGCTGCTCCGCTTTTGCCAAATCAATGAGCAGCTTTTCGAGCTGCTGCGAGTATTCTTCCGACAGCATGGAAGCTTTGTTATATTTCAGAGCTTCTATCTTCTCCTCGATGCCGCGCTTCTTCTCGCGCAAGCTGCGAGTCTCCGGGGTATCCGCTGCGGCTCGGCCTTCGCCAAGCCGGACGAGTGCGACCGTTGCGGCCAGCAGGCCCTCGCCGTTCTCCGGAGACGGGTCGCGCGCGCCCTCGCCATCTCCCCGGTCCGCAAGCATGGCGTGTTCCGTGGCGATGCGCTTGGAGGACTCAAAGTAGCGCGCCACCTCTCGCGTGGCATAGCGGAACGCTTCCAGCGCGGAAATCTCCTGGTTCTTATCTGCGTCGGCTGCGAGATCGCGAAGCGCCCCGATGAAATATCGCGGGAAGGCAGTGAAGTTTCGCTCACGGCCGACGCTGGTCGATGCAATGACGACGCGGCCCTTGCGCTTGAGCACGGGAACGCTGGCGCCGCTGGAGCTGGTCATGTTGACAATCACCTGCCGTTCCGCACGGATGCGGGAAAGCAACTCGTTCAAACGCCCGGCAGTCAGGTCGGGGCCGGGCAAGCCGAGGCGATAGTCATACTCGTCAAAACTGCCATGCCCGATGAGAAAGATTTGTAAAGCGTCCTGCGGCTGCAGCCGCGCTGCCAACGCATCGATTGTCTTGACGATTTCATCCAGCCGTGATTCGGCATTGACGCCCTGCTCTTTTTTGGCGGCCAGCCAGAAAACGTGATCTTCGGCGACGGCGTTTTTCTTCAAAACGGAGGAAAGATCCTTACCCCAACCCTGGATCAGCTTCTCGTATTCCGGGTCGCCACCCAGTCCGGAGATCACCACGCTATAGGCAGACGCGCCGGACTGCATGTCGTCAGTGGCGAAGCTCGGCGCTGCAGCAGCGCAGGCCAGAATTCCTGTCATAGCCAGGCGCGCGAGACTCCGAATCACGTTCAACATAGTTACACCGTGTGCCATTTCTTCCTGAGTGCCCACTCTGTGCCTTTCAAAATCAGCAGCGCGAGCAACCACACCGGCATATCCCAGAGGTCTCTTATTTCCGGCGCCGAAATCCCCGCGGGCGAGTAAGTCAACTGTTCCGGCAGGAGGTCCGCCCTTGAGATGGGATAATACTTGCCGCCGGTTTGCTCGGCGAGTCGCGTCAGAAACGGCTTATTCTGCTCCGCCGAGAACGCTTCCAGGCCGCCGTCTGCTCTTTGGAAATATGAGCCGCCCTTGCCAATCTCTTTGTCGCCGAGTCGCGCCGTTACTTCCAGGCGGTATACACCCGGCGAGACCGCGTCGTATGCGCCGCGAAACACACCATCCAGCTCCACGGACAGATCCATGGGGATGGACTGGCTGCTTCCGTCAGGCGCATGCAACGTCGCAACGACGGCAGCACCGTTCACGGGCTGATAATTCTCGTCATAGACCTGAGCCTGAAATCGCACGTGCTGCTCGTCCAGGTAAAGCGGCTTTTCCGCTGTGACGGAGACCTGATGCGGCGCTTCATTGACCAGTGCGTGCAGAATCTGGCGCCAGAACGTCTCCGGGGAACGATTGGCGGATTCAAGCTGCATACGCCAGCGCCACGAGCCATCCGTGGCAAACAACAGCGCCCGGCCGCGGCCAAAGCGCTGAGACGTGAGCACCGGAAAACGCTTTTTATCGGGCGCTACCGCCTCGGCAAGCACCAGTGCACCGGGCTTCGGGTCACCGGTCACCTGGTAGTTTCCCAGAAGAGGCAACTTGGCCCAGCCTTCGCGGTTTGCTGTTTCATTCTCTGACAACTGCAAATCCTCGAACCCGCGAGGCGTCAACTCAAACTTTGCAGGAATGCGCCGCAGCGAAGAGCCGCCAGGCTTACCCAAGTGCACGGGGATCAAATCGGCAAGCGAGCTGCTTTGGTATCCTCCATCCCCAAGCGAGTAACGGCCTCCCAGGAACAGCACGCCGCCTCCCCGGCGATTCACGAAATTGTAAATATCCTCTTGCTGTTGCGGCGAGAAAAAGGACGAAGTCACGCTGCCTATGATCAGCCCGTCGTAATGGAAGAGCTGTTTGCGTTCCGGAAGAGTCTCACCCAGCTCCTGAGGCGTTTCGATCCCTTGACGATAAAACTTGCTTTCGGACGACTTGAGCAGGCTGACGACATGAATACTGCGGTCGTCATCCAGGGCGCGGCGAATAAATTTATATTCCCAGCGAGGTTCGCCCTCGATGTACAGAATCCTGGCGGTGCGGTCCTGCACCTCAACCAATCGGGATTGAGTGTTGTTGTCGCGCACGACCTCTGCCGGCATCTGCGAAATGCTGACTGTGTATTCGCGCAGCCCCTTGGCCTTGGGGACGAAATTTAGGGGCACAGTCTGGAGCGGCGATGGGCCGAACTGAATCTCACGGCTCTTGAGCACGTCCTTGCCGTCGCGTATCTCCAGGCGCGCAGATTGTCCTATGTACCCGTGCTGGCGGATTGTAACCGTGGCGGGAACCACGGAGCCCGGCAATGCGGCTCGCGGGATACTGACGTCATCAATCTGTACGTCGCGGTCGAACTCTTCGCTTCCCGTGCCCAGCGTATAGACGGGAATTCTTCGAGCCTTCAAATCGTCCAGCATGCTCTTGGAACCATCTGAATCGGGCGTTCCGTTCTCCGCCCCGTCGCTGGCGATGACCACTCCCGCCAGCGGCAGATGCCGTAGCTCCCCGTAAACATCAGCAAGCGACTGTTGCAGGTGTGACGACGGGCCGGCGGCGGTCAGCTCCGCAACCGACCGGATTTTGGCCGCTTCCCGCGAAACGCGATACAAGCGGATCTGGAATTTCTCGCGAAGCTGCCCCAATAGCGGGCCGGAATCGTCGAATGTCTTGTGCACCTGATCGATGCGCCGGCTGCCATCGTCAGCCATCGCCATGCTGCTGGAGTCATCGGCCAGGATGGCGACAACGTTCTGCTGCGGCGTCTGAGTCGCCACAATTAACGACGGTCTCCACAGCAGCAGCAGGAGGATAGCCAACACTCCGGCCTGTAATCCCCACACCAGAGCACGAATCTTAACTGGGAGGCTGGCGTGACGCCGCCAGAGGTAGCGTCCTATAACGGCCACTATGACAATGATGAGAAGAGGTAATAACCAACCCGGCAACCCGGAGGAAAAGGCGAGATGGCCACGGGCGTAGGCTACCGGCGGGTACTTGAAAAGGAATCGGAATATTGCCTCGCCCATCAGCTAAAAACCCTTCCGGGAAGAGAAAAAGATATAGTAGATTTGGTGTCAGTACCTCACTGGATCGAAACGTGAAAGAAACCGCCTGGGCACAATTCACCCACCTCGCTTGTCTGCACCCAAAGTAACATAATTTACTCAGGCAGGTACAGTTTCAGTTACGGTGAGTTCCTTCACCAGACCGATGGAACGCGCCTACACCGGTCGACAGACCGGCGTTGCATCTCTTATGATTCGTTTTTATGGCCAGACCAGCGCTTCCCCGCATCTGCATCTCAGTAACCGGCGAGACGCCGAACGCGCTGCTCGAATCCGCGGAACGAGCGCTACAGTCCAGCCGCTTTGTGGAGTTACGTCTGGATTGGCTGCCGCGCCCCGATGAAGGTCTCAGCCTGGTCCCGCGCCTGCTCGCGCGAGCCTGTTCAGGGGCCGAGGCCCACGTTAAGAGGAACCCGGTTCTCCAAGCCACTTGCCGGCGAACGCAGAACGGCGGCCGGTTCCGCGGAACGGTAGCGGAGCAAATCCGAGTTCTACAACAGGCAATTGTGGCCGGGTGCCGTGCCGTGGACGTGGAGATCGAATCAGCCGAGAGCGCCGGTGCGGAAGCGCTCGACCCTTTGCGCGATCACGCCACGCTCATCCTGTCGTGGCACGATTTCGATTCGACGCCCAAGCTCGATACGGCAGCGCGCCGTCTACGCAAATTCGACGCTGATTACTACAAACTGGTTCCCACGGCAGTCAGGCAGTCTGACAACTGCGCAGTGCTCGATTTCCTCAAGCGCTCGCAGACGCAATTTGGCAAGCGCCGCTGGGTCGTGTTCTGCATGGAGCAGGCCGGCGCGCCCAGCCGCGTGCTCGCGCTGTCCAGGGGGAGCGCGTTTGTTTATGCCTCACCCACAGCTAATGATGACGCGCGAACGATAGCAGCGCCCGGCCAGATTGACTACGCTACACTGCGAAACGTGTTCCGTGCGGAAAAGCTGACGTCCGATACCGCTCTTTATGGTCTGCTGGGGTTCCCCATTGGGCATTCCGTTGGCGCGGCCATTCACAATGCCGCGTTTCGGGCGCGCAAGCTGGATTCGGTGTATCTCCCGTTGCTGGCCTCAGACTTAGCGGATTTCCGCAAGGCCGCGGCTGGGTATCCGCTCTCGGGATTCAGCGTGACGATTCCCCACAAGCAGGCTATATTCCGTTTGCTCGACAAGGTGGACCCTATTGCCAAGGCCGCCCGCGCCACGAACACCGTCAGAATTCGACGTGGCCGATGGGAGGGCATCAATTCCGATGTAGAAGGAATCGTCGTTCCATTGAGGAAGGAATTCTCTCTGGCGAAACGTGGCCGCTTGGAAAAAAATTTTCGCGCACTGGTCGTGGGAACCGGCGGCGCGGCGCGTGCAGCGCTTGTGGCGTTGCGGGATCTGCATTGCAGAAACGTTCTTGTTGCTGGAAGGAATGTGAATAAGGCGCGCATTCTCGCCGCGGAGTTCGGAGGCATGCCGCTCGCGATCACAAGGTTGAGTGAAGAATATTTTGACTTGTTGATCCACGCTACATCGGTCGGGATGTGGCCGCGCCAGAATGACTGCCTGCTCCGTCCCGAGCAATTGCACGCGGACATTGTGTTCGATTTGGTCTACAACCCGCCCGACACGCGCCTGCTCCAGATGGCTCGCGCGCTGGGCAGCAGAACTGTCTCCGGCCTGGAAATGTTTCTTGCGCAGGCGGCACGCCAGTTCGAGTATTGGACCGGAACGGAAGCGCCGCGTAAACTGATGCGCGCCACCGCCGAGCGCGAGTTGGCGCGATTTGGAAAAACAGTGACAAGTGATAAGTGACAAGTGTCTACACTATTGTGCGCAGCAATTCCATACACGTGAGGAACCGCTCGAGCGTGCTGGTGTAGCTGGTGAATGCGGGATCAAAAAACAGTTCGGTCGCGCCGAGTTTCTTGCATTCCTCCGCGTCGGTCCGGATCTGCTCCAGCAATCCCATGAAGATCCAACGGTTCTTTTCGATTGGTTTGTCGGTGATCGAAACGTTCGCCCTGACGACTACTTGCAGTGCGGACGGATCGCGGCCCGCCCCTTTCGCCATTGTTTTGAGCGCTTCAATCGTCTGGATCATCCCATTGATCGGCATTCCCACAGGGTTCCATCCGTCGGCCAAAATGGCTACTCGTTTCAGCGCCGTCGGCGCAAAGGCGGCGAGATAAATTGGGGGATGCGGTTTTTGTGCCGGCTTGGGGAGGATGACGGATTTGGGTACATGAAAGAATTTGCCGCGGAACTCGACTGGGTTGGTGGTCCAGATCGCTTTCACGACTTTTATGAATTCGTCGGCGCGCGTCGCCCGGTGCTGGAACACCGCCCCGGTGGCGTCAAACTCGTCTTTCAACCATCCCTGTCCCAAACCAACGCGCAAGCGTCCTTCCGATAGCACGTCGAGCGTTGTCAGTCGCCGCGCCAGAACCACAGGGTTGTAGAATGGCATGTCGAGCACGCTCGTTCCCAAACCAATGCGCTTGGTGCGTCCCGCCGCGAAGGTCAGCGTCTCCAGGGGATCGAGCGAGTATTTGTAATCTTCAGGCAGCGATCCGTCGGGCGTTGCAGGGTAAGGCGTCTGCGGCTTCACCGGATAGAGCAGGCGTTCCGTTACTCAAAGACTGTCGTATCCTACTGCCTCGGCGCGTTCGGCGGATTTTGTAATTCCTTCGCAAGTGCCCAATGGCCCGATCTGCGGCAGGATGAATCCCAGTTTCATTTTATGGCAACCCTCCCAATCTGCTAGTATGGCTATATGGCAACACGAAAAATTACGTTTACATTGCCTGAGTCTTTAGCTATGCAATTCGCGAGCAAAGTTCCTCCGCGCCATCGCTCTCGTTATCTGGCCGACGCTCTTCGAGAGAAAATGGCCGAGCGCGACCGGGAACTTGTCCGAGCTTGTGAAATCGCCAACCGTGATCCCGAGGTCCGAGCCATTGAAGAAGAATTCGACGCCATCTCCGGCGAAATCAAAGAGCCTTGGAGAGGTTCCCCAACGCGGCGAGGTGTGGTGGGTCCGTCTCGATCCAACGCGCGGATCAGAAATTAAGAAGACCCGTCCCTGTCTCGTACTAACCACCAATTCCCTCAACCAGCATCGGAGAACCGTTGTGGTCGTTCCGCTGTCTTCATCTCCGGAGGCAGGCCCGCCGATTCTCATACCACTTGATTGCGCCGGCCGTCATGCCGTCGCGGTGACGGACCAGATTCGCGCCGTTGCCAAGCAGAGATTCGAACAAAGACTCGACCTGATTTCCCCCGCACAAATGAAAGCGGTCGAAGATGCCCTTCGCGTAATCCTGGAGTTGTAGGCAGCTTCGATTCACAACCATCTGCATCAATTGCTGAAATTCCGGTTGGTGAACTCGGCCAGCGCGAAAAGCTTCTGCTTGGCGCTCCCGGAGTCAATCGATTGTGCAGCGCAGCGGACACCGTCGCGCAGATCGGAGGCGTGTCCCGCGGCGACCAGGGCGGCAGCCGAGTTCAGCAGTACGATGTCGCGCTTCGCACCGGGCTGGCCGTCGAGAATGTCTTTTATGATCTGCACATTTTCCGCCACGTCTCCGCCTAGCAGATCGGATAATTTGCAGCGCGGCAACCCGAACTCTTCCGGCGTGACGGTGCGAGTGGTTACGTTGCCGTTGCTGATCTCGGCCACAATCGTCTCGCCGGTATTGGTGATCTCGTCCAGGCCGTCCGCGCCGTGGACCACGAATCCGCGGCGCAGGCCGAGCTCCACCAGCGCATGCGCCAGCAGGTTCACGAGTCGCGCCTCGGAAACCCCCACGACTTGAGCCGAAGCGCCGGCGGGGTTGCAGAGCGGCCCGAGGAGGTTGAACACCGTTCTGGTCCGCAGCTCCTTGCGTGCTGGCGCCGCGTACTTCATGGCGCCATGCATGGCGGGAGCGAACATGAATCCGATTCCCACCTCATCAATGCACTGGGCAATTCGGTCCGGCGGCAGGTTAATGTTCACTCCGATCCCCTCCACGACGTCGGCGCTGCCGCACCTGGTGGAATTCGAGCGGTTGCCGTGCTTCGCAACTCGCACCCCGCAGCCCGCCACAACCAACGCAGTCGCGGTGGAAATATTAAACGTGCCGCTGGCGTCTCCGCCGGTGCCGGCGGTGTCCACCAGCGCGTCGCGCTCGGTGCCCGAAAGGTCTTCCTCGACGGGAGCGCGCGGGCGCACGCGGGTAGCTTTGGCGCGAATCGCCTGAGCGAACCCGATGATCTCCTCAACCGACTCGCCCTTCATGCGCAGCGCGGCAAGGAACATCGCGATCTGCGGGACAGAGGCGGCTCCCGAAAGAATCTCACCCATGACAGCTCGCGCCTGCTCCCGGTCGAGATGTTCGAGAGCCGCTATCTGGCGAATCGCCGTGGCCAGAATTTCGTTCGTCGAAGAATGATTTGGTGTACCCACTTTGTTGATATCCGTAACGGCAGCGCGAACAACCCACGACGAGAACTACTCGTCGTGGCTACCCATACCACAGCCCCGCTTGGTTGCTTTTAGTGGTGCCTTTCTCTATAGTAAAAAGTCTGCTTTTTGCCCGCTGCTTGGGCTAGCACCGCAGGTCATTTTAACTGAATCATCGCGAGAGGGCCAAACGGCCCGCATTCATAGAGGACATATGAAAATCCATGAATACCAAGCCAAAGAAATTTTGAAGGGGTTCGGCGTGGCTGTTCCTGAAGGCGAAACTACCGAAACGAGCGAAGGTGCGGCTGCCATCGCGCGCAAGATGGGCCGCGAGGTAGTGGTGAAAGCGCAGATCCACGCCGGCGGCCGCGGCAAAGCCGGAGGAGTGAAAATCGCTAAGACTCCGGATGAGGCCGGCAAAGTCGCCGCTGGAATTCTCGGCAAGACGTTAGTCACGGCGCAGACGGGGCCGGAAGGCCGCCTGGTGCGGCGAGTGTTGGTAGAGGAGACATTGCCGATTGAGCGCGAGCTGTACCTGGGCATCGTCGTTGACCGCGCCAGCGCCAGTCCCGTCTTTATGGCTAGCTCGGCCGGCGGGATGGAGATCGAGAAAGTCGACGAAGAGTCACCCGAGTTGATCCTGCGAGAAACCATCCGGCCAGGATTCGGCTTGCAGGCGTTCCAGGCACGCAAATTAGCATTTGGGTTAGGACTTCCCGCGACCGTGGTAGACCAGGCTTCGCAGTTTATGACGGCGCTCTACCGCGCGTTTGAAGCGACGGACGCGTCGCTCGCGGAAATCAACCCATTTGTGATTACTACAGACGGGCGGTTGCTGGCGCTCGATGCCAAAATGACCTTCGACGATAACGCCATGTTTCGTCACAAGGACCTTGCAGAGTTGCGTGACCTGAACGAAGAGGAACCGCTGGAGATCGAGGCCGCCAAGTATTCGCTGAACTACATCAAGCTGGACGGCACCGTGGGCTGCATGGTGAATGGCGCGGGGCTCGCGATGGGCACCATGGACATCATCAAGTATGCCGGCGGCAGCCCGGCGAACTTCCTCGATGTCGGCGGCGGCGCGAGCGCGGAGCAGGTCCGCCACGCTTTCGAGATTCTGCTGTCAGATAAGAACGTGCGAGCGGTGCTGATCAACATCTTCGGCGGCATTATGCGGTGCGACATTGTGGCGCAGGGCGTAGTCGAGGCAGCCAAAACGCTGGGGATCAAGGTCCCGGTCGTGGTGCGGCTCGAAGGCACCAACGTCGAGCAAGGCCAGAAGATCCTGAGCGAATCAGGGCTGAACTTCACGGTCGCCACTGGAATGAAGGACGCCGCGGAAAAAGTAGTGGCGCTGGCAAGAGAGGCATAGGAAGCAGAGGAAGCAAGAGAGGTAGTAACGGAGGAGAGCAATGGCCGTTGTAAGAACTCTTAAATCTTTAAAGCTTGAAAAAGAATCGCCCCATAGCGAAGTGGAATGTACCTATTCCATTGTGACCGATGATCATGGTCAACGCTATTTGCAGGTTGATACTTACGGGTCTACCACTCGCCAGATTCCCGGTAAAAAGAGCCAGTCTATAAGATTTGCTCCAGAGGCTATTGAACAGCTAAAGGTACTCCTCGCAAATCATTTCTAGATCTAGACGATTCAGGATTCTGATCTACAGGCAGTTTGTCCTATGCTTCTTCTCCATCTTATGTTTCTTATGCTTCGGGGGTTTGAATGAGCATTCTTATAGATCAAAATACGCGAGTCATAGTTCAGGGATATGGGCGTGAAGGAAGTTTCCACACGCAGCAGTCGATTAAGTATGGAACGAAAGTAGTCGGCGCGGTGAAGCCTGGAAAGGGCGGCACCACGCAAGACAATCTCCCACTCTTTAATACTGTCGCCGAGGCGAAGAGCGCTGTTGATCCGACGGCGTCGGTCATTTTTGTGCCGCCGCCTGGCGCGGCGGACGCCATTATGGAAGCGGCTGACGCGGGCATTCCGCTGGTCGTCTGCATCACGGAGGGCATTCCCACATTCGATATGATCCGCGCGTACCAATTTCTGAGCACCACGAAGACGCGGCTGATCGGACCCAACTGTCCCGGCATCATTTCTCCCGGCAAGTGCAAGATCGGAATCATGCCCGCGCACATTCACCGGCCCGGAAATGTCGGGGTGGTATCGCGCAGCGGAACCTTGACTTACGAAGCGGTGGGACAACTGACTGCGCTCGGCATCGGGCAGTCAACCTGCATCGGCATCGGCGGCGACCCAATCATCGGGACGAATTTTCGTGACGCAATTGAGCTGTTCAACGCCGACCCAGACACGCACGCCATCGTCGTGATCGGCGAGATCGGCGGCACCGCAGAGGAGACTGCGGCGCAATACATTCGAGAGAACGTCAAGAAACCAGTGGTGGGCTTCATCGCGGGCCAGACCGCGCCTCCGGGCAGACGAATGGGGCACGCCGGCGCTATTATCAGCGGCGGTAAAGGAACTGCTAGGGAGAAGATGGCAGCCATGAAAGCGGCAGGCATTGCGGTCGTGGACAGCCCGGCGCAGATCGGCGAAACCCTGGCCGCGCGGTTGGCACAGGTCGCAAGCCGGTAAACAACGCATCTTTTCTAGCGAACGTTTGTGCGCTGCATACACGCAACCGCTCCCTTGCGGTCGCGGCTCTAACAACGAATACGGAGAACACTTTGGCTACGACACGAACTCTCACGATCATCAAGCCTGATGGCGTTCAGCAGCACAATATTGGCGATATCATTCACGCATTCGAGCAGCATCAACTAAAGATTATCGCGATGAAGATGCTGCACCTCACGAAGAACCAGGCGGAAGGCTTCTATGCCGTTCACCGGGACAGGCCATTCTTCGACAGTCTGACGACGTTTATGAGCTCAGGACGAGTGGTAGTGATGGTACTCGGAGGAGATAACGTTATCACACGGCTGCGCGAGTTAATGGGCGCGACCGATCCCGCCAAAGCCAGCGCCGGCACGCTGCGCAAACAGTTTGCAACCTCTATTGAGCAAAACGTGATACACGGATCGGATGCGCCAGAGACGGCCGCCTTCGAAATTTCCTACTTCTTCAGCGAACTCGATATCTCGAAATAAGACTTTCACCGCAGAGCACACAGAGAGCACAGAGGTTTTGATACTCTTGCTTCTCTGTGTTCTCTGCGTCCTCTGTGGTGAAGAGTTTCTCTCCGTGATCTCTCTATGCTCTGTGGTGATGTATTAAGACGACAATTCCTTCAGCTTGGTTTGCAGTGATTCCGGCGCGCTCGCGGGCATCTCGTAAACCGATGGGCTGTCCTGGCGCGCGGCATAGAATTTCTTGTTCTTCTGCCCGAAAATCACCGTCTCTTCCTTGTTCTGTTCGCCAAACGTGATCTTCACGTTCAGCCAAGGCTTGTCCAGACCGTACTCGGCGAAATGTCCCGGCTTGTCCTCGGTGTAGTGCTGGACGCGCATGCTGTGAATTTCGTCCAGTAATGCGCTGATCTTTGACGCGTCTGCTTTCGTTTTACCGTCTGCCTTGAACCAATCTTCGCCTTTGCGGTCGAAACGGAGATCCCCGGTTGGTCCCTGAATCTCTATGCGGCGGGCATTCGCATTTTCAAAATCGAACAGGAAACGATTGCGGTAATTGTCGAGATCCTGGTTGAGCTGATCGTAAACGGATTGATTGATGGTGAAAATAGCGGGAGAGTCGGAGTTCTTCGCATAGTAGCCCAGATTCTCATCGGACTTGCTCTCGCCCTCTTTGTTGTCACCGGGCTTTGCTTCTTTCTTGCGGCCGATCAGCAAAGAGTGCGCGGAACCGTCCTCAGCGGTGACATCCGCGCGGATAGCCGGCCGGTCCAGCCCATATGCACCGAGAGACTTGGCGTTTTCTGCTTCGACTGATTTCATAATTCCGCCGTTTAGAATCGTGACAAAGTAGTTGGTGTTGCCGTAGTCAGTCCGCACCGCCGGGTCCGTTACCTCCCAGTTGTTGTTGGGCTGACGTGTAAACCCGATCTTCGGCGGCTTGACTGAAAGCCCCAGCTTCTTGGCCCTTTCCAACTCGGCTGCAGAGGCGGGCGTGAACTCAAACTTCAACTGCACCTGCTTTGCTTTATCTACAGCCACCGGCAGCACGCGCTTGTCGCGGAGATCAAAAAGCGTCTTATCCACCAGGTCTTTAGTGTCAAGCGAATCGAGAAGGAACAGGCCTGGAGTCGAACTGAACATGGCGTACTTGGCGTAACCGCCGGGATTGTCACCTCCGATGAGCAGCGTTAATGGCTGCCCAGAGGTCAACTCAAATTTTAAAGTTTTCTGCGGCCGATCCAGGCCGTAGTCTGCCAGCGAGGATGGCGTCTCCGAGTCCACGGGTGTGTACTCCATCTTCGGCAGGCCATCCACGAAAGACTGAATCAACGAATTGTTGGCAGGCACGCCAGCAGGAGAGGTGACTTCCCACTTCTGATCGCCAGTCTTGCGAATGGTCGTCGCCGTCTGGCCGGGCGCTTCGATGCTGAACGATTTCACCTGGTCCGCCTGGAACGAAAACAGTTTCTTTTTCGGAACAGCAGAATCGGAGGGCATTTCCTTGGGATGCTTGTTCAGGTAGAACAACACGCCGCCAAGAGCGGCGACAAGAACCAATGCGATTAGAGTGTTGATGAATTTCATAGTCAGAAAATAGAAGTTAGAAGCGAGAAGCTAGCAGGCTGTACGTGCTGTTAGAAGTCGGGTACCCATTTTCAACTTCCAAGTCTACTTCTCGATTCTGTTGTTATGCCCGCCGCCTCCACCAGACGCTGACGCCGCTGGCGATGACTAGCAACGGAACGGCGATCACCGACAAATAGAACACCGTGCGCATCTGGGAGATCGAAAGATTCACGCCACGGTTTTCCGGGTCCTTAGGGCGTATCGAGATTAGGTCCTCGTCCGACGATAGCCAGTTGACCATATTCAAAAATAAATCACGGTTGCCGTTAAAACCGAGAATGCCGTTTGCCAGGAAATCCGGGCTTCCGGCGACCGCGATCCGGCCTTCTTTGACTGCGTCACCGGCAGCGTCCAGCGGCTTGTAAGTACCGGCGCCTGCCAGTGCGATCGGACCCTGCGTATCCTCTCCCTTGCGGAAACTGATCTGCTTCGCATTTACCTGATCGGTCGCCCAACTCTTATCGGTTGTCTTGGCAAGCAGCGTGAACTCGGCTCCGGGCATGCCTTTGCCGGTGTTCTTCACTGCCGTCGCGAGCGGGAAAAGCGTCGCAACGTTGGTCATATCCTTCGTGATCGGATGATTCTCATATTGCACCACCAAGGGCATCAACTCGTCCGTGCCGAAGAGCCTCCCGATACCGCTGGTGTCCACGACTACAGAGTTGTGCACGTCGACGGAAAACTGCTCTAGCAGCGAGACGAGCTTGGCAGGCGTGTGTGGATGCACCAAGAACATCGCCCGCCCGCCGCCTTTGATGTAATCGCGAAGCGCATCGATCTCGGGGTCGAGTAGATCCTTGCTTGGCCCCGCGATTACGACTGCGGTCGCATCGTCCGGCACCTTGGGATTCTGCTCCATGAGAGAGAGTGTCTTCACCTCATAATTGTTGTCCTGCAACGCCTTCTTAGCGCCGCTGTAGCCGATACGCTCATCGGAATTGATGTCGCGTTCTCCGTGACCCTGCAGGAAGTAGACGACCTTGGGACCGCCCTTCAAGACGCGGATGATAGCTCCGGTGACGTCTTCTTCTTTGGTTGACTTGGCTAGCTGCGTCTTGTCTCCCATAGACACGATGAGGGTGCCGTAGGTGTTCACGTTGTGCTGCTTGGCTTTCCCGGGCTCGCGGTCAGGATCAACATACGTCAATTTGACGTGGTGCGACGCCACGGTATATTGCTGCAGATTATCCCTCACGGTATTGATGCCACTCTTGCGGTCGAAATACAGCATGTCGAGATCGTTGTTCAGACCTTTGAGAATCTTGACTGTCTGAGGCGACAGGCTGTAACGTTTATTCGCAGTGAGGTCCACCTGCTTGACGAAGCGATTGGCGATCAGATTTACGATCACTACAATGGCCAGCGCCGCTAATATGTAAATAGCCATATTCAGGCCATACTTGGCTTGCCGGCTGGTAAAACGATCCTTCAATGGCATTTTCACGCCCTCCATCTCACGGACTCCACTGATCGGGCCGTCATGAACAAGGCTAATGCGATCAGAGAGACGTAATAAACACCGTCCCGGAGGTCAATGACTCCTTTGGAAAAATTATCTATATGGCCGGTGAGCGAAAGATACTTGGCGACTTCAGCCACGGTGCCAGTGGCGTATTCTCCAGCCCAGTCAATCACCCAAAGAAACAGCAGAAACCCGAACGTGAGAACAACGGCAATCAACTGGTTCCCCGTCATGGTGGAAAACATCAAACCGATAGCCAAGAAGCAGCCGCCCAGCAGCAGCAACCCCAGATAGCCCGAGAGCATCGGCTTCCAGTCCGGGTTGCCATATTGGAACAGGAGCAGGAGATAAAGGAAGGTAATCGCCAGCATGCAGGCATAGAGAAGCAGAGCCGCAATAAATTTGCCAGTAATAATCTGGAGATCTGTGAGAGGCGAGGTCATCAACAGTTCGATGGTGCCCGTTTTTTTCTCTTCCGCAAATAGCCGCATGGTGATGAACGGCACCATAAACAGCGAAACCACAGCTGTGTTCATCAAGAGCGGCCGGATGACCATTTCATTCACGTTCATATGCATGCTCTGGCCGTACATCTGCATGTACTGCGCGGCCATCATGCTCTGACGCACGAACATTGCCAGGATGCTGTAGAAAAAGAATCCGAAGATTCCCGCGAAGACCGCCAGAACGATGTAGGCGATTGGGGAGCGAAAGTAGGAGTTAATCTCCTTGCGAACAATGTTCCAGACGTTTCTCATAAATTTCCTTCTCGCTTGGGTAGCCAAAGCGATTGTTTTCTCGCCGTGGATCGTACCTGTTCCACACAAAAGCCCACGGCGAAAATACATTCGCCGTGGCTACCAAACCTCACACTTCTTCCGCAATCGCTTCTGGTTCAGGAGCGGAGTCGGTGGTGGTGAGTTTCAGGAAGATCTCTTCCAAACTCATGCCGACCGGCCGCAGCTCTAGCAGCCCCCAGCCGGACTCGACGACGGCGCGAGCCAAGTCCCTACGAACATCACGGCCTTTGTCCGTCTGCACGGCAAATTCAACGCGGCCGTTCGATGCCGGCGTAGGCAGCACGCTGTTGACGCCCTGTATGCGCGCCAGGCGCTCCCGGACGTCGCGCTCGGGTCCTTCGACCAGCATGTGCATCGTCTCAAAACCTTGCAGACGAGCTGTAAGATTTACCGGCGTATCTTCGGCGACCAGCTTTCCGGCATTGATGATCATGACGCGATCGCAGGTATTAGCGGCCTCAGGAAGAATGTGCGTACTCAGGATAACGGTGTGCTCGCCGGAGAGGCTCCTGATGAGTTTCCTGGTCTCGATGATCTGCTTAGGATCAAGGCCGGCGGTCGGCTCGTCCAGCACCAGCACCTCGGGGTTGTGAATCAGCGCCGCAGCCAGCCCGACGCGCTGCCGGTAACCTTTGGAGAGATGGCCCACGATTTTGTTCAGCACGTCTGTCACAGCCGTCCTGGAAGCAACTTCCTCCACCCGCTGCTTTAGCTCGAAGGACGGCACGCCTTTGATGCGGCCGGCGAAGGTGAGCATCTCCCTCACGCGCATGTCGGTGTATAACGGCGGGGTCTCGGGCAGATATCCGATCCGCTTCTTGACCTCCAACGGCTCACGCATCACGTCGTATCCTGCCACCGTTACGTTACCCAGCGTCGGCGGCATAAAGCAGGTGATCACCCGCATAGTGGTCGTCTTGCCCGCGCCATTCGGGCCTAGGAAACCGAGTATCTCTCCCTTTTTAACCGTGAAGTTGAGATCCTCGACGGCGACGGTCCTTCCATAGCGTTTCGTTAGTCCCTGGACCTCGATCACATAATCCTCCCTGAGAAGTCGCGT
Organism: Acidobacteriota bacterium; assembly: GCA_016191085.1. Lineage (GTDB taxonomy): Bacteria > Acidobacteriota > Terriglobia > 2-12-FULL-54-10 > 2-12-FULL-54-10 > JACPPJ01. The sequence continues at coordinate 11,625 of JACPPJ010000028.1, read as the reverse complement.
AGCGCTCTCACGGCTGGCATAACTTTCCGACTCGCGATTTCCACGATGCCAAAAGGCGGCTAGTTGGGATGAGAGGGAAAGCCATACCTCGCCGTTGGATCTACACGGCGGTCAACCCCTTTTCAGCTTTCCATGGTCATACTGCCAGAATTGTACATTTTAAGGACAAAAGTATATCAAAATAACGAGGAGTTTTCCAAACCACTCAACGCTCCCGCGAGGCGGAACTCGCAATCTTACACCCCTGAAGGTGCCCCTTTTCCACACGACCGTTAGGCCGCTTATGCCATGGATGCAATTCTTCCCGCGCGCGTTGCCCTGATCCGCACCTTTATCCGTTCATCTCCACTGGCGGATGGAGTCGCGCCAGGAAGGTTCGGGCCTCATAGCGGAAAGGGAAAAGGAGTAGACGCTACAACTTCAACAGTTCTCGCAGCCGCTTAGTTTGAGCGCGGCTCACGGGAATCTCTGTGTTCCTGCGGTCATCCATGCGCAGTTGATACGAGCTCTTGAACCAAGGCACCACTTCCTTGATGTGATTGATATTCACCAAGTACGAGCGATGAACACGCCAAAAGCTGGTAGGGTCCAAATTGGCTTGTAGCTCCTCTATCGTACGGTAATTTGACTCTCCCTCCATCTCCTTCGTGGCCATGCTGATCATGCCATCTTCAATGGTAGCAAAGATCAACTGTCTGGGATCAACAAGAAAGAGCCGCCCACTGCTGCGCAGCAGAAGCTTGGTCTGTGTGGGCGCGGAGCCCTCTTTCAGCATCCGCACCAGCTCTTCCAACGTGTCCGTAGAAGGCGAAGGCGTCTCCATTACGCGCCGGACACGGTCGAGCGATTGTGCCAGCCGGGCCTTGTCGATCGGCTTGAGCAAGTAATCGATGGCGTTCAACTCGAACGCTTGGACCGCGTATTGATCATACGCGGTGGCGAAAATCATGTGAGGAATTTTGATCTTGCTCTTTTTTTCGAGCAGGCGGCGGACCAATTCCAAACCATCGTGCCCGGGCATTGCCACATCTAAGAAGACTAAATCCGGCTGGTGCTCTTTAACTAGCTGGTATGCCTCCAGGCCATTCCGTCCTTCGCCGACAATCCGGACGTCCGGATGAGCTTTCAGGAGAAAAGCCATCTCTTCGCGCGCCAATGGCTCGTCATCCACTATGACTGTGCGAATCGCCAGCGCCCCTGCAGGCGCTTCTTTACTGGCTTCCTTCGCGCTCCTGGAGCTGATCACGGTTAGCAGTATAGCAGCATCGTCGCGCAACATGAACAGAATCGAGGCACCGCGTGTGCATGTTATAATTTCCTGCTTTTGACACTGCCGGATTCCGTTGAGAAAGAGGAAGATGTGCCGAAGACGCGCAGCTCATCGAACAACCGAGGGGAACTGATTTTTCAGGGTCGCGTATTCTCGGTGAGGCGGCACTCCGTCGTGGAACCAGGCGGCGTACGTGTCAGGCGAGAGATCGTGCATCACAACGGCTCCGCTGTTATGCTTCCGCGCTTCGCGGACGGCCGCGTGCTGCTGATCCGGCAGTTCCGGTTCGCGGCAGGTAGCGCGCTGTGGGAGCTTCCAGCGGGAACCATCGACCCCGGAGAGACACCTCTTCAAACCGCGCGGCGAGAGCTAGAGGAGGAAACAGGATACCACGCCAAGTCATGGCGCAAGCTGCTGGTGTTCTACCCGAGCCCGGGACTTTTGACCGAGAAGATGACTCTCTTTCTTGCCAGCGATATTCGTCCTGGGACGGCGAAGCCGGAGGACGATGAGCAAATCGAGGTGCGCCCTTATTCAATGGCTAAGGCGCTCGCGTTGATCGAGCGAGGCAAGATCCGGGATGCAAAGACCATTGTGGGCCTGCTGTACCTCGCGCGCAGCACGCAGCAGCGATTGAAAACTGGGCATCGGGGTAAATAGCTTTTAGGAGGAGAAGCGCAATGCGAGATTACCCGGAGCACGCGCGTGCCGGATTGGACGCGCCGCTGCCGCCGCTTGCTGCGTGGCCCAACCAGTTTCCGGGATATGAAATCACCATCGACATTCCAGAGTACACTTCCATCTGCCCCAAAACGGGGCAGCCGGATTTCGGATTGATTACCATCCACTATGCTCCCGATCGCCTCTGCGTCGAATTGAAGTCGCTGAAGCTCTACATCCACGCATATCGAAACCTGGGTATTTTTTATGAGAATGCGATCAACCGCATCCTCAATGACGTGGTCGAAGCATGCAAGCCACTCTGGGTTACGGTTACGGGAGAGTTCAACGTGCGGGGCGGCATGAGAAGCACTATCACTGCCAGATACAATCGCAAGCCTCAAAAAAGTGATAAGTGACCACTGACGAGCCAGAACTCTCGTGAGCTTGTCCCTAGTCCTCGTCACTTCGTCACGGCTGTACGGGGAAAGTGACTGCGTTGCTGATGATGTTGGTGCCCGTCACTGACCCGAACACAATCAGGTTCTGCAACAGTGTGAGAATGGCAGCCGGATTCGCCGTTTGATCCGACGGAACCGTGAAGATCACCTGGTACAGGCCGACATGGCCACCCACCAGACCCGCGAAATTTACCGATGCCGTCGTTGAGTTCGTGGTCTCATTGCTTTGCGGCAACAGGAACAGAGTGGACCCGCCGGAGACCGAGGCCTCGAAAGTAATCTTCAACCCGGATGCCGAGCTCTTCAGGGCTAGACTGATCGTGTTCCTTGTGGTGTCCGCCGTGGCGCTGACGTTCGGATCGGCATTGATCAAATCTGCCAGCTTAGTTGTGATGGATTGCAGGGTGTCTCCGGGCTCTGTCGTGTACAGGTAAGTCGTGCCTTGCAAGATGACTGTCGCCGTGTGACCCGGCTCTGCCGTTCCTACGACGTGTATGCTGCCGGGAACCAGTGGCAGGGGTTTCCCAATTGTCGCAGTCACGGTGTTGACCGCCTTGGCGTTGCCCGGGGTCAATTGCGGGTCGTCAGTGGCGGCTGTGAGTGTAGAGCCCGCGGGTTCTACGCTAGCCGTGTAAGGTATATTCAGACCCGAGCCAGGATCGCGCAGCTCCAAATGAATTTTGGCGTTTGCGACGTCCGCCGTGGCCACCACGTTAAGGTCCGAGTTGATTTGTTCCACCACTTGGTTGAGGACTGTCGCTAACGTATCTGAAGCAACGGGCAGGTAAGTATACGCCGTGCCTGAAAGTCCGATGGAAATGATTTGACCTGCGGCCGGCGTTCCACTGAATGTAATGTTTCCGGGCACGTGAATGGGGCTGTCTACTGAAACTGTGAGCGTGCCGCCCGGCGGGACGAACGCATTGTAGCTGATGTTTGAGCCCTCTTCGCCCGGCGTTCTGGCCTGCAGGTCGATTTTCTGGCCAGCGATGTCGGGGGTGGCGGAAACAAACGGGTCATTATCATTGATCAAATTCGACAGGTTGATCGTGACCTGATCCAGGCTGTCGCCGCTGATGGTGGTATATGAATACGGAACACCATTGATGACAATGGTAGCAGTTTGCCCTTCCGACGGCGTGCCGCCAATCGTGACACCTCCTACGGCGTAAAAAACAGCTGCTGCTCCTGTTGGGATATTTTGTGAGACAGCGCCGAGACCAGTCGCGAGTGCAATCAATTCCTCGCCGGGTTTGGCTGGCGAATCGGCGGTCACCGGGGTGAAATCGTTATGGAAGATTATGCCCTCGCCCGATCCCGTTCCGCTGGCGGTATAAAGGCCAGGCGCGCCCGGGGCGAGTCCCACCGGTACGGCCGCTGCAACGGTCGTCCGGCCCTGAGCGTCTGTTTTTTCCACTTCCAATGAGGCGCTATATCCTGTCACCTCAAATGGCACCTGTACGTTAATCTGCGTTGGTGAAATGGAAAAGATCGGCGCACCAATACCGTTAATCTTCACCCTCACGCCTCCCAATTGCGTGGGCAACGGAAGCGACTGCGCCTGTGCAGGAGCATCCGTGAAGTCGCGGCCGAAGATGGCAGCCACGCCTCCGGGAGCCAGAGGCGGCTGGCGCATGATCACCTGGCATGTCTCAGTCTGCGGATCAGTAGAGAAGCTGGCCGCGTTAACAACGCCATTCGGCAGCACTAAATCCGCGCCGGGCTGGAAACCGAGAACGCGGCGGTTGAATCCGTCGCTGACGTAGAGCGCCTCACCGTCGCTAGCAACCGCGAGTGGAATGGAAAAATTGGAGGCTCCGCACGCCGCGGTGAGTCCCCGAAAGTCCATCTGCCCGATGACAATATCCGCAGGAGCGCCGTGTTCGGTGGGAATTTGGTTATAGATCAGAATACGATTGTTCCCCGAATCCACAATCAGCAATCTTGTCCCGTCACTGTACGCGTATCGGGGAAAGTCCAGAGATGTTTGTGTATTGCCTGCGCCATTGCTCGTGAAGTCCGGCTGGCCGACCACCACATCGGCAGAAGCTCCGCTCTGGGTAGGAATGCTGTTGTAGATCAACACGCGGTTGTTGCCCAGATCGGTGACAATCAGCCGCTGCCCATCGGTCGTAATGCTCATGGGCGAAGACAATGTGTTGGAAGCGGTGGGCAAGGCGCGGTTCGCATCAAAGTTCGGCTGACCCAACACCACATCGGCCGAAGCGCCGTTTGCTGCCGGTATGCGGTTGTAGATCAGTACGCGGTTGTTCAATGAATCGGCGACGAACAGGCGAGTGCCGTCGCTATAGACGCTGTTGGGACGCCGCAGTCCTTGCGCTCCGGACCCAAATGCCGAAGCGGTGAAGTCCCTTTGTCCAACGATTACATCGGGCGATGCACCGCTGACCTCGGGGATGCGGTTGTAAATCAGGACCCGATTGTTGCCCCATTCGGAGATAAAGAGACGCGTGCCGTCGCTGGCTATGCCCACAGGTTGATTGAAACGCTGTGCACTGGTCCCGGGATCGGACGAGCCGAAGTCCGGCTGGCCCAGCACCACGTCTGCGGGTGGAAGACCCGCCTGTGGAAGACGTTCTTTCAGTGCCTTCAGATCGTTGTAGATCAGAACACGATTATTGTTCGGAGGGGCCAGGTAAGAACTGTCTGCAATGATCAGCTTATTCCCGGCGACCGCAATACCTGATGTCGCGCCCCAGCGGAATTGGCTCGTACCCGCCGTGATATCAGAGAAGTTCGACTGCCCGATAACCACGCGAGCGGCTTGCCCTGTGACGAATGGAGCAGGTATGGCCTGATTTTGGGCGCTCAGGCCCGTGCCGCCTGAAACGAATAGGAGCAGCCCGCCAAAGAGGCTCAGAAACAGGCTGCGACGCTGATATATGAGTGCGATATTAGACCCAGGTCTCTTAATTTCCGGCATCGTTGATGATGGCTGATATTCGCCCTTCGTGCAGGGCGCTGAGCGAAGGTCACGCAAGCACTGGCAGAAGGGGATTACAAGCTTGCATTGTAAAGGAAAGCATCGCCAAAACGCAACGCGGGGACGAATGGGTAGAACTGCCACTCTATCCAATCCCGAGGTACTCACTTAGTGAGATGCCGATGCGCGTGGTAAATCGCTGTGAAAGGGAAGGAATTTCGCCGCTCGGTTCGTCGTGCGCGATCCGCTCGACGCGGTGCATGGGGTAAAACACGGTCGAGAGGGTGATCACCGCCGGCTGCGCATCCAGAATCTGCCGGAGCCAATCGTCGAAAGCGTTCAGGTCAATTCCCTGAATGGTGACGCCTGCCGGAGTGAGCGCCTTCAGCCTGCCCCAAATCTTCTCCTTCGGCGAGTTCAGGCTGACGATCACGATGGAATCAATTTCCATGATTCTCGCCCCGTGCCCCCGAGCCTCCGTGCGGTGCGCGCGTGGCAGTATTGAACCTGTTCCTTAGATGCGCGCGCAGGTCGTTGCCGCGCTCAAAAGCCTGCTCCAGTTCCCTGCTTCTCAGATTGTCGCGTAGATGCTCGATCGTTTGCGAGAGCGTAGTGAGGGCGCGCGTGAGGTTTTCCGCATTAGTGAGGCAGATGTCGCGCCAGACTCTGTAAGGACTTTCAGCCAGCCGCGTGGCATCACGCAGACCTCCGGCGGAGAGTTCCAGATCTTCAGGCACCTTCACGTTGTCCATCACGCTGACGGCAAGCGCGGTGGCCGTCAGCTGCGGCAGATGACTGGTCCAGGTGACAATCTCGTCGTGGACCTCGGAGTCGAGGATCAACGTGCGTGCCCCGATGCGGTCAAGCCATTGCACGAACCCGCGCACCACGGGCGGGTCCAGATGGTGGCGGCTGTAAGGCGTAAGCGCGTATCGCGCTCCTTGGAACAAGTCAGCGTCGGCGCTCTCAATCCCGAAGGTCTCCTTGCCCGCCATCGGATGGCCTCCGACAAACCACGGACGGCCTGGAAATAATACGGCGCCCTTGTCACAAATTGCGGCTTTGGTGCTCCCGGCATCCGTGACCAGTGCGTCCTCTTTGACCAGCGGGCGCACTCGATCCAGCATCTCCAGGATGTTCAGAATGGGTGTGGAAAGGTACACCACGTCGGCATCGGCAACGGCTTCGGCCAGGTTTGCCGACCCCGAGTCGATGGCGCCCGCGCGGACGGCTTTGTCCAGCGTAACGGGGCGGCCATGCCCGACAATTTGGCCGTCGTAGCCGGCCTTTCTCAGAGCCAACCCCAGTGATCCGCCGATCAGGCCCACCCCGCAGATTGTTATTTTGCGGATCGTTGCGCGTTTGTCATCGCTCATGTCTGCTGTTCCGTTTTCTTCGCGGGATTGCGGTCAGTTTGTTCGAAGAGCTTCTCCTGCACGTCTCTGCTCTCGCGCAAGATACCTTCAAAAACGCGGCGGATAGCATCGCCGTCCATGGGTCCGTGGCTGACCTCCACCGCATGGCGCAACACCTCGTCCTCGCGGCGGCTCTCCGTGATCGGAAGTCCCTGCTGGTGTTTAATCTTCCCGATCTCTAGAACGCATTGCGCCCGCTCATTGAGGAGCCTCACCAGCCGGCGGTCAATGTCGTCGATCTTTCTGCGCCAATCCGAAATATCCATACTGAGGCAGTGAGTTTGCCAGATCAGCCCACGATTGCCAAGCCGCCATTATGACACGGTTGATTCTGATAAAGCGGCAGCACCCGGGCTTAGTTTAAGTGGAGAAAGGGCGCGGCATTCAAATGCGCGCATATCGGCCAGAACTGCGGGATGGCGGCGGGTGCGGGGAGGACGGGGCGGTCGTCGCGTCACCAGTTTGCGGAAGACCTCGTGTCGCTCCGAGGTTTGGCTGTATTTTCACCTTCAGCGTTGCTGCATTCACGGTGGATGGCTCCGGCATTTCAAGCCACTGTCCGGGGAAAATGCGATTGGGATTAGCCAACTGTGGATTTGCGAAGGCAATCTCCTTCCATTTGGTCCCACTATTTAAGTGACGGCGAGCGATGGTCCATAACGAGTCGCCACGGCGCACCCGAATGCGATTGGGCGGGTGAACCACTTGTGGCGCAACCTGTGGCCGAACTGCTCGCGACGGATGCGTTTTAGCCGCGACTGATCTGGTCGATGCAATTACGGTCGTCTTCTTCGCTCGGGCTGTTGCCTGCCGGCTGAGAGCGGCGCGACTGCTCTGCTCTTCCGAGTCCGCAGCCGGACTCAAGGACATAGTGGCAGTTGGCTCAGTTTGGCGTTGGTACGACCGTCTTCGCTCACGAAGCATCCGAGCTAAGTCTCCGAGCGGAATCTCGGAAGAGGGTACGGTCGGTTCAGTCGCCGCTTGCGCTTGTGATGGTAACGGAGACGTTTGTAAAACTTCTCGACTGTTCTGCGCTTCCAACTCCGCAGCCGGACTCACTCGTGTCTTGGCAGATTCTTTCTCTTCAGGCCGGCCTTGCAGCGACCGCTTTTTTTTGCGAATCGCACGCGCTATGTCTCCGAGCGGAATCTCGGATGACGGCTCCAAAGTAGTCGTGACGTCCTTCGTTAGTTCGGAGATTGGGGATTGCTCGTATGCTTCGATACGAACGCGGTCTTCGGGATCGAGAATCTGCGGGCGGGTCAAATCTTCGTTGGTATAGACGTGTACGGCACGTTGCGGATGGCTGGGCCTGCGTTGTCGCTCCTTACGAGCGATGTCTCCTAAACTCTGTGCAAGACCCGACGCGGCTCCAACCCACAGCAAGTAGAGAAGCAGTCCGAGCAAGAATTTGGCCGCCGTTCGCACCAGCAATCGGCTCCCACTGTGTCAATTGGCGTGCATATCCAGTTCACAATATACGCCGTTCCGCAGCGGCGCAAGCGATTTTTGAAGAAAATGAATCCTAAAAGTAAATGGCTGGTATACCTAGCAGATCTAGGCCGCCACCGTGAGCAAGCGGGCGCGAAAAGAACCAAGCTCCAAATCCCAAGCCTGACTAGCCAGCAGCATCTTACATGGGTCTTTGGGCGAGTTTGATTTCAGTTATAATGCACGCGACGTTTCCGATGGAGAGCGAGCACGACTTGCCCTCAAGGGAACTAACGGAAAGAGAGTAATGCTGCGGGACTCAAACATCTGCGCTGCTCGAATTACGGTATGTGGAGGCAAAAATGAGTAGCGCAAATTTGGCACACATAAACCCAGACATTTTGACATGGGCGCTCAAACGCGCTGGCATGTCTCCTGACGCGCTCTCTGGCAGTGACTTTACTGCTGAACAGATTAAGAATTGGGAACAAGGAATTGCTCGTCCCACCCATCCCCAAGCGGAACAACTTGCGGAGAAGTTACGCATTCCTTTTCTCGTGTTATTTCTTTCTACCCCTCCTGAGATCGACATTCCGATTCCCGATTTGCGCACCGCCAGAGGCGCTAAACCAAGAGCCCTGTCACCGGAATTCGCTGAAGTTATCAATGACGTAATGTTGCGCCAAGATTGGTATAAGCAATTCCAAATTGACACGAAACGGAAGGCTATGCCTTTTGTCGGGCGCTTCACTATTAACGACAATATACAGGCAGTCGCGAACGACATCGGCCGTAGTCTTGGAATCGACGACGAGTTCAGGGAACAGTGCGCAAATTGGAAAGAGTTCTTGGCACGGGCAGTTGAAAAAACAGAAGAACTCGGGATTCTTGTTTTTAGAAGCGCACTCGTCAGGCATGCAACAAGGCGAAAGTTAAGCGCTAAGGAATTTCGCGGATTTGTGCTTAGCGATTCTATCGCACCTGTTATTTTCATCAATGATGACGATGCAAAAGCCGCCCAGATTTTCACGCTGGCCCATGAACTGGCACACATCTGGACTGGTGAGACCGGAATTCTGGAATTGGATTTAAAAAAAAGGTCATCTGAACTACATAACAGCATCGAGCGATTTTGTGATCGCGTAGCCGCTGAGGTTCTTGTACCAAGCGCTACCTTTGCGAGCCATTGGAGTGCGGGGAAACCAATTAATCAGAATATTGAGGCAGGATCACGTTTCTACCGTGTCAGCTCTCTTGTAATCTTGAAACGCGCTTACGAGCTCAACAAAATTACATACGATAAATTATCTCCACTAATCGATAGTGAATACGCTCGCTTCCGTGCTCAGGATAAGAGAGAAAATCAAGACGCTGAGAAGAAAAGGACTGGGGGGAACTTTTGGGCCTCTTTTGTCATAAGGAATAGCGCCCGGTTTACTGACTCAATCATCACTGCTGCGAGGTCTGGATATGTCCGCTATGTAGACGCCGCGTCCCTATTGGGAGTGAGGCCAGCCACGCTCGACAATTTCATTGGGCGCTTTTATCAGGGCGTGAGCTAATGCGATATTGGCTAGATGCCGATACTTTTATTAACGCCAATAACGGCCCCTATCCAATACTAAACGCTCGCTCTTTCTGGAAGTCACTCACTGACCAAGTAAAACAAGGTCGCATTGTTGCGCCTAAGCGCGTATTCGACGAAGTCACAAAAGGCAGGAAGAAAGACGATGCTTTAGCGATTTGGATGAAGTTGCGAAAAACTGAAGGATTGTGCCAAAAATGCACTCTCCAAATCGACAAAATCGCGACTAAGATCGGTGATTACGTCTTCGGTGGACGTTACCAACCCAGGCATGCCATGGAGTTTTCAAAAGGCGCAGATCCATGGTTGATTGCCTTTGCCATCGATGACCATGGAACCGTAGTCACCAACGAATCGAAAAAGTACGCCAATGCCCAAAAGGTCCGCATTCCAGACGTGTGCGACCACTTCAACGTTAGATGTATCACATTGAACGAATTGATAATTGAAATAAATCTCCAATTTTGAACGGACAGCTCTTATTAATCGAAAAGAAACGTCCCCAACCCGATTCCTTCACTCATTGCTGGCGTTGTCAAAGGGATAAGCCCGCCAAAATGCGGCGGGCGGTCCTTTTCGCTCTGGCGCCAGGAACCCGTCTGCGATTAATATAATTGTAGAATCTAAAGCCGGACTTGTATGATCCACGCACGCCATAAGAGGTAACGCCGTTGAAACCTCCTTTAGAAACCGAAACTCGACCGGGTTCAGCTTCTTTACTATGGGTGTCCTGCTGCTGGAAGCGGCTTGCGGCGCCGGGCATCATTTGCGTCGTGCTGCTGGGTTATGCGGCGGAAAGCAGAGCCGCGGATTGGCCGTGGAAGAAGAAGCCGGACGTCGTAACCGCCTCCTGCTCTCTGGATCGCGACGAAGTGGAGCAGGGCTCGACGGCCGTCCTGCGAGCCAAAGTTCAGGCGAGCGATTCAAGAGGCCACGCCCTGTCATACGTATGGTCCGCTAATGGGGGCAAGGTGGCGGGCGTCGGACCGGAGATACAGGTGGAAACGGCCGGATTAAATCCCGGGGTGTATAGCGTCTTGGCCCGTGTCCAGGATGCCTACCAGCAAAGCGCCTCCTGCACGTTGAATTACCACGTTGTGCCGCCACCCGACAATGTAACCATGACCTCCTGCACAGTAGCGCCGGAGACCGTGGAGCAAGGCAAAGAGGCTACTTTGAGGGCACAGGCGAGCGATGCTTTAGGGCATCCGCTGCGATATCGCTGGCACACCAATGGAGGGACGCTCTCCGGCGACGGCCCTCAAGTGACGCTGCAAACGACGGACCTCCGGCCGGGCGTGTACACGGTTACGGGGCGAGCGGAGGACGCCTGGGGGCGAGCTTCAGATTGCGCGGCTATCGTGAAAGTTGCACTGCCGCCTCCGCCACCAGTGCCCCTGCAACCGGCTAAATTCGGCGAGATCGTATTCCTTCGCAACAAAGAAAAATTTCAAGGAAATGGCGAGGCCTTGTTGCAGAAACTAGTGGCCCGGCTGAACTCCGAGCACGCAGGACGCATTTCCATTGAGGCTTATGCCGGTCCCGATGAGGCCAACGCCAACCAGCTCGCCGCCGAGCGAGCGGAGACCGTAAAGCGGTTTCTGGTGCAGAACGGCGTCTCCGAGTCGCGTCTCCAGATTACGGTCGGCCTGGGTGGCATGCGAGGTGGACTGCGCAACCGCACCCTTGATATCATCTGGCTTCCAGACGGATTGGAGTACTAGTGGACTGTAACGCATGAATTGGTAGTATCATGCCTGAAGAGGGCATGATGAAACTGACTAAGAGCGAGCGTATGGAACTTCACCGGCAAGCGGGCACAAGAAATGGTCGGGCGGATTCGGCTCGACATGCGCGCC
>JACPPJ010000027.1 GCA_016191085.1 Acidobacteriota bacterium | reverse complement strand
GCTCCGCTCGCTCAAGGCTCGAACCGTGGATTCCCTGCAACAAGCAATTTCCGAGGCCATCGTAACGATCACACCCAGTGACGCGTCCGCTTGGTTTCGCCATTGCGGCTATGATCTACAGTAACAGGAGAAATGCTCTAGCCCGTGCTTAAGCGGACCTGGGAAAACGGGGAAAAACCGGAGGCAGACGGGAAATCGGGGGAAGGCGGCGACGCACTCAAGGTTTTGTTGGTAGATGCCGATGCTCCTCAATTTTTTGGGGTGGCTATATCACACAACCGCCTGCCGTCAGCGAAAAAATTTCCTTGGTCGTTTAGTATTGCTGTGGAGGATCGATTTGGCAGTCATGGGCTCGTCGTCGGCTACTACATCACCGTTGGTCGTACAACACGCCGGGAGGGTTGGGGCGGTCGTAGTCGCGTCCGTACTTATTTTTGTGCGGCGTCAGCAAGTCAGTCGATGTGGCCAGGCGGATGGAGCCGAGCGATCCCCCACTAGCCGACACGGTGATCTCGCGAGCAACTTCCTTCAGCGACTCCTGCGAGGAGCCTTCGTGCCATACGCCCACCATGTAGCGTCCGGCGGGTACATTGCTTATGGTAACTTCTCCGGCACGGTTCGAGACCGCATAATACGGAGTATTCAACACCACTACAACGGCGCTCATCTCCGGGTGGATGTTGCAGAAGATGTACGATATGCCGGGACGGTCAAACCGCACAGTGTGAGTGGTACCTGCCTCGTACAGCCCAAGGTCGAACCGTTTGCCTTCGAACAATGAGAATACGTTGTGGAAGAATGGGTCGTGGTTCGGGAATTCCACCACAGCTCCAACCGGAACCGCGATTACGTGAGGCTCAAACCGCTTGCGCTGCTGAATCAGCCGGAACTTCTGGGCGGCAAGCTGCGACAGCGCCTCACGGTCAACAGCGCTAGGGGCTGGAACAGGCGTGAGCCAAACCACCGTATTCGAGTTGTTCGGCTTTTTGCCGTCGTGATTGGCTATTGACACCGAGCCGCTCACAACAGCAGAGGCACCATCGACAGCCGCCATGCCACATAAGAATGCGAGCAGCAGCGCTGTCATCCGGTGATCTTTCCCACGATGGCAGTTCAAAAGAGTATCCCGGCGCTGAAATTTATGTGGCCGGCGCTGCGCTCCGGTGAATACAACTCGGAGGTCCATAAACGCCTGTATTCAACCGAAAACAGCAAATTCGAGCGCGCGCGATAGATGACATTCCAAAAGGCGCTCGCGTTCCTCTCCAGCGACACATTCAGATAACTTTGACTATACCCGAAGCGGTGCAAGTCTGACGAGAAGGAGTAATCCTCGCCGAACGCGCCGTTGAACTCCAGCCTCTCGACCGGCTTTACTTTCAACTGTGTCCATCCGCCTGCCGTGTTCAGGCCAACAATGGACGTGCTAACCAAATTCGGTGGTCCGCTGAATAGCACGCTGCGTCCTCCGCCACCGCCCAGCCCGCCAATTCCGCGGCCCCGGTAGAATTCGCCCCTGAGCGACAACCACGGCCCCAAGGGCAAATCCCAGTCGAGCGTAGCGGCCCACGCGTTCAGCGTTCTCCCCTGATCCCAGTCTTGCTTGGCAAAGTACAGACCCGCGCCGGCAGCAAATGTGCGGTCAAATGCCGCGCGCGTGAATGCTGCCCTCGCTGCATAAGCAGGCGCTCCCGCCCTCTCGCCCGCCTGCGGCACGCGATAATATGAGTACCCCGGCGGTTCTCCAGTCAATGCATCGAGAATGCCGCCCTGCAACAGCAGACTTGAATTCTCCCACAGAGCCGCTCGATGCTCTACTCTCACCTGCGGCGTCCAGACCCACAAATTGCCAGCCGCAGACAATGCCGGATACGCCGTCGACGCCAGCGACGTTGGCGACAGCGGAGAAAAGAACGGAGTATCCTGCCCTGCGACAATAGACGTGTGGGGCCATTCGAATGCGATCCTGGCGGTGCGCATCCGTACAAGTCCGGCCGTCACGCCGTCGGGTGTGTTCGGGAATCCGCCAAAGAAGTCAAACTGAACATCTCCATTGCTCTTAGCGCCGCCCACCCTGGGTCCGAAAACCTCGAGTCCGAATAGCGACTGACGCACGGAAGCCCCGAAGCTATCGCCGGAGTATGTGCCGCCCGACAGCGCATACGTGGGCACATCGATGTTGTCCGTCGGGCCCCGAGTGGCGAACACGTTCAGCAGCGCCATGCCGGAAACCCGGACCCTGTATTTGGAGCCGCTTTCGACTTTTGTTTGGTATTGCTCTTGCACCTTCGCACTGAGCAATTGCTGCTCTTCTGCCAATGCTGCAATACGATGATCCACATCGGGCAGGCGCTCCGCTTCGGCAGCGAGCTGGTTTTGTGTTGCGATTGTTTGAGTCACTCGTGTACCGGAGCGAGCAGGTTCCTCGCCTGATTGTTGCTTCGGCGCTCCTGAGAATTCCCGCCTGAATGTCGCGATCTCGTCGCGCGCCGCTTGAAGCTGATGGCGCAATTCCTCCATCTCGCGCCGGGAGCGATCCACGTCGGCCCTCAGTTGCTGCACGGCGGCTTCCAGTACCGTCAAGGAGGCGTCTGGCGCGCCGGAAACGGACGCGATTCTGGCCTGCTGCGCCGTCGCGTGTGTTGAGCACGCCAGGATAATCGCGAAATCCAATACCGCTCGCCTCCAGGTGAACTGTCTACGGGAACGGGAACAGATCATGTCGGCCTCCCTTTTGGCAGCAACAGCGGGCAATTACACAGCCGGCCAATGAGCCGATTTTAGTTTATACTCTCCCTAGCGCCAACATGCCGTTGAACATGGAAAAGATCCTGGTTATTGAAGACGATCGCGCGATTCGCAAGGCATTGCAGCAGCTTTTCGAACCCGAGGGTTACACAGTGGATGTGGCCCCTACCGGAGCCGCCGGATTGGCGGCATTTCGCTCCTCGCCGCCCAACCTGATTATTCTCGACCTGCGGCTGCCCGAAATTTCCGGCCGCGACATCTGTCGTGAGGTGCGAAAAGAATCGCCGCAGATGCCCATTATCGTTCTCAGCGCCGCCTCAGAGGAAGTGGATCGCGTCCTCCTGCTGGAACTCGGCGCCGACGATTACGTTACGAAGCCCTTCAGCCCGAAAGAACTGCTGGCGCGAGTACACGCCGTGCTACGGCGCTCAGCGCGCGGCATACGCGCCGAGCAATTGACTTTCGACGACATCTGCGTTGACTTCGCCAAAATGGAGTTGATGCGCGCTGGGCATCCTGTTTCGCTTACGCCGCAGGAATTCAAAGTGCTCAAGTATTTCGCCGACAACAGAGAGCGCGTGATTTCGCGGGAGCAATTATTGAACGAAGTTTGGGGGTACACTTGCTACCCTTCTACTCGAACAGTTGACGCTCACATACTGAACCTGCGCCAAAAGATCGAAAAAGACCCGGCCAACCCGGTTCACTTTCTAACGGTCCACGGAGCGGGCTACAAATTCATCCCTTGAGCGCGGACGTCGCGTGGCGGATGCGATGAAGGGCAAACTCAGAACCAAATTCCTCCTCTCCCTCGCGCTTACGTCGGCGTTGCTGACCTGGGCGACGCTGCTCTTCGTGCGGCACCGGGTCCTGCTGCACGTGCGCGAGGAGATTGCGGATAGCCTTCGCAACTCGGTGGTAACGTTCCAAAGCCTGCAGCAGAGGCGCGAAAGCGCACTGCAACGATCTGCGGCGCTGCTCGCCAGTCTCCCTCCGCTCAAGGCTGTAATGACTTCGCAACATGAGGCCACCATCCAGGATGCCTCGGCGGAGTTCTGGCGGCTAAGCGACGCAGAGTTGTTCCTGCTCGCTGACCGTTCGGGGAAAGTAGTCGCGCTGCACAGCTCTGAACCCCGGTTTCCACGGAACGATGCACAGGAGTTGCTGCGCCACTTTCTCGACAAACAGGAAACGCGCGATTGGTGGTATGGAGGAGGCCAACTCTTCGAGGTGGCGTTCCAGCCGATCTACTTCGGCTCTCCGACCGAGGGAACACCGTTGGGGATTCTCGCTGTCGGTTACAAGGTGGACGAGCGGCTGGCAGAGGACGTGAGCCGTGTCTCCTCCAGCCGCGTGGCGTTCCGCTACGGACCAATGCTTGTCGTCAGCACGCTCTCCGCGGCGCAGCAAACGGAACTGGCGCGGCATGGCGAACACTCCACGGCGTCCGCTTCCATCCCGGGTGAGATTGAGCTCGATGGGGAGCGATTTCTGCGCATGTCGGTGGACCTGGCTCCAGGCGAGTCGCCTCCGATCACACTGAGCGTGTTTCGTTCGTTTGATCAAGCGACGGCATTCCTCCAGAGTTTGAACCGGTGGATTGTAGCGATAGGATTGGCAGCCGTGCTCGCCGGAAGCATTCTGATTTACGTCATATCCACCACCTTTACGCGTCCGCTGGCGGATCTGGTCCAGGGTGTGCACGCCCTGCAGAAAGGTGATTACACGTATCCGCTGAGGGTGCGCGGTAATGACGAACTCTCCGAGTTGACGGCGGCGTTCCAGCGCATGCGCGACGCTCTTCAGAAATCGCAGCATGAACTTCTCCATGCCGAGCGGCTCGCCACAATCGGGCGCATGGCGAGTACGATCTCTCACGATCTGCGTCACCCGCTGACCGCAATTCTTGCTTACGCCGAGTTTCTTTCGGAAGGAAATATCAGCTCGGCGCAGCGGCAAGATTTTTATCAGGAGATTCGGCTCGCGGTAAACCGCATGAACGAAGAGATTAGCTCACTGTTGGGATTCTCCAGAGATCCGGACGCTTCACGCCCGCAATTGAGCAGCGTCCGCGATGCGGTGGAACGTTCCATACAGACGGTACATGCCCGTCCGGAGTTCCGCGGAATCGCGATCACCTACTCCGGTGAAGATTGCGACGCCTGGTTTGATCCGCACCAGCTCGAGCGGGTGTTGAATAACCTGCTTTTCAATGCTTGCGAGGCTGTCCGGCCGGATTCAGGAAACATTCTGATTTCGGCGCGCCGCACGTCATCGGGTATCGAGTTACGGGTGGCCGATAACGGCGCCGGTGTTCCGGATGCTATACGCGAGACGCTCTTTCAGCCTTTTGTGAGTTACGGGAAAGAGAGCGGTACTGGTCTGGGGCTGACTGTGGTTTATAAAACCATGCAGGACCTTGGCGGCGAGGTTTGCGTGGAAAGCACCGGGCCCAGCGGCTCAGTTTTTAAGCTGACGCTCCCTTTGCGTGTTCCGGCTGATCAACCTACGTAAACCGGCTACTTTCAATTGTGGTTACCGGACTCTGAACTCGAACTACCCAGCACAACTACTCCCACTCAATGGTGCTGGGCGGCTTGGAAGTGATGTCGTAGACCACACGACTGATGCCACGGACCTCGTTGACGATACGGCTGGAGATTCGTTCCAAAACCTCATATGGCAGCCGGACCCAATCGGCGGTCATGCCATCTTCGGAATGCACGGCGCGCAGCGCCACAGTGTAGCCATAGGTGCGTTGATCGCCCATCACACCGACCGTGCGTACCGGAAGGAGCACCGCGAATGATTGCCAGATACTCTCGTAAAGAGCGGCGTCGCGGATCTCTTCGTATACAATTTCATCAGCGGCACGCAGATAATTCAGGCGTTCCGGGGTGACCTCCCCTAGTATTCGCACGGCGAGCCCCGGCCCCGGAAATGGTTGGCGCTGGAGAATCTCCGGAGCGATTCCCAGGTCAGCGCCGACGCGACGCACCTCGTCCTTGAACAACTCGCGCAGAGGCTCCACCAATCGTAGATGCATCTTCTCCGGCAGGCCGCCCACGTTATGGTGGCTCTTGATCATCGCCGACGGTCCCTTCACCGACACGGATTCGATCACGTCGGGATACAAAGTCCCCTGCACCAGGAACCCCGCTTCCCGGAATTGCTTGCTTTCCTCTTCAAAAACGCTGATGAATTCGTTGCCGATCACGCGGCGTTTCTGTTCCGGATCGACGACGCCGGCAAGCTTTGTCAGGAACCGCGCCGAAGCATCTACGCCCAGAACGTTCAGCCCTAAGTGCTCCAGGCTTGAGAATACAGCCGTGAATTCGTTCTGGCGGAGCACTCCATTGTCCACGAAAATACAACGCAGCCGGTCGCCGATGGCGCGGTTGACCAGCGTCGCGGCGACTGTGGAATCGACGCCCCCGCTCAATGCGCAAATAGCATAGCCCGAGCCGACCTGTTCGCGCACCGATTTAATAGTATGTTCGATGAATGATTTCGACGTCCAGTCGGGAGTAGCGCCGCAGATATCAAACACGAAGTTCGCCAGGATCTGGTCGCCGTGCGCTGTGTGACGAACTTCGGGATGGAACTGCACCGCGTAGATGTTCTTTTCGACGTTCTCGATAGCGCCCACGGCAGTTTCGGTTTTGCCGCTCTGATGGAAACCCGGCGGCAAAATCACAATCTCATCACCGTGGCTGTTCCACACCGGCAGCGGAGAGGGCAGGGAACGCAGCAAACGTGAGTCGTTCAGAATGTGAAGCTGCGCGCGGCCATACTCTCGCTGGCGCGCCGGCTCCACCTTCCCGCCCATTGCGTGAGCAATCCACTGCAGCCCATAGCAGATGCCCAGGACAGGAACCCCCATGCTCAGGACGGCAGGGTCGGGATGCGGGGCGCCCTCGTCGAATACCGAACTCGGCCCGCCCGACAGGATGATTCCGGCGGGCTGCATGTCGCGCAATTCGGCAATGCTGACGTTGTACGGAACGAGCAGACTGCGAACGTGGTGCTCGCGAATGCGCCGCGCAATCAGTTGGCTGTATTGCGCGCCAAAATCGAGAATGACGATGCCGTGCCGCGATTCCATTGTTTGGAGCAAAAGCAGTTTGAGAGTTCTATTGTACTCAGGTCCGGCGAAACTGCCAAACCAGCAGAGTCGCGAGGCGAATGGATGGGGTGCGAATACTGCCCAGCCGCGATAGTTATGGAGCGGCCATCGTGTTCACATGCTATCGAGCCAAGGCTAACCCGTCGTACACAGGCTCAATCCCGCCGGTTGCACGGATTCCATAAAATTTGAGATGATCAATCTCGGCTGTCTGGCTGTACCGCTCGGAACTGGCAGCCGCAATTCAGCTCAAGCAAGTGCCATGGTGAACCATAACCTCTACAGTTTCTACGAATGCCGCTTCCAAGCTGCTCTGTCCCGGCCCGTCATTGAAACCGACGAAGGAAAACACTACACCTACCGCGATCTGGCGGAAGAGACCGCGCGATACTCGGCTCTGCTCACAAGTTTGGGGGCTCGAAATGGCGACCGTGTTCTGGCGCAGGTTGACAAGTCTCCCCAGTCGTTTTTCCTGTATCTCGCTGCCATCCGCGCCGGCGTGGTCTACGTGCCGCTGAATCCCGCCTACCGGAAAGCCGAACTCGAGTATATTCTGTCGGACGCCGAGCCCAAAGTGATCGTCTGCCGCCCCGATTCCGCCGCCCTCTGGACTGAATTAGTTCAGGGCACGCGCACAAGGACGCATATCGAGACCATGGATGAAAACGGCGGCGGGAGCTTGGCTGAAAGGGTCCGCAGTAGGCCGCCTGGGTTCACGACGGTGGCGACCGAGCCCGGCGACACAGCCGCGATTTTCTATACCTCAGGGACGACGGGCCGGCCCAAGGGCGCAATGATCACGCATCGGAACCTGACTTCGAACGCCGAATCGCTGTGCGAGCATTGGCGCTGGTGCGCAACCGATGTCTTGATCCATGCTGTGCCGCTTTTCCACGTACATGGGCTGCACGTCGCCACCTGCGGCACACTGACGAGGGGAGCAAAGATGATCTTGCTGCCGAAATTCGAAACCGACGCGGTTCTTCGTCATCTGGCTAAAGCGACAATATTGATGGGTGTCCCGACATTCTACACGCGCCTTCTGGAGCAGCCCGCTTTCGATCGTGAGTCGTGCGCCAATATTAGGCTGTTCATCTCCGGCTCCGCGCCGTTGCTGGAACAAACACTGATGGCGGTGCAGGAGCGCACCGGCCACGCCATTCTCAATCGCTACGGTTTGACCGAGACGGGCGCAAATAGCTGCACGCCGGTTGACGGGCCGTATATACCCGGAGGCGCAGGGCTGCCGTTACCCGGCGTTACCATCCGCATCGCTGATGCGGACTGCAGAGAGGTTCCGGCAGGCGAAGTCGGCGAGTTGCAGATCAAGGGCGAAAACGTTCTGCCGGGCTACTGGAGAAAATCGAAGGAGAGTGCTGCGTCGTTTACCCCGGACGGCTACTTCCGCACGGGTGACCTGGGGCGGCGCGATGAGAATGGCTTCTTGTCCGTAGTGGGCCGCTCAAAAGACCTGGTGATTACCGGCGGCCTGAATGTCTATCCAAGGGAAGTTGAAGCGGCCATTGACCAGTTGGACGGAGTGTTGGAGTCAGCCGTGATTGGCGTGCCGCACCCTGACTTTGGCGAAGCCGTAATTGCGCTGGTGGTGATGGGCAAGACCGCGAACAGGATCAGCGAACAGACGATTACTGCTCAACTGAAGCAGACGATGGCCAACTATAAAGTTCCCAAGCGCGTTTTCTTCGTGACCGAACTTCCCCGCAACGCAATGGGGAAGGTCCAGAAGAGTATGTTGCGAGAAAACCCCGAGTATGCCTCCGCGTTCACGAACGCAATATGGTTCTCTACCCTGGCGCCCCTGATATCCCGCTCTTTTCCTGTGTAGCTCTTATTCCTTTCGTGATTACGCGCAGCGTGTCCGGCCGCAGGCTGAAGCGTGTAAGCTCCGCGCGCGTGGCCCAGCACGCCTCGCTGACATCGGAGGCGGCCTGAAGGGTGCCGGGCGCAACGGAACAGACATAATCAATGAGAACGTAATGGAACTGCACTTGCCCGGCGGCATCTGTGAGAATGCGGTCCAGCACCTCCAGAACCTCGCCGACTTCTACCGCCAATCCGGTTTCTTCCAGAACCTCACGGCGCAAAGCGTCTCGCAATGGCTCGCCCACTTCCACAGCTCCGCCAGGGATCGACCACTGCCCCGCCGATGGTTCGTTGGCGCGCCGAATCAACAGGACCTTGCCTTCATGCACGACGACTGCGCCTACGGCCACCACAGGGCTGTTCGGGTATTCGCGACTGATCATTGCCTGCACCCGCTTGGACAATTGGAGCATATGCGGAATCGCGATGAGAGATCAAGCGCGGACTCCACGCCCAGCGCTGTTGAATCCTTCTGCCCGGCTTGCGAATCCAATGGACATCGCACAAGAACGGCACCTCGTCTTGGAGTTCAGATATGGCTGACTGGCTTTTCGAGCCTGGGCATACGGCTGCGGAATTTGCTGTTCGCCACATGATGGTCACGTACGTTCGCGGTCACTTCAAGAACATTCACGGCACGCTCACGTTCGACGCGAATCAGCCTCGTGCTTCGCGAGTGGAGGTTCGTATCGATGCTGGCTCGATTTGGACGGGGGCTCCGGAGCGCGATGCGCACCTCCGCAGCGCGGATTTTCTGGACGTCGAACACCATCCTGAGATTACATTCGCCGGCGATCGCGTTGAAGTGGTGGGAGAAAATGATTATCTCGTCACGGGAGATTTGACGATACGCGGCGTGCGTCGGGAGAGCACTCTCAAAGTCCGTTATCTCGGGCAATGGCAAACACCTTGGTGGGAGGACGGAGTGGACAAAGGGCCGAAGACGCGTTCAGGATTCCTCGCGACGACTACCATAGACCGGCATGACTTTGGCGTAAGCTGGAACAGCGCGTTGGACAATGGCGGAATCGTCGTGGGGAACTTTGTAGATATTACGCTCGACGCTGAAGCTATCATGACGCGACCAGCTTTGCAGCGATCATAACTACGTATTCGACGGTGCGCTCCGGAGGGAAGCAATGGTAACGAGCAATTCCGGCGAGCTTCGTTCGATCGCAAACGTGGTGGAGAGCGTCGCCACATATGAAGGAGAAGGGTTTCTGGTGCACAGGCCGTTCCCTTCGCGAGCGCTGGCCGACATTGATCCATTTCTGCTGCTGGACGAAATGGGTCCCGTGGACCTCGGTCCGGGAGAAGCTAAGGGAGCTCCGGACCATCCGCATCGGGGATTTGAAACCGTCACTTACATGCTGCAAGGCCGCTTCGAGCACAAGGACTCCCACGGACACTCTGGCAGCTTGAACCCTGGGGATGTGCAGTGGATGACTGCCGGGGCCGGCGTGGTGCATTCAGAAATGCCGGCCAAGGAGTTCACCCGGACCGGCGGGCGGCTGCACGCCGTGCAGCTATGGGTGAATCTTCCTCGCGGCGACAAGATGATGAAGCCGCGATATCAGGAGATCACCTCGGACCGCATTCCGGTGGCACAAAGCTCCGACGGAACTGTCGAAGTTAAGGTGATCGCGGGTGAAGCGCTCGGTCAACGAGCCGTCATTGACACGCGTGTCCCCATCACCTATCTGCATTTCAAGCTGCAGCCTGGAGCGAGCGTTGAACAGCTCGTGCCTGCGGGTTACAACTGCCTCGCCTACACTCTCGAAGGCGCGGGGCTGTTCGGAAAAGAGCAGGAGCGTGTTGAACGGGGTCACCTAGTTCTCTTTGGCAAAGACGGCAGAGCCGTTAAGATCGCAGCTCCAAAGCACAACACCTCTGCATCGAGCGTGCTGCTCCTCTCCGGCAAGCCTCTGAATGAACCCGTTGCGCGCTATGGCCCATTTGTAATGAACACCCAGGAGGAAGTCCGTCAAGCAATCGTGGATTACCAGCACGGCCGCATGGGCACGATAACCGGGTAGCGCAGAGTTTGGTTTCCAAACTCTGCGGCTTTCTTTGGGTGGTTTAAGCGAACGTTATAGCATCGTGTCACTTTGGCGCCGTGCGCACCGCGAAGGAATACAATGAAACGCTGTGATCATCATCGGACGAATTTCAGGCCGCAGAGTTTGAAAAGCGCAAACTCTGCATTACGTCTACGTCTCATGGGTTGCTGCCTTGCGCGGCATGGTATACTAGTCAGTTAGAAATTCCTCACTTGAAACATCTATGAAGTTCGGAGTGGTTGTTTTCCCCGGCAGCAACTGTGATCACGACGCATTCTATGCGGTCCAGAGTGTTTTGGGGCAGGAAGCCGCTTTTCTGTGGCACGACTCCACTGATCTGGCCGGAAGCGATGTGATCATTCTCCCCGGCGGGTTCGCCTACGGCGATTACCTCCGAACCGGGGCCATTGCCCGATTCTCGCCCATCATGCGCGCCATTGCCGATTTTGCAGCCCGCGGCGGCTTCGTCATGGGTATCTGCAATGGCTTTCAAGTGCTGCTCGAAGCAGGATTACTGCCGGGGGCAATGCTCCGCAATCGCGCATTACGGTTCATCTGCCGTCCGGTTTACCTCCGCGTCGAGAATGCACATACGGCATTTAGCAATGCCTGCCGCCCCGGACAGGTTTTGGAAGTCCCGATCGCGCACGGCGAAGGCAACTACTTTGCCGACGCCGACACCTTGGAGGAGATCGAGAGCGCGGGGCAGGTGGTTTTCCGTTATTGCTGTCCGGACGGAGAAATCACCAATGACGCCAACCCCAACGGTTCGGTTCACAACATCGCCGGCATTATGAACCGGGAAGGCAATGTCCTCGGAATGATGCCTCACCCGGAACGGGCCTGTGATCCGCTGCTTGGTTCTACCGATGGCCGGTTCATCTTGCAATCTGTACTGAATGCCGCGCTGGACAGAGTCTCGACCACCGCTTGGGCGGTCGCAAACGTAAACCGCAGCTAGCGCGGCCCACTCGTTCGCGAGAGCGCGGAAGGGCACGCTTTTAAGCGTGCCGCAACAGCCTGCACGCAAGGGGCTTTAGCCCCTGAGGTGGTATCCCTCAGCGGCTAAAGCCGCCCATTGAGCAAGGCTTTTCGGCTTCGCTGAAGCCATGCCCTTACGTTGGAATTACCGGTGGCTTGGGACTACCGATAGTCGCGGCATGCTTTTTGTGCCGTGTATTTTTTCCGGAACAGCCACAAACCCGCGGCACCAAAAACGTGCCGTGGCTACCTTCTGAATGCCGCAAATCACCGCCGAACTCGTCGAACAACACAATCTTCCCCCGGAGGAATATCGCCGGATCCTCGAAATCATGGGCCGCGAGCCCACCATTACGGAGTTGGGAATCTTCAGCGTGATGTGGAGCGAGCACTGCAGTTACAAGAGCTCGCGAGTGCACCTGAAGCGCCTGCCCACGCGCGGAAAAGCAGTGTTGCAAGGCCCGGGCGAGAACGCCGGCGTGGTGGACATCGGCGGCGGCCGGTGCTGCGTTTTCAAGATCGAATCACACAACCATCCAAGCTTTGTCGAGCCGTTTCAAGGCGCCGCGACGGGAGTCGGCGGGATCCTGCGTGACATCTTCACAATGGGCGCGCGGCCCGTCGCTGTTATGGACTCGCTGCGATTCGGCCCTGTAATGCCTGGCGCGCATGGCTCGCCTCACGTGGAGCGTAACCGCCGCATCGTGCGCGGCGTGGTCAGCGGAATCGCGTATTACGGCAATTGCTTCGGAGTGCCCACCATCGGCGGTGAGGTGGTGTTCGAACGCTGCTACGACAACAATCCGCTGGTGAATGTGTTTGCGCTTGGTTTGGCCCAACGGGACCAGATATTCCTGGGGCGCGCCGGAGGACCGGGCAATCCCGTCATCTATGTGGGCGCGAAGACCGGCAAGGACGGCATTCACGGGGCGTCGCTGCTGGCGTCAGCCGAATTCTCCGGGGCCGACGGCCAACAGAAGCGACCCAACGTGCAAGTCGGCGATCCGTTCCTTGAAAAGCTATTGTTGGAAGCTTGTCTGGAGGTGATGCAGACAGGCGCCGTCGTGGGCATCCAGGACATGGGCGCGGCCGGCCTGACCTGCTCGACGTGCGAAATGGGCGGCCGTGCCGGCACGGGGATCGAGATCGAACTTGACCGGGTGCCGCAGCGCGAGTCCGGTATGACGCCGTACGAAATCATGCTGAGCGAATCTCAGGAGCGCATGCTCCTGGTTGCGCAGCGCGGACGCGAACAGGAAGTATTGGCCGTGTTCCGCAAGTGGGGGCTAGACGCCGTCGAGATCGGAACGGTCATCGAGAAGCCATTACTGCGCGTAAAGCAGTATGGTGAAACCGTCGCTGAAATTCCCAACCAGGCTCTGACCGATGAAGCGCCGGTCTACGAGCGGCCCATAGCTGCGCCCCCAAGGACTGTTCCGATGGAGCCGCCGCCGGAAGTAGAAGGCGTGCTCCGGTCGCGAGGCAGAGAACAGCTCACTGACGATCTGAAGAAGCTGCTGGCCGATCCAACCATTGCGTCGAAGCGCTGGATCACTGAGCAGTATGACACCATGGTTCGCACCAACACGGTCATTGGCCCGGGAGGCGACGCCGCGCTGCTGCGCATCAAAGAAACGGCTCAGGGACTCGCGATGTCGGTGGACGGCAATGGACGTTACTGCTTCCTGGATCCGCGGCGCGGCGCCCGCCTGGCCGTCGCAGAGAGCGCGCGCAACGTCAGCGTGACTGGCGCGGAGCCGCTTGCGGCTACCAATTGCCTGAATTTCGGCAATCCAGAGAAATCCGCCATCATGTGGCAGTTCCGCGAAGTCGTGGAGGGCATGGCCGAGGCCTGCGAGGCGCTCTCGACGCCGATCACTGGCGGCAACGTCAGTTTTTATAATGAGACCGAAGGCCAGCCGATCTACCCAACACCGGTCGTTGGCGTAGTGGGGCTACTGCCGGACGTGAAGCGCCATACCACGCTGGCGTTCAAGGCTGAAGGTCGGACGCTTCTGCTGCTCGGCGGCACGACTGCGCCTGCTGACGAAGCGAAGGTCACCTTCGGTTCGTCACAGTACGCGCACACGCTCCTCGGAGCACTGTGGGGATTGCCTCCGGATGTAGACCTTGACTACGAGCGCAACGTGCAGGCCTGCTGCCGCGAGCTGATCGCCAAAGGCTTGGTGGAATCGGCGCACGACATCAGCGACGGAGGGCTAGCGGTTTGTCTCGCCGAATCATGCTTCCCCAACGGCGTCGGCGCATCAGTGGATTTGCTGTCCGAAGCAGCCGCTGGTTTGAGCCCGGTGTATTCGCTGTTTGCCGAAGACCCCTCCCGGATCATTCTTTCCGTGGCCCGGAATTCTGTTGCGGAGGCCATCCGCATTGCAGGACAATATAAGGTAAGGGCGGTTGAAATCGGAATCACGGGCGGATCTGATTTGAAGATCTCGCAAAAGGAGCAAGGTGTCCTCGACGCTCCAGTTTTGGAACTCCGTGCTCTATTTGATCATGCGCTGGCAAATGCGATAGAGGGAGAAGCCAGCGGTCTCCCAGTAGAAAATTAACCGCAATAGTGCTGAATTACGGACCGCAATTTCGTGAGTTAAGGATCGAACCCATGCTCGACAAATTTCATGATGAATGCGGCGTTGTGGCCATCTACGGGCATCCCGAGGCGTCGAAGCTCGCCTATCTCTCTCTTTACGCCCAGCAGCATCGCGGCCAGGAGAGCGCCGGAATCGTTTCGAGCAACGGTAAGAAGATTCATCACCACAAAGCCATGGGGCAGGTGGCGGAAGTCTTTACCGAGAGCGTGCTGCGGTCGCTGCGCGGCTCGCTGGCGATTGGACACACTCGCTACTCCACTGCCGGCGATACCGCTCTGCTGAACGCGCAGCCACTAACCGTCGGTACCAGCAAGGGCCTGGTTTCCATCGCTCACAACGGAAATCTCACAAACGCCCGGCAGTTACGCAAACGGCTGGAAGAGACGGGCTCCATATTCCAGACCACGAGTGATACGGAAGTCATACTGCATCTCATCGCGCGCTCAGAGAAAAAAGAGTTCCAGCCTGCGCTGGAGGAATCACTTTTGCAGGTGGAGGGCGCGTATTCGCTGGTGATTTTGCATGGCGACAAGATTTATGGGGTGCGCGATCCACACGGCTTTCGGCCTCTCGTCATCGGGATGATGCCGGTCCCCGGCCAGGCGGCGCAGGAGCCGAAAAAAGCGATGGCATATGCGTTTGCCTCCGAGACCTGTGCATTTGATTTGATCGGCGCGCACTACTGGGGCGAGGTGCAACCGGGAGAGATCGTGCGAGTGGACGCGGAGGGTTTGCACGCTTCGCGCTTTGCGCCGCCGGGCCCGTCGTCCTTTTGCGTGTTCGAGCACGTCTATTTTTCCCGTCCCGACAGCATCATCTTCGGGCGCTCTGTGCACCAGTCGCGTGACAATTTAGGCCGGCGGTTGGCGCGCGAGGCTCCCGCGGATGCTGATCTGGTCGTGCCCGTGCCGGATTCAGGCGTGGCGGCGGCGATCGGTTATGCCGCAGAATCGGGACTGCCGTTCAAATTCGGACTCATTCGCAACCACTATATCGGCCGCACCTTTATCGAGCCGGAGCAGAACATTCGCGACTTCGGCGTCAAGCTGAAACTGAACCCGGTGCGCAGCATTCTGGAGGGGCAGCGCGTGGTGCTGGTAGACGACTCCATTGTGCGCGGCACCACCAGCCGCAAGCTGATCCGCATCATCCGCTCCGCCGGAGCGCGCGAAGTCCATGTGCGCATCAGTTGCCCACCCACCGTCGCGCCGTGCTTCTACGGAGTTGACACGCCTACTCAAAAGGAACTGATCGCTTCAAGCCACACTATTGACGAGATTCGCAAGTACATTGGCGCTGACAGCCTTGCGTATCTTTCACTGGAAGGATTGCGCGGCGCAGTGGGTGACACGCAAGGAGAGTTCTGTACAGCCTGCTATACAGGCCATTACCCCACCAAGCTGATTAACCTTCAGATGGAAACCGCGAACCGCCGGTGATCCGCGGTTCCCCCACCGCGGCATGCTGGTATGCCGTTCACAGCTTCTAATTTCAGGCCGAAATACCAACGCCACAAATAGTGGTGCTATGGCCGCTTTGTAACTCACACCTTCTTGCCCCGGTCCGCAATCAAAGCTACCATTACGGCTGCATATTGCTTTGAACCATGACGAACTCATCCATTACATATGAGCAGGCGGGCGTGAATATCGCGCAGGCGGATCGGGCCAAACATCGAATCGCAGAACTTGCCAAGAAAACTTTCGATCGCAACGTGCTCGGCGGCATCGGAGGCTTTGGAGCGCTGTATGCAATCGAAAAACGGCGCTGGAAGGCGCCGGTTCTGGTCAGCAGCACGGACGGAGTCGGCACAAAACTGAAGCTGGCCTTCGCGACGGGACGGCACGGCAGTGTGGCGGGAGACCTCGTCAATCACTGCGTCAACGATATTGCGGTTCAAGGCGCGCGCCCTCTGTTCTTTTTGGATTATTTTGCGTGTGGCAAGCTGCAGGACGGAGTGATTGAGCAAGTGGTCGGCGGATTGGCAGAGGCATGCCGCGCCAACGGTTGCTCGCTCATTGGCGGCGAGACAGCCGAGATGCCAGGATCTTATCCGGACGACGAGTACGATCTTGCCGGCTTCATCGTAGGAATCGTCGATCGCAGCAGGCTTATTAACGGCAGCCGTATTCGCGCCGGTGACGTTGTGCTGGGGCTGCCGTCCACGGGTCTGCACACCAACGGCTACTCCCTTGCACGCAAACTGCTTTTCGACACGGCCAAATTTTCGGTGGATAGTTACGTCGAGGAGCTGCAAACATCGGTCGCCGACGCGCTGTTGCAGCCGCATCGCAGCTATATGAAAGTGATCGTCGCGCTGGCCGATTCCGGCATCCTCAAAGGAGCGGCGCATATCACGGGCGGCGGCATTCCTGGAAATCTGCCACGCATTCTGCCTAAGGGTGTTGAAGCTCGTATCGCAACAGGGATCTGGCCCGAGCCGCCAATATTCCGATTACTCAAACAAATTGGCAACGTGCCCGAGGCCGATATGTGGAGCACGTTCAACCGCGGCATCGGTATGACGCTGGTAATCGGCGCGCGCGATCTGAGTAAAGCTGAAAAGATTTTGAGGCGGCTAAAGGAGACTTATTATCAAATCGGCGAAATTGCGAAAGGCCGCCACGGCGTGGTCTTCGTATAGGCCCAACCAGCCGGCACCTGCGGGGGGCTGGCTTCAGCCGTGCCGCTCGGGAGATCAGTTCCATGGGCCTTAGCCCCTGACGTACTCTTCACCTCAGCGGCTAAAGCCGAACTCATTCTGCACGTTTCCGGCACGGCTGAAGCCGTGCCCTTACACACTTTATTCTTGGCGCGTCTGTTGATTTTGCAAGTAGTTCAGGGAGTAATGAATGTCATCTGCGCAGAAACACCGGCTCGGAATATTGCTCTCGGGCCGAGGCTCAAATTTCATCGCGATTGCGGACAACGTGGCTGCCGGGCGTATTCCCGCTGAAATTGCTGTGGTCGTCTGTAACCGGCCGGGTGCGCCCGGGCTGGAGGAAGCGCAGCGGCGGGGACTCGACGCTAGAATGATTCCGTCCAAGGGTCTCGAACGGGAGCAATACGACAGGCAAGTGGTCGAGGTGCTGCGCAGCAAGCAGGTGGATTTGGTTTGTCTGGCCGGCTTCATGCGCCTGCTCAGCCCGTATTTTGTGTCTCAGTTCCCAAACCGCATTCTGAATATCCATCCGTCGCTGTTGCCGGCGTTTCCTGGATTGGAGGCGCAGCGCCAAGCCCTAGAGTACGGCGTCAAGATTACCGGCTGCTCCGTGCATTTCGTTGACGAGAATCTGGACGCGGGCCCGGTTATTATCCAGAGTTCGGTGCCGGTCCTGGACGACGACAATGTAGAGACACTGTCCGCCCGAATCCTGGAGCAGGAACATCGAATCTATTCTGAAGCGATCAATTTAGTGCTGGCTGGCGGCTGGCGGTTGGAAGGACACCGGTTTCTTCGTACGCAGGACGCGACTCTGAATGCTGCGGCGGGTCGCTAGTGCTGCCCGTATGGAGTTAAGCGGCCTGCTGGGGGCGGGCCTTGACAGCTAATTTGAATTGCGCGGTCGCTTCTAGTCCTATCTTTCCGTCCCTTCCAGAAATAACGCGCACGATCTTACCACGGCCGTGCATTGTTACGGCTCGTTGAGCCGTCGGCGGAACTGGAAATTCCATGGCACATTCAATTTCCGTACCGACTTCCCACCGGGAGCTGCCCTGCGCAATGCAGAAAAAACCGTCACGGCTAACATCGACGGTTTCTGCCAGCAACTGATCTTCTCCCCTGCCGTCCAGCCTTCTCAACAAACATGGGAGCTTGACCCGGTACTTACGGGACATCATCGGCGTATTTCTCCCATCTGCCTGATACTACAGCAACAGTAATTCGTGCCCTGAGAATGGACCTACGGGATGTGCTAGGTCAATCAGGTGTACTCCCTAGGGTTTGTAGGGAAGCTTGCCGCGAATAGGTTTCGTTACGTGTCGTTCGCAGACTATCTCACGGCTCGCACCCGCCTCCTCTATATGGCTATCCCCCGGATATTCGTGGGCTATCAGCGTTGCACTGCTATAGGCTATTGATGTTTCTTTTCGCTGCCGCTGGACGCGTGTTTGTGCTGGACGGCATTCTGACGAAACGTTTCGGCCGAAGCTGGATCGTTTTAATTCCCTGATTTCATGAGGTTTCGCTCCCCTCCAAAAACAGAGTTGATTTCAAAACTCGAAAAGCACAGAATATCGGTAACTGCCTCAGTCTCTGTGTGCGATGCAGAGGAGAGGCTGATGATTGAGCCGAGGCAGCCGGTGGCTTATAGTAACCAGGCAACCAACTCACCCTCAGGTGTCCATCAGGCACCTGCAAGAAATAACAAGCTTCGAAACAAAAACAACTAACGTCACAGTCCGGGCTTAGATCCGGTAAGAGTGGTTAATGCCCGGATGGGTATGGCCGAAGGAGGAACAATGGAAGGTTTCTCTCCACTCGCACTGCTCGGATTTGTGTGGACTGCGGTCACAGTCGTTCTGCTCGCGCTGGTTATCTATCGCGCTGTTGTAGGGATCCACGAAGAAAACCAAATTTTCCTGGATCGCGCCGAGGCGGCTCTGGAAAAAGAGCAGTTGGACACGCTGCGTCGAATCCGTGCGCTGGATAGCTACATTAAGTATATGGGTGTCCTGTCGGGCGTCTTGCTGCTGATCCTCGCTGGGATTTGGGTGTATCGGGGAATCTACGCTCCCCCAATGTGACACACGGGGTTTTTGGAGATCAGGCACTCGCGTTTGAGCGTACTGCTTCAGGGTGACACGCACGGTCAGCGGTCAGGAGAGCATATGGAACAAAAATCTCGCAGCGACAATGATATCTGTCCGATCTGCTTGGCGCCGATTGAAGCCGAAGACGAAGTGATCCGGGTAATGGATCAACCGGTGCACAGCAATTGCTTCCGGGAGCAGAGCGAATCGTGGACTGCTGCCTGATGCGCAGAGACACGAACTTCGCTCATGACCGCATGAATGTTCATGCGGAAGGGTAGGTCTCTGTAATTTAGGAACGAACTAGAGTAGCTTTTGGCAGGCGGTAACGTTGATCCAACGCGGGCGAGCCCTCACATTCAACTTGGCCAGATTCAACAAGCTCGATCATGTGAGCCCAAACAGATCGGGCGGCAACGCCGTAAAGTGACGGCGAAACGTCAACGTAAACAGCTCTCACGAGCTGCGGAATGGTAGCCTCGCCTGCTCGGAGCCGCTGCAAAATAGCGGCGCGCCGTTCCTGGCGGTGCTCGATGAAAGATCGCACGTAAGTTTTAGGATCGGCAATGGCTGCGCCATGCGCGGGGAGGTAAATGGCGTCGTCGCGCACTAGAAGTTTTTCGAGCGATTTCATGTAGTCCCGCATGTTTCCATCTGGCGGCGAGATCACACTCGTTGACCAGCCCATCACGTGATCACCTGAAAACAGCACGCGTTCTTGAGCGAGAGCGTAACAGAGATGGTCGGATGCGTGACCCGGCGTGTGGATCGCCGCAAGTTTCCAGCCTTCGCCGGTGAGCGTGTCCCCATCCTGCAGCCCCTGATCTGCAAACGAACTGTCGCTGGAATTGTGGCCAGCAGGGCCGAAAGCGTAGATCGGCGCTCCAGTCGCGCGTCTCAATTCGGGTGCGGCCGGCCAGTGATCAATATGGCTGTGGGTCAGGAGAATGTATTCGATTTTTTCGCTACGCAGCGAATGCAAAATGGCATCGACGTGTTTGCCCAGCGCGGGCCCGGGATCAATGACAGCGACTCGGCCGCGTCCAACTACATAAGTATTGGTACCCGGGCCAGTGAACGAGCCGGGGTTGGCAGCGACAATCCGGCGGACAAGCGCCGACACATCTTCCAGCACATCGTATTGGAACCGAAACTCGTGGTAGTAGCGAATTGCCATTGCGCGTATCTAGTGTTGCAACAGCGCGATGATCCGCCAACGCTCAATGTACTTTAGCATAGTCTGTTGCGCAGCGGCAGAGGAAGTGCTCGCGGCTTTTGCTTAAGAGGGGGCGGGCGGCTTGAGGAGGGCCGGCTTCCGGGGGAGCTTGATTCGAGTTTCCTGATCCGGCACGTCAGGGTTTCGACCTATTGCTTACGTTGCACTATAATGCTCCACTACTGTGGGTGCATCATGGAACCTATCGAGCAAGGCCGTCGCGCCGAAATCACCGCCCTGCAAGAGCAGCTTCTCCTCAATCATATAGATAAAGCCTGGAGAAATGTATCCTTCTACAGGAAACGATGGGAGGCGGCCGGTATCCGCCAGGACGCCATCCGCACTATCGGTGACCTTCGCAAGCTGCCGGTGGTGACCAAAGCGGATTTCAGCGAGGATCTGCGGCAGCATCCGCCTTTTGGCACGTACCAGGGGAAAGCGAGGCCCGCTCGCATTCACGCCAGTTCCGGGATTACGGGCGAGCCCCGGCCCGTCTTTTGCACGCGCTCCGATTGCGAGCACATAGCGCGCCTTTCGGCGCGGCGTTTGCGCGCGCAGGGCGTCACCCCCAAGGACCTTCTCCAGATTACTCTCCCTTATACCTTGTACATCGGCGGCACCATCGCTATTGAAGGCGCGATTGCGCTCGGCGCAGGTGTGATTCCCACTGGCACAGGCGCTATGACTCCGTCGCAGCGCCAGATTGAGATCGCGCGGACCTGGAAGCCGACAGTGCTTTGTTCCACGCCATCGTACGCACTCAGGCTTGCGGAAGTGGCCGAGGAGATGAACTTGGACCCGCGGTGCGATTTCCAGTTCCGCATGGTCTACGTCACCGCGGAAGTCCTCACGCCGGAGATGCGCAGCGCGATCGAGAGTCGCTGGAACTGCCGCGTTTACGACAACTACGGCAGCGTTGAGGCGGCGGCGTCCACCTATGAGTGCGAGCGGCAAAACGGCTGGCACATTAACGAGGATTCCTACGTTTTCGAGGTGCTCGATCCTGAATCCGGAGCGCCTCTGCCCGATGGTGAGTATGGCGTGCTGGTTGTCACTTCGCTGTTCCGTGAGGCCTCGCCGTTCTTCCGCTACAAGGTGGGTGATATTGTGGCGTTGTGGGATGCGCCCTGCCCTTGCGGCCGGACTTTTCGGCGAATGAGCGCCGTGCGGGGGCGCGCCGATGAAATGCTGAAGCTGCGCGGCATCAGCATTTATCCGACAGCAATCGAGCGGGCGCTGCGCACCTTTCCCGAACTCGGCATGCAGTGGTTCCTGGTGCTTGACCGGTCGAGCTCATCGCAGCAGATCACGGTGCAGGTGGAGTCGGCCAACCCGCTCGGTGCCGAACAGAAAAACGACTTGGCAGGGCGCGTCAGCGATCATTTGAAGCAGCAAATCGGTGTGCGCCCGGCTGTGGCCATTTTCGATCCCGGAACGCTGATTTCGACAGAGTCAGCCGAGGGACGAGTAAAGACGTCCCGCATCATTGACCGCACCGCCGCACTTGCATCACAACAATCGCCCGGGAGTGACGCGAAATAGCTGGACCGTGGGCATCCTCGTCCCGCGAGCCTTGAACGGCTAGATGCCGATCCCGATCCTCAATTAAATATCTCTGGGAAATAGAATGTCAGGACGGCATTCCGCACCTTGTCCGAGACCACGATGCTCTTGTTCTTGACGTCGAGGTCAACGCCGCGCGGCTGTTTGAGTACCCCATGCGGTCCGCCGATGGTCCACCTGGGGGGAACGTCACCGTGATCGGTAATGCTCCAGACCCCTACAAAAGCGCCTTCATGAGCGCCAACCGAAACAGGACCGTTCATGCATACCAGAACCAATCCTTTTTGCGGATGTGCGCGGACACCAAATGTTCCGGTGAGCATAGTCTTGGGTCCTGTGACGATGCCTTTCGGCGCCACCTCGCCTTGGGCCGTGCGGTCGAAGAACATGATCTTGGAGGGCTGGCCGCGCAAGTTCGAGGTTGCGATCACCACGTTGTGCACCGGATCCACCGTTACCGCACTAACAGCGCCTTCCTTCGGCATTTTGATCACCCGCAAGGGAGCCACATTGCCGTTG
The DNA here is from genome assembly GCA_016191085.1 of Acidobacteriota bacterium. GTDB lineage: Bacteria > Acidobacteriota > Terriglobia > 2-12-FULL-54-10 > 2-12-FULL-54-10 > JACPPJ01. The sequence continues at coordinate 13,288 of JACPPJ010000027.1, read as the reverse complement.
GCGGTCCGGGGAAAAACCAGGATTTTGTCTCGATCGGGTACGAAGATCTCATTGTGAACAGGATCAATATCGACCTTATCCGGATCGCTCAATTGCGTAAGCGGCCCCTGAATGTAACGTGTTGGAGGCTGTTCTCCTGATATTGCTGCGTTGAAGATCAATACAGATTGCGCGAACGGCTGGGGAACCAGAATTTCGTCGTGCACAGGATCGTACGCAATGCCGTGCATGGTGCGGCCCAGCATCGTGCGTTGTCCTTCAATCTTCCGTAACGGTTTCGCATTTTTGTTCGCCAACCTGGCGAAGACCGCGATCTGCGGATGCGCCACTCAGTTTGGAACCAGGATTTCTTCGCGCTTGCTGTCATACGCGACGGAGCCTGGATTGCCGATCATCAAAGCGGGCTGATCGGAAGGACCGCTGCGGATTTTCCGCAGGGGAGCAGTGTTCCCTCCAGCAGGCAGCTTATAAATCGTAGCGGAATGGTTGCCGAAATTGGCGACTAGCAACTCGCCGTTCTTGCTGTCCACCATGATGCCTGTCGGATTCTTCATGCCGGTTTTCGGTCCTTTCAGCATTCGCACGGGAGCTACATCGCCTTCGGCGTCGGTGCGAAAGACCAGCACTGAATCATCCATATCGTTGGCGACATAGAGTTCGCCGCGCTCTTCATCCACCGCGAGTCCGGTGGCCCAATTCATCTGCGTGTTCGGGCCGGTGATCACCCGGATGGGCGCGACGTCGCCTTTAGCATCAATGGCGTAGACGTTGATGGAGGAGGCAACAACGCGCCCGGAGCCTGCAATGGTACTGCGGGTCGGCATCGTCGATTTGCCGTCAGCTTCGATGTGAAACTCGCGCAGGCTGCCGTGATTGGTGACGAACATCACCTTGTTCTTCGGGTCAAGCGCGATGCCGTGGGGGTCCGCCAGGCGCGTAGCGCTCCCTTGGATTAGACGCAAGGGCTGGTCGTCGCCTGTGGCCATCTTGTCGTAGATTACGATTGAGTTGCTATGCTGCACGGTCAGAAACAGCTCGCTGCGACCTTCATCCACCGCAATTCCAAATGTGCCGTGCGGTGTGCGGAGTTCCCGGTCGGGCGCGACATTTCCTTTAGCATTGCGTGAAAAAATGGCGAGCGTATCGACAGTGTCGTTGTTGACGGCGTAGATATCACCGCTCTCGGGGTCAATGTAGAGCCCGCATTGGAACTCGATCTTTGTTTTCTCCCCGCCTATGGCACGCCGGGGCTCACTCATGGTAGCTCTGGCAGGCGTGTTGGTGCGGCGGTCGTAAACGAGAACCTGGAACAGGTTCTCGTCCGTCATGACGATCTCGTCATGTTTGACATCGACTGCAATAGAACTGAAGGAGGGATACGGGTCGTGAATCTCCCGTACAGGCGGTCGTTTAGCCGAGTCGCTGCCACTTGAAGGAGCGGCGTCTTCCTGCATCGCCGATCTCCTGCCGCTTGATGCGCTGGCAGGCGTCCATATGCATTCCTCGCCTGCCTCCTCCGGCAGCGATTCGACCGAGATCAAGTGCGCTGAACCCGTCGGCGCTGGAAACGTGCGTGCACGGACTTCAAAACTTCCTGGCTGCACTGACCCGGTATTTACAATCCACGCTGCCGCAAAAATCAGCGCGAGTACGACTGACACAGCGCCCTTTGTCTCTGGTGAACTGCGCAAAGCCATTCCTTCATCCTCCTCATGTGGTCCCCGCACAAGCTCAGATAGTCTATCGCAGAAGTAACGTATCCGCAGGTAAAAAAGGCATCTTGTTGTGTGAGTGGTTTTGCGTGGTTTTGAGGGACTCGTGGCAAAACACACACTCACGCAAAGTTATGGGTCGTTGGAAACGAGCGACAATCTCGGTTTGTGACAGTTGTTCGATCTGGGGATCAAACTGTCAACGCACTTCTCGAGCGGTTTTATCGCATCTCGGGGCAGTACGCGATGAACCACTCGCCGTCCTTCACGAAAAAGAACAAGAACTTCACAATATCTGCCGTGCGGCTCGGCTCACACTGCAGTTCCAATGTATTCGCGGCTATAATGCTGAACGAAGAGACTGAATACGATGTTCAAGAAAATCTTGATAGCCAACCGTGGTGAAATCGCTGTCCGCATCATTCGCGCCTGCCGGGAGATGGATATTCGCACAGTGGCGCTGTATTCGGAGGTGGACCGGAAGGCTCTGCATGTACTGAAAGCCGATGAAGCCTATTCCATCGGCCCGGCTGCCGCGGTCGAGAGCTATCTTCGGATTGATAAGATCATCGATGTGGCACGCAGGGCGGGCGCTGGGGCCATTCATCCGGGCTACGGATTCTTGGCTGAGAATCCTGCTCTGGCTGCGGCTTGCGATGACGCCGGTATAACCTTTATTGGCCCCAGCGCCGCTTCCATGGAGCTGATGGCATCCAAAACTCGCGCGCGGCAGGCAATGCACGCTGCGGACGTGCCGGTGGTGCCCGGAACCAATTCCGGCGTCAAAGACGCAGATGAAGCATCGCGTGTTGCGGAGTCTTTCGGATACCCCGTAATGATCAAAGCTGCGGCGGGAGGGGGCGGCAAAGGCATGCGGCTGGTGCTCTCTCCCGCGGAGATGGCATCCGCTTTCCGCGACGCGCGATCTGAGGCGGAGAGCGCGTTCAATGACTCGGAAGTTTACATTGAGAAATACGTACAGAATCCGCGCCACATCGAGATTCAGGTGCTTGGTGACCGGCACGGCAATGTCATTCATCTGGGTGAACGCGAGTGCAGCATTCAACGGCGGCACCAGAAGGTGATGGAGGAATCGCCGTCGCCGTTGGTGGATGCGGCGATGCGCGAGTGCATGGGCGAGGCCGCAGTGAAGGCGGCGCGCGCGGCCCGCTATTACAACGCCGGAACTATCGAATTCCTGGCGGATTCTGATCGTAATTTTTATTTTCTGGAGATGAATACGAGGCTACAGGTCGAGCACCCGGTGACCGAGATGGTGACCGGCATTGATTTGGTCAAAGAGCAGATTCGCCTGGCAGCAGGCTCCAAGCTTTCGTTCAGACAAAGTGACATAGTGTTTCGCGGAGCAGCTCTCGAGTGCCGCATCTATGCCGAGGACCCGGAGAACAACTTTTTCCCTTCGCCAGGCCTGATTCGCTCGCTGGAAGTTCCATCCGGTCCCGGCGTGCGCGACGACGGTGGTGTATACGCCGGCTGGACTGTGCCGATGGATTATGATCCGCTCATCTCGAAGCTCGTCACATGGGGCTCCACGCGCGATGAGGCCATCCGCCGCATGCAGCGGGCAATCGGTGAATATTCAGTGGAAGGCATCAGAACCAACCTGAGCCTCTTCCGCCGGATATTGGCTTACCCCGATTTTCTCGAGGGCAAGCTGGACACCGGATTAATTGATCGGATGCTGGAAAGCGCGCGCGGCGCTAAAAGTGTTATGCAAACAATCGCTGAGGCAGATGATCGCGTCAAAGCCGCAGCCGTCGCCGCAGCGCTTTTCCAAATGTCGAGTAACGGCCACGCACCGTCACGGGACACCTTTGCTGTGTCCAGTCGATGGAAACTTGAAGGACGTCGCGCTCTGATGCGACATGTAATCAAACCCGGCGAGTGATCGAATGAAATACTCCATCTGCATTAATGGCCAGGAACGCTTCCTAGAGCTAACCCGCAACGGCGGGGTATCGTGCACCCTTGACGGCGAACGGTTCGAAGCCGACGTTATCGAAGTCAAACCGGGGATGTACTCTCTGTTGATTAATGGAAAAAGTTTCAGCGTCAGTGTTGCGCCCGCGGTCGAAGGAGGCGCAGCGCCGTCCCGGAACGGAGATGCCCAAGAGTATACGGTCGAAGCAGGTGGCGAGCGCTATTCTGTGGTGGTTCGCGATCCCAAGCGATCAGCACGCGCGCGGCGTGCCAAACCAACTCTGGAGGGCAAACAGAACATCGTTTCGCTTATGCCCGGAAAGATTGTTCGGCTGCTGGTTTCCGAGGGTCAGGACGTTCAGAGCCGGCAAGGCGTGATCGTCGTCGAAGCAATGAAAATGCAGAACGAGATCAAGTGTCCGATGCCGGGCAAAGTGCAAAAGATACTGGTGCGCACAGGCCAGGCAGTGAATACGGGAGAAGTTTTGTTGATCGTAGAGTAAGCAGGAACCGGACGACCGACCGCTCCCTTCCGGTCACGGTTCAGCTTGGCGCTAATTCCACAAACTGGTCAACTCGTCAAGATTTCTTATTGCGTCTACTTTCGTTTCACCGAGCGGCGCCCCGCGGTCAAGATATACGACGCGCACACCGACCGAGGCCGCAGCTTCGAGGTCAGCCTCGGAACCGAAGGCCACGTACACTATCTCCTGGGGCGTGCAATTTAACTTTCCGAGCGTGTAGCGGAATACTTCCGGACTCGGGTTATATTGCCGGGTGTCTTCGGCCGTAATCAGCGCGTCGAAACGTACCTGGAGGTGACGCAGAGTACGCCCCAGGATATCCCGATCCACATTCGATACGATAGCCAACCTGTACCGCTGCGCCAGCCGAATCAATGCCGGATTAACGTCAGGAAACGGTTCCCAGTTCGCGACCGAGTTGAGGAATGTCTCCATGGCGTGTGCGGCGCAGCGGTATCCGAAATGCTCAAGCGACTCGCGAAAGCTGTCCTGTAAGATGCGCGCGTACGGTGTGTACGGACCCTGCATCTTCGAGCGCAGGATCCGTTCCCACGTTCGGATGAGATCTTGTTCCTCGTCAGATCGGATGCGGGCCGCTTCCCGGAACGAGCGGCGTACGCCCGACTCCCAGTCAATCAGGGTGCCGTAACAATCGAAACTCAGCCAGCGCGGCGCCGGCAATGCGGGTGGGAGCATGAGCGATTACACGATCAAGGTAGCCGCAGTCCCGGGATCGGGACCAATTTATTTGTTTTGCTGGAACGACGCCACGATTTCCTGCGCTAGGAAATTTTCAATACGCGCCTCGTTATGCACTTGCTCCGCATAGGCGGTGCTCAGCAGTTGTTGCTTACGATTACGCAACTCGGATCGGATGCTGGCATTCACCTCGGCGTCTTGCAACGTTTTTTGGCCGGGCTGACGCTTTCCGAGCAGCTTTAATATCCAGAAGCCCTCCGGAGTCTGCATCACAGGGGTCGTATCGCCAATGTTCATCTTTAGGATGACCTGCTTCAATTGCGGTCCGAGCCTGTCGAGCGTGGACTCCGCTTGATACCCCAGATCACCGCCCTCACGCGCCGTTTGCGGATCCTCCGAAAGCTCGCGCGCGACCTGTTGAAAGTCCTGGCCGCCCTTCAACATTGCTTGGACACGCTGCACTTTCATAATGGCCTGCTCCTGGTTTAGAGCTTTGTCGTTCCTGGAATTGGTCACCGGAACGCTGGGGTTGGGCGTCACCACGATTTGCCCCAGATGATACTGCGGTTCGCGAACGTTGAAGCTTTCTTTATTTTCCTCGTAGAACCGGCTCACCTCCGAGTCTGTCACCTCGATTTTGGAGCCGATCTGGTTTTCCACCAGTTTTTGGACGGTGAGAGTGCGTCGGATTTCATTACGCATGTTCTGTTCTGAAAAACCGCGGCGTTCCAGGTCTTTTCGAAACTGCTCCGGAGTAACTGGTCCGCGCAGATCTTCGAACTGCTTATCTATCTCCGCGTCTTTCACCTCCAACTTCAACTGGCTGGCCTTTTGGGCCATAAGTTCGCGCTCGATCAGATCGCGGACAATCTCCATTTTTGCCAACGCCGCCGCTTCTCCGGCCGGTTTCTGTCCTGCTTGCTGCGTCTTAAACTCGAAATACTTGTCCACCTCGCTGCGCAGGATATCTTTACCGTTGACTCGGGCTGCAACGTTTGAATTCGCAGAATCTTGCTGGGCAGCTTTATTGCAGCCGAACGAAACAGCCGTCAACACAACGGTGACGGCAAGAACGATCTTGTTTCTCATGAATACTCCAATTCTAGTCTCCGAGCGAACGCAAATACCGGCACAGTTGCGGCAAATCGGTAGCGTGTTGGAAAAGGCGAATTCCCGCCACTCCTGACGCGCCTGCCCGGATGCAGGACTCCGCGTTGCTCGCGTCCACGCCGCCTAGGGCAAATACAGGTACGGAGACACGCACGCAAATCTTCTCGAGCAGGGGCAGCCCCAAAGGTCTTGCGTCCGGCTTGGACGGCGTGGCGAAAATCGGAGCTAGCAAAATGTAAGACGCTCCAGCCTCCGAAGCAGCTACGGCTTCGTCCTCGTTGTGGCAAGATAAGCCCACAATTCTGGTTTCTCCGACCAACTGTCTTGCCGCTGCCAGCGGCATAGCGCCGGATGGGATGTGAACACCATCCGCACCGCACGAAAGAGCAACGTCTATACGGTCGTTCACGAGCAATCGGGTATTTGCTCTCTCCCGAAGCGAAGCTACGTCTGTGACCAACTGCGCCAAGCTCCTGCCGGACAAATCTTTCTCGCGCACCTGAACGTAATCGACTCCGGCGGAGAACGCCTCCCGGATTTTTCCCTTTACGGCTTCTTCTGGCGCGGCCGAATCCGCTCCGGCACTAAGCTGTTTGCGCGCGGTGATGTAATAGGTGACAGTCAAAACGGCACGCTGCTGCTCCGCGGCTTCTGATCAAGATTGTCGCGTTGAAGCAGCCTTAGAGCCCCACGCCTGCGATATGCCGAGCCAAAGATTCACCAATCCGAGACCGCTGATGGCGCCTCGTAAATATGCGCTCATGTAAACAGGCCGCAGAGATGGATAAATGTTCAGGAGCAGGTTCCCGTCCCAGATCGCCGACCAAGGAAGGATGAGCAGGAAGGTTCCAATTTCTATGCAGAGCAAGATGTAAAGGACTGCACCGATTCGCCTCCGCGCCGTGTCCCAGCCGCTGGTCCCGACGGCGGAGTCAGGGCGATTGCTGGAGAGAACGGATTCGGGTAGCGACATCACGATAATCAATATTGCGGGCATAGACCTCAAGAAAACTACGGAGCGCAGTTTCCCGGTCTCCCGCGATTTCACACGCGGAGCCCATCTCATAACGCAGCGCCAGAGCGCTCTCCACATCAACGCCAGGTGAATCCAGCGCCGTCTGGTACCATTTCACCGCTAACTGGGGCAGCCCCTTCTCCAGAAAACAAGTTGCCAGCAACGAGCAACATTGCACCACGTGAGAGTAATCGTTCGACGTTACCGCCAGTTGATGGGCTTTCTGAAATTCTCCGATGGCTTCATCGTACAAAGCCATCTCTTTAAATGCTACTCCCATATTATAGTGCGTTTCCACGTCGGCCGCCGACATCGGCTCTTCCATTTCAGCTTTGAACTCGGCAAAGAGGTCCTGGAACACCTTCTGCGGCGAAGCCTTCGCTGCCAGTTCGGACAGCATTGGCGGCTTCTCCGGGGTCTCCGAAACACCAGCAGTTACACCTTGCGGCGGCATCTGCGGTATTGAAAACGGCGGTTCCAGGTCGCCGGCGAGCGCGGCGAACGGGTCCTGCGCTGTAGATGTCGCCATTGCAGGAGTGGTCATCTGCGGGCCGAGAGCATCGTCGAGCGAAAGCTCGAAACCGTCGGCAGCAAACGATTCTCCCGCTGGCAAGTTCTCCTCAAGAGCGAATGCCGGCTGCTCCTCCGCGGCGATTGGTGAGCTAGTAGCAGTCTCGGGTGTTAACTCAGCTTCGGCGGAGACATCGAACTGTGGTATTGCCGGCGCAAGCGGCTCTTGCTCAATCGTGGCGCCGGGTACGACCGTGACTGCAAAGATCGGCTCTGGCTCGCTCGCGGCGGCGGTCGAGGAGAGGAAATCGGCAAATCCGCCCAATTCCGGCTCCGCGACGGGAACGCTGATGGCAAAATCGGCTGCCGCTGGTTCCACCGACGGCAGACCAGTGTAGCTAATAGGTTCCACAGCCTCAGCGACGCCAACATCGAATGCGGGAAACTGCCCCGCAGTTTCAGGCTGCATGATAGCGGCTTTGGGCAACTCGCTGACAGCCTCGGTGGAAAGCGGTGCAATTCCCAGCCTCTCCCGAAAACCCGCGAGGGCCGGATGTTCTGGGGATTGCTGCTCCAAGCGTTCTAATGCCGCTGCAGCATCTGAGATCAGCCCCGCTTGCGTATAGAATTCGATCTCTTCCACAAGGCTGGCATCGTCGCTCGCCAGGATTGAAGGTTCTCCGCTGGCGACGGAGGCCCACTCCATGGAGAGATCTACTTCCTGAATCTGCGGCTCTTGTTGAGCAGCAGTCAGAGGCGCGGCCGCAGTCGTTTCAGAAGATGCAGCTACGCCAGGCTCCACTTCAAATTCAAACGGCGGAATGCCGACCGCCGATTCACTTGACTGAGCCTTCTGCCGGTACGTGACAATCATCTCGCCGTAGCGCGCTGCGCGCTCGCCGTCGCCCAACCTGACGTAAGCTTCTGCCAACGATTCGCAACATTGGGCTGCTTTGGCGTAGTCGCGTGCCAGCTCGCACAATGCCAGCAACTGCTCGGTAAGACGTATATTGCCCGGGATCTGCGCCAGCCCACCTTCTACCACCTCGATCGCCCGCGCGAACTGTTTATAGGTGATAAACAGTTCCGCCTCGGTGATGCAGTTCTTGACTACCTGCTCTTCCTGGTGCGACAGAGTTTCAGTTGCGGTTGGTTCAGGAGATGCAGCAGGCATCAAATTGGTGACAGGGCCGGACAGCTCGGAGGCCATAGCAACGGCAGGCTCGAGGGACTCCTCGGCTGTGGGAGTAACGTGGCCCATCTCCGCTTCAACCTGCCGCAGCAAATACAGGTGATCGGTGTTATCCGGTTCCAACGCGACGAGCTCTTTGAACAACTCGCGTGCTTTGTCGAGTTCACCGCGCGTCCTATACGTGTGCGCGAGGTGCTCCATCGTGTCGCGCACCTCTCCCATGTTTCCGGCCGACTGGTAGGCCTTCAGCATGAGTTCCAGAGCGCCCGCGTGCGAAGGGTCGCAGGCCAACACACTGTTCAAGCCTTGGATTAGCGATCCCGAGGACTTTTCGGCCAGCAATTTGTCCGCTGCAACATTAAACAACTCTACAGCTTCGTCCAATTTGCCGGACGCGACCATTTCGCCCGCGATCTGCGCATGGCCGGAGAAGTCGTCGTGTGCATGGAAGAGCTGCTCGGCAATTTCGCGCGCCTTCGCCATGTCGGCCAAAGCTGTGTAAGCGCGAAAGAGCAGATTCAGAGTGCCTTTGTTGGTGGTGTATGACGGAATGCCTTGCAGCGTTTCAATGGCGCGCGCCGCGTCGCCCTGATCGAGTTGAGCACGCGCGAGCAGCGTGCGCGCCTCGGCATTGTCGGCGTCGAGCCTCAGCACGGTCTGAAGCGCCTCGGTGGCTTCGGTTGGCTGCCCGCCATCCAAAAACCGCTCCACTGCGCCTAAGTAGGTCGCAACAGCCTCTTCCTTTTTCCCGGTTTCGGCGTAAAGAGCTGCCAGTCGGACTTGGAGCTGCGGGTTCTCCATATCCAGCATCAGCAGTTTTTCAAACACGTCGCGGGCTTTGTCCTTCTCTCCCGCTTTGAAATAAGCCTCAACCGCCTGCGTATAGTGCGCGCGAGCATCACGGAGCAAACCCTGCATCGAGTACAGGTCTCCCAGACGCATCAACGCCTGCACTGAGTCCGGAGTAATTTTGGTGATGCGTTTGTAAGTCGCGATCGCGCGCGGCACAAGTCCGGCGTCGACGCATTGCTCGGCCAACTCGTGAAATCGCTTCACCGCCTCGTCTGTTTTGCCTGCACGCGCGTAGAGATCGGCTACCGTATTAAGGAGCGTCAGGTCTTTCTTGTCGTGTTCGAGTATCTTGCGGTATTCTTCGATGGCGGCGGGGATTTTGCCCTGAGCCACATACTTCTCTGCCGTGCTCAGTACCTTGGCTTTATTAAAACCCAATCCAAATGCCATTCGAAATTTGCTCCCCGAAATGCCTTGCTGTTCAGTGGTGGATCGGGCCCGCCACGCGCTCCGGGAGGCCGTTGAAAAACGGAGGAGCTGTGTAGCCAAATGACACGATTCCCCGCATAGAATAGGCGCAAGAGGAGCCAATTGCAAGCACTTGCCGTGGGACGTGCGCAGTCCGGTACGCCCGGCCGGGAATAATATTCACTTGACCCGCCGACCTTCATAAAGTATAAATATTCATTACGATGCATAATTATTCACCGCACCGGGACGCGACTCGCATGCTGCGCACTGGCGTGTTGGGATACTCCGGCTACAGCGGCGCGGAGTTGCTGGACCTGCTCCAGAAACACCCCTTTGTCGAGCCGGTTCTGCTGAGCCATCGCAAGGCCGATGAATCGGCCGCCGACAAGCGTCCGGTGGTTTGCGGCCAATCGCCGCCAGCCCTCATTAACCTACCCTGGAGTCCTTCGGTGGTGTCGGAGAACAACATTGACGTGGTATTTACGGCCACCCCGCCCGAGGTGTCGATGGAGGTAGCACCCCAGGTGTTACAGCAGGGCGCGCGAGCCATTGACTTGAGTGGAGCCTTCCGGCTGAACGCCGAGCAATACCGCCGCTGGTATGGCTCCGAGCATGAACACCCGGAACTGCTGAAGGAAGCCGTGTACGGCTTGCCGGAACTGCACCGCGAAAAGATTCGGACCGCTTGCCTGGTCGCAAATCCCGGCTGTTATTCCACGGCCGCTATCTGCGCCCTGTGGCCGCTGTTGAAACAGGAATGGGTGGACCGTGCGGCTGGCATCATATGCGACGCCAAGTCCGGCGTCAGCGGCGCCGGCAAGAAGCCGTCTCCGAAGACGCATTTTGTGCAGGTGACCGAGAACTTTTCGGCATACTCGATCTTGACTCACCGGCACGTACCCGAGGTGCTGAACAACGCGGGAATGGAGGAGCGCGAGTTTTCGTTTGCTGCGCACCTGCTGCCGATCGAGCGCGGCATAATGGCCACGAATTATCTGCGCCTCAAACGGCCTGTCACCCTGGATGAGGTACGCGCCGTGTATGAGAACGCCTATCGGGGCTCTCGGTTTATCCGCCTGTACCCTGCCACCAGCACTCCAGAGCTGCGGATGGTGAACCGCACGAATTACTGCGACATTCACTGTTCATTGGGGAGCGAAGGAACGCGGTTGGTGGTGATAAGCTGCATTGATAACCTTGTAAAGGGCGCCGCCGGGCAGGCATTACAGAATCTGAACGTCATGTTCGGCTTCGATGAGGCGGCCGGGTTGCTGTAAAGATGAACATAGTAATCAAAGTCGGTGGCACGCTGCTCGAGACGCCGCAAGACCGGATGCGCATCGTCGAGCGCGTCGCCCAACAGTTCCGCACCGGACAACACCGGATACTGCTGGTACACGGTGGCGGCAAGCTATTGACCGCGTATCTGGAGCGCGCCGGTGTTGCGAGCCAGTTTATGCAAGGCCTGCGCGTAACGACGGCTGAAGCAATTGACGGCGTTGTGAAGGTGTTCGCAGGAACAGTGAACCACCAGCTACTTGCTTCGTTTCACCAAGCCGGCGTTCCCGCGGTTGGAATCTCCGGAATCGACGCTGGATGCCTGATCGCCGAAAGGTTAGCGGGGCAGCATGGCGAAGACTGGGGATATGTAGGCAAGGTTACGCGAGCGAATCCTCGCGTCTGGGAAGTCCTGCTCGACGGCGGCTTGCTTCCGGTGATGGCGTGCCTTGCGGTAGGAGACGACGGCCAGATTTACAACGTCAACGCCGATCAGGCGGCGGTAGCTTGCGCTATGGGCATGCATGCGGACGCGCTGATCTTTTTGACGGATGTTGACGGAGTGCGCGGTATGGATGGCCGTACAATGCACAGCATGGAAGCAGCGGCGATCCCTGGCTTGATTCAATCGGGCGCTGTGACAGGCGGCATGCTGGCCAAGCTAAACGCAGTGCGAGAGGCGCTCGACTCAGGCATTTCCAGAGTACACATCGCGAGCGGTCACTACAACGATTCTATCCAAAACGGCATCTCATTTTGTGCTAGTGACGGCTTCAGAGCAAACAAAGCTGAAAGCGGAACTACCGTGCTTGCAACTGCCATGCCGGTGCAACCGGCGGCGAAAGATTAGAACGGCTCCAGGAGGCTATGTTGCGCAATTTCCCAGGACACTCGGTCGAGGAAGAAATCATGGAGAGCGGCGCGGAGAATGGCGGTACCGGCGGTCTGTATAACGTCACTGTTCGCCAAGCGCGGCTTGCGGATATCCCGGCCATGCTGCGCCTCATCAACAACTACGCCGCCAGATCGGTGATGCTGCCGCGCACTGAATTGGAGCTGTGCGAGAGCTTGCGCGATTTCCTGGTCGCCATCGACGACGAGCAACTCGTTGGCTGCGGCGCGTTGCACTTCTACACACAGCACATGGCAGAGTTGCGCTCTCTTGCGGTGGATCCGGACAGGGCGCGCAGCGGCCTGGGAAGGTTGATCACGGAGGAATTGATCACAGAAGCGAGCAAGTTGGGCGTGGATGTAGTGTTCGCGTTCACTTATGTTCCCGGTTTTTTCGAGAAAATAGGATTCCGAATGGTAGATCGCGGCGCGCTTCCGTTGAAAGCATGGAAGGATTGCCTGCGCTGCCCCAAGTTCCAGGCGTGCGACGAGATTGCCATGGCTCGGGAGATTACTCCCGGCGCGGAGATCTATATGTCAGCGCCGCCACCTGAAGAAGAACCGGCCGAGGGTACGCCGATGTTCCCCATCCTGGGCACGCCGCGCATTTTGGATGACAAGTAGACTCATGCTCAACCATGCAATGAAGCAGTTCACCATCACGTTTAAAGATCAGACCACACAAACTATTAACGTGTGGGAGCATGAAACGCCCGAAGGCTGGCTCAAGCAACTGGAGCCATACTTCCGCATCGCAGGTTACGTTTACTCCAGAGATGATGTCGTGAGCGTATCCGAGAGCGAGTTTGGTAAATTGAAATCCCGCCGGGATGTCATCGGCTAGGCCATTTCCACTGAAGGTGTATCCCCGTAAGGGCACGGTTTCAACCGCGCCGAACTGCGCCGCTGGCGGCCGCGGCTTCAGCCGCCGAGGTCCGTGGCCGAGATGGATTACCCTCAGGCGCTAAAGCGCACATTTGCCTGAAATTTTGCGGGCACGCTTCAACCCGAATTCGTAAGTTGCAATGATGGTTTAGACCTTCCGCGCGGGTTGCAGCGCGGCGTTTTATCCTGTGGCTTGGGGTTGCCATTGCAACTTGCGCGAAGTTGGAATTTCATATGCCAAGATTCTGTCGTGCAGGGAATTGCGCGT
>JACPPJ010000030.1 GCA_016191085.1 Acidobacteriota bacterium | reverse complement strand
CTCCGATGGCATCCAACGAATCCTCTCCCGCTCCGCTCCCCCCTCGACGGCGAACCACTTCAAACATTTCAGTTGGATTTACTTCTTGGATGGAATCCCTGAAAAAATGAGGAAAGTCCACTTCAAAAACCTCTTGACAAATTTGATACTCAGCACAACAATGATACCGTCCCAGGAAAAGCCTGGCGGGGCTTTTTAATGAGTGCACATCCCGGTAAGCACAACCAGAAGCTGAAATTGTCCCTCACTTCTTCCGAGGAATCATTGTCGAATGAGCGAAACCACAGGTTTCTTGAGCAATTTTCTTCAGCGGTTAAGACAGGCGGAACGGGAAAGTAGTAACGAAAACCACGCGTCACAAGAAGTTCTAAAGCTCAGAAGGAAGCTAGTCGTCAGCTCCATAGTTGGCGTACTGGGCGTGAACTTCTTCATGTTCCTGCGCTTCTTTTTCCCTCGGACACTTCTGGAGCCGAAGACCGTGTCTACGGTCGGATACCCCTCCGACTTCGGTTTCGGCGTAGACACCCGATTCCAGCAGGCGGACCGCGTCTGGATTGTGCGCAACGCGGAGGGTGTCTTCGCGATTTTCGCCCGCTGCACTCACTTGGGCTGCACTCCCGATTGGAAGCAAAGCGAAAACAAGTTCAAGTGTCCATGCCACGGGAGCGGATACGACAGTGAAGGGGTCAACTTTGAAGGCCCCGCCCCGCGCCCCATGGACCGCGCGCATATCGAGTTGTTGCCCACCGGGCAAATCCAGGTAGATACCAGCAGGCTGTACGATTTCACGCAATTCGGCGCGCCCGGCTCGATTTTGAGAGGCGTCTAGACCAAGTTTGTCGGTGGAGATCGCGCTACCTTTTCAGCGAAGGAGACCCTGATGGCGGACGAGAAGGACACTCAAACCGACGCCAAGGACACTCAATCCAATGGCAAGGGTAGGGTGGCAGGCGTCATAGAGAAGGTCAAGGAACAGATCAGGCCGAAGCTGAACCAGGATCTCGAAGGGCTTAGGCAGCCACAAAAAACCCAGCTCTACAAGTCCATATTCCGCGTAAAGCACGAGGAGACGCCACGCAGCCGCTCACTCAGCGTGCTAAGCAACGTCTTTCTGCACCTGCATCCGGCGCGCATCAACCGCGACGCGGTGCGCTACAGCTACACGTGGGGCATGGGCGGCATCACCTTTTACCTGTTCGTGGTGCTTACGTTCACCGGCGTGCTGCTGATGTTCTACTACCATCCCACCAAGATTCAGGCCTTCCGGGACATTCTGTACCTGGAGCACGACGTTCCGTACGGAAAGTTGTTGCGCAATATGCACCGCTGGGGCGCGCACTTGATGGTGCTCACCGTGTGGTTGCATATGTTCCGCGTCTTTCTCACCGGCTCGTATAAAAAGCCGCGGGAGTTCAACTGGTGCGTGGGCGTCATTCTCCTCGTCCTGACGCTGCTGCTGTCGTTCACTGGTTACCTGCTGCCGGACGATCAGCTCGGGTTTTGGGCCGTAACCGTAGGAACGAACATGGCTCGCGCCACGCCGCTGCTGGGAAGCGAGGGTCCGCTGGGCCCGCAACTAGGCATGACGGCCTATAACGACGTGCGTTTCGCGCTGTTGGGGGGCTCCATCGTGGATTCGAACGCGCTGTTGCGCGCCTACATCTGGCACTGCATCGGCATTCCAGTCATCGCGTCCACGTTCATGATCGTCCACTTCTGGCGCGTGAGAAAAGATGGGGGGATCTCGGGTCCCTCGCCGGTGATGTTGGCTAAGGAAATCAAGCCCGAGAGACCGTAGCGCGGAGGCAACGAATGGATTGGCATCAGCTTTGGTCTATTTTGAGCACTCCGGACAACGTTCCTATCACGGCGCTGCTGTTCCTGGTGCCTTTTTATACCTGGTATGGCCTGCGGCAAGCTTTCGCCAACGATCGTTTGATCGCGCAGCTTGAAACCGATCCTGTTCTTGCTAAAACGCATCCGCGCAAGACATTTCCGTTCCGTCCGGGATGGTCCAAGGAAGTCCCGGTCTGGCCGTATCTACTCAGGATAGAATTCCTGGCGGCCATCATCGTGACGGTGATCCTGTTCGTCTGGTCCGTCGCGCTCAACGCGCCGCTGGAAGAGCCTGCGAACCCCAACCTCACCATGAACCCGGCCAAAGCCCCCTGGTACTTCCTGGGCCTGCAGGAGATGCTGGTGTACTTCGATCCCTGGATGGCCGGCGTAGTCCTGCCGACGCTGATCATCGTGGGGCTGATGGCTATTCCGTATATGGACGCTAATCCGCTCGGGAACGGTTATTACACATTCAAGCAGCGGAAGTGGGCCATCTTGGCGTTTTGTTTCGGCTTTTTGGGGCTGTGGGTGCTGATGGTAATTATCGGCACGATCATCCGTGGGCCGGGATGGATGTGGTTCTGGCCGGGTCAGACATGGGACCACAATCGCGTCATCTTTGAGGTCAATCGTGACCTGCCCGATATCTTCGGTATCACCAGCATGGTGGGCAAGATCATCTTCGGGCTGATCGCCCTTGGCGTCTATTTTGGCGGCGCCGGCTGGGCGATCCACAAGCTGTTCGTGATGAATGAATTTAACAGGAAGATCTACCAGCGCATGACCCTGTTGCAGTATCTGGCGCTGCAATTTTTCCTTACGACCATGATGCTGCTGCCGTTGAAAATGGTCCTGCGCCTTTTGTTCCGCATCAAGTACATCTTGGTGAGTCCCTGGGCAAATATTTGACACTTCCAAGCCACGGTGAAAGAGGATGCCTGAAACTTCTTCCCAACAGCCGGACCAGGACCCGGTAGTCACCTCGTCATTAAGCGTGCCGCTATTGATTTCGGCGTTGCTTCTCGTCCTGGTGCTGTTCTGGTCGCTCTACGACGAACTGTATGGCCAGCGCCTCTGGAAGAGTTACCAGGATCGATTTGTAAAGAACTACACGAGCCTTATCCAGAAGCAGCTTCCCGCCCAAGCCGAGCAGGAAAAGCAGATCCGCCAATCGCCGGAGTTTCAGAAGCTGGAGCAAGCGGCAGCCGCCGCGGAAGATGCGGTAAGGCCTCAGATCGCGGAGATCGATCGCGAGATCAGCCAGGTCTTGACGCCCCAGATCGCGGTGCTGAACAAGCACTTCGCCGAGGCCCGCGGCGAAGTGCAGGCGCTGCAGTATCAGATGGAAACGGCTGCCAGCCAGCGGTCAAAGGAAAGTTACAGGAAGGACATTGCAGCAGCGGAAAACCGGAAACGTGAAGCGGAACTGCCCACCGGCAACGGGGTCGTCAAGAAGATCACTTTCAACAACTATGGCGAAATGGACGCGGAGCTCACGCGTCTGAAGGCGCGCAAAGCTGAACTGGAAACCAAGAGAATCGAGTTGCTGAAACCGGCCGAAGAAGCACGTAGGAAACGCGACGCATACATGAAAGACCATCTCGTCGGTCTGACCGAAGCGCAGATGCAGGGACTGTTGCGGAAGATGCAGACGTTCGTGATGGACATCAAGCAGATCCATGTTGCCGATGTGGATTTGGTGGACCGGTGCGAATCGTGCCATCTCGCGACGCGTGAACCGCTGAAGATCACCAAAGCGGAGATGGGCGGAGAGCCGGCCTTTACCAGCCATCCGGCTCCCGAGTTGCTGGAGATTCACGACCCCGAGCGCTTTGGCTGCACGCCATGCCACAACGGCAATGGTCGAGCTACCACCAGCGTTGAGAAGGCGCACGGCAAATACAAGCACTGGCTCTGGCCGCTCTATGACCGCGCCAACATGGAGGCAGGTTGCCAAGAGTGTCATATCCGCGACATGGTCCTGACATACGCTGACACGCTCAATCAGGCAAAGGCTTTGGTCGACCATCGCGGCTGCGTCGGCTGCCATCGTTATGAGGGCTATGACCCTGAACCCGAGCAGTTGCAGATCGTGCAGCAGACCATCTCGCAAAAAGAGGCACTCAAGCACCAGATGCTGCTGGACGCGCAGCGCACCATCTCCGACGGAGATCGTGCGCCTGATAACAAAACGGCGCAGCAGCTCTACGCCAAGGCAGACAATCTCCGCGTCATGTCGAGCGGAATTGACAACGAAATCGGTGAACTGGACCGCCAAGCAAAGAATCTGATGCGGGAGCGCAAGAAAGTCGGCCCCAGTCTCAAGGAAGTTCGCGTGAAGTTGAACAGGGACTGGATCCCCGTCTGGCTGGAGGACCCGCAGGATTTCCGTCCTGGCTCGCGCATGCCGCGTTTCCGGCTGGATGACGATCAGCGCAAGGCCATTGCGGCATTCATCTGGCAGGCGGGCGTCCCGGGGCAACTGCCGTCGCGGCCAAAGGGCGATTCCAACACGGGAAAAGAGTTATTTGAAACCCGCGGATGCATGGGCTGCCACTCTGTCGGCGAGGGCGATAACAGCGTCGGTGGAACGTTTGCCGCCAATCTCACACGCGTGGGAGAGAAGGCCAATTATGAGTACCTGGTCCGATGGGTGCACGATCCTCGCGAGCGCACCCGCCCCTATTGCCCGCTTGAGAAGCGCGATATCGGACCGGAGGATTATCAGAAGGCCGGACTGCCTTTTGTCTTCGACCCCGATCACTCCACCTGTCCTAATGACGGCCATGAAATGCAAGTCCAGCAGATGACCGTCATGCCCAGCTTGCGCCTCACCAACGAGGAGGCGCAGGACATCGCAAGTTATCTGATTACTCTTAGAAAGAAAGTACCGAATTCCTATCCGGCCGCCCCGTACATGGATGATCCTGCCTTGAAGGCAAAGGGACTGGCCTGGGTCAAGCATTATGGCTGCGCCGGATGCCATGAAATCGCCGGCCTGGAAGAAGAAGGGCGCATCGGCACCGAACTGACGAAAGAAGGCAGCAAGCCAATCGAGCGCCTGGATTTCGCGCTGCTGACGCACAAAGCCGAGCGCGAGGGCTGGTACAACAACAAGGGCTTCTTCGAGCACAAACTCGAAAACCCTGCTGTGTACGATGAGGGTAGAGAGCGGCCGCCGTTGGAGCGGCTTCGCATGCCGGACTTTGATTTAAAGCCGGACGAGATCACCGCTCTCACCACCTTACTCCTCGGCAGCGTGGACTCCGCGCTGCCGCCGCGCTACTTCCACCAACCGGAGGGCCAGGGACGCGACATTCAGGAAGGTTGGCGAATCGTGATGAAGTACAACTGCATGGGATGCCATGTACTTCGTCTGGGTCAGCGATCCGTCATCATGGACCTGCCGCGCTATCAGGATCCCGATTGGAAGGAGCAGATTCCGCCGCAACTGATCGGAGAAGGCGCGCGAGTTGATCCCGTTTGGCTGAGCAAATTCTTGGCGAATCCGGCGCTGAGCGAGACGGACACCAACCGCAACGGAGTGCGTCCTTATTTGAACATCAGGATGCCGACCTTCTTCCTCTCCGATCATGAAGTAGCCAAGCTGGTTCGATTTTTTGAGGCGCTCTCGAGTGAGCAGGGGCCGTACATCCCGCCCAAACTCGAGCCGCTGACCGAACAGGAGCGCTCGCTGGCACGCGCGCTGTTTACCAGCCCGGGTGCACCGTGTTTGCAGTGCCATGCCACAGGTGACCCGAGGCATGACGAGAAAGCCACTGCGCCGAGCTTTGTGCTCTCCAGGCTCCGCTTAAGGCCGGATTGGACACGGAGGTGGATGCTTGATCCAGCTATGATGTCTCCGGGCACCGCTATGCCGTCGGGGTTGTTC
The DNA here is from genome assembly GCA_016191085.1 of Acidobacteriota bacterium. GTDB lineage: Bacteria > Acidobacteriota > Terriglobia > 2-12-FULL-54-10 > 2-12-FULL-54-10 > JACPPJ01. Next base: position 130,737 of record JACPPJ010000030.1, on the reverse strand, counting down.
AAGCCTGAAGCGAACCGAATGGTGTTTGCCGGTCCCACGCCACCGGGTTTCGAGGCGTACAAGAAAGACCATGCTCAGCTACTGGTGCGGTACATGTTCGAGTTCACGCCTGAGGAGCAACGCCGGCTTGCGGGAAGCGCGCCAATGCCCGCTTCGGCTTCGCGATCCGTACCGAACCCGACGCGGGCCGCGCTGCAGTAACGCGTCGCTGCTCGCACTGAGTTGATGTTGTGCGCTGAAACGGCTAAGATGAAGAAGACCTCCGTTTCGTGTTTTTCGACTATAATTCGCGGCGAACTCCCGGCCATTCCGAGGCCGTTCTCCGCTTCACCGGCTGAATTTACACGAGGAGAATGCACACGTATGAGATCCACATGCAGATTTTTTGTCCCTGCTTTATTAGCTCTGTCGTTGATGGGATGCGGCAGCAAGCCCCCGGCGGAGGAGACGTCCAGTACTGCTCCGGCCGCCGCCCCGGCCGCGGCTCCCGTTGACCCTGCCACCGCCGCAGAAATAACCGGTACGGTGTCGTTTGAAGGCCAAGCCCCGTCAAGGGTCCGTATCCGCATGGACGCAGTGCCTGCCTGCACTGAAGCGAGCAAAGAACCCGTTTTCAGTGAAGAGGTTGTGGTCAACGATAACAAGACACTGAGGGATGTTTTCGTTTACGTTAAAGATGGACTTGGCAATCGCACGTTTCCCGTCCCCGCCACATCAGCCGTCCTGGATCAGAAAGGCTGCTGGTATCGTCCGCACGTACTTGGGCTGATGACCGGGCAGAAGCTAAATGTGAAGAACAGCGATCCGACCAATCACAACGTTCATCCCATTCCGACGCAGAACCGTGAGTGGAACGAATCGCAGCCTCCCCAGGCAGCCGATCTGGCAAAGGACTTTGCGCGTCCCGAAGTCATGATTCCCGTGAAGTGCAACGTGCATCCCTGGATGAAGGCTTACATCGGCGTAGTGCCGCACCCGTTCTTCGCCGTCACCGACGAACAAGGATCGTTCTCGCTGCAAGGCCTGCCTCCGGGAGACTACACCATCGAGGCTTGGCAGGAAAAGTACGGTACCCAGGAGCAGAAAATTACTGTGGGGCCGAAAGAGTCGAAGGCAATTACGTTTACGTACAAGGGTTAGTGGAGCGTGGATGATCCGGGCAGGGGCGGCCAGCCCGCCCCCGTCTCCAACAGAGCGGGAGGAAGAAGATTGGTCATGAGACAAGCTGACTCAGTATGGGTGCATTGGTTTGCCGTGCTGACGGCATTCGCGACGTTTGTGCTGATCATTGCCGGAGCGCTCGTGGTAGGCCATGACGCGGGATTGTCGGTCCCCGATTGGCCGCTTTCCTACGGCAGCTTGATGCCGCCGATGGAAGGCGGTATTTTTTACGAACACGGGCATCGCATGATCGCGGCGCTGGTAGGCGCTCTGACGATCGCGCTGGCGATCTGGCTTTGGCAAAGAGATGCGCGGCGCTGGGTTCGAATTCTGGGCGTGATTGCAGTCGTGGCGGTAATCACGCAGGCGGTCCTCGGCGGCATCACGGTGCTGTACCTTCTGCCAGTGCCGGTGCGTATTTTCCACGCCTCTCTGGCGCAGCTTTTTTTCTGTATCACATTGGGATTAGCTTTGTTTACCAGCCGCGCCTGGGCCGCAGATTCCGCGGCCGATGATCGCGGCTTTCCCGGATTGCGCTTGCTCTCATGCGCCGCAACGTGTGCGGTCTTTATCCAATTGATACTGGGGGCCGCGCTCAGGCATGGAGCGCTTGGGCTGATGCCGCACATCGCCTGGGCCGCCGCTGTGGCCGTGCTAGTCATTTGGATGGGTTACGTGGCACTCGCCAGGCTTCCGAGAAGCGAAACGCATCTGCGATGGTTTTCGGGTTCAGCAATTTTCCTGGTCATCCTGCAACTTGGGCTCGGCTACGGTTCTTACTACACACGGTTGGTGACCAGAGATGCGTCGCAACCAGACCAGGCCATGATACACGTCACCACGACGCACGTGGCGGTTGGCGCGGCGCTGCTGGGAGCGAGTTTATTGACAACCCTGCTGGCATTTCGGCGATTGCGCCATCGTTCTGAAGTAGTTTCGTTCAACAGGGGTGCCCAAAAGACGGCCGCATGATCAAGAAACGTTCAAATCTGGATCAGGCGATCAAAAGGCACGTGGCAGCCGCCTCGGACTACGTGGAGCTGACCAAGCCAAATGTCACCACGCTGATCTTGATGTCTACGGCTGTAGGGTTCTATCTTGGCTCGGCACACCCCATCAATTTCGCCGTGCTGGCAAATACCCTGATCGGCACCGCGTTGGTAGCCAGCGGCACGGCGGCGCTCAACGAGTTTTGGGAGCGGGACATCGACGCCAAGATGTTGCGCACGAGGCAGCGGCCACTGCCGGCGGGGAGAATGGTCCCCTGGAAGGCGCTTTGCTTCGGCATCATGTTGTCGATCGTGGGCGTGTTATATCTCGCCACAACGACCAATCTTCTCGCCAGTGTGCTGGCGGCGCTGACGCTTGGCAGCTATTTGTTCCTCTACACTCCGTTAAAGACGCGCACCTCGCATTGCACGTTGGTGGGCGCGTTTCCGGGAGCAATTCCTCCCCTGATCGGTTGGGTAGCCGCCCACGGTAATATTACGCTCTCTGCCGCTGTTCTGTACTTGATATTGTTCTTGTGGCAGTTCCCTCATTTTCTGGCGATCGCCTGGATGTACCGAGAAGATTATGCCCGCGGCGGCATCACTATGTTGCCGGTCGTGGAGCCAAGTGGCGTATCGACGGGCCGCCAGATCCTGATTTATTCGGCCGTGCTCATCCCCATCAGTTTGCTTCCTTCTCTGCTCGGCATCACGGGCTGGCTGTACCTGGTCGGAGCACTCGTAGCAGGGGTAGCGTTCTTGCGTTATGGTGCACGTGCTGCCGTAGCCAAGACAACGATCGAGGCGCGGCGGCTCTTACAAGCCTCCGTCATCTATTTGCCCCTGGTATACAGCTTGATGCTGATTGATAAAAAACCCCTCTAGGCGCATGGGTAGCCACGACGAACGGGTTTTTTCGTCGTGGGCTCTTGATTCACGCGAACGACAAACCCTCACACAAACTATGCCGACTGACACCATCCTTGAGATCGCCGGTTTGACTCACTTCTACGGAGACCGCAAAGCGCTGTCAAACGTTTCCTTCCAGGTCTACGAGGGAGAAATCTTTGGCCTGCTCGGGCCCAACGGCGGAGGAAAGACCACCCTGTTTAGAATTCTTTCAACGCTACTCAAGCCCAGTTCGGGAACAGCAAAAATATTAGGCCTCGACGTGGCGACCCGACCTCAAGAGGTCCGCAGGCGAATCGGCATAGTGTTTCAGTCGTCCAGCGTGGACGGGAAGTTAACCTCCGCGGAGAATCTACGGCACCAGGGTCACCTCTACGGGATGCGCGGCCGCAGGTTGCAGCAGCAAGTAGATTACGTTCTGAACCGTCTTGGCATGGCGAACCGCCGAGACGATCTGATGGAAACATTATCGGGCGGTTTGCGGCGGCGGGTCGAAATCGCCAAAGGACTCCTGCACCGGCCTGGGCTGCTTATGTTGGACGAGCCTACCACTGGCCTTGATCCCGGAGTGCGAGCCGAACTGTGGGATTACTTGAACACTCTGCGCACCAAGGAAGGCGTGACGGTTTTGGTGACAACTCACTTGCTCGATGAAGCTGAGAAATGCGACCGTCTGGCTATACTAAACTGCGGCGAACTGGTCGCCTCCGGCACTCCAACTTCACTGAAGAACGCCATAGGCGCAGAAGTGGTCATGGTGGAATCGCGTTCGCCGGAAGTGTTGCGCGAGCAGTTGCGGCGGAGATTTTCTTTGGAAGCTTCCGTCTTCGGACAGCGTGTGCGCTTTGAGCATCCGCGCGGGCATGAGATCGTGCCGCAGTTGATGGAAGCTTTTCCGGCGGAGATTGACTCGCTGACCGTCGGCAAGCCTACGCTCGAAGATGTATTTCTGCACCAGACAGGTCAGCGATTCCGGAACGAAGAAATCGGCGAGAACGCGCCGTAGCGCATCAGAAATCTGTCGCCCTTCGATTGGAATTTAGGTATAAACTTTATTCAGATGAGCGGTGCGGGCGGGCATCGCGCCTTGCTGCATCGGCTGTGATAAACTTCGAAAGGGGCCAACAATGCTGGAAGTGTTGATCATCTTCGCTGTCTGCACGCTGGCCGGCCTTGCCTGTTTGGGAGCTGTCGTCGCCGTTGCACTGAGTCCGGAAACCCTCAATGTAGATAAGATTTTCTCGATTATCGCCTCTCTCGTAATAGGACTGATCTTCTTCAGTGTTTCAGGTTGGATGCTGTTCCATACTCGCTTGCGGAAGTTGTGGCGTAGTGAGTCCGCGACGGTTGCGAAGCCGCCCGAGAAGAAGGCTGCTGCCCCGGCGGAACAGGTTCCCCAGGAGGCCGGGAAGCTTTCCTAGGTCTGCTTCAGCGGCCTTTGAACGGAGGAATGTTTGCCTGAAACACGCGATGCGGCCGAATTGATCGGTGTTGACACACGCACCGAAAGCGGGCAGCAGCACCGAACGGTTCCAGCGCCTGTGGCCGCGGAAATGAGCTTCCTGCTGCCCATTGTTTCCCTTTGGTGGCGTGAGTTGGTTCGATTTGCCCGGCAGCGCAGCCGGGTGATCGGCATGGTAGCCACGCCGCTCCTGTTTTGGTTGTTCATCGGATCGGGCCTGGGCCGCTCATTCCGTCCTCCTTCCGAAGCGGCTTCGGCCATTTCCAGCAGCGGATACCTGGAATACTTCTTCCCCGGCACGATCCTCGGGATCGTGCTGTTCACCTCCACTGTGTCGAGCATGTCCGTCATAGAGGATCGTCAGGGAGGCTTTCTCCTCTCCGTGCTGGTGGCTCCGATTTATCGCGCCAGTTTAATTCTGGGAAAGGTATTAGGCGGAGCCACTCAGGCAGTGCTGCCGGCACTCATTGTCCTGCTCATCGGCCCACTTGTCGGCTTCCCTCTCCATGCCTTGCAATTGCTTATGCTGGCCGGAATCTTGCTTCTGATTTCCTTCTCTTTGGCGTGCTTAGGTTTCTTTATTGCGTGGCGAATGGATTCGGTGTCGGGGTTTCACGCTATCTTAAATCTCGTCTTGCTTCCGCTGTGGTTCCTTTCCGGGGCAATGTTTCCGGCCTCCGGAGCTTCGGGCTGGATTCAGTGGGTCATGAAGCTGAATCCTCTTACGTATGGCTTGACCGCCATTCGCCATCTGCTGTATTGGGACACCGGGAGCCCGCTGCCCGAGATTGCCCCGCTGGGAGTCTCTGTCCAACTGACTGCACTGTTCGCCGCCGCGATGTTCGTAGTCACATTGCTGTGGACGGGCCGGCCCACAACGGAAGTCAGAAGTTAGAAGCGAAAAGTCAGAAGTAAGAGGTCGCTTTTATTGTGGCTTCTGAACCGCTGGTTTTTTGGTTATTCTGGGGTCCTGATTCCCGGCTTTCCGAATTCTTCTTTATGCTGCCAGTTTCCGATCTTCCGCACCTGAATGCCATACTCAACACCACCAGCGCGGTATTCCTCGTCAGCGGATATATCTTCATTCGACGCGGCAACATCAGGGCGCACAGAGTATGCATGCTGACGGCGTTTGCCGCTTCATCGCTGTTCCTGGTTTCCTACCTCACGTATCACTACAATTCAGGAATGAGGCGGTTTCCAGGGCAAGGCACAATCCGGCAAGTGTACCTGGGGATTCTTTTCACGCACACAGTTCTGGCCGCCCTCATCGTCCCGTTCGCGTTGGTGACGCTGAGCCGAGCACTGAAGGGCGCCTATGATAAGCACGCGAGGATCGCCCGCCGCACTCTGCCAATGTGGCTCTATGTTTCCTTCACGGGCGTGGTAGTGTACTGGATGCTGTACCAGATGTAGCAGGCTGACGGAGCGACCCGCCCCCGCCCCGGACTGCTCCCCAGCACATCACGATGCGCCGGGGAGCATCCAGGACGCCCCGCCTACCGTCGCGCGCTCTCCGATCCCTCCACCTGAATTTCGTTGATGACCTGCTCAACATTGGGGATGTTTGTAGCCAGCTCCTGCGCTTCCTCGCGTTGTTTGGGTGACTTCACGTTACCTTTGAGCGTCAGTACGCCGTTGTTGGCCTCGAAATCTATGTCTTCTTTGTCAAGGCCTTTCGACATCAACGCGGCCCTGTAGTTGTCTCTGATGGCGTTGTCGCGGTTCTCTTGTATATCTCTCGCTTCTGATTCAAGTCCCACCGGTTCCACGCTGATCTCATTAGCGACAATCCTAGGGCCCGCAGCGCCTTGGGCAACTTCGGCCGCTCTCGCCTTGGCCTCCTCAGAATGCACCTTGCCGCCCAGCGTAATCACGTTCGTGCCGGCATCTTCGGTGACGTCAACTTCTTTCAGATCGGCTTGCTCAAGCGCTCTCGAGACGTCATCTTTGTAGGACCGCTGCGTCGTGCATGCCACGCTAAGAACGAAAGCCAGAACGGCAAAATACGGCACTAGTCGTCTCATGGTTTACCTCCTGTGGTACAGTGAACAACACCCCTCAGCAGGGGCGACACAGCTAACGGGTGCTCTCCTCTATCTTCTCAGCACCTTGACGAGTCTTCTTAGCCGCTTTGTGCGTGCCTTTCTTGGCGGTCTTCTTTACCGCTCGGCCAGTCTTCTTGGCAGCATTCTTGGCGTCGCGGCCGGCGTCTTTTACGTCTTCTTTCGCACTTTGATCCCGCGGTGTTTCAGTAGTTGTAGTGGCTTGCGGAAAAGAGAACCCCGCCACAGCAAACGACAACAGCAACATCAGACTCACAGATTTAATCAGTAGTTTCATACTTTCTCCTTACGCCTGAATAGCACGCACCTCACACCGTGCTGTTTCATTAGATGCTTCGACGTACTGGGGGTGGGGCGACTACACGTAAGGCAAAACTAGGCGAGCGGTTCCGGGCTGCTTTTGGCGCGGCGCTTTCTTTCCTGAATCTCCATTAATAATTTCTTAAACTTCTGCTCAAGCCCTTCTCCTGTCGGCACGTAATATATTCGGCGCGCCAGCGACGGCGGCAGACAGGGCATGGCAGAGACCTTTTCCTCCAGGTTGTGGGCGTACTCATATCCCTTGTGATAGCCTTCCGCTTGCATCAAAGGAGTGGGAGCATTGCGCAGGTGCATGGGGACCGGTTCGGCGAGCGAATGCTCCAGATCCTGCTGGACGGCGCCGTAAGCCGTGTACAAGCTGTTCGATTTGGGCGCCAGCGCCATGTACACAGCCGCTTCGGCCAACGCCAGAGCGCCCTCGGGCATACCGATAAAATGCACCGCCTGCATCGCAGCTACAGCTAGCGGAAGCGCCTGAGGATCGGCCAAGCCCACATCTTCACTTGCGAACCGGACGATGCGCCGGGCCACGTACAAGGGGTCCTCGCCCGCTTCCAGCATTCTTGCCAGCCAGTAGATTGATGCGTCAGCGTCGCTGTTACGCATGGACTTATGCAGCGCGGAGATGATATTGAAATGCTCCTCGCCGGCTTTGTCATAAAGCAGCGTTCTGCGTTCCAAGGCGGCGGCAAGCACGGCGGGCGTAATTCGAATCCTGCCGTCAGCCGGCGGCGTGCCCTGCACTACCGCTTCCAAGATGTTGTAAGCACCGCGCGCATCGCCGTTCGCGAAGGTGGCGATCTGGTGTAACAGTTCCTCGGATATCTCGACTGCCTTCCGGCCATATCCTTGCTCATTGTCCACCAGTGCGCGTTTCAACAGTGCAAAAATATCCTCGGCTGAAAGCGGCAGCAGACGATAAACTCGCGTGCGCGACAGCAGCGCCGAAATGACCTCAAACGACGGATTCTCCGTAGTCGCGCCGATCAGGATAATGTCGCCTTTCTCGACGTACGGCAGAAACGCGTCCTGCTGTGCCTTATTGAAACGATGAATCTCGTCAATGAAAACGACAGTTCGCTTGCCCATCATGCGCGCGCGGGCCGCATCGGCCATCACTGCCTTGATCTCCTTAATTCCGCTTAGGACGGCGCTGAACGGCAAAAAGTAGCTGCTGGTGCGCGCCGCGATGATTTGCGCAAGCGTGGTTTTGCCGACCCCCGGCGGGCCCCAGAAGATCATTGATGATAAGTCGTCGCGCTCGAGCTGGATACGCAAAGGCTTCCCTTGCGCGAGTAGATGCCGCTGTCCGACAAATTCATCCAGCGTCCGCGGACGCATGCGGTCTGCAAGAGGGCGCGGTCCCTTGCGGCTCTCTTCCGGTTCGAGACTGGGAAAAAGGCTCATGGTCCTGCGACCGCTCCCTTAGGTCGCGGCTCTGACGCTGCTCGCTGCCGCGCCACCTCGTACAGCATCACTGCGGTTGCGGCTGCCACATTCAGCGACTCCACGGTTCGCGCAATTGGAATTGTAAACTTCCCCCCGGCGGTGACCAGTTGTTCCGGAACTCCCGCACCTTCGGAGCCGATGGCAATTGCAACTGGCCCGCTGAAATGCATCGAGCCGATTTCATCAGCACCGCTCACCGTCGAAACAAATAACGGGATGCCGCGTCGCGCCAGCATTCCCGGAATCTCGCTGACATGCACGTTGCGCAGCAGAGGCAACCGGAACAGTGAACCGGCTGTGGCCCGGACGGCCTTAGCATTGAACGGACTCACAGTGCCTTCAGTTAATATCAGGCCAGTAGCATGGAACGCCTCTGCCGTGCGAATCACGGTTCCGATGTTACCAGGATCTTGTAAGCCAGCCACGACCAAAACCAGCGTGGAATTGCCGCCAAACAAGTCTTTCTCCTGCCATTCAGGCGCGGCAGCCAATGCCAGGATGCCCTGGCTGCTCTCCGTGGTAGTGACACTGTCAAAGACCGGCGCGGTAAGCTCGTAAACCTCGGTTTCCAACGCAAGCATGCGCAGCAGGCCCGTGACTCGCTCCTCAGCGCCATGTCTCATGAACACTTTGGCAATACGAACACCGCTGCGCAACGCATCCTCGATCAGCCGCACGGTTTCGAGCAGCACAAAGCCGTCTGATAACAGCTCGCCCGAGCGCGTAACGCGGCGCAAATGTTTAACGATAGAGTTGTGGCGGCCTTCTATCACCCTTGGTGAGGCGCGGGAGAGCACATACTTATTCTAAATCCATAAACAGCGCGGGACGGAGTAGAATGTTGTTCTGTTGTCGACAATGGCAGAGATCATCAAAGTCGATTACTTCTCTCCACAGCCGTTGCCGATTGCGTGTGCTGCCGAGGTGTTGCGGCGAGGTGAGGTGGTTGCCATTCCTACGGACACGTTTTATGGGCTGGCGGCAAATCCCTTCGATGTTGCCGCCATCGAGAAGGTACTTGCCATCAAAGGGCGACCTGGCAGCAACCCGCTGCTCCTGCTAATCGATTCTCTGGAAATGGCCGCGGCGCTCTCCAGCTCCCTGCCACCCTTATTCCATTCGCTGGCCAACCGATTTTGGCCGGGAGCGCTGACCATTGTAGTGGAAGCCTCTGCCGCGCTGCCGCCGGCCGTGACGGGGAACACCGGAACCATCGGCTTGCGGCTACCACGCGCAGAGGTGCCCTTGGCCCTGGTCCGAAAGGCCGGCTTCCCCATCACGGCCACCAGCGCCAACCGCACCGGCGAGCCGCCCTGTTTCAGCGCTCGAGAAGTGGAGAAAACTTTGGGTCAACAACTGAAACTGATTCTCGATGCAGGTCCAAGCCACCGCAACCAACCTTCGACGGTGGTTCGAGTGAAGGAAGACAGATGGGAAGTGCTGCGCGAGGGAACTATCCCGCGAGAGGAACTCGCGGCATGTCTGGAAACGTCTGGCCTCGGAACCGCCACCGAGGCCGTAGACCAGAGTTAACTCGCGAGCAGCCGTAGGGGATGCCCGGGGCTCGCTCAGATTCGGAGCTATTGCTTTGTGACGTTTTCGGCTTGTGGACCCTTTTGCCCCTGGGTGACCTCGAACTCCACCACGTCACCTTCCTGGAGCGACTTATACCCCTCGCCCTGGATGGCAGAATAATGAACAAACACATCGGCCCCGGTGTCCTGTCCGATGAAACCATAGCCCTTGGTATTGCTGAACCATTTCACTTTCCCGGTGACGCGTGACAACTTCGTTCCTCCTCATTCCTGCGATTACGAACATTGCGGGGACGCTGAATGCTCAATCTGGCGGAGTCATAGTCGAGAAAAAGCCATCTCGCTTACCCGTGGCAAGTGGATGGCCCGTATCGGTTTACTGCCGCCGTTTGCGTTACACCCTGCAACTCCGCCCACATCTTAGCACCGAAGTTTTGCGTGTCAAGCAAATTTCGCGCGCGTGGCGCAAACGTCATCTTCGCTTTGCATTCGCGTTCAGTCATCACCGAGAGGCTGTCGGTCACTGGCGCGGAACTGTTATACTGAGATGGAATTGAATGTGTTCTTACCTGCTGAGGTTACCATGAGCAGAGGACTGCGTTCGCTGATTGACTGCGGGACCAAGCTTTGGCTTGACTCCATTGACCCCGATTTTGTTCGCATTAATCGCTCGCGAGGAGCTACCGGCGCTACCTCCAATCCTATCATCATCGCCGACCTGATCAAGACCGGGCGGTTTGACCAGCAGCTTTCTTCGTTCATTGAAAAAGGTCTTGACGACGAGGGCATCGCGTGGCTGCTCACCGACATGCTGGTGCGCGAGGCTCAGGAAGTGTTTCGGCCGGTTTGGGAGGCGACCAAAGGCGACGACGGCTACGTCAGTTTTGAACTCGACCCGCTTCTTGAGGATCCCGAGCGGAAATTGTCCGTGGCCGAACGTGCGCGGAAATATATCGAACTTGGTAAGAAATGGAGTCACGGGCATGCCAACCGTATGATAAAGGTTCCCGCTACTGAAGGTGGCATACAGGCCCTCGAAGAGCTTGCCGCTGCGGGAGTCACCTTGAACGTCACGCTGATATTTACGGCGCGGCAATATCGCCAAGCACGCGAGGCTATATGGCGGGGCGCCCAAACGCGCGCGTCGCTCGATGAGTTCAAATCGGTTTACAGCATCTTTGTCAGCCGCGAGGATGTGTACACCGCTAAGCATGTTCCGCAACTCTCGCCACAGGCCCAGGGGCAGGTCGGTGTAGTCGTCGCGAAGCGCATCTGGCAAGAAAACAACGAGTTTTGGGCTAATAAGAAACTGCGCCTGAAACAGGAGATTGTGTTCGCCAGCACCGGCACTAAAGACCCGAAAGACGACCCCACGAAATATGTCAAAGCTTTTGCGGGATCCGACATCGAGACAAACCCTCCTGCGACGAACGAAGCGGTGGAGGCAAGCGGCATCACTATTCAACGCGCCGTAGACATAATGCCTCCGGCTGAGGTCCTCGATGAAATTGATCGTCTCGTGAACATGCAAATGCTGGAAGACACGTTGATGCGGGAAGGAGTCGTCAAGTTTGCTGATCCGCATAAGGCTCTTCTGGCGCTGATCGCAGAGAAACGCGCAGCCCTCAAACCCGCTTAAACCGTTGTTTCGTCGAAGCAGGTTTCAGCATCTAACCGATTAACTATGTTTCCAAAAATCATTCAAATTGGCTCATTCGTGATACCTACGTATGGGTTGCTCGTAGCTGCCGGTTTTGTGGCTGGGATTGTAATCAGCATCCGGTTAGCACAGCGGGAAGGACTCAGCAAAGAAAAGATTTACAATTTGGGTATCTACCTCGCGCTGGCGGGCATGATCGGCTCTAAGCTGTTTTTGCTGTGGCAGGATCGCGCCTATTACTGGGACAATCCGCGCCAGCTCTTCTCGCTCTCCGTGTTGCAGTCGGGTGGAATTTTTTATGGCGGTCTCCTGGTCGCAATCGGCGTAGCGGTTTGGTTCGCCCATAGAAACCGCATTCGCTTCGTAAAGCTAGGCGATGTTTTTGCTCCCGGCGTCGCGCTGGGCCACGCCTTCGGCCGAATCGGCTGCTTCTCGGCGGGATGCTGCTGGGGAAAGCCCACTTCCCTGCCCTGGGGCGTCACATTCGAGGATCCATACAGCCATGAGATCGTGGGCGTGCCGTTGGGCATCAAGATTCATCCGACTCAGTTGTACGAGGCAGTCGCGGAAGCGCTAATCTTCGTGGTCCTATATTTCCAATACCGGCGGAAGCGTTTTGACGGCCAGATATTGGGATGGTATTTGTTGCTGTATCCCACCGTGCGCTTCCTGATAGAGTTTCTGCGCAGCCATGAGGGACCGGGCGAAGGCATGTTTTGGGGAAGGTTGTCCGATGCCCAAGCCGTCAGCATCGTCTTGATCGCCACGGGAGTTTGGTTGCTGTGGCTCGGACCTTACCGCCGGCGAGCGGCCACACCCGTTGCGGCAACCCTCGCACCTGCTTCCCATGGACACACACGCCGTGCGGCAAAGCTTTCCGGCCGCTGAATCCGACCGCGGCAAGCGGCTCGACGCATTTTTGGCGGAACGGCTCCCGGAGCTAAGCCGCTCCCGCATTCAGCAACTGGTGCGCGGCGGCAAGGCCGGAGTGATCAAAGCTGCGGGCGGTCTAAAAACAAGTTATCGTCTCCGTGGCACTGAACAACTCTGGATCGAGGTTGAACCCCGTCCTCCTCTGCGGGCCTTTCCCGAAGCTCTACAACTCAACATTGTCTACGAAGACGAAGACATCGCCGCTATAGATAAGCCAGCGAGGATGACGGTGCATGCGGGCGCGGGGGTGCAAAGCGGGACATTGGTCAATGCTCTGCTGCATCACTTCGAGTCGCTTTCCGGCGTTGGAGGGGATCTGCGGCCGGGCATCGTGCACCGGCTCGATAAAAACACCTCCGGAGTATTGCTGGTCGCGAAAAATGATCTGGCGCACCGTCACCTCGCTGCCCAGTTTGCCGGCCGCAGCATCGAGAAGGAATATGTTGCGTTGGTCCATGGCGCGGTAGAAAAGCCTGAAGGAACCATCGCGCTGGCCATCAGCCGGGATCGAGTGCGGCGTTTGCGAATGACCGCACGCGCCGCCAAAGGACGGCAGGCACTCAGCCGTTATGAAGTGGCGAAAAGATTTCAGGGGTTCACGCTGCTGAGGGTACGAATCTTCACCGGGCGCACGCACCAGATCCGCGTGCACCTTGCAGCCGTCGGCCACCCTGTCGTAGGCGACACGTTATACGGTGCGCCGGGCAAGCTGAGAGCGGAACTCTTTAAGAAGTACTCTCCTGCGAAAGCAGCCATTCACTCAAACCGGAAAATCCAACATGAGTACGTTGACACACTCAATCGCAACTTTCTCCATGCCGCCTTGATTCGTTTTAGCCATCCCCGGACAGGGCAGATGATGGAGATACGCTCCGATTTGCCTCACGAGTTGAAATCGTTTATTGCGCGCCTCAAACCAGTGGGCCGCGGTTGAGAGGTTGTTGAAAGAGTCGAAAGCGTAACGACTATATAGTCCGGATCGAGTCGCCCAACAACTGCCGTGACGATGGTATAATTTTTTTGGGGAATTTATGCGTAAAGTCTTTCTCTATTTATTTGCAGCATCTCTTTTCCTGGTACAGGCACCTGCGCAACAACCACCTCAAACTAGTGCGCCGCCGCCAGCTAACGCGGGCGCCAGCGATCCCGCCAACCCCGATATTGTTAAACAAGAACAGGGGCCGCCGATCAAGGTGATCGTAGAAGAGGTCAACCTGCAGCTCACGGTTTCGGATGGCGAAAACCATCTGGTCACCGACCTCAAAAAAGAGGATTTCCAAATCTTCGAAGAGAAAAAGCCACAGCAGATCACCTCATTCGCTCGCGAGACTGACGTGCCACTCCGTATTGGCCTGATGATTGATACTAGCAACAGCATTCGCGACCGCTTCGAATTCGAACAGCGCGCGGCGTCGGACTTTCTACGGGCGCTGTTGCGCGCAGGTAAAGACAAAGCATTCCTGGCGAGCTTTGACAGTGTTGCGGAGCTGGTGGTGGACTTTACCGACGATCTGGACAAGCTGATCCCAGCGGTGCAGTCGCTGCGTTCCGGCGGTGGAACGGCGTTGTACGATGCGGTGTACTATGGCAGCCGCGATAAGCTGCTGGAAGAGGCACCTCCCACGCTGAACGTCCGCCGCGCCATGGTTGTAGTCAGTGACGGGGAAGATAATCAAAGCCGCCACAGCAGATTGCAGGCGCTGGAGATGGCCCAGCGCGCCGAGGTCACCGTATATGCCATCAGCACCAACCAGCGCGGCATCAAGATGCCTGGAGACAAGGTGCTCCAGGAGTTCGCAGATCAAACCGGCGGGCGCTTTTTTCAACCTGCGACAAAAGAAGATATGCAGGCTGCGTTTCAGCAGATTAACGCGGATTTGCACAGCCAATATACTCTCTCTTACCAGCCGAGCACGCCACGCGACGGCCGCTATCACGACATCGAGGTGAAGACCGTGCGGAAGGGATTGCGCGTTCGCGCCCGCCGCGGCTATTACGCCACGCGGCCGCCGGGTCTCATTCCGCCCGATCACACGCCTGCTCCACCGGACAAGAGTGGCGCCCCTGAATCCAGCTTCACGGGTCGGGCGGCTACCGGTTCCGGACAATAAAGCGGCTGTGCATTGCAGCCCGCTTTCCTAAGATAACGAAGCATCGCATGCACGTACACGCTTTCAAAAGCGCAGCGGTCCTCAAATGGTCGATCGTACTGATGCTCGTTCTGGCAGGTGCTGAAGCCGCGGCTGGAACATACGCCGGCTCGCTGGCGCTCCTTAGCGATGCCGGACACAATTTCTCCGATTCGCTTGCTCTGGTGTTGGCCCTAGTCGCAGTCTACATACAGGCGAAGCCTCCCACCGAAGTCAAGACCTACGGCTACCAACGCGCCGGAGTGCTGGCGGCATTTGCTAACGCCGTCGTGCTGGTTCTGATCGCGCTGTATATCTTTTACCAGGCGTGGCAGCGATTCCGTCAACCCGAACCGGTCAACGCCGGCCTGATGATGTGGGTCGCCGCCGGAGGGTTCCTGGTGGATACAGGAGTCTCCCTGGCGCTGCTGCGCGAGAGCCGACATGACCTGAACATCCGCAGCGCCTTCGTCCACACCGCTGCCGACGCGGCTTCGACGGCCGGCATCGTGATGGGGGGATGGCTGATACAAAAAACCGGCGTGGTGGCAATCGATCCCACACTCAGCCTGCTCATTGGCGGCCTTATCTTGTGGAGCAGCGTTGATATCATCAAGGAGACGCTGAATATTCTTCTGGAAGGACTGCCGCGCGGTTTGAAGCTCGACGATGTGCTTGCGTCCATGCGCGCCATTGAAGGGGTCCAGGATGTGCATGATGTTCACATCTGGAGCATCGGCTCGAACACTCACGCGCTGAGCTGCCACGTCTCGATCGCCGATATCCCGCCGTCGGAAAGCTCCCGGATTTTGACTCGCATTAACGACATGTTGGAAAGCGAATTTGCCATCACCCACACGACCGTGCAGTTCGAGCACACCGTCTGCGACAGCACCCCGAACTGTTATGTTCCGTCGGCGGAAGCTGGCCACCACCATCATCCGCGCCAACGAGCTTACTGAAAGCACTCGCAATCCGCGGCGAAAAGATACGTTCGCCATCGCTACCAAGATATGGCGCGTTTAATCGCCATTTTGGGACCTGCATTACAATTTACTATGGCAGCAGATGTTTTAAAATTGCTCGAATTTGAAGGGCTGCTTGCGCTGATCGGCGGATACATCTCCAGCCCGCTCGGGAAGACGAAGCTCGCGGCGGTGGCTCCAACGACAGATTCGGGTCTCATCACCGCTCGCCAGCAGCGTGCCGCAGAAGCAAGAGCATATCTTCGGGCCAGCGCAGGTTCTAAGTGGGAGCAACCGCGATCGGCCGCTGCTCCGGGTGCTGGCAAACCGCAATCCACTGCTCCCCTAAACTTCGCCGCCCTGGCCGATCCCTCGCGTATTTTGCAAAAACTGGCGATTGAAGGCACGGTGCTTGAGCCGCGGGAAATTGCGGAAGTGGTCTCGTTCGCGGGGCATGCGTCCGATATCAAACGTGCGCTGGCTGCTTCATCGGCGCGTTTCCCGAACCTCGCCGCGGAATCCGAGCGCATCGCGGATTTCCATTCGCTGGTGCGCGATTTCGGCGGGAAGATTCTTCCATCGGGCGAGCTGGATGACCACGCCAGCGCCGAACTCAGGCGTATTCGCCGCGAAATTGAAAAGCAGCGCGGCACGATTCTTTCATCGTTGAAGGCTTTCCTGCGGACGCAGCAGGAAGAGGCTGCGGAACAGGACGAGATCGTAACGATACGCGGCGACCGCTTTGTTGTCCCGGTGCGCTCCTCGCGGAAAACCCGGGTAGCGGGAGTCGTACACGGCGCTAGCTCCACGGGACAGACGGTGTACATGGAGCCGCTCGAAACGATTGATCTCAACAACGAACTGGTCAGCTTGAGGGAGGAAGAGCAGCGGGAGATCCAGCGCATCCTGGCCGAAATGACAACGCGCCTGCGGCAGCGCGTGGCCGAGTTCGCTGAAGCAGCGGAACGGCTCGGCGTGCTGGAACTAGCCTTCGGGTGCGGCCGCTTTGCCCTTGAATACGACTGCGTGATCCCTGCTATACACGGCGAGAACGCGCGCGCAGCGGAGAGCCGCAGTCGTCTGGTGCTGAAGAATGCGCGGCACCCTCTGCTGGATGCGCTGCTGCGGGGTAAAAGGCTCTCCGTCGTTCCGCTTTCGTTGCTGCTCGATGATGAAAACCGAGTGCTGGTCATCAGCGGCCCCAACACCGGAGGAAAAACCGTAGCGCTGAAGACGGTCGGGCTGCTGACGCTGATGGCGATCTCCGGCCTGCCTGTGCCCGCCGAGCAAGCCGAATTCCCGCTCTTCGACCGCGTGCTCGCTGATATCGGAGACTACCAGTCAATTCAGGAAAGTCTCAGCACGTTTTCAGCCCATCTGATGAACATCTCATCCATGATGGAGCTTGCCGACCCCGACTCGCTAATCCTGCTCGACGAACTCGGGTCTGCGACAGATCCCGAAGAGGCCGGTGCTTTGGGCGTGGCTATCATTGACCGGTTCCGGTCTGCGGGCGCTTACAGTATCGCATCCACCCATCACATGCAGGTGAAGGCGTACGCGACGAATACTCCTGGTGTGCTCAGCGCCCACATGGGCTTCGACGAACAAACGTTGCAGCCGACGTATCGCCTGGAGTTGGGCTCCCCAGGTAAGTCGAGCGGCTTGGCGATTGCGAAGCGATTAGGTTTGCCGCAGGACGTTTTGGATCGCGCCACTCAGACCATGAGCACCGCGCATCTGGAGGTGGAACAATTCCTGTCCCGGCTCAAGCAGGAACGGGCGGCAGCCGCCACGCTTCGCCACGACCTGGAAGAAAAGATGGCGGCTCAGGATGCGAAAGAGCAAAAGTGGAAAGAGGAGCAACGCCACCGCGAGGAGAAACGTGCCGCCGAGTGGGAGAAGCAGCTCGACCAACTTTGGCAGAACGTTGAACAGCGTGCTGAGCAGAAGCTCCGTGAAATCGCTTCGCGCCAGCCACCGACGGCGCGGCGCCCGCATGATCCGGCCAAAGAAGCCGGCCGGGTAGTCGCTCGGCTGCGTGAGCAGACCAAAGATGAACTTCGCCAGACCGCCATAAGTCATATCGGCGAAGCCAGCGAGGCTGCTTCCGCCGACCGCACCGGTTCCATCAGAGACGTGTCCGTCGGAGACCGAGTCAGACTAAGAGACGTGCGGCAGTTCGGCATTGTCCGCCGCAGGGACGGAGATTCGCTCGAAGTTGAGATCGGGTTTCTTCGCACCAAGACATCGCTCGGGGACATCGTCGAAGTTCTACCTAGCATCTCACCAAAACATAATATGGGGTCCCCGGCGCATTCCCATGCGCTGGGGCAGGGCCGCGAGGGAGCGGGGACAACGAAAGCTTCGCCGAGCACGTTTGACCTCCACATGGAGAAAACCGCGGCGCGTCCACTGACCGAAATCAACGTGATCGGCGAGACCGCCGACGAGGCGCGTAATCGTGTTGATAAGTTCCTCGATGACGCATTCCTGGCGCAAGTACAGAAGGTACGGATCGTTCACGGCAGCGGCAAAGGCATCCTGCGGCAGGCACTGGCGGAAATGTTTTCGACTCATCCGCACGTTGAAAAGTTTTCGCCGGCACCTCAAAACGAAGGCGGCGCCGGCGCAACCGTTGTTGAGCTAAAGGTATAATCCGCTTTTGTCTTTCGTTTCCTATATTGCCTTGCAGATGATTGTGTTTCGTTCAATAATAATGCCCACGAGGTAAGTGAATGCTCAGAGAGTACATTAGAGCAGCGATGCGCGAGGCGAACTATGAGATTCTGCCGGACGATGGCAGCTTCTATGGCGAAATCCCCGGGTTTCAAGGCGTCTACGCCAATGCCAATAAGCTTGAGGCCTGCCGAGAGGAACTGGAAGAGGTACTTGAGGAATGGATTCTGTTCCGAATCTCCCGGAACCTACCTTTGCCCGCTGTTCGAGGAATTGAATTAACCTTTAAAGAAACCGCCTGATGCCTCACCTCGGCCCCATTAGCCGCAGGGAATTGATTTCCAATTTGAAACAGCTTGGCTTTGAGGGTCCATATTCCGGAGCGAAGCACCAAATCATGAGAAAAGGCGACATCACCATCACGATTCCGAATCCACACCGCGGTGACATCGGAGTGGGATTCGTTACCCGCATTTTGCGGCACGCAGGAATCGAAAAGAGCGAGTGGGAAAAGCTCTAGCCGGTTGAGGAGTTGTGAAACGCGCTACCCGCCCGATAATTATCAGTTTCATAGCAGCGCTGAGCCTTTTCATCTTGGGTTCGGCAGAAATGTGCGCACAGTCTCCGTTCCCCATGCGCTATCTCGATGAAGTTGGCCACCTCGATACGAATTTCGACGATAGGAAGTCGGTTGATGTTGGATTGGCGCGGGTGTTCCCGCATGAAGACAATCTACGTTTTGAGGGCAAGGATCGCGATGGAAAACCGTGGCGGGTGTTGGTTGAAAAGCCCGGTATCATGGGATTCACAGACGTGTGGACCGCCGACTTTGATCACAACGGCACATCAGACCTTCTCATCGCACCGTTCATGCCCCAGAATGGCCGCTGCGCTTTCCGTATTGGCATTGTAGTCCTGCTCTTCGATAAGGCTGGCCGTCCGAACGCTTGGGGCATTGACACGCAGATGCCGAATTGGGACCAAACAGAGCGCCCTTACAAACCGGCTTTGATCTTGTATCCGAATCGTGATCGGCGCGCGCAGTTTGCCGCAGTACACTGCGAGTACGCCGCAGATCGTCCTGGCCTAGCAACAGATTGGACCATAACTGGTGTGTACGAGGCGCGAGACGGGCGGGTCGTTTCGATTAAGAAAAATAACATTAACATTGGACCTTACGTGCGAGCGGTACAGGAAGCGTACCCCCATGATAGGTACGCTGTCTGGGCGCCTGTGCAGCCGAAAGACTGGCCCGAAGCACATCCGCAACCCGTTTTTGTCGACGATTAGCCTAGAATGCCTCTCCCCGTTGATTTCTCTCAGCAAGTAAAAAGCTCCACCGATATTGTGCGCATTATCGGCGAGCACGTGCGGCTCAAAAAGGCCGGGAACAACTATGTCGGCCTGTGTCCGTTTCATCAGGAAAAGACGCCTTCGTTCTCGGTGCATCCGACGCGTCAGTTTTATTACTGCTTCGGCTGCGGCGCCAAAGGAGACGTTTTCCGGTTCGTCATGGAAACAGAGAAGCTCTCGTTTCCTGAGTCGGTCCGGCGCGTGGCGCAACGATCTGGAATTCCAATACCCGCCAGCGAGCCTGCGGGCGAGCAGGCCAGCCCCGAACGCCGACTGCGAGCAGCGCTCGAAGGGTTACATCAAAAAGCGCAGGAGTTCTTTCGCAAGCAACTGCAATCGCCGGAGGCCGCCGCCGTGCGCGAGATCATCCGCAAACGCGGCCTGACCTCCGAGGCGGTCGAGGAGTTCGGCTTGGGATTTGCTCCGGGCAGCGGAAGCGCGCTAGCAAACTTCCTGTCGCGCCAGGGATTTCCGCCGGACGTGCTGGAGGCGAGCGGTTTGGTCCTACGCCGCGACCCCGCACGCGATCCTGGTGGCTTCTTCGACCGCTTTCGAAATCGCTGGATGTTCCCCATCATCGGCGAAGCGGGCAAGATCGTTGCTTTCGCCGGCCGTGCTATGGGGAGCGATCAGCCAAAGTACCTCAATTCGCCGGAAACGGCCCTCTACAGCAAAAGCCATGTGCTATACAACCTGTTCCGCGCCCGTGACACCATCCGCAAGGAGGGAAGTGCCGTGATGGTGGAAGGCTATATGGATGCCATCGCGGTCTTCCAGGCAGGCGTGAGGAACGTGGTAGCCAGTTGCGGGACCAGCCTGACAGAGGCGCAGGTGCGGATGTTGTCGCGGTACGGTTCCGAAGTGGTGGTCAGCTACGATCCTGACTCGGCCGGTGTCGCCGCCACGGATCGCTCCCTCGCGTTGTTGCTGGAACAGGGGATGAGCGTCCGGGTGCTGCGCCTGCCCGGCGCAATGGATCCCGACGAGTTCATAAAACAGACAGGTGCAGAGGCCTACCGGGACCAACTCAAAGCCGCCCAGCCATTCTTTCGGTATCTGGCCAGCCGCGCTCTGGAGTTGCACGGCAGCAACACTCCGGAAGCCAAACTTGCCGGTATCAACTTTGTCCTTCCGTTCCTGGCCAAGGTACCGAATAAACTGATCCGATCGGAACTGGTAGCCGATATTGCTCAGAAGATGGACGTGAATACCGGCATCATATTGGATTCCTTTCGGAGAGCTGGCTTGGAACGCAGAGCGGCTGTGCACGTATCGCAGCAAATGGTCCAAATTCCTCCTGCCGAGGCTATGTTGGTCCGGCTGCTGCTGGAGAACCGCGACGCATGTGGCGAGATGAGTAAGCTACTCGAGGAGCATGCCCTGATGGAGGAACTGGAACTGCAGGGGATTGTTTCAACGATCCTTGGCATGAATTCGGGTGGCTCGGCGCCGGACATGGCAGCCCTCAGCGACCGCTTGGACGAACCACACCAGCGGCTTTTGGCTCAGATCGTGTTCGACAAGGACGCCCGACCGGTATCCCTCTACGAAATAACAAGTTACATCAATTCACTGGAGCGGCGGCGGTTGCAACGCCAGCGCTCAACGCTACGGCGGCAAATCCTGGAGGCCGAAAAATTGCACGACGCGAGCCGGTACGTGGAGCTTTTGGGCCAGCTTGACACAGTTTTCCGGCGCGAAAAAGAGCTTGACACGGAACTAGACACGTTGTTATAAATAAGAGATTTGCCATGATCGTGGGAAACTTTACTCCACCTCCAGACATCTAAGCTAATGAACGACCGGCACGCTGAAGGGTATTGTCGTTCAACGACATAGATGGTTGGGTCCAGCGAGGGGGCACCATTAAGAAAAT
The DNA here is from genome assembly GCA_016191085.1 of Acidobacteriota bacterium. Taxonomy (GTDB): domain Bacteria; phylum Acidobacteriota; class Terriglobia; order 2-12-FULL-54-10; family 2-12-FULL-54-10; genus JACPPJ01. Next base: position 109,250 of record JACPPJ010000030.1, on the reverse strand, counting down.
AGCGCCAAAGGATTTTGATATGCCGCTGAGATACGAGCCAAAAGAAAAGGCCGTAGGCATGGAGGACAAGTACGACCAGGTCATGGACCTGATCAACTTGGGGAAGCAAAAAGGGTACTTGCTCTACGACGATATCAATGAACTGCTGCCGGCGGACGTGAGCAACTCCGACGAGATTGAGGATATCCTTGCGACCTTTGGCACCGCCGGAATTGAGGTCATCGAGGAGAGTCCCAAATTCCCGTCTGAAGACAAACTGGACGCCAAGTTAGACGAACTGGGCGAAGAAGAACTTGACATCAGCGCAGCGCTTGAAAAGACCAACGATCCCGTCCGCATGTACCTGCGTGAGATGGGCACGGTTCCGCTGCTGACTCGCGAAGGTGAAGTGGAGATCGCCAAGCGGATCGAGCGCGGGCAGAACAACGTTTTAAAGGCCACCTCCCGCTCCCCTATCGTGATCCAGGAACTGCTCTCGGTCGCCAAGCAATTACGCGACGGTAGCAAGTCTATCAAGGAAGTTGTCGGCTTCAACGACGATGAACTCACGGACGAAAAAGTCCAGGAAAAGATCGCCGAGATCTGCGGCATCATTGACCAGATCGGCAAGCTCTACAAGAGGGCGCTTACGCTGAAAAGCAAATGGGAAGCGGTTCCGCGCACAAAAAAACCGAAAGAATACCGCAAGCTGCGGTTCCAATTGGCACGCTGCCGGATAGAAACGTCCCGGCTGGTGCGTTCCATCGACTTCACCAACACGGAGCGGAAGCGGCTGATCGATACCATCCGCCACGCCGTGGATAGACTTCGCCCCCTTGAAGAGGAGCAGAAAAAGCTTCAGGCGAAATTGGAAACCGCCAAGGCTGATACCGCTAAAGACCTCAAGAAAAATTTGCAGAGGGTTCGGTCGGAGCTTTCCGAGATCACCTCTCTTGCAGGGGCCAATCCCGCCGACATCCGGAAGACGCTCCAGATCGTCTCCGAGGGCGAACGCGACGCCGACATTGCAAAGCGCGATCTCACCGAAGCGAACCTTCGTTTGGTGGTTTCGATTGCGAAGAAGTACACGAACCGCGGTTTGCAGTTCCTGGACCTGATCCAGGAAGGTAACATCGGGTTGATGAAGGCGGTTGATTAATTCGAGTACCGCCGCGGCTACAAGTTTTCAACTTACGCCACGTGGTGGATTCGACAGGCAATCACGCGCGCGATTGCCGATCAGGCGCGGACCATCCGAATCCCGGTCCATATGATCGAAACGATCAATAAGCTGATTCGCACGTCCCGGCAGTTGGTTCAGGAGTACGGCCGCGAGCCTACCAGCGAAGAGATCGCCAAGCGCATGGAGATCCCTGGCGCGAAAGTACGCAAAGTGCTGAAGCTCGCGCAGGAGCCTATCTCGCTGGAGACTCCCATCGGCGAGGAAGAAGATTCACATCTGGGCGACTTCATCGAGGATCACGCCGCCGTTTCGCCCGCCGAGGCGGTTATCAACATCAACCTGAAAGAGCAGACGGCCGGCGTTCTCAAGACCTTGACGCCGCGCGAAGAGAAAGTCATCAAGATGCGATTCGGGTTGGATGACGGCAGCGAGCGGACGCTGGAAGAGGTCGGCCAAAGCTTCGCCGTCACCCGCGAGCGCATCCGCCAGATCGAAGCCAAAGCGCTGCGGAAACTGCGCCACCCCTCCCGCAGCCGCAAACTGCGCGCCTTCCTGGAAATGAACGGCGCCCGCGATTAAGTTGTATCTCCGGATCGCGCTCTAGTCCGGGCGCGATCCAAGGATTCAGACAATGGCATCCCATATGCGTGCCAAACCGGAAGCCACGATTGACGATCTTTACCGGGTCCGCGGGAAAGCTGAACTGGTCAATGGAGAAGTGGTCCTCATGTCCCCCACCGGAGGTTTGCCAAGCTACGCGGCGCGTCAGATTTTGATCAGTCTAACAGGTTATGAACGGCGCACCACTCGACGGGGCTACGCGCTCGGCGACAATGTCGGATACATTGTCAACTTGCCCCACCGCAAATCGTTCTGTCCTGATGCAGCTTTTTACGTTGGTGAGTTGAGTATGAAGTTCTTGGAGGGCGCGCCCGTCTTTGCCGTCGAGGTGAGGAGCGAAGGCGATTACGGCCCGGAAGCCGAACGAGAGATGGCGAGCAAACGCGCGGATTATTTTGCCGCCGGAACCATGGTCGTTTGGGATGTGAACTTGACGAGTGCAGAAATCGTGCGAGTATATCGCTCCACCGAGCCTGCTACGCCAACCATTTACCGACGTGGCGAGGTAGCAGAAGCCGAACCCGCCGTACCAGGCTGGACCATGAGCGTGGACGACCTGTTTCCTCCAACGATATAACGACGAAAGCGACGCAGTCCGGCTGACTTATTCGCCGAACGAGATCCTAAGACGTACGGGGTCTGGCGAGGGACTTTCTCAAGGACCTGACGTTAGTCGATTGGCTGTTGATCCTGATTTGCGTGGGGTTTTTCTTTGTTATCGCTCTCCTCGTCGAAATAAGAGCGCTTCTCCACGACGTTTCGAGAATCCTAACGATAAGACCGCCAGACCGAGAGGCACTCTCTATCTGCATTGGAGCTCGCTGAGATGGAGTGGGGGAAGAAAGACAAGGACTTTGAATAAAAGGCCAGGGCAGGCGCACACATGGCACGATCAAATCCACCATGCCGTGGCAGTCAACTCGGTGGAAGACTCATCGACGTAGATGAGCAGCGGATGGTCGGAACCTGTGATGTATGTCACCAGCGTGTGGGAGTCTATAAGGAAACCGACTCTGGTCCTTGGATCGCCACGTCCCATAAATCGCACCCGGTGCGTAATCCTAGGCCGAGATCTTCTAGGCGCTAAAACACAAGAGCAACAGTCAGCCCCCGGTTACAGATTGTGTAAAGTAGATACCCTCCGTTATTTCTTATACGCCGCGCAGACTACCCGCTTGCCACGCGCGTGCTGTTCGTATGCGCCGGGTGGCGGCGTCACGATATCAACTTTTCTGAAACCGGCGTGGCGCAGCATGGTCACAAGCGCCTTGGGTGATGGGCAGGTCGCGAGCGGCGTGCTACCTGTCTCTCGGTTGTCGTTGTAGAACTCGCCCGATTCATCGATCAGCGCCAGCGCGCCCTGGTAAGGGCGCGTCCACTCGCGCGATCCCCATTCGGTGGTGCCTTCGACTTCATCAATCACCTGCGTCTCGCAGATACAAAGTTCTTGGGTGATGCTGCTGACATTGCGCAAACACAGCATTGGATTTTCGAGGTGGTACAGCAGTCCAAGGAACAACGTCAGTTCATGCTGGCCAACATCTTCGGCGCGAAGCTGCTCGCAATTGCCGTGGCGAAAAACAATCTGAGGAAATCCCATCGCCGCCGCTGCGAACCGTGCCCGGCGTAGGCTGTCCTCTCGCACATCCACGCCGGTGATCCTGGCGACACCTTTCTTCCCCATGGCGATGGAGTAGAAGCCTTCGTGACACCCGACGTCTATACAACTGATCTCCGTCAACCTGCCGCCGAAGTGACTATCCACAATTTCATTCACCATTTGCAGGCGGGTACTGAAAATCTGAGTGACCGTGGCGGGAATCGCGGAGTTGGTTTTGAGGCCGTCGCCGAAGTCGAACTCGTAAAACCAGGGACCGAGATCATTAATGTTCTGCTGCATTTGCTCGCGTGTCATGCTGGCTGCCATGGTCTTGCATTTTAGCACGCTGAGGAGTCATCCGCAGTTTCAGGATAGAATGTGACTATGTATAATCCGTTGCCCCCGTTACGCAACGACATTGAGGTGATGCCGTCTCCCGCGCCCGAACAGCCGGGGCTGCTGATACGCGATCCTTATCGTTACTCCGAGACCATTCTGATCATCCCTCCGGTGCTCATGCCTGCGCTGGCATTTCTCGATGGCCAAAAGTCGCCGCTCGAACTCCAGGATTTTCTGACGCGGCGAATCGGGCAGATCGTGCCCTCACAAGTGGTTCACGACCTCGTCAAAACTCTCGATGACCAGGGGTTCCTTCGGACAGAAAAGTTCGAAGCCATGCGACAGGCACGGCGCTCGGTGTTCCGCGATTGCTCAGAACGCCATCCCGCGCACGCAGGCACAGGCTACCCAGCCGACTCTGAAAGTCTCCGCCACCAGTTTATGGAATATATGACGGGCGCTGATGGGCACAAAGACGCGCCGGAATTGACAGCGATTGCCGCGCCTCACGTGAGCCTTTTTGGTGGATGGAAATCGTACGCCAGAGCCTATGCGAGGCTCACACCAAATTTGGCAGAAAAAACATTTGTGATTCTGGGCACCTCGCATTACGGCGAGCCGGAGAAGTTCGGGCTGACTCGCAAGCCGTTCATCACGCCAATGGGGAGTCTACAAACCGACACTACTCTGGTGGACTGGCTGGAGCAGCGAGCGCCGAATTCAATACTCATGGAAGACTACTGTCATTCCATCGAGCATTCCATTGAGTTCCAATGTTTGTTTCTGCAGCACATCCTGGGACCGCAACTGCGGGTGCTGCCGATCCTTTGCGGACCGTTTCTGCAAGCTCTGTTGACAGGCGAGGCGCCGGAATCTCACGAAGGCGTCCGGCGGTTCTTTGATGCTCTCGGCGAACTCGCCGCGCTCAAAGCATCGCGTCTGTTTTGGGTTCTCGGTATCGACCTCACGCACATCGGCCGACGCTATGGCGACGACTTTGCGGCTGTCGCCGATCGCGGCCGCATGGCGGAGGTGCAACAGCAGGATCGCGCGCGGCTGGACCGCATCTGCGAAGGTGATCGCAGCGGTTTTCTCGAACTGGTAACGCCTCAACGAGACGCACTGCGCTGGTGCGGCTTTGCTCCGCTCTATACTTTTCTCAAGGTCGTGCCCGGCGTCCGCGCGAACGTGTTGAAATACGAGCAGTGGAATATCGACGAAGAGTCAGTGGTCAGCTTCGCTGCAATGGAATTCTTCAGGAAAGCTTAGCGCGTCCACCCGCGTCCTGCTTGTCCACTAACACCAGCCAGGAGACAACGCACATTGAACAAGGCTGCCCAATCGTTTTCTGAAATGACTATCGCGGATGCGGCGTCTCTGTTGCAAAGCCGCAAAGTTTCCCCGGTTGAGTTGACCGCCCAGGCTCTCGAGAAAATCGCGGAACTCAATCCGCGTCTGAACGCATTCATTACTGTGACGGCAGAATTCGCCGAGCAGCAGGCCCGCACTGCTGAATCCGAGATTATGGCCGGCAATTACCGTGGCCCTCTGCACGGCATTCCCGTAGCGGTCAAGGACCTGTTCTACACGCGCGGCATCCGCACCACGGCGGGATCGAAGATTCTGGCCGACTTCGTGCCGGAGTTCGACGCGACCGCCGTCGAAAAGTTGCGCAATGCCGGCGCAGTGCTGCTGGGCAAGACTGCGCTGCACGAGTTTGCCTACGGAATGGTCAACAACAACCCACATTACGGTTTCACTCGCAACCCGTGGGCTCCCGAGCGTACTCCCGGCGGTTCGAGCGGCGGCTCGGCGGTGGCTGTAGCGACCGGGATGGCGTTCTCCGCCCTAGGCACCGACACCGGCGGCTCCGTCCGCATCCCCGCGTCGTTTTGCGGGGTAGCCGGTCTGAAGCCTACTTTCGGCCGCGTGAGCTCCTACGGCGTTTACCCGCTCGGCTATACCATGGACCACGTCGGTCCATTGGCGCGGTCGGTGCAGGATGTAGCCATTGTTTATCGCGCCATCGCTGGTTACGATCCCCAAGATGATCTTTCCGTGGACCGCCCGTTCGATGAAGTGCGGCTCGGCGGCAGTATTAAGGGCCTGCGCATCGGCGTTCTCGAAGACTACTTCTTCGAGCGCCTGCAGCCGGAGGTAGAGCGCTCCGTCCGAGAGGCCGCGCGCGTACTGAGGACTCTTGGCGCGTCAGTCACATCCGTTTCCCTAGCGGGGTTGGCTGATCTGACCGAAGCGGGCCGCATCTCGCTTCTCGCTGAAGCCTATCATTTGCACAAACAACATCTGGAAGAGCGCCCCGGCGACATCGGCGACGATGTACGCCTTCTAATCGAACAAGGCACGCAGGTCACCGCCACCGACTACATCAGAGCGCAACTCGTGAGGCAGAAAATTCGGCGAGCACTGGAAGAACTCTTGCAGCGCGTGGACCTCATCCTAACGCCTACGACCGCAATCACAGCGTTTCCGTTCGAGATGACCACAGTCACGGTAGGCGGCCAGCAGGAAGGCGCACGCATCGCCGGCACGCGCCTGACACGCCCGTTCAATGCCTCAGGCCACCCGGCGCTATCGGTCTGCTGCGGCTTTGACAGCGACGCTTTGCCCATCGGTCTGCAGATCGTGGGCAAACTCTGGGATGAAGCAACAGTCCTTCAGGCGGGTTACGCCTACGAGCAAGCCACCGAGTGGAATAAGAGAAGGCCGGGAGATCGGTAACAGAGCATCGCCATAGCGAGCGTTTCGTCAAAGCCGAGAACGTTGACTCATTTCCAGCTTCGCGACCCGTGCTTCCAGGACTGCCAGTTCATCGCGGCCGGCCTTTTCTTTTAAATCCCGGCGAATTATAGAGAGTTCGGCCTTGATGACCTCTAAATCAGTTTTCATCATTTCGATGTCTTCCGTGTTCTTCGCCACCAAGTTGCGGAGGGCCATCAATCCTTTTTGAATGCCCTGCAGGATTTCCGAGAGGTGTTTAATGGCGCTTCCCAAATCCTCGGCTAGGACGTTCAAGGATCGTTGGAATACCTCCCGCTGTTCCAATAGCTGTTCTCGAAGGCCCACTTGGGCTTCGGCGATCAGTTTGAGATCTGAGCGCAAACCCTCCGTCAGGACGCCCATATGGAGGCGGTTTTCCTCGGAGGCTTTGTCAACGTACTGCCTCAAATCGCCGCGGACTTCATCCAGATGCTCCTGATACTCTTCCCGCTGACGGATGAGGATTTGTTCCAGCGTTTGCTCGTTGAGTTCCATGGGGAAAGATTATACGACAAGTGCTAGCCGGGTTGGTGAACCTTTAAACTCGGCTTAAGCTGACCAGTTCTGAGAAGCTCCAATGCGGCAAGACGATCCTCGAACTCCTCAGACCCTAAAAAACACTCCCGGTATAAGCCTCGAAGAAAATCTTCGGCCGGAGTACTGCCTTTGCGGTTGTTGCAATTACGGCATGCGGCCACTAGATTTCGATAACTGTTGTTTCCATCCGGGCGAGATGCCACATGCTCAATAACGTAATTGGATGAGTCGACGACGCGCCGACAATAAAAACATTTATTGCCCTCTCTATTAAGAATCGCTGGACGATTCTCCGCAATGTCAAAAAAATCCATCTCTTCGATGCTCAAGACTTCAGGAATCTGCTCCGGCGGGATCAGGCCTTCAATTTCGGATGGGAGAAACAGGCGTAACTTTGTGCCATCGCGCTCGGTCCCGAGAATCTGAACACAGCCTTTTGCTTTGAGGGACTGCAGCTTTTCATAGCACGTGTTGTCCGCCATAGGTTTGCCTTTTTCGTCCACGCCGAATGCCATTGTTCGACGGGCGGATCTAAAACCAATGGTCACCTCGTGGTGTCCCTGCAAGCGGCTGTGTCGGAGAATGTAAAGGTAGAGGGCTTGCTCGTATACGTCGAGCTTAGGTGCCAGGAGATCCTGAAATTCTTCGATTAACGTCTTTATGTTCCATAAGGAGCGTTGCCGAAATCAAACGATATCTCCTGCCCGAATGAATTTCAAGCGCGAATCCACTGGCTGCAATTGACGCCTCTGCGCATCGGACGGTACACTCAAACCCTGTATGGCTGAGATTCCGAAAGTTTATCACCCCTCAGAAATCGAGCCGCAGTGGGCTCGCAAGTGGGTGGAGGAGCGGCTGTTCCAGGCCGATGCCGACTCCGACCGGCCCATGTTTTCGCTCGTGATTCCGCCGCCGAACGTCACCGGGTCGCTCCACATGGGACACATGCTGGAGCACACCGAAATCGACATCATCATCCGGTGGAAGCGGATGCTGGGCTTCAATACGCTATGGCTGCCGGGGACCGATCATGCCGGGATCGCGACGCAAATGGTAGTCGAGCGCCAACTCGCCGAGCAGGGTCTCGACCGTCGCCAATTGGGCCGCGAGGCGTTCGAGAAGAAAATCTGGGCATGGAAGCAGCAGAGCGGCGACACCATCAAAAATCAGATGATTCGTCTGGGCGCTTCGTGCGACTGGTCGCGCGAGCGCTTTACGCTCGACCCCGGCCTCTCGCGCGCCGTGCGCGAGGTGTTTGTCCGGCTCTATGAAGAAGGCCTGATCTATCGCGGCAAGTACATCGTCAACTGGTGCCCGCGCTGCCAGACGGCGATTTCTGACCTCGAAGTGGTCCACGAAGAGCAGGCCGGACATCTTTACCACATCCGATATCCGGTAATCGGTAGTGAAGAAGGACGGGCCGGGAGGCCCGTTCCTACTGAATACGTCGTGGTGGCGACCACGCGTCCCGAGACGATGCTGGGTGATACGGCTGTGGCGGTAAATCCTGCCGACGAGCGCTACACGAAGTTCCACGGGCGGTCCGTTCGTCTGCCGTTGATGAATCGGGAGATCCCGTTCATCACGGATGAGCTCGCCGATCCGGCTTTCGGGACCGGCGTGGTGAAAGTCACACCGGCGCACGATGCGAATGATTTCCAGGCGGGGCTGCGGCACAACCTGCCGCAGATTGACGTGATGGATGAGACCGGCAAGATGAACCAGAACGCCGGCGCGTACGCGGGGCTGGACCGCTTTGAAGCGCGCAAGCGCGTCCTCGCGGACCTGGAATCGCAAGGCTTGATGGAGAAGATCGAGCCATACCCACTTGCTTTAGGCCGCTGCCAGCGTTGCAAGACGCCGGTGGAGCCGCGCCTCTCCACGCAGTGGTTCGTCAAAGTGAAGCCGCTCGCCGAGGCCGCGATTCAGGCCGTGGAAGCAGGCCGCACCCGCTTTGTCCCGGAGAACTACACCAAGATTTATTTCGACTGGATGCACAACATTCACGACTGGTGCATCTCGCGGCAGCTTTGGTGGGGACACCGGATTCCGGCGTGGTATTGCAAGTCGTGCAATGAAGTAATCGTCGCGCGTGAAGAGCCGCAGCAATGTCCGAAGTGTGGGAACGATAAACCGGTGCAGGAGACGGACGTGCTCGACACCTGGTTCAGCTCCGCCCTGTGGCCGTTCTCGACGTTGGGCTGGCCGGAGCGCACGAAGGACCTGGAGGTGTTCTATCCCACCACGCTGATGATCACCGGCTTCGATATCCTGTTTTTTTGGGTCGCCAGGATGATGATGATGGGCATCAAGTTCATGGGGCCGCTCCGCGAGCGGCCGGACGATGCGGTCCCATTCCGCACCGTTTACATCCACTCGCTGGTGCGCGACGCCGACAAGCAAAAGATGAGCAAGACTCGCGGCAACGTCATCGACCCGCTGGAGGTCACGGATAAGTACGGAACGGATGCGGTGCGGTTCACGCTGGCGATCATGGCCGCGCCCGGCACTGACATTGCGCTTTCAGAAGACCGCATGCAGAGCTACCGCGCCTTCGCAAACAAGATTTGGAACGCGGCGCGGTTCATAGCAATGTCGATCGAGAAGGCCGGAGTGCCTGCGTGGACTCCGCCCTCGGACCAGAGCTACAAGCCGGCGTCGTCGGACAGCGCGTCATTGCCCCTCGAAGATCGCTGGATCTTTTCACGGCTTTCTTCGGTGGCGCAGGAAATCTCGTCGGCTCTCGAATCGTTCCGTTTCCACGAAGCGTCGCACGTTATTTATCACTTCTTCTGGCATGAGTTCTGCGACTGGTATCTAGAACTGAAAAAGCTGGCGCTAATTAGTGACGGGCCTCCCGGCCCGGCACGGGAAGCAGCGCCCTCCCCCCAGGTTGCAACGGCCGCCGATAATCTCTGCCGCGCCTTTGACGCCGCACTGCGGCTGCTGCATCCGATGATGCCGTTCATCACCGAAGAGCTCTGGCAACGCCTCGCGCCGAGAAGGATGTCCATCGCGCTGGCACAGTTCCCAGCGCAGGACCCAGCTTTGCGCGATGAAAGCGCCGAGCGCGAGATGAATCTGCTGCAAAAAATAATCGTTGAGATTCGGAATTGTCGGGCGCAATCCGGAGTTGATGTTACCCGAAAAATCCCTATTGATTTGCATCCCAGAGAACCTGACGTAATTGGGTTGTGCAACGATCATGAGGATGCTATCCGGAAGTTGGCTAATCTATCGAAGTTGAATTGGAGGGACACATCCGATCCTGCGTCTCTAGTTGAGGAAAAACCGGTACCTTTAACGCCAGGTCAACAACTGCCCATCTTGGAAATCCTCGCGCAACCGAACCCCGTAATCGGCGACAAGATGGTACGATCGCTTCCTGAGTTCGCGATCATGATTCCTTTGAAGGATGTAGTCGATGTCAGTGCTGAGCGCGCCCGGCTTGAGAGGGAGGAAACCAGGATAAAACGAGAAATAGATTCCCTAAACGCGCAACTAAGCAATGAGCAGTTTACTTCAAGAGCTCCAAGCAGCGTCGTAGCATCTCGCCGAAAGAAGCTGCAAGAACTAGAGGCGGAGCATGCTCGGATCTGGGAGTCCCATGTAAAGCCACTTTAAATTGGTTTGGTATGTTTTGCGCGGGCGGCGGTTCTGCTAGTGGGCATGTTCCGACAGTTTTCTTCTGCCCCGCTCGCAAGCGAGGGTGGCGCGCTGCGTTCGCTTCCGGAATTCGCGTTAAAGATTTCGGCCAAGGACGCGGTGGACCTCGAAGCCGAGCGCGCGCGAGCTGGAATCGGTCGAGAGGCAACTCGGCAATGACCAGTTTCTCGCGAAGGCTCCCGAAGCTGTGGTGGGTTCGCTGCGCCAGCGCAAAAGCGAGCTCGCCGTCCAGCAGGCAAAAGTAACGGAGACACTGGAGAACTTGAATTAGAGCAGCGGCAACGAACGTCCCATTGCGGACATGCCAGACGCGGCGTCAGATAGAGCATTAGATCGAAGGCTGGACCGCCTCATTGATCTCCTGGCGGAACATGCCACAGTTGTGTTGAGCGGGACGAAGTTATGCTCTGAGCTGCACGTCCCACAATCGACGCTCTGGGATTGGGTGGAACGGTTGCGCAGTATGGGGCTTGAAATACGCGGCGTCCCGGGCACAGGCTATCAGTTGATGAAGGTACCCGACGTCTTGACGCCTCACACCATCCGGCGCAGGCTGCACCGCGGAGAGTTCGGATGCCGCATTCATCATCTGTATAAAACAGATTCCACGATGAACGAGGCAGGCAGGCTCGCCGTCGCTGGCGCTCCTCACGGCACCGTGATCGTGGCCGAAGAGCAAACTGCCGGGCGCGGGCGGCTGGGGCATGCGTGGATGTCCGAACCACGCGTCGGGCTTTACTTCACGCTGGTGCTGCGCCCGGCGCTCATGCCCGCTGCGGCACCGATTCTCACTCTGCTTTGCGGAGTGGCTGTCGCGGAAGCGTTGCAGGAATTGACGGCTCTGCCGATGGACCTGCGCTGGCCGAATGACGTCATGTGCCGGGACAAGAAATGCGCCGGGATTCTAGTCGAGATGACGGCTGAGCCGGAACGTATCGCTTATGTGCTCGCCGGTTTCGGAATCAATGTGAACCATGCCGCTATTCCGGCGGAGCTTGCGACCGAGGCAACGTCACTGTGCCTGGAGACGGGGCGCACCTTTTCGCGCGTGGAAATTTTGGCCGCGGTGCTGGCTCGCATGGAGCACTATTACGAGCGGCTGCTCAAAGAGGGACCGGCTGTCATTGTGGAGCGCTTCAGCCAGATCTCCAGCTACTCGCGCGGCAAGCGTGTGAAAGTGATCGACAGCAAAGATGGATTGGCCGGAGTCACCGCAGGCCTCTCGCCAGAGGGAGTTCTCCTGGTGCAGCGCGACGATGGGAAAATGGAGCGCGTGCTGAGCGGGCATGTAAGGCCGCAGTAACGTGGAGGGTTGAGCTTTTTTCGCTCGGTATTTGATGTACGATCGAGCCAACTATTCGCCAGACGATTGGCACGGGTGGCGGTGTACTGGAACGGCGTCTACTTGATCGGCTGGCTCGTCTGGCGATGGGCAACCAATTCCCCGCCCTTAGCTCAGGGAGTGATGGTGACTCTAGTGGCATTAAATACAATGTTCGGGGCCGCTTGTCGATTATGTGATCGCACTAAGTCTTGGAATCAAGCTGGGGACGGACAAGCACTTGATTCAGATAACAGTCAACGCTGAATCGGACTCCAACCAAACTCATGCCGACCAGAAAAAAGCGGAACACTTCACGTAATGGCCTCCTGCTGGCCGTTGACGTTGGCAACACGAACCTCACCATTGGAGCATTTGAAGGCACACGGCTAGCCGCACACTGGCGTCTGCGCACTGCGCTCGACCAAACCGCCGACGAATGGGGCATTCTGTTTCGCAATCTGTTTGCGCTGGCCGGGCAGGATATCAGGCGCGTCGACGGCGTCATCATCTCGAGCGTGGTGCCTTCTCTGGATGTGTCGTTGGCCGCCATGGCCCCTCGTTACTTCGATACAGAGGCGCTGTTCGTGAATCCGGCGAACGGCACAGGGCTGATCATCAAGATCGATAATCCGTTCGAGGTCGGTGCGGACCGGGTTGTAAACGGGCTCGCCGCGTTTCGCAAGTATGGCGGGCCGTGCGTGGTGGTGGATTTTGGAACGGCGGTAAACTTTGACGTGGTATCCGCCAAAGGAGAGTACTTAGGCGGCGTCATCACAGCAGGTATAGGAATTTCGATCGCAGCGCTGTTCAGTAAAACGGCGCGCCTTCCGATGGTGGCGCTGCGCGAACCGGAGAAGCTGATAGGAACTAACACCATCGCCTGCCTGCAATCGGGTTTCTATTACGGCTCGCTCGGGATGCTGGATGGAATTCTGGAGCGCCTCATCAGCGAGCTTGGACCGCAAACGCGCGTGGTAGCCACGGGAGGACAAGCGAGTTTGCTCGCCAGCGGCTCCCGATTCGTGCAGCACATTGACGAGCACCTGACGCTGGACGGCTTGCGCCTGATCTGGGATGAGCGCCACAAAACAGCGCTACCACGGAAACGAAGCCGCCGCGCGTGACGCCGCATCGGACCAGCGGGTCCCCGGCGTCTAATATTCTTCAATGGAAAATTACTTCAACTACTTCACAGAAATCGAGGAGTATTTCTGGAAGAAACGCGGCACGGCACTTTTCGTCTCCACGCTCGACTGGGCGCTGATCGACACATGGAAGGAATCGCAGATACCGCTGGAAGCTGTCCTGAAGGGCATAGATCGCGCCTTCGAAAAGCACGACGCCAAGAAGCGCAAAGTTCGTGCAGTAAACTCGCTGGCGTACTGCCAGCAGGAAGTTCTGGCCGCAGCGCAAGAGGGACAGCGCAACAAGCCGGCAACAGCTTCGACCGGCCAGCCCTTTCCGCGCGAGGAGCTGACTCGATTTTTCGGCGTCAACGCCGAAGCAGTGGAAAATGCGGCCGTTCTATTGCAGGCCCAGAACCGGCCGGAATCGGCCGCGACATTCCGTCAGATTGCATCCTCCTTGCGAAAGCTTGCGGCGGCGGCTGCATCCGATTCCGTAGTGAACCTCGAAGATGTGGAACGCAGGCTCAATGTACTGGAAGACAAAATATTCTCAATACTGCTCGCCTGCACGGATGAACGTGAAATGGTGGAGATGCGCTCCGAAATGGATCGGCAACTCGCACCGGTACGCGGGAAAATGTCCGCCGAGCAGGTCTCGTCGCTCCAAAAACAGTTCTTGCAAAGAAAGCTGTTGGAGCGCGCGGCCCTGGCGCGCTTGAGCCTGTTCTATTTGTAATTGCATTATCGATCTGGGAGTAGCGCAGAGTTTGAGAAGCGCAAACTCTGCGCTACCAGTACTCAGTGACCGATTCAATGCGACAACAATTTTGAAATCCGGGGAACCGTATCGTGGCGAACGAATTTCAATCAACGCCAAATTCTCTGGACATCTCTATCGAGAAGATGGTGTATGGCGGGGAGGGATTGGCGCGTACTCCGGAAGGAGTTCTTCTGGTACCGCTGGTCTTGCCTGGCGAGCGAGTCAGAGTGGAGGCGAAGGCACCATCCAAAGGCGTGCGACGCGCCCGCCTGCTCGAAGTGATTGAGCCATCACCGGTGCGAGTTGCGCCGGGATGTCCATACTTCACGCGCTGCGGTGGATGCCAGTATCAGCATATTGGATATGCGCAGCAGTTGACTACCAAACAGGAGATTCTACTGGAAAGCTTTGAACGAGTCGGGAAGCTGCATTTGGATTTGCCTATATCGGCCATCGCGTCTGAACCATGGCAGTATCGCAACCGGACTCGCTTGCGCACCCAGAAACAGCAAGCCTCATTTCAGATTGGCTATTACGAACTACTCACACATGACCTGTGCCCGATAGATCACTGTCCGATCAGTTCTCCGCTGATAAACGACGCAATCGGGAAATTAGCCGGAGGACTGGGCGCGGCGCTGTTCCCGGACGGCGACGCCGAGATCGAGCTTTTCGTCTCGGACTCGGATCAGAAACTGATTGCCACAGTTTACTCCAACCGCCCCGCACCACGAACTTTCGGCGATGCGCTTCGTGAAGCAATGCCCGCCATTCAGTCGGTGTGCTGCATCCAGAAGCCCGACGAAAAGAGAGCACGCGCGCCCAAGCCGATCGTGTGGGGCGACGGATATCTGGCTTATCACGTGGGCGAGTACCACTTCCGCATCGGACATGAATCGTTTTTCCAGATCAACCGTTTCCTGCTTGAGGAATTGATTCGCACAGCTATAGGAGATTTACAAGGCGAGCGCGCGCTGGACCTATATGCCGGCGTGGGGCTGTTCACGCTGCCGCTGGCGCACCGGTTCCAGAAGGTTGCCGCAGTCGAGTCCAGCGCCGCTTCGGCGCGCGACTTGGAATCAAACGTGGGAGTGGTCAGCGCAAAGGCACGCGCCTATCATATGACCGCCGAGAAATTTTTGGCCACCGCTTTGCCGAAGTGGGACATTATACTGGTGGACCCGCCGCGCACGGGATTGAGCAAGACAGTGCTGGAGAATTGCGTGCGGCTGCGACCCCGGCGATTCGTTTATGTTTCCTGCGATCCGACGACTCTGGCGCGAGATATTGCTGTTCTAACCGGCTCAGGATACCGAATCCGGGCGGTACACCTGATGGATCAGTTTCCACAGACGTTTCATATCGAGACCGTCGTCCAGATGGAGCGCCTCGAATGAACTCTTAGCACAGATGCGCAACCCGCTCCTTCACGTAGTCGCCACATTCGCTGCCGGCATCTGGTCGGCCCAATATATCTTCCTCTCGGCTTCGACAGAACTCTTTTGGATCGCTCTACTGCTCCTTGGTGCACTCCTCCTGTTGCGGATGGATTTTCGTTTATATGGGTTGGTCTGTGCTCTGGCAGGAGTTTTCCTTTGCGGAGCGTTTTTGGCCGCGGAGGAGCATTCCGTTTTGCCGTCGCGCCATGTGGAATTGCTGGTACAGAGCGGGCTCATTAACCTGAAACACGCGTCGCGCGTCACAGGATGGGCGCGCACGCCGTCCATCCCGCGCCCAGGGGGAGAGTACTTCGACCTTCAAATAACGGCCATTAGCCAGCCACAGTTCACCGGTCCCGCTCAAGGCGTGATTCGGTTTTACTATTACCAGCCACGCAGCGGCCCGGCCTCTTTACGGATGCCATACGGCGCACAAGTTGCGATCAATGTTCCCGACCTCCGGCACCCGCGCAACTACAAGACACTTGGGGCATTCGATTATGAGAGCTACATGCGGCGCCAAGGCATCTCGCTGACTGGCATCGTGCGCAAGGCGGAAGATGTCGCGCTGCTGCCCGGCCGAGAAGGCAGTCCGTTGTTATCCGCGGTGTACGCTCTGCGCACCCGCTTGGATTCCAACCTCGACCGCATGTTTCCTCCCGAGAACAGCACTGGGGCGATTTTGAAAGCGATGCTGCTGGGAGACGATAATTGGCTGCCGCCCGACGTGCTGACGGCGTTTCAGACCAGCGGAACTTACCATTTGCTGGTTGTATCGGGGCTGCACGCTGGAGCGCTCGCTCTTGGGCTGCTCATGCTGCTGAAGTATTCCCGATTGGCGTCATGGCTCCAGACATTGATTGTTCTGGTCAGCTTAATCGTTTACACACTGCTGGCAAACGCGCGCATTCCGACCCTGCGGGCGGCGCTGATGATCTCGATTTACCTGGGCGCGCGCTTAATCTATCGCGAGCGGGCACTGCTGAATTCCGTTGCCGCCGCCGCTCTGATATTGCTGATTTTCCATCCTTCGGATCTGTTCGATTCGGGATTTCAACTTTCATTTACCGCTGTCCTGATCATCGCGGCCATAGCCGCGCCGCTGGTCGAGTGGACAATCTCTCCTTATCGTTTTGCGCTGGTCGCGTTAGATGAAAGGGAGCGGGACTTTCACCTGCAACCCACACAATTGCAGTTCCGGCAGGACGTACGCGTGCTACGCGATTTCGTGTTTGGCGACTTGGGAAGAAAGCTGCGCGACGTGCTGCGTCGAATATTTCCTCGTACGATCTCGGGGCTCCTGGCGTTTGCCGAGGCCGCTTTGGCGGTCATTCTGATGCAGGCCGGATTGGCAATTGTGATGAGCATCTATTTCCACCGCGTTACGTGGTCAGGGATCGCGGCAAACCTGCTGCTTCTGCCGCTCGCCTCGATCATCGTACCTTTGGGATTTGTGGTGCTTCTAGTGTCGCTTTTGTGGTTTCCTCTGGCGACCGCAGGTGCATGGACGCTCGGGTTACTCGTGGCGCTGCTGCAATCCATTGTGCATTGGTCGGCCCAACTGCCGAGGCTGGATCGAAGGGTGGCGGAGCCTCCAGAGGCGCTAACCTACGGTTTCTTCGTCGTGCTGGTAGCAATTGCGGTGCTCGCCTTGCGGCGCTCGCGGCTGGTCTGGGTGCCTGTGGCGGCCCTGATTAGTTTGTGCATTGCGTTGACAGTTGCTCCGTATTCACGCGATCACATTGCGGGAAAGCTGGAGATCACCGCGCTCGATGTAGGTCAAGGCGACTCGCTGTACATCAGCTTTCCCGAAGGCCGCACGATGTTGGTAGATGGCGGTGGGGTGATTCCAGTACCTGGTTCTCCTCCTCCAAGGTTCGATACCGGGGAGGAAATTGTTTCTCCGTTTCTGTGGGCCCACCGGGTCAATAGGGTGGATGTGATCATGCTGACGCACGCCCATGCGGACCATCTGCGCGGGCTAATCAAGATCATCGAGAATTTCAGGGTTGGAGAGCTGTGGCTCGGGCCCGGTCCTTCAGGGGCCGGCCTCGAACGCTTGCTGAGCGTAGCTCGCAGCCACGGCATTCCAGTTGTGCGCCATCACAGCGGCGAGAGGGCGGTAATAGACGGTGTCGAACTGCTGTTCCTGTCGCCGCCGGCAGATTGGAATCCGAAGCGTGTCAGCAACAACGATTCACTGGTGGTAAGGCTCGGATACGGCAAGCGACACATCCTGCTCGCGGGTGACGCCGAAGCTCGCATGGAAAGACTGATGGCAGCAGATGAACTGCCGCTCGCAAGCGACGTGCTGAAGGTCGGCCATCATGGCAGCAAAACTTCCACAACGGCCGCTTTCTTGAACCGCGTGGCGCCGCGCTTCGGCATTATCAGCGTGGGCCCCTACGGCCGTTTCGGCCACCCCAATGCTGAAGTTCTGGATGCGCTCAGCGGTGTCGGCGTGCAAACCTACCGTACGGATCTCGACGGCAGCGTCACTGCCTCAACAGATGGCAACCGCGTGGAGTTCTCCCGTTTCCGCGACACGGTCCGCCCGTGGCCCGCCTTCCGTGTATGGTAAAATGCACGGCCATTTGGTCGGAGTAGCCATGGGGTGACGCGGCAGAACGCCGCTACGGGCGCGCGGCTACCGTATGTTAAAATTAGCGCAGATCAATTCTGGCGTGCACTGGGAAGGGGTTAAACCAGTGAAGGAAAAGCCAACCGAGCGGGAAATACTCGAAGAAAACAAGAAAATTCGCCGACTGCAGTTGATGGTCAATTTGGTGATGAACGTCATCAGCCAAGGGAATCTCCCTGTAGAGGAGGCCTCCGAACTGGTTGCCTCAACGAAGCGGGCAGCCCTGAATCTGTTCCCTGACAAAGAACTTGCTTACGATCTAATCTATAAGCCGAAGTTGCAGAGATTGATGCTGGAAGTATATCGGATCGTATAGAGTAGTCCGACAACTCGCTAGCGGGGCCCAGCCGCCGCTGGGGGCGCGGGCGGTCCATACAAAGGCGGTTGTGTTGTGCGGGGCGGATCGGCAGCCGGTGCCACCGCCGCGGGTTTGCGCGGAGCAGCTACAAACAACGGTTTTGCCGACGCCGAGACGGACTGGGGATTCGCCGGCGAGGGGGAAGACACCCCAGCCACGGTTCTCCCGCCCGCAGTTGGAACAATGGGCAATTCCACATCTGTTTTCTTCGTGACTACCAGGACTTCCTCCAGCCGGTTCATCTTGGCGAAAGGCTGCACCACGATTCCCTGAAACGATGCTCCCGGACGGGCTTCCACGACTACTCCGACCGGCATGCCCTTGGGATAAATCTGGTCTTCTCCGGAGGTGAACACTCGCTCACCGATTTGTATCTTGTCGTCGTTCACGACGTAGCTCAGCATTGCCAAATTCTTGTTCTGCCCTTTGAGGATTCCGTGAATACGGCTACTCTCCAGCACACACGCCACTCCGCTATTGGAATCCGTCAGTAGCAACACCTGAGCCGAGTAGGGGAAGGTTCTGAGAACTTTTCCGATGATTCCGTCGGGAACGACAACCGCCATATCGGGACGAACACCGGCCTGTTCACCCTTATCGATCACCACCAAACGCGAATTGTCGTTCGCTCCGGAACTGATCACCTGTGCAGCCACCGTTTCGGAGGGAACGCGCTGCTTGAAATCCAGAAGCACTTGCAGGCGGCGTCCCTGAGCCGCCTCATCCTGAAGCCGCTGGTACTCCAGCTTCAGAGAATCAAGTTGACGGGCCAGTTGCTGGTTTTCACGACGCGCGCCGCGCAAATCAACGTAGCCCCGCCAAACGCCCCAGGTCCCATCGGCCACGGTACGCAACGCTCTGCTGATGGGCGTCGTCACTAGCATGGAGCCTTGGCGCACAATCGAAATGTCGCGGTTACGATGGACCTGCCACGCAAGCACCAGCAACTCCGCCATGAGCACCAGCGTCAGAACCAACAGACTACGGCGACCTGAATTCACGTTCAGCTCCGTTGAATACGCCCGCTCCCTTGCGGCCTGCCCCGGCGTGCCGTGGGTCGCGGCTCTGATCAATCCAGCGAAACCTTTCTCAGCAGCTTAAAGTCGCTGAGCATCTTCCCAGTTCCTAATACGACCGACGCCAACGGGTCGTCGGCGATCGATACGGGCAGTCCGGTCTCTTCGCGAATACGCTTGTCCAAATTCTTGAGCAGCGCTCCGCCGCCGGTGAGGACAATTCCGCGATCGCTGATATCGGCCGAGAGCTCCGGCGGAGTTCTCTCCAGCGCCACCCGGAGGGCGTTTACGATGGTGTCCACGCATTCCGAGAGCGCTTCGCGGATCTCGGTGTCCTCGATGGTGATGGTTCTTGGAACTCCCTCGATCAGATTACGCCCCTTGATCTCCATGCTGAGCGGCTTATCGAGAGGATACGCGGAACCGATCTCCATCTTGATCTGCTCGGCCGTGCGCTCACCGATGAGCAGGTTAAACTTGCGCTTCAAATAATGCATGATGGCTTCATCCATCTCGTTGCCCGCCACGCGCACTGAGCGGGAATAGACGATGCCGGAAAGAGAGATCACCGCGATGTCTGTGGTTCCGCCGCCAATGTCCACGATCATGTTTCCCGAGGGCTCCGTGATGGGCAAGCCGGCGCCGATCGCCGCCACCATGGCCTGTTCGACGAGGTGGACCTCGCTGGCCTTAGCGCGGTATGCGGAATCCTGTACCGCACGTTTTTCCACCGGAGTGATTTCGGATGGGACGCCGATCACGATGCGCGGCCGAACCAGCATCTTGCGGTTATGAGCCTTATGAATGAAGTACGTCAGCATCTTCTCGGTGACTTTGAAGTCGGCGATGACGCCGTCCTTCATGGGACGGATCGCAACTATGTTGCCGGGAGTGCGGCCGAGCATCTCCTTAGCCTCTTTGCCTACAGCTTCGACTTCGTTTGTGGTCTTGTTGATCGCGACAATGGAAGGCTCGTTAACTACGATACCCCTGCCTTTGGCGAAAACCAGGGTGTTGGCGGTACCTAGATCAATCGCCAAGTCCCTGGAGAAAAAACTAAAGAGCATATGCAGGTTCATGGAGGGCATTGTCCTCCTTCTTCCATTGCCATTCATCATGTGTCTTGACGTGCATTGTGCAGGTGATTACTGAATCGTAATCGTCTTGCGCAGTGTGGCCACCTTTCCTTTTCTATTTTGCGCGGTCATAGTGATTTGGTTCGCCCCTATATTGGGCAGAGGCGCCGTGAAGTGCTTGAACTTACCATCCGGAGCAATATTGAATACCGGCTCGTTATTGACTAGCACGGTAGCGCCCGGTTCGGTCCGCCCAATAATCTCGATCACTCTGCCGTGCTGGATATATCTGTCGGCGATCAGGAGGATTTCTCCCCCGTTGTCCTGCCTGATCACTGAAAACTTATTGGCATCACTGGGCTGGCTTTCCTTATTACCAGCGCCCAGAGAAGCCACCGACCAGTAATAGTCTCCCGCCTTGAACGACGGCAAGCGCACAGATGTGGACTGCAAGCGGCGGTCGTAAACCATGGTTGAGAAAATCGGCGAGGAAGAAATGCGAAGCCGGTAGGATTCAGCGCTTCGAATCGCGCTCCACGTGAACTCCACCTCTACGGAGGAAGCTCCAGACATTACGACCGGCGCGGCATTGGCGGGAGTCAGCAGAATGGGGGGAGCCACGATCTTGGTTTTCGCCATCCGGGTTTCAGGACCCGCAAATGACGCCTGCTCGTACTCGCCCAGCTCTAGCTGTTCTCCGCCCCGCGTCACACGAGCGCCGCCCTTGGAGATCGTGATTTGATGCAAGTTCGTCTCCGGGTTGTTCGTGACCATAGCGCGGCTTTGCTGATAAATTCGGGCTTCGGCGTTCGCAAACCGGACGCGCGAATCTCCAGCGCCTCGCGAGGTGGACAGATCAACCACACCCGAAGTCACCTGCACGGCGACATTCGCGAGCGTGCGATCATCAGAACGGGTAGCATCAGCTTCGAGCACAATGAGCGTGTCAGGCTTCACGACAAAGAGCGCGCCATCGGCGAACGCGATTCTCGCCAGTCCATCGCGCAAGGTCTGCACCGTATCACCTTGTTCCAGATCCATCGAAACGGTAGCCGCTGTCCACTGCACCTGATTCGCTTTCCTGACTCGGACGCTTCCTTCAAGGTTTGTAAACCGGGCTTTGCGAGCCGCATCGCCCGCGGTATGCGTGGCAGCCGCGGGCTTGCCCGAAACTGTATTGAGCAGCACTCTCCACCATTGCGGGTAAAGAATAGTGAGCAGCGTGCCCACGACGGCCATTACGATGATTAGCCAAACGGCCACCGTGCGGTATGTAACCGTATGCCATCGGATCAACTCGTCGGAACTGCTGTCCTTAGCCTTGGAGGCGAAAAAATCGGGGACTTCCGGCATAGGAACGCATTCACACTAGCTCAATTATAGTCCTGGCGAGCACATGCCGCAACGTTGCCGCCTGACCGGTGGCGCGAGTGCATGGCGCGCCGTACGCGAAACATCTCTTAATCTGGCCGTTATGATAACTGATATATTCCCCTTTATCTACACCATCTAACATGGTACCAAATGAGGCTCCGTGACTACTGGCCCACCGGGTGAGTCGGTGCCCCGTTTGTGGATGGTGAAGTGTATTCCTACTGGGTCATCACGACAGTTCAGCTCAGCGGACGACGCGGTGCAACTTACTACCAATTGGGTCGGGAGGCTCAGAAACTGACTATCTCGGACAAGGGAGTGCGCTTGAAGAAGCAGCCTGATTCTTTTAGTATTTGCGGACGTCACACACGCTTTCAAACGGGCAACCAGCCACGATTGGCAAGCGGGAGTTATTTAGCTGCCGGTCTTTTGCGTCAGCTTTTTTGTTGCGGTATCGGCCGGCGTCTTGGCGCTGCGCTGGCCTTCGTGAATCGCCTTCTTAAAACCGCTAATAGCCTCCCCCAGACCCTTGCCGAACTCAGGGAGCTTCTTGGGACCGAAGACCAGCAGAGCCACAACCAGTATCACCAGCAGGTGCGTCGGCTGAAAAATACCCTCAAACATGCAAACCCTCCAGAACTCGGAATTTATTATACCATCTCCGGTTTAGGACGGCCCGACATTTCAGGTCAACGACCACACTTCAGGTAACTAGACCCGCTATCGTTGCGAAAATCCCCCAAATCCCTCAAAATACTTCCCATGGCGAGTTCAGCGGAAGACGCCGGAGTCCTGGCAACCCCCAAACCCATTCGACTCGGCAATCCTCTAAAATACGATGCGATCGTGATCGGCACCGGGCAAGCAGGCCCCTCGCTGGCGGTGCGTTTGGCGGCGGAAGGAATGAAAACCGCCGTCATTGAGCGCAAGTTCTTCGGCGGAACCTGCGTCAACACCGGATGCATCCCTACCAAGGCCATGGTCGCAAGCGCGCGGGTCGCTCACTTCGCCAGGCGCAGCGCGGATTACGGCGTGAACATCGAGGGCGACATCACTGTAGATATGAAGCTAGTGAAAGCCCGCAAGGACGCCATGGTCGTCCGCTCCCAACAGGGCGTGAGGAACCGCTTGGAGAAAGCTGAAAACTGCCGCGTGTACCAGGGACATGCCGTGTTCGAAGGTCCTCACCTTGTCCGCGTGGGCCAGGAACAACTGACGGCCGATCGCATCTTCGTCAACGTAGGGGCGCGCGCCGTTATACCGAACGTTCCAGGTCTCGATCGGATCAGCTATTACACCAACTCCAGCATGATGCAAGTGGATTTCCTTCCCGAGCACCTGATCATCCTCGGCGGCAACTACGTCGGACTCGAATTTGCGCAGATGTACCGCCGTTTCGGCAGTAAAGTCACGGTGATTGAAAAGGAGTCGCGCCTGCTTGCCCGTGACGACGAAGACATTTCACAAGCCATATGGGAGATTCTGGAAGAGGAAGGAATCAGCTTTCTGCTGAACACCGAATTGACCGCGGTGAGTAAGACCCAAGCCGGAATCGGGCTGACCGTGCAATGCGGGACTGTGACCCGACAGATCAACGGCTCGCATTTTCTGCTGGCAGTGGGCCGCCGTCCCAATACAGACGACCTGGGGCTGGAACTGGCGGGCGTCAAGACCGACAAGAAAGGTTACATCCAGGTGGATGACGAGCTGCGCACCAATGTGCCGGGAGTCTGGGCTCTGGGCGATTGTAACGGCAAGGGCGCATTTACGCACACCTCATACAACGATTTCGAGATCGTGGCCGCTAATCTCTTTGACAGTCACCCGCGCCGCTTGAGCGATCGCATCACTGCCTACGCACTGTATATTGATCCGCCGCTGGGGCGTGCGGGCTTGACCGAGACAGGGGCGCGCCAGCTGGGCCGCCAGATACTCATTGGGAAAATGCCTATGACGCGCGTCTCGCGAGCCATGGAAAAAGGCGAAACTCAGGGCTTCATGAAGATTCTGGTCGATGCCGAAACAGAATTAATCCTCGGCGCAGCGGTGCTCGGCGTTGAAGGCGATGAAGTGATCCACACCATTCTGGATATGATGTACGCCAAAGCGCCGTATACCGTCATCCGGCGCGCCATGCACATTCATCCCACAGTATCGGAGCTAATCCCGACCATGCTGGGGGAACTGAAGCCACCGGAGTGACTGCTGGGAACAAGCCTGACATCAACAACTTAAGATCCTGGTTTTGATCTGATAGCCAAATCCGGGCTGTGGTTCCGACGGCGGGCACGACAGAGTGCAGGTCTGGTCGTCGAGACTTGTCGAGCCCGAGTGGCGACAGGATTGCAAAGATTTGCCCCTTGAACCATATTTTGGGTGAAATGACACACCAAAGAGGCTACACTAGTTGTACACTAGACGAGAGGGCTTTTTGACGAGCGCATCACACCTCAATCCTCTGCGCAGAAAGGCAGCAAGCATGCAGCGGGGACGAAAGAAACTTCAATTTGGAATCGGGCTAGGGATCATTTTGATCATGATTTCTTGGCTCGCCTACAGCGGCATTCAGGAGAGCAAGACGTATTACGTGACCGTGGGTGAGTTGCAGGCCAAATCGGATGCGCACCAGCGGCGCTATCGCGTCGGCGGAAACGTGTCGGCCGGCTCTATTCGCAAAGCGGCGGGTAAGGTCGAGTTCAGCATTGAGCAGGACGGCAAAGTTCTGCCGGTGGTATACACAGGCAAGGATACGTTGCCCGACACATTGCAGGACGGCGCTGAGGCCATGGCCGACGGCCGCTACCTGAAGGACGGTACTTTTCACGCTGAGACGGTGCAAGCCAAATGCGCATCCAAGTATGAGCCTGCTGCGATGCCCACCGAAGGCGCCGCTCCGAAGCCCGCGGCCAATTGGATCCCGCCAAGGTGAACGACAGCCGGTCCAATACTGACGAAAAGATGGCCGAATCGGAAGACCAATGGAAAATCTAGGCAGCTTTGCATTAATACTGGCGTTTGTGCTGACCATCTACTCGATTGCAGCCTCGCTGATCGGATTGGCACGGCGAAACGATCGCCTGCTATACAGCTCATATCGCGCCACAGGCGCTATCTGGGTGTGCGTCGCTACTGCGATGGGATGTCTGGTCTACGCCCTGATGACTGACGACTACCGCCTGGCGTACGCCGCAGGTCACAGCAATCGTGCGCTGCCTTGGTACTACAAGATTTCAGCGGTGTGGTCGGGACAGGAAGGGTCGCTGCTTTTCTGGAGCTTTCTGCTCGCCACCTACAGCATGATCGCGGTAAAGCTCAACCATCAAACACATCGCCAGATGATGCCATATGTCTCGGCGACGCTCATGACCGTCCTTGGTTTCTTCCTGCTACTGAACACTTTCGTAGTGAGCCCATTCAAGTTGCTGGCCATGAACCACGGCGGCCAAATGGTGGTGCAAGGCCCCCTAGATGGTAACGGGCTGAATCCGCTGCTGCAGTACCCGGCCATGGCGATACACCCGCCAATGCTCTATTTGGGTTATGTGGGGTTCACGGTTCCATTCGCGTTCGCGCTGGCCACGCTTATTACAAAGCAGGCCGGCGACAAATGGATTGCTACCACCCGCCGTTGGACGATGGTCACTTGGCTGTTCCTAGCGATTGGTATCCTATTGGGAGCACGTTGGGCTTACGCTGTGCTCGGCTGGGGCGGTTACTGGGGATGGGACCCGGTGGAGAACGCCTCATTGATGCCTTGGCTCACCGGCACCGCGTTCCTGCATTCCGTCATGATGCAGGAGAAGCGCGGCATGATGAAGGTCTGGAACATGGTCCTGGTGTTCTCCACCTTCTTCTTGTGCATCTTCGGGACGTTTCTCACCAGGAGCGGCGTGGTCTCTTCGGTCCATGCTTTTGCGCAGTCCGAGATTGGCGCCTACTTCGTTTCGTTCCTCGGTATCGGGATTCTGTTCTCGGGCTGGCTGCTGCTGGAACGGCTCGATTACCTGAAGAGCACTCAGCCGCTGGACTCGCTCGTCTCTCGTGAGTCGAGTTTCCTGTTTAACAATCTGCTGCTCCTCGCCGCCTGCTTCGCGGTTCTGTGGGGCACGCTGTTCCCGGTGATCTCTGAGGCGGTGCAGGGCGTAAAGATCAGCGTTGGCGCACCGTTCTTTAACAAAGTGAACATCCCCATCGGATTGCTGCTGCTGCTGCTGACCGGATTGGGACCGCTCTTTGCATGGCGCAAGACTTCGATCAGCAGCTTGAAGAAAAACTTCCTCCTGCCCGGCGTCGTGTCGTTGGCATTCGGCGTTGTGCTGTTTGCATACGGTGTGCGGTCATTCTATCCGCAGGTGTCCTTGATCCTCTGCGCATTCGTCGCATTTACGATCTTCATCGAGTTCTACCGCGGTGCCAGGGTAATCGCTCAGAAGTCCGGGCAATCGCTGGTCGGGGCGGCGCTCACGCTGACACAACGCAATACGCGGCGATATGGCGGCTACATCGTTCATCTGGGAATTGTGCTCATGTTTGTGGGATTCACAGGCAGCGCCTTTAACACCCAAAACGAACAGGAGATGGCCATTGGCGACAAAATGCCGCTGGGACGGTACACTCTCGAAATGCGCGATTTGAAGGAGACTGACAACCCCAACTACAGCGCGCAGAAGGCCCAAATAGTCTTGGCGCGCGGCGATAAGCAACTGGGCGTTCTGGAGCCCGAGCGCAGGCTCTACAAGGCCAGCCGCCAGCCCACAACGGAAGTCGCCATACGCGCGAGGCTGGCGGAGGACGTCTACGTTGTTTATGAGGGTTTATCGGAGGACAAGCAACACGCGGTCATCAGCGCGCATCTGAACCCTTTGGTAAACTGGATTTGGGTCGGCTCCGCAGTTCTGGTCTTCGGAACCATCGTTGCACTCTTCCCGTCACGTATTGGCGCCGGCACCAAGTCAAGCCAAGGTCCGCCTGATCAACGGCGAGAGGCGCGTCCGCAAACTCCAACGAGAATCAAAGATAAAGATGAAGCATTGGCAAGAAGCAGCACTTAAGCGCGTGTCCCACTCCCTGGCGCTAGGAGTGCTGTCGTGTGCCTTGTTGATGGCGCAGGGCGGCTCAGGCGCTCCGGACAACGCTCCCGCTGGTACGAAGCCACCCGCTGCCGTTGCCGGATCAGATGACGCGGGGTTCCGGCGCGTCTCAAATCGCTTGCTATGCCAGTGCGGCTGCGGCTATATGGTGCTGTCGTGCAACCACCTGGATTGTTCTTCCGCAACATTCATTCGTAGAACCATTCAGACGCAACTCGCCGCAGGCAAGAGCGAAGATGCCATTGTGGCCGGTTTTGTAGAACAGTACGGGCCGCGCATCCTTCCAGAACCACCTCGCAAAGGCTTTTCGCTATCGGCATGGGTGATGCCGTTCGTGGTTCTGGTACTCGGCGGCATTCTGGTTTCGTATATCCTGTGGAGAATGAAGTTCAGGTTCAGCCCCGCTGAAGCGGAGGACATCGAGGAACCCGCGACGGGAGAAGCCCCGCCGAAAGAAATGTCTCCTGCAGTGATTGAGAAATACCGGGCGCAGATTGATCGCGACCTGGAGAACGAGTAAGAATACATCTCAGTGAGCCTCGAACGAAGGTCCGGACTCGCCATGAGAAGCTTTGCGACCGCCGCCATTTTCCCCCTCCACGTTTAATCACAATGTAAGGCGTGTTATCGTAAACGTCGTACAGCACAGCACCTGACAAGGCGCGCGAATGAAACTTTTGGTAACGGGCGGGGCCGGTTTTATCGGCTCCAATTTCATACGGTACTGGTTGCGAACTCACCGCACCGATTGCATTTGCAATGTTGATAAGCTGACCTATGCCGGGAATCTCAAGAACCTTGACGATCTCACGCACGGGCACGAGTTGGTCTGCCGGGACATCTGTGACGAGTCGTGCGACCCCACGCTGGAAGACCTGATGGAAGGGGTGGACGCAGTGATTCACTTTGCGGCTGAATCGCACGTGGACCGCAGCATTGATTCGTCCGCTGAGTTCATCCGCACAAACGTGATGGGCACGCAGCGTTTGCTCGAAGTGGCGCGGCGCAAGCGGGTCGCGCGTTTCGTGCACATCAGCACAGACGAGGTCTACGGCGCGCTCGGGCCGACGGGCGAGTTCACCGAACAGACGCCGCTCGATCCGAACAGCCCGTATGCTGCTAGCAAAGCGGGCGCGGATATGCTGGCCAGATCGTATTTCCGTACTCACGGCTTGCCGGTGATCGTCACACGCGCATGCAATAATTACGGACCGTATCAGCACCCTGAGAAACTGATTCCGCTGATGACCACCAACGCGCTCGAGGGCCTGCCCCTGCCGGTATACGGCAAGGGCGAGCAGGTGCGTGAGTGGCTGCACGTCGAGGACAATTGCCGCGCGATCGAGGCGGTCCTGGCGCGTGGCGTTCCAGGCGAGGTCTACAATATCGGCAGCGGCGAACGGCATAATAACATCACCATCGTGAAAACAATTCTACGCTTGCTGGACCGCCCCTCCAGCCTCATCCGGTTCGTCGAGGACAGGCTAGCGCACGATTTTCGGTATGCTTTGGACTGCAGCAAAGCGCGGCGCGAGTTACAGTGGGAACCGCAGATCCGGCTGGAAGAGGGCCTGCAGATGACTGTGACGTGGTATCAAGCGAACCGCGCATGGGTGGAGTCCGCCAAGAACCGACCTTTCAAAGACTACTACTCGCAAATGTACGAAAGCAGAGCCGGATACGCCGGAAAGCAGTAATCGCGCGTATTTTGCTATAATTTGGTTGTATTGATGCGTCTGATGATGAACATTACACGGGCGGTTATTGTAGCGTTTTGCCTCTCGGGCGCAAGCCTGTTCGCCCAGGTCGACGTCGGCATCGTACTTCCTTTTGAGAACCAAAGCCGTAATCCGCAACTTGACTGGATCAGCGAGAGCTTTGCGGTGCTTCTGTCCTCGAACCTCGCATCCCCGCGTTTCATGATGTTGGACCGCAGGGAGCGCGCCGCCGCGTTTGACAGTCTAGGTATCCCGAACACCAGCATTCTCAGCGATGCGACGATCTACAAAGTGGCGCAAGCGGTTGACGCCAACAAACTCATTCTGGGCAAATATGAATACTCCGACGACGTATTCACAGTCCGCGCACGTGTCATGGACATGGACGGCCCGACCCTGAGCAAAGAATTCATCGAGTCCGGACCGCTTGCCGAACTGGTTCAGTTGCAAGCCGGAATCGCCTGGCAAATTCTCCTGTTCCTGCGGCCCTCATTGCCTATTGCCAAGGCGGACTTCATCGCCGACCATCGAATTGCCCGCCTCGACGCGTTCGAGAATTTTGTGCGAGGGCTAATCGCGAAAAACCGCGCGGACCAGATTCGCTACTTCCGAAATGCGTTGCGGTTGGATTCCCAGTTCACCAAGCCCGCTTTTGAGCTGGGCATGATCTACTTTCGCGACCACGACTACCCTACCAGCATGCTGTGGCTCTCGAAACTGCGCCGCGGCGACGACGAGTATCTGGAGGCCAACTATTTCCTCGGTCTGGCTAATTTATATCACGAACAGTACGAGCGCGCCGCGGCCGCATTTCGAGTGGTAGCGCAACAATTGCCGTTAAACGAGGTATACAACAACCTCGGGATCGCACTGCTGCGCCAGAACAAGCCCGGTGCAACGGGGTATTTTGAACAGGCGATCCAAAGCGACGCGTCCGACCCCGACTATCGCTTTAATCTCGGTTATGCTCTGTGGAAGCGTGACAATTGCGGTCCTGCCATTCCACATCTGCGTCGAGCTGTCCAGAGCAGCAACAGTCACCCCTCCTGGCGGGCCATTTACATAGCATGCCTGGAGAAGACTGGACAGAATGACGAAGCCGCGCGGCAGGAAAGAATACTGCAGCAGCAGGCGCCGGACTGGGTACGTGTGAAAGACCCTCGCCGGTTCCAGTACCTCGAACGCCCTAAGGTCAAGTATGATGGTGCCAGTCTCCGCCAATTGCGCATGCTGATCGAAGTCCAGCGGGAGCTCAAGCACTCAAAACTGCCTCCGGCAGAACACGTGGCGCTACATTTCCAGCAGGCCCAGACACTGCTGGACGAAGGATTTGACCGCGAAGCCGCCGAAGAGCTGCGACAGGCGATCGATTACGATCCCGATAACGTTCAGGGCTATCTTCAACTGGCGAGCATCCACACCAAAGCTAGACGGTTCGCGGATGCGATGAAAACATTGAATCAGTTGCTGCAACGAACACAGACGGCCACCGGACATCTGATGCTCGCGAAGATATACCTGGAACAGGGCAAATGGGAAGAGGCGCAGTCTCAGATAAGTACTGCGCTGCACCTGGAGCCTTCCAGCGCCGAGGCCGCCATGATGATGCAGGAACTCAACTCGAAATACGGCTCGCACGGCTCGCGATGATATTCGGCACGCACTAATCCTCGCATGAGGAGCAACACCGTGGGGACCTTTCGCACATTGCAATGGAGGTTGAGCGCGGCGGGTTACTGCTTGCTCGCTGCGCTACTCGTTGCGATATGCTCGCCCGCTCCGTCCGCCGCGCAGCTGCCGCACGTCACCGAGATACACGTTGACAGCATGATTCACCCCATATCGGCGGAATACGTCAGGGCAGGAATTGACCAGGCTATTCACAAGCAATCCTCGCTGATCGTCATGCAGCTCAGCACGCCCGGAGGACTCGACAGCTCGATGCGTCAGATGATCGAGAAGATCATCGCCAGCCCCGTCCCGGTGGCGGTTTATGTCGCTCCCAGCGGCAGCCGGGCTGCGTCGGCGGGATTTTTCATTTTGCTCTCAGCCGACATCGCAGCCATGGCGCCCGGCACCAACACCGGCGCTGCTCACCCCGTATTTATGGGCTCTGAGCCCGATCAGGTGATGAAAGACAAAGTTACCAATGACGCCGCCGCCTATCTGCGAAGCATCTCCAGCAAGCGTAACCGCAATCCGGCACTCGCCGAAAAAGGCGTGACGGAGAGCAAATCGTTTACCGAAGGCGAGGCGCTTCAAAGCGGTCTCATTGACGTGGTCGCGACCAACCAAGCCGATTTGTTGCAGAAGCTGGATGGCCGGGAGATAACCCGGCTCGACGGCCGCAAGCAGGTGCTGCATTTGCAAGGCGCCGTGGTCGAACTGTATCCCCTCAGCTACCGCCAGATGTTCCTGTCGCGTATTCTTGACCCGAACATCGCGTTCATATTGCTCATAATTGGGGTGCTGGGGCTGTATATGGAGTTCACGAATCCCGGCCTGATTCTGCCAGGAGTCGCGGGCGGCATCGCCCTGGTGCTGTCTTTGTTCGCCCTCTCGCTGCTCCCCATCAACTGGGCAGGAGCTGCGCTCCTGTTCCTGGCGGTGATGTTTTTCGTGTTGGAAGCCAAGTTTGCTACGCAGGGCATTCTGGCTGCCGGCGGGATGCTGTCCATGGTTCTCGGCGCACTGATGCTGATCAACACCCGTCTGCCGGGCGGCAGCATCAGGTTAAGCACGGCTCTGGCTGTGGCGCTGCCATTCGGGGCTATCAGCATCTTCCTGCTTCGTCTCGTGATCCGGTCGAGAGCACTGAAGATCGCGTCCGGCGGCTCGGGTTTGATCGGAGAGATCGGAAGCGTTTACAAGCCCGCCGACACGGAAGGGAAGCTCAAGGTATACGTGCAAGGAGAATTGTGGGACGCAGTCAGCTCTGAGCCTGCGCCGCCGGGCGCGCGCGTGCGCGTGAAAGGGCGTGACGGTCTCACGCTGACCGTCGAACCAACCTCCATCAATCAGAGCGCGGCGGCGCCGGCAGGAGCGCCCGGCGAAACCGGAAAAATTCGCGACGATCGGGAACACGAGCGCGCCAAAGGAGCATAAGCGGATGGACTTCGGGATATCGTTCGGCATGGGCACGATCATCATGATCATCGTTGGTATTTATCTGCTCTCGTCCATCAAGATTCTGAACGAATATGAGCAGGGCGTGATATTCCGGCTCGGGCGTCTGCTGCCGCAGGCGAAAGGCGCAGGCGTGCGGCTCGTATTTGCGCCCATTGACCGCATGGTTCGCGTGTCGTTGCGCATCGTCACAATGGAGGTGCCGCCGCAGGAGACTATCACGCGCGATAACGTCACCGTGAAGGTGAACGCGGTGGTGTACTTCAAGGTTATCGACGCCAACTTCGCCATTAACAATGTGGAGAACTATCTCTACGCTACCGGCCAACTGGCGCAGACTACGCTGCGTAGCGTGATCGGCGAAGTAGAGTTGGATGAACTGCTCAGTCAACGGGAAAAGTTGAACGAGCGTCTTCAGACCATCCTCGATCTGCATACGGCTCCCTGGGGCGTCAAAGTCTCCAAGGTAGAAGTAAAACAGGTGGAGATTCCGGAGCAGATGGTGCGTGCCATCTCCAAGCAGGCCGAGGCGGAACGCGAGAAGCGCGCCAAGATCATTCATGCTGAGGGTGAACTGGTGGCGTCGCTGAAGCTGGCCGAAGCTGCCTCCGTGTTGGCGACGCAGCCAGTTTCAATTCAATTGCGTTATCTGCAGACCTTGACTGAAATAGGGGTGGAGAAGAACACGACTATCGTCTTCCCGCTGCCTGTCGATATCTTTACCAAGATCGCGGATCGCATCGCGCCGGCCACTCCGCAGGCGTGACGCAGCCATGCAGCGCTGCCGTCCTGTCGCTGCCTCATCCGTTCCGTTCGAACTTTGGCACAACGTCTGAATGTTGGTTTGCCAAGCAGCGGTAGTCTATTATATGAAAGGGTGAGTTGGCCGGTTTGGTGGGTTGTGAGCCAATATAGGAGATTTTGGCATGCGGAAGAATCCGGACGGGCAAGTTGAGCTAGTTCTGGAAAACCGGCAGTTACTGGCGACCTTCTTCGTCATCGTCGCCCTTTGCGGCGTGTTTTTCTCGCTGGGCTACATTGTGGGGCGCAATACCCTTACAGGGGCGAAGGTGGCGCAAGCAGCGCCTGGAACCGCCGACTCAGCGAATAAACCTAGTCCAATGCCGCCGGCCGTGTTCGCGAACGAAACTCCTCTGTCCCCGGCTCCTGCAGTAAACGCGGATGAACAGGCGGACACCACGGATCTGAACTTTTATGAGAGTGTGGAAGAGAAAGGAGCGGATGCGAAGCTGATGCCTCCCGAAGGTTCAACGGCCGTGGCGGCGAACACGCCACAGCACCCCGCCAATTCCGCCGCTCCAGCAGTTCCGGCACAACCAGTCGCCGCCATGGGGAGAGCAGGACAAGCGATCCTGGCGCAAACTGGTTCTACCCCATCCACCACTCTGTTCGCCGTCCAGGTTTCCGCGCTCACACGG
Organism: Acidobacteriota bacterium; assembly: GCA_016191085.1. Taxonomy (GTDB): domain Bacteria; phylum Acidobacteriota; class Terriglobia; order 2-12-FULL-54-10; family 2-12-FULL-54-10; genus JACPPJ01. Next base: position 76,059 of record JACPPJ010000030.1, on the reverse strand, counting down.
CGCGAAGATGCCGGCTCGCTGCTATCGCTGATTAAAGGCAAGAATCTTCCCGTACAAGTGGTCGAAGGTCCTAGCGATAAACTCTTCCGCGTGATCGTCGGCCCGTATGCAACGCAGAAGGAAGCCGAAGCCGCCAAAGCGGCTCTGGAGGAAGACGGCTTCCGCCCCATCATTAAGAAGTAAGATTCTCCTCTAACTGTGAACCGAGCCGCGACCGCTAAGGAGCGGTGGCCGGATCGCAACCGCTCCGTTGCGCCGTCGCAGCTCTCATCAAAATTGCGGTGACTTAAACGTCGTTTTCCCACCAAGCGAGGTAAGCAGGACATTAATCGTGTGAATCTGGTCTGCGGGAATGGCGAAGTAGTCTTTATCGATGACGATAAAGTCGGCCAGCTTGCCGGTCTCGAGCGAGCCAATGTTTTTCTCGTTCATCAATTGCTCGGCGCCCCAGATAGTGGCGGCTTTCAATAGCGAGACTTTGTCCACCGCCTCGCTCTTGACGTAGGTCAAGCCATTGCTCGGCATGACGCGCGTGGCGAAGAATTCCATGAAGGCCCAGATGTTCCCCTCCCACTGGGGCGGATAATCCATGTCCTTGAAGTAATACGGAACGTTTCGGCCGAGATGCGCGTCGGTATTGAAAACAGCGTGCACTCCGGCATCGACGATGCTCTTCATCGGAATCATCCAGTTCATGTACTGCTCGCCGTAGATTTTCAGGAACGCGCCGCCCTTGATGTCGCCCTGCACCTGATAGCCATTGAACGACGGGCGTATGCCGTACTTCGCGAAACTGGCGATCTGGTCGGGACGAATCATGGGATTGTGCTCCGTACTGATGCGCAGGGCGCGGATCTCGTCCACCGTGTAGCGCCCCTCCGCCACCGCCTGGTCGAGCATGTGAAACAGAGCGTCATAGGTTCCGTCGCTGTAAGCATGCAGGAAGGCGATGCGCACCCCATTTTCAAGGCCGGATTTCACCGATTGGTACCCGGGCTGCTTGTCATACGCGATCGGATTGTTGCAATCGGGCAGCGGCCCCTCGGAGCCGATCTCGCCGCTGGCCTCCATGGCGGCGGCCGAGGGCAGCGGTTTCGCCTTGGTGCAACTCAACCCCGTTTCCCAGGCCTCGTTGGCCACGCCGGCGTTCCAGATGTAGTCGTTGCCGATGCCGCGGAAGTCGCCGATCTCCTGGTTCAGCATGCGAATGAGGATCGGATTCAGCGATGGATTGTCGAACTTCTGTGTAGTATTTGAGCCGCCCTCGGAATAGTAGCCGTAGCGGATGGGCATCTCGCCGCGCTGATAGAGCAGGTTGTACGCTTTGATGACCGTTGGAGAGCGGTCAAAGCGGTCACCAAATGTGGTAATACCCTGTGATGATAGGCACTCCAGAATTTCGTGCTTCAGCAGATCGGCCATGGAGTCCCAGTGATTTCTCAGCAGGATTTCGTAAGGAACGACGGTGCGCGCAAAGATGCCCTCCGCCTCAAACCCCAGGAGCTTGCGCATCTCCTCCTTCGCGTTGGTGTTGCTCATGGTTGGGCCAATGCCTTCGGTGGCGTAGAGCATCACGGGATTGTTCGGCGCAATAGTATCGAGGAACTCGGTGCTGATGGGCGCCTTGGTGCGGCGCGTGGCGAACAGCGGGGAGGCGATCTTGCGCGATTCCCCGATCGTCTTACCACCGAACACTTTTACGAGAATCCATTTGCCCGGCCCCATCTCCTGTGCACGTTCCCGAATGACGCGCTCGACCGACCTCAAGATTTCCGTGCCGTTGTCGCCCAGCGCTGGTACGATTCGAAGCTGCGGGTCCTTGTATCTTTTTGCCGCCCAGTCGCCCTCGGCTCCGAACCAATGCTCCATGGACCACAGATTGGGATGGGTGTGGCTGTCAATCAGGCCGGGCAGCACCGTGCGCCCTTTAGCGTCCAGGACCTCCGTCTTTGGTCCGGCGAGAAAACGAATTTGATCATTGGTTCCCAGCGCCAGAATGCGATGGCTCTTCACCGCCATCGCCTGCGCTTCACTGAGCCGGGCATCCAGTGTGTATATCCTGGCGTTGACCAGGATGAGGTCAGGATAAGCGTTCAGCGCATCCAACTTGCGCGACAGGTCCGCCGCGTTCTGCGCGTACGCCTGCGGCAACAGTGAAACTGACAGGCCAAAAAGCACTAACAGTAAACGTGACGACCGGATCATTAGATATCACCTCGCAAAAGAGTAAAGCCTATTGTAATCCCGCCCGCTCAGGCCTCCAGCACATACTCAAACAAGAAGGCCGACACGATCGTGAAGATGACGTCGAAGCCGAAGCAGAATCTCAGCCAAATCCAAGCGTCCGCCATGGCTTCCCCGCCCTGGATAATGTAGGTGGTGGCTTGTACAAGAGAGAGGATCAGAGGAATCTCAACGGGGAACAGCAGAACGGGCAGCATGAGCTCCCGCAATCGAACGCTGGTGGAGACTGCGGCGAAGCTGGTTCCGACGGCGGCCAAACCCCAACTTCCCAGCAACACGACCAACACCAACCAGCCACCCCGCTCCCACAGGCGCAGGTTATAGAAGACGGCGAACAGAGGTAGCAGCGCCAGTTGGAGCAGGCTCAGGAAGATCATGTTGCCGAGCAGCTTGCCCGCGTAAACCGCGGCCGGTGAAATAGGAGCGAGCTGTAAGCCTAACATACAGTCATTGGGAATTTCCCGCGCAAATGTGCGGCTCAGAGCGAGCACGGCGGAAAACGCAAACGCGATCCAGAGCAGCCCACCGGAGAGATCTTTGGCCTGTTCCGCGCTGGGCTCAAACGCCAGGCTGAAAATCACAATGACCAGCAGTGCAAACACCAGCGCGGAATTGAAAACTTCCTTAGTACGAAACTCGGCGCGCAGGTCCTTTCGCAAGATCGCCAGTGTCGCTCCCCAGAACATACGCGCTCCGCTCCGTGTCCGTCTGAATACACAGACCTCTATTTCATCGGGAATCGTGAACGAATGCAAGGCCAATGCCGCAATTCATGTATTGTCTGGCCGGGCGCGCTCATTCGATGTTACCGCCGAGCGGGAGGTCTACTTCTATTCTGGTTCCGTGCTTGCGCGAGCCGGGCCGTTGCGGCCAAGCCTCCATGTGGAACTTCCCGCCCAGCGTTTCAATGCGTTCCCGCATCGCCGTCAGCCCGAACACGCGACGGGGAACGGTGGTGGCAAGGTCGAATCCGATGCCATCGTCTTCAATGCTCATGAACAGCACTGATCTCTTGATGGCGCCCAGAGTGACGTGGACGTTTTTTGCTTGGGAATGCTGCACCACATTCGATAGCGCTCCTTGCAGCACCCTGTAGAGCGCGGTCTCGTAGCTGGACGGCAGAGTGGCGGGCATGTTTGCCTCTTCCAATTTCACCTGAATGCCGGTTCGCAACGTGAACTGGCGCGCGTATATGCGCAATGCCTGCATGAAGCCAAATTGCGCCAGCATCGCGGGCCCCATATCCAGCATCAGCCGGCGCACCGATTCGACTGCATAGGACACCAGCGCCAGCGCTTCTTCAAGCTTCGCTTGCAGCGGTGCGATATCACCCTTTTTCAAGTCATTACTCATCATCTCAAGATAGAGCTTCAGCACCAGCAGATTGTGTCCGATGTCGTCGTGAAGATCCCGCGATATGCTATGCCGCTCGCGCTCCTGCAGCTTGCGCCAGTTGCCCACCCATTCGCGCGCGTAGCTGGTGAGAGCCAGAAATTGGGAAACCGCTATTAGTCGCGCCACGGCGGCGGCAGGCTCTTTGCTTCTCTCTTTCGGCTTCGAAAGATAAGGCAGGCAGCACTCCAGATAAAACGTGAAGGCGGCGGCAGCATCGGCCTCGGAAACGCCACTGCGTTCCAAGACCTTTCCAAGTGATTCTACTTCCGACTTGTAGTTATCCAGCGATTGCGCGCGCAAGTTGTGCTCTTGGGCGTGCAGCATTAGCGGCGCCAGAACATCGGCGGCTTGAGGTTTCACGCCGACGCTTGCAAGCCTTTCGCGCCAAGCCGCATCAATCTGCTTGAAATTAGGACGCAACAACTCCAAGGCGCGTTGCAGAGGAACTTTGATCTCCGCAAATAGCTGCCGAATTGTCATTATTGACTCGCCGGGCAGAGCGCCCCTTGTTCGCGCGGCGGACTGAAACGGACTTCGGTTGAGGTAGAGGCTGCATCCGAATCGCCGCCGAGTTGGGCGTTTGCTCTATCGCCCAATTCGCGTCTGGCAGCATAAAATTCGTACGGGTCGAGTGACCACTGATACGCTTTATTAACAACTCGCGAGATAACTTCATCCACGCAGCCACGCAACCCGATTCCGCTGAGAAAATTCAGATACTCGTAGTCTTCCAGCCCCTCGCGGATCAGCTTCAACCGAAGGCTCTCGATGGGAATATCAGTTGTGCCGCCGATGCGGTCGGGGCGCCCCGGGTAAAAGAATACCCCGTCGCCGTTGCCGCCGAACAAATACACTTCTGTCCAAGGATCATTTGTCATGGAGTAATTTTCGTCCATATTGAAGTAGAGCTCGCCTTCGATATTGAACCTCCATGTGATCCATGGGAAGACGCGATTGGCCACACCCGGCGCGTCGATCAGGTAGTTGGGCCAACCTCGAAAGTAATCGCCTCCCGGTCCGTTGCAGCCGTGGCTGATACACGATTGGTACCACCAGAGACTCTTGCCGCGCTGAATTTCGGTTTCGTAAGCCTGTCGCGGCACTGTCCGATCGCACATCGGCGGGAAACCTGGTTTCGAGTCCACGCAATTCACCGGCGGACTCCAAATGTCAATGACGCCTCTTAAATCAAGGTCCAACGTGGTGGTTACCAGATTACGAATTCTGGGATCTGCGGTATGCGCCAGCGTTGCGAGCGAGATGATCTGCGGATTCTTATCGGGAGTGGGCTCGTCCCACACATAATAGAAGAGTCGGTCGAGCCAGCCCTTGGCAGCGAAATGATTCACCCATTGCTTCCAATACGCCACCGTCAGCTCCGGTGTGTTTGCGCTGCCGTGAATGCGCAGATCCACCGTGTTCGCCTTAGCACCGTATAACGGCTGGTCGGGAGAAAACACCGTGCCATCCAGGAATGGTCCGACCTCCTGATCGTAAGCCGCCCAGTTAATTTTGAGATTGCTTGCGTCACCCGTAAACGGCGGCGGCGTCAGTGTGCCGCTGTGAGTGCTGATTCGGTGCCATAACGCGGCTTTTGTATAAATGTAAGTGAGGGCGTGTAGTTCTTCATCACTATACTGGGCACGGTGCTGCTTCAAGACGCCCAGCCCGTTCAGCCCGAATGTGGTTTTGAGACTGGATGTCGAAGGCAGAGAAAAATTCCAGACCGACAGACTGACGGGAACCGACACAGGCGTCAGTTGATCGCCCGTTATTTTCAGTTCCCCGGAATACGTCCCCGGCTGCGCGTTAGCCGGTACGTAGAGTTCCACCCAGATAGCCTGATTTCGCCCGCGCTGCAGCGTGAACGGAAACGCGTTACGAGCCTCTCCGGCATAGCGGTCTACCTTCGGAATCAGCGGGTCGGGCCATTCGCCCCCCGCGCCCGGCCGGGTAGAGGATTTGCTGAGATTTAGATAACGCTCGAAATATATTGTGAAGTTGTCGTTCGCAATCGTAGCTCCGTCCAGCCGTGCCAAATTCGAAATCTGCACATCTACGTTTACGATATCGCGAACATCTGAGCGCAGCACCAGTTGGAATGGCTCAAATTCATTCCGTGCCGCATAAAGTTGCGCCGCCTGCGGCGCTCCGGTGGGAGGTGGATCGCTCGGCCTGACCTTATCTAGTGCATTGGTTGTCCACAAAGTCAAATCTTGTGTGCTCGCCTTTCCCGCAAAAAGCGACAGCAACACGAAAACGCCCAGGACGCCGCCTGTAAACGGGAGAATTTGACGCATTCTGCTCACGTTAGTACTCCAGCGGAAACGTTGCTACGCGACCTGTAAGCGTGTCGCCGCACTCCCGTCGCCGGGCATGACTGTAGCCACCAAGCGGCTGAGCTCAGCAACTTTGCTGTCCCAAGATTCACAATCCATTTGGCGAGAGATCGTCAACTTCGGCCCACGTTGCCCTTGCGCGAGCAAGTGATCCAATTGCTGCAGAAATTCTTCCGGGGTATGCGCGATGCGGATGAGGCCTCCTAAACGCTCCGCCTCAGGTATCGCGGTGGAGACAACCGGCAAACCGGCGGCAAGATACTCCCGTAGCTTCAGCGGATTTGCCGCCAGCGTAAGTTCGTTAATGGCAAAAGGCAGCACGGCTATATCGAATCCCTTGCAATAAGCCGGCAACTGCTCGTAATCCTTCCTGCCGAGCAGGTGCACATCAGGCAATCCCTGAAGAACGGATGTATCAGTGTCCAACTTGCCTACAAAAACAAAAGACCATTCCGGCCTTGCAAGCGCCAGGAACCGCATCAGTTTTAGATCAACCCAATCGGCCACCAGGCCATGAAAGCCGATCACTGGCTTTTTGAGCGCGGCGATCTCTTCGGGGATGGTGGTTTCCGCGCTGCACGCTTTGCGGAAATGCTCCACGTCTACGCCGTGCGTTACAAGGAACGTATTGGGATTGAATGCAACCTTGGTGTCGTAAAGCGGCCCGGACGAAACTACTACCATTTGGGCTTTGCGCATCAGGCGGCGCTCCATTTCGAGCAACGCATCCTTGTTGGTCCAGGTGAACTCGGAAAATTCGTCCACACAATGATAGATGACGAGTTTTTCGCCCAAGCGGCCCGCCACGTCCGCGGAGGTGGGCAGAAATGTCCAGGTAATGGGATCACGAAAACCAATCTGGTTGCAGACTCGGCGTATACTCCAGGCCAGCCACTGCCGGTTGAAACGTTGAGCCGCGCGGCTGCCGTGGAACGGGATTGCGATCGGAGAAAAGAGATACAGATTCTCTGCCCGGTGTTCGCAGCCTGCGAAGAACTTGGTCAGCTTTTGGGCGGCACGCCTGAAATCGCGAGCGGACGCCTGCGGTGTCCTGGTGCCAATTGAATTGACCCATAGCACGCGGTTGCGTTTTGCCAGCCTGACCATCAGGTGCTTCTTGCTCAACGGGTCGGAGTCGTAGTCATTTGCAAAGCAGATGATGTCGTGTCCCGAAAGAATCGCGGAGTCTCGCAATCCACTCATCACGCCACCTCAACCAGCGGTTCGCGCCGCGCACCGCGCTCCAACCGCCGCTCCAGGAACAAGCGGTGCCAGAATTCAAAAACCAGCAGCGTCCAGATCTCCTGATCCCGCTTTACCGCGCCGCGCTCGTGTTCATCCACAATCCGCTCCAGCACCTTGGCATTCAGGTATGTGCGGCAAGCAGAGTCATTGGAAAGCAGCACGTCGCGCGTCATGGCCTTTAGCGGCGCTCGCAGCCACTCCGCCGTGGGGACCGGGAATCCCTTTTTGCCGCGCTCCAGAATCTCTTGCGGGAGCACACCCTGCATGGCCTGCCGCAAGATGAATTTGCCACGACCGCCCTGGAGCTTCAGTTCCGGCGCCAGCGCTGCGGCGAACTCAACGAGCTTGTGATCCAGAAACGGGACACGCAGCTCCAGCGAATTTGCCATCGTCATCTTGTCTGCTTTTAGCAGGATGTCATCGGGGAGCCACACCTTGGTATCCACGTAGAGCATTTGATCCAGCGGCGCGCACCGGCGCACCTGCCGGAAATAAGCACCTAACACGGCGCGAACACTGTCCTCGGATTTCCGCGAATCCCGCGACCAATGCGGCAAGAGTTGACGTTTCAGTTCGGGACGGAAAGCGCGCGAGATCCCGTAATAGCGGCTCTCCAGCCGCAGGCCAGCCATACGCATATAGCTGCGGTACGATTCCGACGGAATCAGATGAGACAGGTACGGCGCCAGCATGGAAGGCAGTGGCGCCAGGAATTTGTGTGCCCGGTCGAGCGCCAGCATCTTGGGGTAGATGCTGTAACCCGCGAGAGTTTCATCCGCGCCCTCGCCCGACAACACCACTGTGATGTGCTTGCGAGCCAGTTTCGAGATGAAATAAAGCGGAATGCAGCTTGGGTCCGCCATGGGCTCATCGAGATGCCACACCAGATCTGGGATGAAGTTTCCGAAGTCCGGCGCGCTGACTCGGAACTCATGATGCTCTGCCCCGAATGCCCGCGCCGCCATCCTGGCATAGTAGAATTCGTTCGACTCCTGCTCCTCGGCGGTGCCTCCTTGATATCCGACGCTGAAGGTTTTGATTCGCTCGCCTCCGGTGATCTTGTTCATCACCGCGAGAATGCTGCTGGAGTCCAGGCCGCCGCTGAGAAACACTCCTAGCGGCACCTCCGCAATGAGGCGCAGACGGACGCTCTCTTCGAGCAATTCCTGGAATTCTTCCAGGCACGTCGCCGAGTCGGCGCGCCGGTCCGGGTCATAAGGAACGTCCCAGTATTTGCTTGTGCGTACACCGTTCTTGTCGCAAACGAGCGTATGCCCCGGCTGCAGCTTGAAGATGTTTTTGAACATTGTGCGGGGGCCGGGCACATAGCGCAGCGAAAGATAGATATCCAGCGCCTCGGGATCGAGTTCGCGAGGCACCGACGGCAGTTCGAGCAGCGATTTCAACTCGGAGGCAAACGCAAATGTGTTCGAATCCTGGTAATAGTAAATCGGCTTGACACCCAGCCTGTCACGAGCGATGAACATGCGACGAGCGGCGCGGTCCCAAATGGCGAAACCAAACATGCCGCGCAGCCGCTGCACGCATTCATCGCCGTGCTGCTCATAAGCATGGATTATGGCTTCGGTGTCGGAGCGCGTCCTGAAGGTGTGGCCCTGCGAAACCAGTTCCGAAGTGAGGCTGGCGAAATTATAGACTTCGCCGTTGAACACGATCACTGCGGAGCCGTCCTCGTTGAATATGGGCTGCTTGCCGCCGCTCAGGTCAATAATGCTCAAACGGCGGTGGCCCAGGCCGACGTTTCCGTCGAGGTAAACTCCGCCGTCGTCCGGGCCGCGATGGACCATCACGTCAGTCATTCGCTGCAGCAGGCCGGGATCAACCGGCTCATCGGCGTTGAAATTCACGATGCCGCATATCCCGCACATGATCAGTATCTCCCGCTGATTCCGATTGGGGCACGGAACCGCTCTCGTCCAAATTCAGCAACAAAACATCTGTTGGCTGATTATCAGGAAGCAAATTACGACTGTCTCTTTGGAGCGTTCTGACGTTGATGCCGAAGATTTTCTGCAACACGCCGCGCTCGGTGCAAAACCAGAAATACTCTCCGCTGACAGTGCACCCGAGCAGTCTCAGCGCGGCTCCGGTTGTTGGCAGCAGGACGTAATCCTCTCGCGCACCAAAGCTGAGCACGTATCCCAGCGCCTGTTCGCGCGGCAATCCCGTCGCGGACTTTAAATCAGCGATACGCCACCGCTCTACGCCACGCACCTCGTTAAACGGCAGCAGCACAGATATGAGCTTAGCTGGAGTTTCGGAACGAAAATGCAGACGCAGCGAGGCGGACGGGTGCTTCTCGCCATAGCGATTCGACACCCAACCCCGAATTGGAGCCATCTGTGGACCCACCAGCTCGGGTTCCAACACAGCAGAGGATTGGAAGGCGAGATGCAGGCCGGCATCGCCGGCGCTCGCGATCGCGCCGCAACCTCTCAATTCGGTTTTGATCTCGCAGCCGAAGTGGTAGTACGCATCAAAGTCATGCGTGCCCGAGCCGAGCATTTCGTCTGCAATGATCCAGTAATGTGGGCGGAAGTAGAAGACGCGGCGGCGATGTGTAACGCCCAAGTTCGCGTAGCCGTCGTGCTCTCCTTCTAGATAGTGAAGATCTCCGGCCGAGCGTTGCCGGACGAGCCGCGATTTGGCTTTCCGCCGCCATTGAAAAGTGCCTCCGGGTTCGGATTGATCGCGTCCGTCAACCACAACCGTGTTATGCGCCCTAGTGCCGCGCAAGAAATTGCGCCAGTGGCCGCCGCCGTTGTAAGTGTAAGTGCCGGGATCGGTCAGAAGATCGTGTCCGCTGGAATGAAGGGTTATTGCGAGCGCGTCGGCGTGACCATGCCCGCCATTGATTATGCCCAGACTGCCGCAATCGAATATCAACTGGCTGGCGCCGGGCGTCCAATCGGAGCGTTGTATGAAGTACCCCGCCCCAGGATAATAAGCCGTCGCGGAGGTGGCAGGACGGCTGGCCAGCGCGTCAAAGGCGCTGAGCGCCGGCTCTCCCATCAGCCAGAATGTCTCCTGATAAAACCGGCCTGCCAGGTATTTGAAATCGGACCGCCGGAACAGAGCCGCTCCGCAACATAGCGCATCGTTGAACGTGGAATAACTGGTCTCATCGAGTGCCAACGCCCTGCCGCCATCGTCATCACCCAGCAAAGGCAGGGTACCGTTGGGGCGCGTTAGATGCATGACGAACTCCGTCATGCGCTCCAAACGCTGCCACATCCAATCTGGAAACGCGAAGCCATTGTGTCTCGCAAGCAGCATGGCTTGCAGATAAAAGTCCAGCGTGTAGCAGTGATAGTAAGTCGAAAGCTCGCCGTGCACTCCTTCTTCCGAGACTTGCTTTTTCATCTCCGAAATGAGCAAAGAGGCGCCGCGATCGCGCCAGCGGGCAGCGTTCCGATATTCCGTGAACATCAATCCGCCCATGAATACAGCCGCCGCTTCACCGATCAAGTGCGTATTGGGACTGCTGTAAATTGACGGGTAGTCGTTCACATGGTCCAACTGAGAGAGCAGTGAGCAGGAAATCCCGCGCGCGGAATTTTCGTCGAAGGCCGGCGATGGCAGCAGCAAGCAGATGGTCCACAGCCAGGAAATGGCTCGGATTGCGATTTCGAGACTCGAATGCCAATTCACGCCATAACCGGGAGGATTTTGTTCGATCCACGAGCGCATCTGTGCCACCGCTTCACGGGCATAGCGTTCCTCACCGGTCAAGTAGTAGGCTTTTGCCAACCGCGGCAGGTGCTGATGGCGATTCAGCTCATGAACGCACTTGGGGTCTCCACCCACAGGGTCGCCGACCAGATCGTAATCGGCCCAAAAACGAACGGGCCAGCAGCGGCCCCTGACCGGATCCGCATGCCAGTTAATGGTTCGCCCAAGCTGCCGTTCGCCGAAACCGAGTATCTCGACGCGGTGGTCGCAGAGGCGATCCGCTTGCTCTACGGCCTTGCGCTTCCACTCGGGGAACCGGCTCTCGACGAGACTGCGGAGTGTGCCGCGATGAGCAAACGTGCCAGGAAAATAAAAACGATCTGCCGGGCCCTGTTGTAAGTATTTCTTGATGGACGCTTGCGACAGCCGCAAGCCGCCGCGGACGCGATCGTAAGTCTCCACAGGCGAGCGCAGCCGGCATCGCATGCGGTCCGACTCCGCACGCACTTTTTCGCCGGCACGGTATGAAAGCTCCGCAGCGCTCATCGCACAAAGCCGGTTTAACTTATTCTTCATTAGCGCCAAAGTCATGCCGCCTCATCCGCGCACACTTGTTGATATATCTCGAGCAGCCCGTGCGCCCCATTCGTCGAGAGCTTCTGTTCGGGCGTATACGCGTCGCGGCGCTCGCTCAACGTGCTTTCCAGCTTTGCAATCAAGTCCGCCAGATTGCCCTTATCGAACAGTATCGCTCCCGGAGGACGCACACCCGCATCGCTGGCCACTACAGGTACTCCCAGCGACAGCGCCTCGCGTACGGAGATGGCATCTCCATCTTCGAACGTGGCGCGAACGAAAACATCTGATGCAGCCATGACTGCGAGGCACTGCTCGTGTGGCACATCCCCGAGTAGCAGCATCGTTTCACTGAGACCCATGTCCGTTATCAGCCGCTCGGCTCCGTCCCTCTGCTCGCCGCTTCCCATAACGACACAGCGCAGGCCGCTGTACTGCACCCTCAATCTGGAGACGGCATGCGCCAGCATTGCAAACCCGTATTCCGGCCGGAAGAATAACACCGTGCTCAGTAACGGCCGCGCGTTGCGCACCACCTTGTCAATAGACGCGGGCAGTGATGCAGCGGCCGAAGAGGAAAGATATGCGGGAAGTACGTGCAGGCGCTCCTCGGCAACACCGAGCAACCGCACCGCCGCCCGGATCTGCGGATTCACCGCGATAATGCGGTCGTACAACCGGCAAGCCACGCGGGCGAGAAGCCGCCGCCACCCACGCGCGTTGCGCAAGTACATAGGCGCCATTCCAGAATGGAGCGTCAGAATGCATGCGGGGCCAAGCTGTCCGGCAAGGCCGCAGATCAGCGCCATCATCCAACTCTTCTCGTTGTGACCATTGGTGTGGAGATGAAAGGTCCAGCCCCGCCGGGCGTACGAAAACAAATCGAGCAGGAAGCGCCCGCCGCCTCGCGCGTAGGGCGACTGGGCGGTTTGGGCTGCACGGCGGTCCAGTGAGAGAACCTCGCAGCGAACTCCCGCCTCATCCAGGCGCTTTTTGGCCTCGCAGACATGCACGGAGATGCCTCCGTGCGGCGGCGGGTAAGGACCGATCAGCAGCAACTTCATGCCGCCTCCCGAACGTGCCGAGCGTGCTTTTGGGCGATGCCTTCGATCAACATCTCGTAATGCTGCTCCGTCTTGCGAACCATTCTGTCCAGAGAGAAATCATGCAAAATGCGCTGCCTGCCTGCCTCGCCAAAGCGGCGGGCCAGTTGCTGATCCTCCAGCAAAGTACGCATACCGGCCGCAAGAGCCGCAGCGTCTTGCGGAGGCACTAACATTCCAGTCACGCCATCTTTTACGATTTCCGGATTTCCTCCGACTCGCGTGGCGATGACGGGCACTCCAGCCGCCATTGACTCGAGCAGCGAATTGGACAGCCCTTCGCTGAGCGATGGCAGCACGGAGAGCGTCACTTGCGACAGCAGATGCGGCACATCGAGCCGGAAACCCGTGAAGATCAGCTTGTCTCGCAAGCCAAGTTCTATGGCTCTGGCTTGCAACTGTTCCGCATACGCTCGATCAGCTTGCCGTGTATCGCCAACAATCAAGAAGCGCGCCTCGGGCATCGCAGCGCTGACCGCCGCGGCGGCTTCCAGGAAGTATTCGATCCCCTTCATGCGGTTCAGTCGCGAGAACATTGCGACCACCGGCGCGTTCGCAGGGATACCCAATTGCTGCCGCACCGCGTCGCCGCCGCGCATCTGCTCAAATCCGGACAAGTCTATGCCGTTGTGAATGACTTTAATTTTTTGATCTTTGATGCCTTGGTTCATCAGCCACTGCCGCACGGCATCGGCATTGACCAGAACGGAATCGGCCATGCGGCACGCGGCGATCTGAACGCGCTTCTGAAGAGGCGTGAGCAGTTCGCCCGTATCGCGGATGGAGCACACCACCAACGGAATGCCGGCCAACCTAGCAGCGGGAACAGCAAACACGCTGGAGTAGAACCCATACGTGTGCACAATGTGCACGCGCCTCTGCCTAAGCAGCTTCGCGAGGCGAAGGCGGCACCAGAGCGAATGGTGGTTGTATAGCGAGTGGACGTCGTATTCGGTAATCGGCACTCGCAGTTTTTCGACTTCAGATAAGAATTGCCCGTCGCGCCGGAAGCATCCGAAATGCAGTTCGAATTTGGAGTAATCGAGGTGCTTTACGAGATTGACTACCTGACGCTCCGTACCTCCGATGGCAAAAAAAGCCAGGAACTTGAACAGCCGGATACGCTCGGACGAAGCGCCGGACTGAGTCGCCGATCGCCACAAACTCATTCTGGTTCCCTCAGTCGAGATCGGGTAAGCGAACTGCAACAGTTGCGAGTCACGCGGGGAGGCGCGCGGGCTCGGCCGAAACATAGCCAGTCTGCTTATTCCGTTTATCCAAGAAAGTTCTGCACCACAGTTCAAATGAGATCAGCGTCCACAGATGCAAGTCGAGTTCGCGCCCGTTGTTGTGCCTCTTCAAAAGAGTTTCCAGATATGCCGGCCGGAAGATACCGCGTTCACGGGTAGCGCGCGAAAGCAGGAGATCGCCGATGAAGTCCTGCAGCTTCCCACGAAACCAGCGGCCGAGAGGAATGGCAAACCCACGCTTGGGGCGGTCAATGATAGCGTCGGGAATGATGCCTCGCATGGCTTGCTTGAAGATGTACTTCCGGGTGCCGTCGCGCAGCTTCATATCCGGCGGGATGGTGGCAGCGAACTCAACGACCTTGTGATCGAGCAACGGCACGCGAGTCTCGAGTGAATGCGCCATGCTCATACGATCGACTTTCGTGAGAATGTCCAGAGGCAAATAACTCTTGATGTCCTGATATTGCAGCGCCGACAGCCAGTGACCGTGATCCCTCGAAAGCGTTTGTACGTTCAGCTCCCAGGGATCGTAGCCCCTCATGAGCCGGAACGGCTCCTCCTCGAACAGCTTCTGCTTCTCTTCGATACCAAACAGAGTGGAGGCGTTCAGGAACCGCTGAGCGCCCGCGAGCGAGACGTGCCGCAGCAGATTCCGCCCTCGCATTCCCTCGGGCAGCGTCGTGGCGATGGCGTGTAAGACTGACTTCAAAGGTGACGGAAGTACGTCGAAACGCCGCTGGCGCCGCTCCACTTCGTATTTGTCATATCCCGCGAACAGTTCGTCGCCGCCGTCGCCGGAGAGCACCACCTTCAGGTGCTGCGCCGCAAGTTTGGAAACCATGTAAGTTGGAATGGCAGAAGAGTCGCCAAAGGGTTCATCCAGATACCACGCCAGGTCCTCGATGATGGATGTGGCGTCAGGCTCGAGCACGACCTCGTGGTGCTTGGTTCCGAGTTGCTTCGCCACCATGCGCGCATAACGCAGCTCGTTGAAATCGGCCTCGGAAAAACCCACCGAAAACGTGCTGATGCGTTCGGCGGTCTCTCCGGCCATCATCGCGACAACGGAGCTCGAATCAATACCGCCGCTTAGGAACGCGCCAACCGGAACATCGCTTACGAGATGCATCCGCACCGACTCGCGCAGAATCGACCGGAGCTGTTCGATGGTCTCCTGCTCCGTTCGTTTGAGATCAGGCCGGAACTTCAGGTCCCAATATTTCTCCACCGACAGGCTCTTGCCCGGTGTTGCCAATAGAGTGTGTCCGGGTTCGAGCTTGTGAATTCCCGAGACGATGCTCTCCGCCGAGGGCGTGTTCAAGAACGTAAAAAGATGACTGACGGATTGCCAGTTCAACTCCGGCTCAAAGCCGGGCACCTGCAGGATGGCTTTGACTTCTGAGGCGAACAGCAGACGCCCGCCAATTTCCCCGTAGTAGAGAGGCTTGATGCCTATGCGGTCGCGTGCCAGGAAAAGCGTGTTTTTTCTCTCGTCCCAGATGGCGAATGCGAACATGCCGCGCAGATGTTGTACGCAGTCGCGGCCATACTCTTCGTAGAGGTGGACGATGGTCTCTGTATCGGTATTGGTTGCGAAAAAATGTCCGTTGCGCTGCAAGTCGCTGCGCAGTTCCTGGAAATTGTAAATCTCGCCATTGAACACAATCCAGATGCTGCCGTCCTCGTTCGAGATGGGCTGCTTGCCCGTCTTCAGGTCAATGATGCTGAGGCGGCGCATGCCCATGCCAAATTCGGGGCTCAGGTAAAACCCGTCCTCATCGGGACCGCGGTGCGCGATGGACATGGACATCCGACGGAGCTCTTCCATCCGAACGGGCCTCTTATTGAAGCTCATGATTCCAACAATCCCGCACATGCTGCGCCTTTCTACTGAATCTCTTTGACACCTTCAACAGCGGTTGAAAAGCGGTCAAACCAGCCGGTCAGCGCCAGCCGCTCTCCGTTCGTCAGCAATCCGAAACCGAACAACAGTGCCACGTAGGTGACCGTGAACACAGTTCCGGAGATGAGCAGATGCGCTAAGACATGCACCTGGAGCAGCGAGCCGATCCCGAAAGCCATCAGCGAGGAGGCCGCGGTTACGCCGGCAAAAGAGACGATGCTGCTCCACGGCAGCAATTTCGCCGTACTGACGCGCATCAGCCGTTTGATGACGCACAACGCGAACACTTTGCCAAGCGCAAGCGCGCCGATGGTGACAAACACTGCGCCAAGCAGTCCAAACCAAGAAAGCGCAACGTATATTGATGCGGCGATGAACACCAGTCGCAGAAGTCCCAGGATGAAAATCAGGCGCGTTTGCGCATATACGCGCAAGACTCCGTCCGTCTGCAATGCGGCAAACAGGATGCTTACCGACCACACCATGAAAATCGGGACACTCGCTGAATACGTGCTCGTAAACAAGAATGTGATCAGGGGAGCTGCGGTGACCAGAGCTAATCCAAACAGCGGGAAGAAAACCAACGCAAGCTTTCTAGTAGTCTCGTGCCAAATATTCAGAACCCCGGCCGTCCTGCCCTCGCGTACTTCTTCGCTCATCTGCACCATCATTACGTTTGATGCCGGCGTGGCCAGTAGATCGATGAGCGGAATCTGAAGGCAGCCCACCGAGTAGATGGCGAAGGTGGCTACGTCGAAATAGTGGGATACGGCATACTGGTGGAAATTCGCCTGCAGCGTGTCAAGCACGACGGCCATCTCGAACGGTAGCGCGTAGGCGAGCTGCTGGCGGAGCGATGGCACGTCCGGCCGGAACTGGCTGCCAAATTGGCGCGCGAAGTAAACGATAGCAGTGGCGAAGCGCACAGCCGCAAAGAGCACTGCGCCCCATAACAGTGGACGCAAGGCATGGAACAGGTACGCCGGTGCTATCAACAATACAGCTCGCACCAAGTCCGAAAAACCGTAACAGAATGCGGCCCAGCGGTATTCCTTGCGGGAGATCATGACGATCTCCAGCGTCGCTGACAGCATCATCAGGAGTAGATATGCGCCCAGCAGCGGCAGGTATTGGGTCAGCATCTGATTGCTCAACAGACCCGAGATGCGGGAACTGTCCCGGGCAATAAACCACCAACAAAGCACGCCCGCTATCAACAGCATCAACAACGCATTGAAGACATAGCGACCCGCCTTGGCAGGAGACCGCGGCACGAAATAAAAGAGGCTCTCCGCCATTCCAAACTGGGCGATGGCGTTCGCTGTCCCGAAAATCAGGAAAATTTGCTTATAGGTGCCGTATTCAGTGGGACTGAAAACGCGTACCAGAACAACGGGGATGCAGAACGTGACGATAAACGAGAGCATTCGTCCGGACATCAGCACGAGCGTGGGTCTGAAGATGGAGTTCATGTAAAGCTGCGCTCCGTGGTCAGGCTTAAATAACCGCCGTTTCCGGGTCGCTCAATTTCTTCAGTGACGCGACCAGAGAAACCAACAGGTACGGGAACCATGTCAGAGCGAATCCGCCGGCCAAGGCACAAACCGCAAACCCACAGAGTGAGGTCTCCAGGCTGGGCGGTAACTGCGTCAGGAGGCGAGGCACAGAGGCGCTTTTCTCCCGGCCGAACAATCTGCAGTCGTACCAAGCCGTGCCTAACAAGAAACTGAAACAGAGGAAGCCAACCAAACCGGTCTCTGCCAGCGTCTGGACAAATGTGTTATGGATCACCAGCCATTTGCTGGTTATATCTGGCGGTGCATATAATGGCCATGCCACGCCGGAGCAGCCCATGCCGACTCCGGTCAAGGGGTGATCGGCGAACATCTGAAAACCGTACCAGATGGTGGTGAGGCGGGACTGCACGTCGGCGTCGTCTCCCAATCTCGTGAAACCTTCGGCACGCGACCATCCCTGAACGATGAACACCAGAGTCGCCGTCGCAAGCAGAAGCACCAGGGCACGCACGGCGCGCCGCCGGGATCTCCAGCCCAGAATGGCCAGCATCGCCATCAGTCCCAGCATTCCGCCACGCGAAAACGTCAGGTAAATCGCCACGATGTAAGTGGCCACTATTAGCCACAACAGCACCACTTTCAGGCGGCTGGCGTGAGTCATTAAATAGGCGGCCAACGGAATTAGAATCACCAGGCTGTAAGCCAGTTCATTCGGGTTCGCGAAAATGCCCTCCCACCCCGCGCGGTTTTCCCTTACACTTCCTTCAAGCCAGTGCACGATACCGCCGACAGCAGGAAACAGGCCGCCCAACACCATCAGCCAAATCAGCGAGCGAAGCTGGCGAGGAGTACGGATGCAATTGACGATCAGGAAATAAAGCGCGACCATCTTGGCCAGATCCAGAGTGTTGTCCAGCGCGTGCCGCATCCAAACAGCACCGAAAATCGAAGCGAAACTGGCCGCAAGAAAACCGAGTATCAGCGGGCTTTGAGGGCGAACAAAGTCGAAACCTTTCCGCGCCGTGATTCGTTCCAGAACAAACGAAATCACGGCGATGCCGCCGACGACGTAAACGATCCGATACTCCTCCAGGCTGGGGTACACTCGCGGCAGTTGCGAATACACCAGCAGCACGAAGAGCATCAACACGCGATACGGAAATACTCCCGGCTCCGCGATGCGCTCGCGGAACCGCATCTCGATGCCGCCTTGCTGCGGTTGCAGAGCAGCTATGCTCGGCTGAGCAGATCCAGGCATATGCCTCTCTGTTTCACGGCGCTGTACATTCGCCGGATTTTCCCTTCCTGTTTCAGCAGCAGTGAAACGATTCTCTTGGTCGCAAGTCCATCCCATTTCTCGGGCACGCTGCCGCGGAAGATCACTCCGCGGATCACCTCGAAGGCTTTTGCCACAATTGTGGTGTAGTCGGAACCGACGAGTTGGTTAGTTCCCTCTGTGACGGTGACAGGCCTCTCCGTGCTTTCTCTCAAGGTCAGACAGGGAACACCGAGAGCTGTCGATTCGTCTTGGACGCTCCCGGTGTCCGTCATCACAAACAGCGACTCCTTCATCAATTTGATGAAGTCGATATAACCCACCGGCTCTACTGTATGCACGTTGGCGAGAGATAGAATTTTCTGCCAGCTTGCAAACCGCTCCCATTCGGTACTGGTGCTGGGATGCAGTGGAAAAACGACTGCGATCTCGTTCTGCAGTTGCTCTATCGCCGCAGTGATGCTGCTGAGTGCATCTGCGTTTTCGAATGTGCAAGGCCGCTGGAGCGTGAGAACAGCGTATGTCCTGGGATTGAGACGCAGACGGGAGTGGACGGATGAGCGAGCGATCTTGTCCGCATTGCTAAGCAGCGTCTCGATGACCATGTTTCCGACGAAAAAGATCCGGCTGCTGGGCCTCCCTTCCGATAAGAGATTTTTCACGGCGCCAGGTTCTGTGGTGAACAGCAAGTCGGAGACGGAATCGGTCACAACGCCGTTGATTTCCTCCGGCATCTCACGATCAAAAGTGCGCAGCCCCGCTTCAATATGCGCCACCGGGTATCCGAGAGAAACGGCGGTGATGCTTGTTGCGACAGTCGAGTTAACGTCACCTAGGACGACCACCAGATCGGGATCGACGTCGAGCAGGACTCCTTCGAGTTCCTGAATCATCAGCGCGACCTGACGAGCGAATGATCCCGACCCAATGTTGAGGCAGAAGTCGGGCCTCGGAATTTCCAGGTCATCGAAGTAAGGATCGGAGATCACTTGCTCGTATTGCGTCCCTGTATGCACCAAATACGGGCAAACACCCGAGTGATGTTTCAACTCGGCGATGAGCGGAGCAATCTTAATCAGATTGCGAGCGTTGCCGATCACGCTCAGGATTTTGAAAGCGCTCATGAATGCGCCCACCCGGCTTTTCGCGTGTTGAGGGTGCCGGAATTGCTGCCGACCGAATCCCCGTGATGGTGGCCGCAGCTTGTCAAGAGATCGAACACCCCGTTCAGATGGCATCCCATGACAGCGCCGGAAAAGGAGTTCTCCGCGTTGATGCAGGAACGCTCCCACAGTAGACGGCGCGGAATAGTGAACATCGGGAAAGCCGGATCACGCCTCCCGCAGGTGGTATAAGCAAATGAGTAGCCGGCGCTCGCGACCGCGCGAACCGTCTCCGCGTTGAACCCTCCGTCCGGGTAGGAGAAGTGTGCGACGCTGGTTTTTAGCTTTTCCTGAAGTACCCTTCGCGAGCCTTCCAACTCCTCCTGCACGCGACGGCGATCCTCGTTGTTCAATATCACGTGAGTCCTGGTATGTGAACCAATGGTCACGCCGCAGCGCTGCATCTCGGCGAGCATCTCCCACGTAAGCGACTCGGCCGCGCGCACGTCCTGATCGGGCGGAATAAACCGTTCGAGGACCCGTGCAACACGGCGCAGCAACTCCTGCGGTGCAACAGGCAGCATGAGCCGCAGAGCGGCAAATGGACCATCCACCGACCCGAGCATCTCAGCATCTACGGCAGACATGGCTCCTTGCGCGAGCACCGCGGCGATTTCACTGGCGGCCTCGTGCCAGTGCGGGAATGCCAGGCAAGTCAACCGATAAAGTTCGTCATGGATGAGTGGGGCCGAAGCTCCGATGACATCGGTCGGGACGAACATGGCGGATGGAATTTTTCTGTCTTGGAGAATCGGGAAAGCGTTCAGGAAGTTGTCGCGATAGGCGTCGTCGAACGTGATGGCTGCGACTGGATGCGCGAACCTGCTGCCGTCTCGGAGTGTAGCCCCAATGTGATCGAGCGAGACCAGATCGTAATGCCGCTCAAGCCAGTCCAGGTGCTGCTGGAACATCGAAACACTGATCAAGAGGGCCGGAATCGACCGTTTCGCTTCCGCGGCGAAGTCCGCTACCACCCGGTGGTATCCGATTACCACCGGCATATCAGCGGTGCCGTCGCAGGCGGCTTTTAACCTGTCAATGCCGGTCCATCGTAAGACATGGCAACTGCCCGTCTTGAGCAGGGCTCGGAGCATGTAGGTCCTTTCCTGCCTTCTGCTTTCGGAGCGCGGCAATCTTCTCCGCAAACTCTTGAGGGAGCACATTTCGGACCAATTGCTTGCCGGCGCGGACAGAACTGCGGAAGAGTTTCCAAGCCCATCCGGCGGCTCCGGGCGAATACAATTCCAACGTTCCCAGCTCGCGCAGTTCGTGCGCCCAATGGAATTTGTACGACTCTGCCCCGTGCAGCATGTCGTACTCGTCTGCACCTTCTTCGATGGCGTGCCGGATTACCATGCCCATCAGGATCAGGCCAAGGCTGCTGGATGAGTAGGCGGGATCGAAACCGGATTGGTAGAAGTAGAAAACGCGGCCGTAGCGAAATCCATACAGCGATGCCGCGGCCTTGCCGTCGAGCGTCAGCGTGAACAGTCGCAGCCACCCGCGGCGAAGCGCCAACGCGCTGATCTCATCATGAAAGGCAACATGCTCGAGGAGAAAAAAAGCGTCCGAGCCGCCGCGCTCGCGCCAGCGCATGGTGTGTAATGCCACCAGATGATTTAGTGCTTGCTTACGTTCTTCCTCCGAGCACGCCAGTTGGAGCTGCACATCGAAGCGGCGCATGAGCGCCTTGAGCTTGCGCCGGAAATTGTAGCGGTGTTCGGAGCCAAGCGTGCCAAGATATGAATCGAATGTGTGCCCAGTGAGATTGATGCTCGGACACACATTGATTTTGCTTTCCCATGATCTCCAGCCACGCTGAACGCAATGTGCGGCAAGCTGGGCGACGGCGCCCGATCCACGGCGGATCTGTTGGAGGCGCAGCAGAGAATTCGCGCGCTCGAAATATCGCTCGAATTGACGGAGCGCATCGGGTTCATACCCACGCCGGATGATGAAATCGAGATAATCGGAGCCCGCGGTCCCTGACCCCAAAAACTCCAACTGCCCGTACGGAAGTGGCGAGATCAATGATTTCCGGACTAGCGGTGCGAGGGCAACGATACTGCCGCCGTTACACAGCTTAAGTACCGACAGCCTCCGGTTGCCGGCCAAATGTTTCCACCAGCTGTGAAGCCATTCCCATGTCAGGAAGAAGCAGTCGGATGAACTGTCGCGGAGCAGATCGTTCCACTCGGCGCCGACCGCATCGAATTCAGATTCTGACAACCGCTCGACCAATTCACTCATGCAATCTCACCTGCTGCGCGACAGTTAAGGCCGTTAATATTCCGCTGCAAAGGATGGAGAACCGACGGTGTCAGGCAGCGATTTTCCCTTGACGCTCCATGCTTGCGACCGCGGTGCTAGGCCCGTGAGAGTGTGACATCGGGGATACCGTCCAAATTTCATTGCGGAGGTTTTTACCTCTACGAATAAAGTGAGCCAGGCTCACCACAGCGGCCCAGTTCATCAGAACAAATGTATAGGGGAGCTTCCAAATCTGCTTCATGAGAATTCCCTGCTCTTCCCCACCATGGCGGTCCGGGAAGCAAGTTGACCCTGCTGCCGCTCGGGAGCAAGCCAACCAGCCAACGCCAGGGCGTACCAGGCAAATTGAAGTGCGAATGGAATCAGGTAAAAACCGCGCAGCAGAAAACAATTCGAGACGAACAGCGCGCCAAGGAAGTAAGGCGTCAGCAGCCGCGCGAGTTTATGCGAGACAAACTGTACGAATATAGGATTGCGCCAGGGGAGCAGCAGTTCGGGAGCCTGCACCAGGAGCTGATAATTGCCCGACAAGGTGCGGACTTTCCTTCTGAACTCGATTTCAGCGCAGCAGGCGACCTTGTCGTATGCTAACGCGCGCGGGTCGAAGATAACGCGCTTGCGTTCCATTACAATTCTCATCGGAACGAGCACGTCATCGAGGATGGTGTCCTCCGGCAGCGGGCGAAAGAGCTCGCGACGGATAGCATACAACGCTCCGGTGGCTCCGGCAGTCGAGTGAATATCGCTCTCCATACCTCGCATCCACTTCTCATACCGCCAGTAAAGGCCCATGGGCGCAGACGTGTCGTCATCTGACGATTCCGTTTCCACCAGAATCAATTCACCGGAAACGGCTCCTACCGTGGAATCGCTGAAATTCGTAATCAACTGCCGCAGAGCATGCGGGTGAATGCGCTGGCGCGCATCACAGAACACCACCACTTTATTGTTAGCCGCTGCCACGCCGCGATTCAGTGCAGCGGCTTTCCCTTCGTGCACGAGCGACGGTATGACGCGGACCATAGCGCTCTCAAACTGGCGAGCGATCTCCTCCGTGCCGTCTGTCGAGCCGTCGAGTGAGAGAATGATCTCGAGCTTATGGCACGGGTAATCGAGTTCTAGGCAGTTGCGGATTTTCGTCTCGATGTGCATCGCCTCATTGTGTGCCGCGATGACGATGCTGACGCTTGGCTGCCAAAAGCCTCGCTTGACGGGTTTGCGGGCAAGCCGCCGCCAAACCATCAGCAATAGCGGATAGCCCGCGAATGTGTAGAACACGAAGGCAAAAGACACCCAGAAGATCGCTTCCGCCATAGTACCTCTGTGCTTGGCGATCGCCCCGTGAGAGCCATCTCTACGACTAGACTTTACAGCCGGACGATATTCGGTCTCCGTAACCCAGCGCTGGCATTGCGCGTGTCGAACACTAGCGGCGCATGATCGGCAATCAGCCGATAATCGAAACTGGAATGATCCGTCACGATCATGGCCAGATCGCATTGGCGCAGCACCTCGGGCGAAACCGGCAGCGACTCAAACCGCCTGCCCTCGACGCTGAGCACGGGAACAAACGGGTCGCTGTAAAACAGTTCCGCGCCGGCAGCAAGGCAGAGCTTGATGATCTCCAGCGCCGGAGATTCGCGTATATCACTGATGTCGCGCTTGTATGTGACGCCTAAGATGTGCACGCGAGCGCCCTTAAACGCTTTGCCTTGCAGGTTCAGCAGTTGCATGGCGCGGATAGCCACGGCGCGCGGCATGCCGCTGTTGATTTCATCCGCCAAATCAATAAACCGCAGCGGAAACCCGTCGGCTCTGGCCTTCCAGAGCAGGTAAATGGGATCGATCGGAATGCAGTGGCCGCCAAGACCTGGGCCGGGATAAAACGGCATGAAGCCGAACGGCTTGGTGGATGCGGCCTTGATCACCTCCCAAACGTCAATGCCCGTATGCGCGCACATCAGGGCGATTTCGTTTGCCAACGCGATGTTGACGCTCCGGAAAGTGTTCTCCAGCAGTTTGACCATCTCCGCAACACGGGTCGAGGAAACTGTCATCACCTCTTCGATGCACTGGGCGTACAATAACGCCGCAAGTTGAGCACAACGCTCGGTCGCACCGCCCACCACTTTGGGGATTCTTGACGGCGGATACTTCTTATTGCCGGGATCAACGCGCTCCGGCGAGAACGCCAGGAAGAAATCCTCTCCCACGCGCAAGCCGGTCTCCTCGAGCCGCGGTATTACGAGTTCTTCGGTCGTACCCGGATAGGTAGTGCTTTCGAGCACGATGAGCTGACCGCGCCGCAGCCCTTTGGCAATCGCTTCGACGGCCGAGAGCACATATGAAAGATCGGGGTCTTTGGTTTTGCGCAACGGCGTGGGAACGCATATGATCACCGCGTCCATCTCTGCTATGCGGTTCAGATCGTCGGTCGCCAACAGTTTGCCCGAAGCGACAGCCTCGCCCACCTCCGCATCGGGGATATCCGTGATGTAAGAATGCCCGCTCCGAAGCTCGGAAACACGGCGGGTGTCCACGTCAAACCCTGCGACAGTGAACCCTGCATTTTTGAACGTCAGCGCCAGAGGCAGGCCGACATAGCCTAGCCCGATGACTCCTACTTGCGCCTCGTGCGAACGGATCTTCGCGTCTAGCTCTACCCACATGCCGGAAACTGCAGCCGAACCTATCGCAACATTTGACGTGCTCATCATTACTCCTAACCCCTATTCCACCGTCACGCTTTTGGCCAAATTCCGAGGCTTATCAACGTCGCAACCGCGGAGAACCGCGATGTGGTACGCAAGCAGTTGCAGCGGCACCACGGTCAGCAGCGGGTATAGCGAGGGATCGCTCTCCGGAATGAATATGGTGCTGTCAGCCTTATGCGCGATTTGCTGGTCTCCGACCGTTGTGACGGCCAGAACCATACCGTCTCTCGCCTTCACTTCCTCCACGTTTCCGAGCATCTTGGGATATAGCTGATCGCGAGGCGCCAGCGCCACCACCGGCATCAACCGGTTGATGAGCGCGATGGGACCATGCTTCATCTCGCCGGCAGCGTAGCCTTCGGCGTGAATGTAGGAAATCTCCTTCAGCTTTAGCGCTCCTTCCATGGCTATGGGGAAATTAATCCCACGTCCCAGGTACAGAAAATTTCCGTAGGAACAGAACCGCTCTCCTAGTTTGTGAATCTCGCCGTTCTGTTCGAAGATTTTCTCCATTTGGTCGGGCAGTGCAGTCAACATGCGCACGCGGCGCGAGATTTCTTCGTCAGAGAGAAAGCCGTTGCGGCGTCCAAGCGCGAGAGCCAACAAGTACAGAGCCACGATTTGAGTCGTGAAAGTCTTTGTCGCCGCCACGCCGATCTCGGGACCCGCGCGCGTATACAGCACGGTGTCCGACTGGCGCGCCGCCATGCTGCCAATCACATTGCAGATGGACATCAGAAACGCGCCCTTGTCACGCGCTTCCTGCAACGCCGCCAGCGTGTCTGCCGTTTCTCCGGATTGGCTGATCGCCACGACCATGCTTTTCCGGCCGAGCCGCGGATTGCGATATCGGAACTCGGACGCATAATCAATCTCGACTGGCAGGCCTGACATGGACTCGACTAGAAATTTCCCGACCAGCCCAGCGTGCAGCGAGGTGCCACAGGCGACTATATGCAGCCGATCCAATGCCGCATCGCCGGGGAGATTCAATTCGTTTTCAAGCGTGACACCCGCCGCCGTAACCCTCCCGCACAACGTGTCACGGATGGCACGGGGTTGCTCGAACATTTCCTTCAGCATGAAATGCGCATATCCCTCTTTCTGTGCCATTTCCGCACTCCAGGGGATGTGTTGCGCGGTTCGCGACACGGCGCAGCCTTTCTTGTCCAGCAGGTCCACGGAATTTTCATGCACCACGGCGATCTCGCCGTCATCGAGAAATACGATCTGACGAGTATAGGGAAGGAGCGCGGGAATATCCGACGCCACAAAGTTTTCGTGCTGGCCTAATCCTAAAACAATAGGGGGGCCTTTGCGAGCCGCGACAACTTTACCTTTGTCGTGTGTCGAGATCGCGACTAGGGCATAGACACCTTCGACTTCACGCAAGGCCGCTTGCACCGCTTGTTCCAGGTTGCCGGTGAAATACGATTCGATCAGATGCGGCAACACTTCCGTGTCGGTCTCCGTCCTCAAAAAATGTCCGTGGGCCAGCAGCTTACGTTTCAGTTCGAGATAGTTTTCGATGATGCCGTTGTGGGCTACCAAAAAATGCCCGGAGCAATCGCGATGCGGGTGCGCGTTTTCTTCATTGGGCCTGCCGTGCGTCGCCCATCGAGTATGGCCGATGCCACAGCGCACACCGGGATCGCGCGATGGCAGACTCTGCGCCTTGCTCTCCAGATTCGCAATTCTGCCGGCGGCGCGAACCACTCTCGGTGTTCCGTTGTCTAAGATCGCAATTCCGCAGGAGTCATAGCCGCGGTATTCCAGGCGCCTGAGACCGTCAATCAGCAGCGCGGACGGCTCCCGCCAGCCGATGTACCCCACAATTCCGCACATGAGACCCTCCTCTAGACCGCGAGGCTTGGTTCACCTGAAAAGATGTCACGAGCGCGCTGAATTCCACATGTAAGGGTCACGACTAAACGGGCGAGCTTGCATGAATCGTGGCGGAGTTTCCAGGGGCTTTCTGCCAAAATATCGGCTGCAACAGGCATGGCTCCTAAATCGGTTAACTCCCCCTCATCCCACGTTACCGGTTCGGATCCCAGTTCCCTGTAGGCTTGCTCCGTTGAGGGCTCCATCCGCTGGGCATTCAAAATGCATATGTCGACGCCTCCGAAACCAAGGTACTGTTGCAGCACGCGGAGATGGGCCGCTGCCGTCATACCATCGGTCTCTCCGGGCTGCGTCATGAGATTGCAGACGAATATCTTCACGGCTTGCGATTTACGTACGGCTTCGGCGACGTCCCGAACCAGGAGGTTTGGAACGATGCTGGTATAAAGACTTCCGGGACCCAACACGATGGCGTCGGCGCACGAGATCGCTTGCAAGACTCCAGCGGCCGGCGGAGGGCTGTCCGGGTCGAGCCAAACTTTTTTGATACGGCCACGCGCTGCAGTGATCTGCGACTCGCCGCGGATGACCTTTCCCGATTGCAGCTCAGCGCAAAGCGAGGGCGCGGTTTCCGTCACCGGCAGTACGCATCCTCGCGACCCCAGAACCGTTTGGGCCAGCTCGACAGCCTGTGCCAAGCTGCCGGACAACTGGAACAGAGCGGTCACGATCAGATTGCCGAGCGAATGTCCGTCCAGGCCGTTGCCGCCGGAAAAGCGGTATTGAAACAATTCAGCCATGGTGGAGTCGCCGTCGGCCAATGCGACGAGGCAGTTCCTCAGATCTCCAACCGCCGGCATGCGGAAGCTCTGGCGCAAATAACCTGTAGAGCCGCCGTTGTCGGAAACGCAAACGATGGCTGACATCGAAATGCCGCCATCCGGCGCAGCGGCGTGGGCTCCATTGGAAAGCTCCTTCAGGCCCCGCAGCAGCACTGACAATCCCGTCCCGCCGCCGACCCCGGCAAATCGCAACATGCAGATCTCCTAACGACCACGTCCAAACAACACAACTTTCACCGTGCGAAACAAAATCCGCAGATCCAATGCGAGTGACATGTGTTCTGCGTAATACAGGTCATACTGCAACTTCTCGTAAGCGTCCTGAACAGAAGCGCCATAGGGATACAGGACCTGAGCCCAACCGGTAATGCCCGGTTTAACGGAATGGCGCAGGTTGTAATAACGGATATGCTTGTTGAGCAACTCCACAAAGTGCGGGCGTTCGGGCCGGGGACCGACCAGACTCATTTCGCCACGAATGACATTAAAGATCTGAGGCAACTCGTCAAGCCGGAATTTACGCAGGTACTTGCCGACTCGCGTGACCCTGTCGTCCTTCTCGGTGGCCCACACCGGCCCTGTTTTGTGCTCCGCGTCGGGTCTCATGGTGCGGAACTTATAGAGCACGAATCGGCGGCCGTTCAATCCCACGCGGACCTGGCGAAAAAGCACGGGGCCTTCCGAATCCCACCGGATCAACACCGAAATAATTGCAAACGGAATCGCCGCCACAATCAGCAGCAGCAGAGCGCACGTGGCATCGAAGACTCGCTTGAACCGAAGGTAGTATCGAGACGGCCGGAAGCCTTCGGAGTACACCAGCCACTCGGGGTGCAAAGCCTCGAGCCATACCTTATCGTTCAGCCGCTCGTAAGACTCAATCGCGTGCTCAACCTCCAGCCCGCGCAGCTTACAGTCGAGCAGCGCTGCGGCGAGAGCTTCGTCGCTGTGGGCTCCTGGTTCAGTGACCACAATGCGCGATATATGATCACGCACGGTGATCTCGCGCAGCTTGTCGTACCCGATTGCTTCCCCCGAATCTTCGAATGGTTCCGGACAATCGACGTGGTCGGCCAGTGTACCTGACGATGAGGCGTACCTGCCGCGTCTACGGCCGCCGGCTAACTCCGTATAAAATTTCCGCGCCGTATCGCCCGTGCCCAAGACCAACAAACCTTCCACGAACTTCTTGCGGCGGATCACAAGCTGCAACAATGGCCGCAGTCCGACGATCATGAGAGCGGAAACCAGAACTGCGGCTACAGATTGGGGAACGCCCGGGAATAGCGATGGGAACAGCACAAACAGTGGAACCGTGAGGATCAGCCCCAGCCCCATCGCAGCGATCACTTTTGTCGCGTACAGCCTGCGGTCAGGCGCAAGGCTGAGCGTTTCCAGTCCATTGAAATAAAAGCAAAGCTGCGGTATCAGCAGCAGGGCCATCCAGCCGGCGTGATCACGCCACTCCAGGCGCGATACTCTGGATTGGTGCACCCAGACTGCAATGAGCAATAACGCTGCAACCAGAGCCGCCTGGGAAGCAATGAAGAGAGCCTTCGGTCGGACGATCCAATACCGCCAAACCTTGATCATGGCCGTTTATGCCCTCTTCCTGCTCGCTCTCCCGAGATACTCGTTGGTGTAGTACTCGTAAGCGTCCGAATAGCGTGATCTCTCGTAGTCCACTCCGTTTAGCACCACTCCGATGAGGTTCGGCACGCGGAAGCCGCGCATGGCGTACTTGAACAGCTCACGGCGGGTGTGCCTAGCGCGCACTACGATCAACACGCCATCAGCGTACCCCGACAACATTCGAGAGTCGGCCACAGGAAGAATGGGCGGCGTGTCCACAACGATGAATTCAAACTGCTTCCGGAAGCGCTGGAATAGCGCATTGCAGCGCTCCGAACCCAAGTAGCGCAACGGATCCTCGATCGCGTTACCGCCCGGAATGATGGCGAGTCCGTTCACGCGGCGTATGTACGAGTCGAGAGCGTCGTCTGGCCGCTGGAGAAGATCGCCAAACCCTTTGTCCGGCTTGAACCCCACGCACTCGTGAATGCGGGGTTTCCGCAGGTCACTGTCTACCAGCAGGACTTTGCCTTCCATGGTCTTTGACAGCGCTATGCTCAGGTTCAGCGAAGTAATCGTCTTTCCTTCGCCTCCCGCAGCACTTGTAATTGCGAGCACGCGAGAGGAGTCTCTGCCCAACCGCTGACGGATCTCCAGGGCCAGCATTCCATACTGCTCTGCGGCGATGGAGCGCGGATCGTTGAGCGTGACCACGGCACGTCTTGTGGTGGTCTTTTCCAGGTCCAGCGTTCTTACGCCGCTGGAAGGCAAGGTAGCGCGCCGCGCCGGGGCGAGAGATGTTGAGTCCGCCATGGGAATAGCCGGAATGGTCGCGAGCACCGGAACATCAACGGATTCCTGAAACTCGTCCGCATCCTCGTAGGAGGAATCGCGGAGCTCAGCAACGAACGCGAACAGCATACCCAGGCCGAGACCGGCAACCACGCCCATCACCATCAGGCGAGCGCGGTGCGGGCCTGACGGCTCCAGCGGAATAGAAGCGCGCCGCACCACCCGGAACACAGAATTCTGATTCACGCGATTGAGCCGCTCGTTCACCTGAGCCTCAGTCTGCTTTTGCAGCAGGTTCTGATATTGAGTACGCGTGAGCTCATAATCGCGGACGAGCTGTGCCACGTTGCGCTCGTTCCGAGGCGCCGACTCTGCTTTTCGCCGGAACACCGCCATTTGCGCGACCATGTCATTCTGCTGTTTACGAAGCGCGTCAATACGTTGCGTCGTCGCCTCGAGCTCGCTCTTCAACGCCAGATAACGCATCTGCGCCGCTGATGGTTCACCACGCGTCGAGCCTTTGCTAGCTCCGGACGCGAGGGCTTTTTCAAGATCGCGAATCTCGCTCTGGGTGCTTCGAAGCTCCGGATGCTGATCCGTATACATGGCCTGAAGCTGCTTCAGCTTGAGCCGAAGTTCCTGAAGCCGGGTCTCAGCGGCCATGTTTTCTCTGGTCTCGAGTGCGCCGCGGCTCTCCAGGTCCTGGATCTCTTTCTCAATAGCCGTGCGGCGTGCCTGCTCGTTTGAGATTTGTTCTGTCTTCGCGTGAATCTTTTCCTGTTGTGACTCGATCGTGCGGAGGTCGGCAGCCATGCGCGTCGACAAATCGTCAGTGTTGACAGCCTGATACGCTTGGATGGCGGCGTTTTGGCTGTCGAGCTTGGCCTTCACACGCTGCACCTCAGACTTCAGAAATTCAGCGGCAAAGTTGGCGTTTTGATGTATTGTCGCGGAGGTGCGCTGCACCAGCGCATCGGCAAGCCGGTTGGTGACCTCTCTGGATCGCTCTGGGCTTTCATCCTGAAACGCAATGGAGAATGCGTCGGGCGCCTCGACTTTGATGTGTATCTTTTTCTTCAGGTTGTCGATGGTTATTTCTTCGCGCTGCTGCGGTTCGGTCGCAACAGGCGCGGGAAATCCGATTTGCGCGTTGAGGTTATTCCAGCTAGTCTCTAAGCGCGTCAAAAGGTCGTTCGATCTCCGATCGAGCTGGAACTCCTTAACCAAAGGCACCAACACAGTAGGGCTGAACAGGTTCTCCCGCACCATCCATAGTTTTTCCCCAACGTTTACGGGATTATTGGGGGCGGACGGCATCTTGATCATCTCCTCCACCTGCGGCGCGTCAGCGCTGAGCAAAGCTTCGGCTTGATAGGTGGATGGCTCCGTGATCGCGTAATACACCACCGCCGCCGTCACAAGGATGGACGTAATGATGATCGTCCATCTGCGCTTTCGGATCAGCGTGGAGACGGTGATGATCGAAACTTCTTTTACGGGTTCCTCTGCCGACATTCCTATTCCCTCCCCCAATCTTCCGGCCAAGCAGCGGTGATATCGGCTCCCGGTTGCTCAGCGGCAGTGATCTCAATGGGTTGTGCGCGGTGGGAGAGGGATACCAGCAAGCCGGAGTAGTACCGCCGGCGCTCCAATGCGCGTCCCAGCAGTTGGTTGAAATTCTGGTCGTAAGACTCGGCGCCAACGAGCGCCGAAACCCTGGGCGTGATGCGGAAGTAAAGCCGCAACCGGCCGGTAAGGCTGTTTACGTGACGAGACTCTGAAGCGGATTCGTTCCGCCCCGCCAACGCACGCAGATCGATACCAAATCGGTTTCCAATCTTCTCACGGAACCTGATGGAGACATGCTGCAACACGCTGCTCGGCAGAACGCCGCTGGCCAAACGAGTCTCTCCCAAAGCGGGAGTGAGCTCGCCGGTTGTAACGACGCGAAGAAGGCCGCGGAAAACCGAAATCTCCCGGCCATACGCGGCGCGCAACATCACGGTGCGCCAGCGTCTCTCCACACCTGCGGAAACCAGGTACGATTGAATGCCGCCGCGCATTATGCCAGCCGATGCATCGAACGCAATTCCGCGCTCTCTGCCGAATCTGTAAGTGAGCGCGCCGCTGTGTGTCGGGTCGGAGATGCCGGGCTGCGATTGCAGCGATCCGGCCCTTCCGCTGAGATCGCGAAACGAAATCAGTGAATAGGTCGCCGACAGCCGGTGTCGAGCCTTCAACAACCCGCCCACGCCGACCGTGCCCACATTGGCCATTTGTTTGGAAATGATGGGCAGCGTGGATTGTTCGATGCGCAGATCGGAAACAGTATTGGCATATCCGAAATTCAGCATCCAACGCGGCGCCAGACTGTAGGCGAGAGTAGTCCCAAAAACGTTTTCGCGGAAATCGCCGCGGGGCAGCAGGAAAACGGTCTCGCCGAGCGCGCGCGTGGGATCCTGCGTTCGCAGCAACCCATCATCAATGCTCAGCGATAGCCGCGGCGTAAACCGGTACTGGAAATGCAGCCCAGCCGCATGGTTCCAGGCATTCAGGTCGGTATGCTCGGAGAACATCTGAAACTCCGGCGTGTAAGACAGCTCGAATTCTGTTCGCGGAGCTGTTTTGAGCAGAGAGAGCGTGGGACCTGAAAACACAGCCGTCGAGTCGCTGACGGTACGATTTCCAACGAGCAATTGATCTTCGACCCCGCCGCTCAACAACAATGGCGAAGTGAATGCGAAGCCATTTCGGCGTTCCTGTGCCCAGGCGGCTGCCGAAACGGCCGTCAAAATGAGAAACAGCACTGCAGATTTCATGCGACTTTCCTCGTTTCTGAGCGCGACTTCTCGCGCGGCGTTGGCGCGCGATTCGCTGCCGGCAATGGCCGGCCTGCAGGAACGGATCCGACGGCGTAAATCATCTGCAGCAGTTCCGCCATTGAAGTTCGCGGTTTGAGGAGCGCCGCCTCTCTCGTATTTACGTGGCGCATTACAGCATCGCCTGCAAGCGACAGCACGATAATTTTCAAATCCTTGTGCTCTTGTTTCATTCTCCGGATCGCGTCCGCGACCCCCTCATCCGCAGCGGCGGTGTCGAGCAGGAGGACGTCAGGTGTCAGCTCAATAGTTTTTCTTCCCGCTTCGCTGAGATCTTTCGCTTGTCCCAGGACCTGAATCTGTGGATGCGAGCCGAGAATCACTCTCAATCCATCCAGGAAAACAGGGTGATTAGTAGAGACCAGAACCGTGATTTTGCGCTGATGTTTCACTCGCCCTTCTCAGCTGGACGATTGGCACTGCTGATCACTTCCGGTTACTGCACGTAAACCGTGTCGGAAGGCTCCAGGTAGAAAGCCCCCTTGCGATCTTCGTCTGGGCGCTTCAAATCAATCTGGATGCGCTGTGGGCGCGACGCCGTGTTCCGGATGACCACGACCTTGTCACGCTTGGCGAAATCCGTGAACCCTCCGGCCAATGCGATAGCATCCAGCACAGTCGTTTTCTGCCGGATCTTGTAGACGTCCGGCTTGTGAACCTGGCCAAGCACGGAAATCTTCGGGAAATTGATCTCCCTCACGATTACCGTGACCACGGGTTCAGCGATGTATGTAGCCAGCTTTGTTTTCACTTCCCCCTGCAGTTGGGTGGCGGTCCGGCCTTTGGCGTCGAGTTCACCGATGAGAGGCAGCGACAGCTTGCCGTCCGGTCTCACCACGGCGGTGGTCGACAGATCGGGCTCTTTCCATACCCACACTTGGATCACGTCCTCTGGTCCCATGCGGTATTCGCCGTCTCCGCTTGCTGGACTCGTGGCCGGAGCAGGCTTTTGTTCCGCTCCCCAGCTCGAGAGTGCCAGCAGGAACAACGCCACGGAAAGCTGTTTGCGGTACATGATCCCCTCCATTGTGCGGCTCGGAACTACCCCGCCACTGGACATGAGTGGTGCTCATGCAGCGTAGTCGCGCGTTGTCACAGAAAGCAAAACCCGTGCCAAAGAAGCTCTCGCCGTTGCCGTGCTGGCAAGCCATGCAAAGCACGCAAGTTATTGGAGTAAGGACCAGAACGCCGATATTCGCCGGCGGCGGCGATGGTACGCCAGGTGTATCTGGAGGAACGTATTTCCATTCGAGCGGGAGCGCGTAGAACCGCAGTTCCCACTCGTCTTTTTCTGAAATGGCGGTATTTATGGATTCTTAATCGAGGACGCGGACGGAGAAGCAGTATCGGGTAACACAGCGGCAAGTTTTTCGATCAGGGCTGTAAGCTCGTCAAGTTCGGCTGGTTTGGCCAGATGAGCGCTGTAGCCGGCTTCGAGCGCTTTGTCAACATCTTTCTTCATTCCGAAGCCGGTTAGCGCAATTGCCGGAGTCGCCGATAGCTGAGGCGTTTGCCGAACCTGCCGGATTAACTCATAGCCGTCGAAACCCGGCATCTTGATATCAGAGATGATAATGTCCGGCAGTTCACGCTTAGCGGTTTCCAGGCCAGTTCTGCCATCTGACGCGGTCAACACAGAGTATCCAAACTGTTCGAGCTCCGTTTTGATGAGATTCAATATGTCCCTTGAATCCTCGATGAACAGAACCCGCAACGGTTTGCCAGCGGACACGCGCCGCTTCCGAATTGCCTGTTTCTCACGCACCTCCGTCGAGAGCGCCAGCGGTAGACGAACATGAAATGCGCTCCCACAGCCAGGGCCCGCACTCTCCGCCCATATGCGTCCACCATGCATTTCGACGATCTCACGCGCGATGGCCAGTCCCAGTCCCAAGCCCGACTTCAGCGTATACCAATTGCCGGCGCCCTGCCGGAAGGGCTGGAATATGTGTTCCAGGAAATCCGGTTCGATGCCGATACCCGTGTCTTTCACTTCCAGTTCGGCTTCATTATTCACCGCCCGCGAGCTGACTGTGATTTGGCCGCCTGTGTCGGTGTATTTAATCGCGTTCGTCAGGAGGTTAAGCACCACCTGTTCGAGCCGCATGCGATCGCCCCACACGCCTATAGCCGACGCGAGCCGCGCATTCACAGTCAGTTCTTTGGCGGCAGCGAGCGCGCGGCTGGCATCGATACCCGCCTGCACGATTTGGCCGACGTCCACCAACTCTTTTCGCAGGTGTATCTTGCCTTCCGAGATGCGCGATATGTCGAGACAATCTTCTACAAGGCGCGCGATATGTTGAGAATTGTGCTCCAACGACTTGACTGCATCGCCCAACATGGGATCCTGAAGCAGCTTGGATTCACGGCTCAAGACGTGAGACCAGCCTAAAATCGTCATCAGCGGTGTGCGCAATTCATGGCTCAGAATGGCTACGAACTCTTCGCGCGCGCGGCTGGCTTTTTCCGCTTTCTCTTTTTCAATGACTACTTGACGATACAGTCTAGCGTTCTCCAGGATCAAAGCGCAGCGATGCGCCAGCTCGTCAGCCAGGCCGACGTCATCAGCAGTGTACCTTTTCGCGCCCGCAGATGAGAGCAGAGTAATCGCCCCCAGCGGCCTCCCCCGCGCAATCAGGGGCGTAACTATCATGCACGCGGGATTCAGCTTTTCCAGAACGGTCAAATTTTCAGCACCGGCGGCGTACTGTTGCAACCATTTTTGAGGCGGATCGGAGATCATTCTGGTGGTTCCGCCATTCAGCACGTCAGCAATGGCCGGAGGCAGATCTCTCTCGCACCACCGGGAGCTTAAGCTCTGTAGGTCTGCATCGTAAGCATGATCGATGTGCACAGCAGCAAACTCTCGGACCGTCATGGAGCCATCCGTCAGATGCACCAGACAACAGTCGGCCAGCCGGGGTACACAAAGCGCGGCGATACTCTCGGGCAGCTTTTCGTAATTCAGCGAACCAGCCAGAGATGAGCTGGCTTCACCCAGAAACTTCAGGCGGCGGGTGGCCTCACTCTCAATCCGGACGAGGTGTTCTCGGATTCGAAGCCTACCGCGCTCTTCT
The DNA here is from genome assembly GCA_016191085.1 of Acidobacteriota bacterium. GTDB lineage: Bacteria > Acidobacteriota > Terriglobia > 2-12-FULL-54-10 > 2-12-FULL-54-10 > JACPPJ01. The sequence continues at coordinate 40,360 of JACPPJ010000030.1, read as the reverse complement.
TCGATAGCTTTGCGCTCGGAGTTGTCACGGAGCAGCCACCGCAGGCCAGTCATGGTTCCATCAGAGTCGCGAACCACACCTACAGTGAGAGACACCGGCACCGAGCCGCCATCGGGGCGCATCACGGCTATTTGCCACAGCGCCAGCTTTTCAAGCGCCCCTTTTCTCAACCACTCCAGTTCGGCCCGTAACGATTCCCGATCTTGTTCGACAACCAGACCAGGCAAAGAACGGCCCGGCAACAGTTCGGGACTGGTTTGCAGCAGTGCCGCGGCAGGGCGGTTCGCCTCCTGAATGGTGCCGTTCAGATCAGTGACGAGATAGCTGTCGGGAGCAAAATTGAACAGGTCGTGATATCTTTGCCGCTCGCCGTCCAGTTGTCGCTGAGCAAGTACCAGTTCGCGGTTCTGCCGTTGGAGTTCCGCTTCCGCACGCTGAATCTGTTCTATATTCAGGCGCAGTGCGGAATTGGCGTCACGGAAACCGCGCAGCGCCATTTCATACGCGGCGAGACTTTCGGCAAAGAAACCCGAGGCTCGTCCAGCTTTCTTGACGGCCTCCTCACGGGTGAGAGGACCATTGAAAACGGCCGCCAGTGCCTCGTTGTGAATGGCGACCATATCCAGCACGCCCACACCGTCCGCTATTGCTCTTCGGCCCAATTCATACGCGAAATGCAGAGCGTGCTCACCCGCGCCGGATAAGTAATCTTCGAGCGCAGCGGCGTACTGCTCGGCAAGCTGCGGCCAAGCGCTCATGCTCCACCTTCCCGGAAGCGGGCGACGAGTACGAGGGCATCATCCGTACCCGTGCGGTGATTCGCGCAAATATGGTCGGCGAGTTCCTGCAACGGCCGTGATACACACAACCCATGCTCAAATTCCAGCCGTATCCCGTCAGTGGCGAAGATGAGCGTATCCTGCCGCTCAATCTGTAACATCACCGGCTGTAGCACGGGTAGATGAGAGCCAATCACACCGCCCCGCATAACGATATTCTCCGGCGGCGCTTCCGTGTCGCAGTGGATCAGAATACCTTCGACATTGCCGACGGCGAGCCATGCGAGCGTGTCCTGTTGCCGGTCAAATAAGGCGAGGCTCATGACTGCACCGCGCGTGGGCTTCAGATTCTGATGACAACAATGCACGATTTCCGGTAGCGACATGCCTCCATTGTTCCTTAGACAGCCTGCGGCAACGGCAGCCGCCTCGGAGGCCTCTGGCCCGTGGCCCACCGCGTCAATGACGGCGATGAGATATCCCCGCGGGGTCGAGACCACAACATGCTGATCGCCCGATTCCTCTTCCCCTGGCAGCGTGAACCCCGCTGTAGCGTATTCCAGAACTCCAGCCTCAACCGGTACGGCTACCACAGCTCAGTTCCTCCATTTTTTCATGATCACCGTGGTGCCGATCTCCGGATCTGAAACAATGTCAAACTCGTCCATCAAGCGCTTGGTGCCGGGCAGCCCCAGCCCCAGCCCCTTGCCAGTGCTATAGCCATCCTGCATGGCTAGAGCAATGTCCGGTATTCCAGGCCCGTCATCCCGTGCCGTGATGACTAGGCCGGCCTTGCTGCCATTGTGCTCGATTCTTAAAATGATTTCGCCCGAGAGGGCATGTTCTACGATGTTGCGGGCCACCTCGGAAATGGCTGTCGAGATTACGGTCAGGTCGGTATCGCCGAAACCAGCTTCCAGAGCCATGGTCCGCCCTTGCTGGCGTGCGGTTACGATATCGGAATCCGAGTTTATAGGGACATGGATCTCATCTTTCGGCGTCACGATTGCCGTCCTGCCTCGTGCGGTCATCAAGCAACGCCAAGCCTTCCTCCAGATCGAGAGCGGTCTCGACCTGGCCTAGTGTCAAGCCCAACTGCACCATGGCAAACGCGACTTCCGGCTGAATCCCCACTATGATCGTCTCGGCGCCTCGCATGCGCGCGATCTGCGCAATGGCGCGCAGCGTCCGCACTGCGAAGGAGTCCATCACGTCCAGAACAGTCACGTCCACGATCACTCCGCGGGTGCGGTATTTCCCGACCTGCGCTGCCAGATCGTCGCGGAGTTGCAGCAATTCGTAATCGGAAAGGGCCGATTGGATCGATGCAATTAAATATTTCCCTTGTTTAAGTATCGGAACTCTCATGCCATTTTCGCAAAGCCCTGGTCAGCGGATGAACAAATCTTATAGCCAAGCAACCGCTCGGCTTCTTCAATGCCGCCTTGCAAATCACCTACTGTTTTCATTTTCGTCAGATCCACTCCAATGGTTACCAGCGTCTGCGCGATCTCCGAGGATAGACCGGTAACGATGACGGTAGCGCCCATCAGGCGGGATGCATCCACCGTCTGGACGAGGTGGTTGGCGACGGTTGCGTCCACGGCCGGGACGCCGGTGATATCAATGACCACAACTCTTGCCCTGTTAGCGCGAATTCCGCGCAAAAGCTGTTCGGTCACCTGACGTGCGCGTTGCGGATCAATGACACCGATGATAGGCAGAATCAGGAGCCGCTCGCGCACCTGCAAAACCGGCGTGGATAGCTCACGAATCGCTTCCTGCTGCTGCCGGATGATCCGCTCGCGCTCTCGCACGAAGCTGACGGCCACCGTGTTGGCGATGCGGTTCGCGGCTGGCTCGTAAGCGTCCAGGACACGGTTGAGCAGGGCGAAATCACCTTGGTATTTTTTGAAGAGCGACCGTGCCAGGACGTCCCTCAAGAGTAGGACGATGCCCAGCACTTCCCTGGTTTCAACTCCCCTCGGGATAATACGTTCGGAAAGGTCCAGAGCGTAAGCCTGCAGGGCCTCAACGCTGCCGGTCTCCAGCACTGCCACGTAATTGTCATATACAGCAGTGGCTTCCTTAAAGACCTCTTCCTTGGTCATGGCCGTGAGGAATTGCGATTCCGTGATGCGCCGCGCCCATTCCTCGCGAAGTTGAGTTCGGTTCTCTCGCAGATGGGCCACCAACTCCGTCAGCAATTCTGCGGTAGGCTCCTCAACAGCAAGTGCGTTTTGTCCGGCGGCGGGAAATTCCTCGCCTGGAATCCTGCGCCGCACCTCCTTCTTCTTCCCATTCATAGAAATACGAGTTCCTCCTCCGCCGTCAGCAAACGGAAATCTAGTCAAAGGCGCTCACGAAAACGCGCTGTCAAATGACTCTAAACAGGAGCAATGGGACACAAACGACGCCTCCTTACATGGATTCGTTTGGTTCATGAATACTGCTGCAAAGATAGCGCATTTCGACGTGTAGTGCTAGAGGCTTTTGTTATCAACTTCCAAACGGGTCTCGTAATCACTTGCCCGGGGATACTAAGTAAGAGGCACGACAGTTGCAAAGGAGCAGAATGTCGAAGCACCGATACCAGGGGGAAACTGCGATGAGTCTGTTCTGCTATCACCTGAAATTGACTACTCCACGCCGCGATGAGCGAGGAGAATATCAGCGATGCTTGGATTGTGGAGGCCGCATTCCGTGGAGTTGGCCAGATTCCGCTAAGAGTCCCGCCAAACATAACCACACCGGCAAGATAGAACCTTCGCGCAGCCGGATTCCAAACCGGTTTTGGCAGGTTCTGCGCAAATCCGCGTAATCACTGATGGCGCCGACGCCCTCGTAAGAAAACTAGGGCCTCTCATGACGTGATGGCCGGTCTCCCGGCCGTCGAGTTCCTGATTGTTGACGCCATCGTCGCACGCCCGAGTTTCGTGCTTTTTAAAAGCTTCCCGATGAAACGGCGCTTCCGTGGAAATGGTATCGCTTTACCCCATCGCAGTTGCGGAACTACTCTTACGCCGCAACGCAAGCTCGGCCCTCCACTTATTCTGACCACTTTCGCTGGGAAATTGACGTACTGCAACGCCCGGTCTATCCAGCATCACTGGCACTCCATTTGCTTCCACGAAATACGGCAGTGGTTAAACTGGAACTTCATTCTCGCGCCACGCTGCTGAGCAACTGCCAACGCCACACTCTTCTCTTTTATGGCCGGAGGAATGAACAACAGAAAAGCCACACAGCAGACCTCCAGCTCATATCCGGCTAACAGTTTTGTCCATCGCGGAGACGGATTACCGCAGAGCGCCATTGCGGTACAAATCGAATCCGCAGGCGCGTTAAAGCTGAGCGAAGAGCAATTTTATTCGCTCTATCATTGGTCGCTCAATCCGGCACTGACGATACAAGATCTGCTGCAAAGGTTCCGCGAAGAATTGGATCGCTTCCCGGCTCTTGAGATTGGCTGGCAACGGGAAGAATGCAAGATCAACTTGTATCTGTTCGCGTGCGCCATTGCCTCCAGCATCGATCATTGCTTGGCTGAGGCTTGCGGTGACATCACGATTGATTCTGTTCTCCCGCCGTCGTCACATCTGCGTAGCATATTGCAATCGTCAGCAGAGCGGGTCCACTCGTTGCGGAAGCTGGTTCGAGACACAGGGTTGCGTACCTGGCGGAAGAACTGGACAGCCTGCGTGGATCGATCCTGCGAGCTTCTCTTAAGCCCTCCCACCGAAGCGCAGGAAATCGTTGGAACATTTCGACACCTTGCAATGCGCTTGCTCCGTGACGCACTGCCGCCCAGAGTTCTGGGCTACCAGGCGTTGCTTCCGCGCTGCTTTCGATCCGGCGATGTCACGCATTACGACGTCTTGTCGCTGGCGCAATCGTTCGATGAGGTTATTGCGCCCCACTCACCCTTACTGGTGATTGGAGTGGGCCCCGCGGGCGCGTTCTTCGCTCCATTGATCACCGCATCTTTGAAGGTCTTAAAGTGGCGGCACGTCTCCTGGATGACGCTGGCCGCCAGCGATACCATCGAAGGTTGGAAGGAGCACCAACCGCTCAAACGATTGCAGCGAGGATTGCGGGTCCTGCTCACTCCCGGGGATTTCGACCCTGCCATCAGTGTTGCCCCGACTATCGAAATGTTACAACGCATAGGTGTGCCCCCGGAGAACGTTACTATCGCGGGCGCGAAGCTTTCGGGCCAGAGCGTGTCAGCGGACATCAAAGCAGATCGCATTCAGGTCATCCCGCTTGAGCCGGACAGCTTGCATAAGCGGCGGCTCCTTGATCCGAAGTCCATGCAGTATCTCATCGCGGAATATTTCGCGGCCAATGGTTGGCAACAAGCGGCCATTACTGTCAGCCGTGCATCCGGAAACACAAATGGCCGAGCACCAGGCACAAATAAGTGGCAGCGCCTCGAGCAAATATTTTCTGTCCACCTTGGCGGTACGACGAAAAAGTCGGTTATGAGAGATGTGTCTGTTACGAGTGCGGGCTGGGGCTGGCTCGGCTACCACTCTTATATTGCCGCAGCGCGTTTGAATGGCTTCGTTCCAAAACCGCTTGGTCTCCGCGACGGCTTCCTTTTTACCGAATGTTGTTCGGGAGAGCCTCCTGCGCACGATCCGCAGCCGCCGGAAGCAATGCCCAAACTCATCAGTTCATACGTAGCGGCTCGCGTCCGTCGCTTGCGCTTGGAATCGGATGCTTCTCTAAGAATTAACAACAATCGTAACGGTTGGAGTGAACTTGCCGAGATGCTTTCTCGCTGTTACCACCCAGCAATGCAACGGCTTAAGCGGCGTGAACTCCGAGAGCGGCTGCGGTCATACGCCGGTTCTGTTCCCACGCTGGTGGACGACAACATCGGTCCGGAACAGTGGGTGCGCTGCGAGGGCTCGCTGCGGAAGACTGGATTTGATTATTATTGCCGCGACCCGGAGATCAGTATTACCGATCCGGCGTGGGATCTAGCGGCGGCGACATTTGAGTGTTCCATGACGCCCGACCAGGAACAGGAGATGCTGCAGGGCTATACGCAGGAGACCGGCGACACGTCCGTTGGCCGGCGCATTCTCCTGTACAAACTACTCTACGGAGCAAGGGTAATGCGGCGGGCTGCCGATGCCATCGCACAATGGCACAGTTCAAAAGAGCACGCCCGCATGCGTTTGGTTCAGGCGCGTGCCTCCGATCATCTGGACAAATGCGAGTCATGGAATCGCCGTTTTCAGGAGGCCCGCGACTTTCTGGTGTTTCAGATGAGCCGCTTCTCAGGTGGGCTCGTGCAGGTATCACAAAATGCCACGTGGTCGAAATTCCTGTTTTTCCTGGACATGGACGGCGTCTTCGACTGCGAGTTGCTGGGATTTCCACACACTACGTGGAGCGGTTTGGAGGCACTCATCCGATTGCAATCACACGCCTATTCTGTGGTACTCAACGCCAGCCGCAGCATCCGGCACGTCCGCAATTATTGCGAGTCGTTCGGCATTCCAGGCGGCATTGCAGAGTACGGCAGCGTGTTCTTCGATGCCGTACGGCGATACGAGATACCGCTGATCGATGCCCGAGCTGCCACCCAGCTTGCCGCCTGCCGTCAGGCACTCGGGGCACTCCCCGGGGTGTTCATTGACCCAGGTTATCAGTACGCCATACGCGCCTACCGTTACCACGGCCAGCATACGGTGGGAATACCGTTGGATGAACTCACGCTGCGCTGGAACACATCAGCGTTTGATCGGCTCACATTGATACTCAAACCAACGGAGACATATGTGATTGCTAAAGGCGCTGGCAAGGGCCCCGCTTCCGTTGAAGTGAGAAAGCTCTTGGGTTTGGCTGACGCACCAACCGCTGCCGTTGGGGATTCAGGAGAAGACGCGGGGATGCTGGAGGCGGCGCAATTCGCCTACGCGCCCGCGAACTGTTCGCTGAGCATCCGCCAACTCGCTATACAAGGAAAGTGCCGCATCATGCGCCACGCATTCCAGCGAGGCTTATTGGAAGCCGTCGTGGAAACACTCCCGGCTGGCCATAAGAGTTGCAACGCCACCCGGGCGCGAGTGCACGACATCGATTCTCCCGCCGGACTCATCTCTGCACTGCTCGATATAGCTGACCGCTCGCTAATCAGTCAATTGTCTGGGCGCGTCGGCTGAAAAAAGACGACCAAACCGTGCTGCTGACCATCAATCTTCATAACAGGCGGGGCTCTGATTCGGACCCCTAGAGCCTGAACTGCGCGATTTTGCATTCAGCGGATGAGTTTCTGGTGTGCTAATCTCACCGCATGGCCGAGCGTTGGTGGCGGAGGGTGCGCGGGCATTACACGAACACTAAAAAACGCGCTGAGATGAACGGACACCTGTGGCAGAACCGGCTCGCCGCCTGCGTGCTGGCTAGGAGCATCTCTGAACTACGTCAAAACTTGAGGAGAAATACCAATGAAGCGTGCCATCTTTTGTGCAGCGCTCACGCTGCTGTTCGTTCTGCCGCTTGCTGCTCAGACACCGAAGGGCTGGAAGTTGCGTATTGATCGCAGCACGAACGCATCGGATCCTGACGCTGCGGGCGATATCAAATTTGTCGAAACTGGTTCGAGCTTCCATGCGACCAATCCTCAAGCGGCCGTGTATTGGAATCCATCCAACACCGTGACCGGCAACTATTCTCTCACTGGAACATTCACTCTGGTGAAATCCATGCGCCACTCGGAATATTACGGACTCATATTCGGTGGCAAGGATCTGGAAGGGCAGAGTCAAACGTATCTCTATTTTATGGTGGCGCAGGACGGGACTTGGCTCGTCAAACGCCGTGACGGCAACTCAACCGAGAACGTCTCCATGAAGACCGCCAGCGATGCGGTTCGAAAGCCCGACGAGAGCGGCAAATCGACCAATACACTTGAAGTGCGAGTGATGCCGGATAAGATCGATTACCTCGTCAACGGTGCCAAAGTATACACAACGCCCAAGACTGGTCAGAGTGCCAACACCGACGGTATTTATGGCATCCGTGTGAATCACATGCTCGAGGTCAAGATAGACGGATTTAAGGTATTGAAGGAGTAGCATGCTCCCGTTTGGACAGATTACTGCCAGCGGCGGACCCCTGAGCGCCGCTGGAGCACTCCTGTGGCAACCAATGTTATCGGACTGTCGCTATAGCGCGCCGCCGCAGCGGAACCATTGAGGCCGCGGGCAAACGCACTGTGGTCGGCAGGAAATGGTAGGGCGGCCACGGGCCGCTGATGCGGAGATCGCAATTCTTGACTTGCTCTGACGCGGCGGTCTGCAGCTTCTGGTAACTCACCACTTTCTGCGATTCCACCAGGTGCGCACAATCCACGATGACGTCGCGACTATGCACCAAACGACAGGAAATTTGCTGCTCCAACGGATGGAACAAATCTCCGACCTGAGCAGCGAGTCTATGGGCAAACTCCTGGTTCCGCGCATCCAGTGACGTGCCATTAGGCGATCCGGCTGGCTGCGAGAGCTGATTGCTCGCGCACGGTCTTCTGTCTGACTCAAACGAATCAGCCTGAAATAGCAGCTTCAAGCGCATTTCCGACTTTCCGCGCAAGCGGCAGAAAGCCTCCAGCAATTCCTTCTGGTTTTCCTGTATGAGATTCTCGATTTGCTTCTCGGATTTGAAGTACGTGGCAAATCGCATCGGCAGAACTGTATGCGTCTCAAACGCACGGGCAATCACTTGTCCGTGCTCCACGATCGAACGTGGCGTAAAGGGGTAATTCCGTTCCAGTCGGCTGACCAGCATGGTGTACTTGCCACAACGCAGCGGGAAGACGGGATGCTCGCTAATACCTTGCATAACAGGCCAAGGTTCGTCCGGATTCAACCGCAACAGACAATATGCATAGAAAGGCATAGTAGCTCGTCCTTTATGAAACGGCTGGAGGGCACGGGCAGAGAGCGGCTACAGGTGTAGAACGACCGAATACCGCCAGCGAAAGTGTGAATTGTTAATGGATGATTATGGTGTTTAGGGAAGGTTGCTATGTTACGCGAGAACTGCTGCCGCGAAACCATCCGCGGGAAAGATGCCCTGTTTCCGCGCACTCGCGATCCGATCAGCATCGCACCTTACACCCCTTCGGGAGGAGAAGAAGTGGCGTGTTTGCGTCCTACACAACCCAGCACGGATGTAGTTCCGGAAAAGCCCAAGCTGCCCCGGCTCTGACGCAATAAATTCCCCCGACGACAATTTCGTTCGCCGAAGACGCGCTGTTGACAAGTCCTGACCACCAAGAATAACATTCTACCCCACTGCTGCATTATAATGCAACAAAATTCAGCACATCGCACCCTCGCAGGCCGATATCACTCCCTACATGCAACCTATTTCGTTGAAAGCGATTGTTGATTCTGCGATAATTCGGTCATGTCAACAGTACTGGCGGGTATCACAAAAATGGAGCCGATGTCGGAAGGCATTACGACTCCACGGAAGAAAAAACCAAAGATACTGGCACAGATCAACGAGAGCTGCACCGGGTGCGCGGGATCGCCCGTGTGCACCGGCTACTGCCCCGTCGCGGAATGCATGTACTGGGTTCCCGACGAGGAACATCCTCCATTTGGCCGCATAGAAGTTGATCCGCAGCTTTGCATTGGGTGCAAGCTGTGCACCTCTAAAGGACCTGATGGAACACTCCTCGATGGTTGCCCCTGGAATGCAATCGACATGGTGCCGATTGAAGAGGTCGAGAATAAGTACGGGGTGGTTTTTCCGTATTGACCGGCCGGAAACATCCCCGGCATCCCGCTCAGCGGGACCGTGGCGACTTGGTTCGACGGCGGATTTCGGCCAATGTTAGCTGGGCCTGCTGCTGAATTTCGCCGGATGCCTCAGGGACGGCGCCGCTCGCAAAGGGCTCTATTTCCGCCGCGTCTTCTGCAGAACCCACCAAGTAAAGGGCCCGAAGCGCCTCCCAGAGATGCTCTGCTGCTGGCGACAACGCAAGAATCTCCTGACGGCTGGCTACCTGCGCGCCCTGACTGACCGTCATCATTTGTATTTTTCCTGGGAGAGGGGCCCGGACTTCCACCACCTGATCGCCTGCTTTGATTTCAGCTAAAACGCTGCCCTGTTCCACCGGATCGCTTTGCTTTACGCGGAAATGGATCTGACCATTGTAGGGCGAACGCACGGTAGAGGCATGGAGTATCTTCAGCAGTTCTGGCTTGCCGCTCGCGTCGCCGAACCGGACCAGCGACAGAGCCGCGTTACGACGGACCAGCGCATCCTGATCACTTAACAATTTCAAAAGCGCTTTGTGGAACTCCTCGGAACGGCTATCGCCGCCCATCACCCACGCAGCCGTAACCCGAATCTCGGAATGCACACTGGCAGCCAAGCCTGCAACTTGCGCATACCATCGGCTCACGGATGTATCTCCACGTGCCATGCGCTCGCCGATCTGCACCAGCGCATGCTGCGTTTGCCGCGGCTTGGTCGTATCGGAGATGTATTTGGTCAACTCCGCATCGGAGAGTGGTCTACCGAACCAAGTGTCGCGCCAAAACAGAAAGGGGATCACCACGAGTAGGATGGCTACGACGGCAAGCGTGCGGCTGGCGCGCTTGCGCTGATGCTCAACGCGCACTTCGTTTTCCGATACCGACATAGGGATGACAAAGAAAAGCCACGGCGCTGAGAGCACCGTGGCCGAAAACGTTACTCTTGGAAGCTTACAGCAGGCGGAAGGTGACTTCGACTGTAGCTAGCACGTCCACCGGCTGACCGTTCCTCAAACCTGGCCGGAATCTCCACTGCCTGACAGCCTCAACAGCTTTCTCGTCCAGCCCCAGTCCGAGGGACTGCACCACTTTCACGTCGCGCACGCTTCCGTCGCTCTTCACCACCAGATTTAGGACCACTACGCCTTGATATTTCGCTTTGCGGGCCTGTTCGGAATACTCCGGATCAATCTTGGAAACCAGTTGCGGTGCGCTGACTCCTCCGCCGACTCGGAAGACACCGCCGCCGATGCCTCCACCCTCTCCAGGACCGACACCCGGTCCAGTACCGGAACCTACGCCAGTGCCAGAACCGGTCCCAATTCCGGCGCCGCTGCCTGGACCATTCGAAGGTGGACCAAGTTTCGCCAGAGGATCGCCGAGTTGGGGCAAATTGATGCTGGGCAACTGGATGCTTGGCGGCACAAGCACAGTTGGCTCGACCGGCAGCTTCGGTTCGGGATTCTTAATGACTGCCGTTGGCGGGGCCTTTTGCTCCCATGCGAACTTTGGCAGTTTCCCTTTCGAAGGCGGCGTTGGGGAACGATCGCCACCACCGCCGCCGCCACCAGCCTTCTTAGTGGAAGGCGGTAGTTGCGCTTCGTAGGGCGAAATATCCACCGGCATGTAAATCACCTGCTTCTGCACCGCTTCGACGACCTTGCGTCCAAATGGAATGATCAGAATGGCCAGAGCAACTGCGTGGATGAGGAGCGAGAGGGGGCGAGAAATCTTCCCGTACCGGTAATCACCCCAAATCGAGCGTACCTGCGCCGGTTCCGAGGTCAGCACGAGCGGCGGAAGCTTCGGCGGGTTAATCTTCTCGCGCACCTGCTGAACCAGGGACACGTACCAGGGTTCATCCACCTTTATCAACAAGTGATCCAGAGGAGAGTCGTCGATCGCCGCGTGCACCGGCTCCTCCGATTCTAATTGGCTAAATTTTTGCAGGGCGTCCACTGCCATGGTTCTTAGTGGGTCTGTCTTTCCTTTTAAAATCTCGCTGGCTGGGCTCGTGGGAACGAACCCGATGCCAATCAGGCCTCACTGAAGAAGATGATCCAAAGTAGCAAATAGTTGCATGGTCTCCCTCCGCCGGGCTGTTTTTATTTTACTACAAAGCTCGGCGAATTTGCTCCCAAAACTGGACAGCCTTTAAACCCGCCGATTATAATCAACTTCCAAGTCACAATGCGGAGGAAAAATGCGCGCCCCCGTAGACCTGAAGAGCACAGTCAATCTCCCCAAAACCGGCTTTCCGATGAAGGCCAACCTTCCACAGAACGAGCCCAAAATCCTGGAGCGGTGGGATAAAGACAAAATATATCAGCAAATAAGGGAGCTTCGGCGCGACTCTCCTTCCTACGCTTTACATGACGGGCCGCCGTACGCGAACGGAAATATTCACCTCGGCACGGCACTCAACAAGATTCTAAAAGACTTCATAGTTAAATCCAAAAGCATGGCTGGTTTCAATGCCCCCTTCGTGCCCGGATGGGACTGCCATGGCCTGCCGATCGAAATCAAAGTAGACCAAGAGTTGGGATCGCGCAAGGCCGGCATGGCGCCCGTGGAGATAAGGCGCGAGTGCCGCAAGTACGCGCAAAAATTCGTCGAATTGCACCGCCGCGACTTCAAGCGTTTAGGTGTATTCGGCCAGTGGAATGACCCGTACCTGACGATGACTGCGTCCTACGAAGCCGTGATTGCGGCGGCATTCGTGGAATTCCTCGACAAAGGATACGTCTATAAAGGGCTGAAGCCGGTCCATTGGTGCGTCCATTGCCGCACCGCATTAGCCGAAGCGGAAGTTGAATACGAGAATCACACCAGCCCATCGATCTGGGTGAAATTCCGGCTGGTGTCCGACCCCGAAGCATTATCGCCGTCGCTATCCGGGCGCACCGTCAACGCCGTCATTTGGACAACCACTCCATGGACTTTGCCTGCCAACCTGGCGCTTGCGTTCCACCCATCCACCGACTACGTGGCGCTGAGCGTTAATGGAGAGGTTTTCCTCGTCGCGGAGCCGTTGAAGCAAGAAGTTGTAAAACAACTCGCGCTTTCCGGTGCTGAAGCGATCGCAACAATTCCCGGGTATCGGCTCGAAGGCACACGCTTTCAGCATCCGTTCCTGGACCGCGAATCAGTTGGAATCCTCGGAGACCACGTGACCATGGAGCAGGGCACTGGCATAGTCCACACTGCGCCCGGCCATGGGCAGGAAGACTACGAGGTGGGGCAGAAATATAATCTACAAACACTCTCGCCGGTAGATGACCGCGGCCGCTTCGTCGAGGGATACGGAGGGCTTTCCGGTCACACCGTTTTTGACGCCAATCCCCTTATTGTTGACATACTGCGCGATCACGGCGCCCTGCTCCATTCCGAATTGGTGGAGCACTCGTACCCGCATTGCTGGCGGTGTCACCGGCCTGTGATCTTCCGCTCTACCGAGCAGTGGTTCATCAAGATGGACCACAACAACCTGAGAGGCCGGGCGTTGGAGCAGGTACGGAAAGTTCAGTGGTTGCCTGAGTGGGGACAGGAACGTATATCAAACATGATCGCTACTCGCCCGGATTGGTGCATCTCGCGCCAGCGCATCTGGGGCGTGCCGATTGTCGTGTTTTACTGCAATAAGTGTAATCGCGTGTTTACGGATCACACGGCGCTCACCCGTATCGTCGAACTATTCGAGAAGGAAACCGCTGACGTCTGGTACACCAAGACGGCTGCCGAACTGCTCCCGCCTGGAACGAAATGCGGCAATTGCGGCGCCAGCGATTTCCGGCAGGAGCGAGACATTCTGGATGTGTGGTTCGACTCTGGATCGAGTCACCTCGCTGTCCTGGGTAAAACTGCGGAATTGCCCTGGCCCTCGGACCTGTACATTGAAGGCGGCGATCAGTTCAGGGGCTGGTTCCACAGCTCGCTATTAGTCGCGGTCGGTCTGCGCGACCAAGCGCCGTATCGCCAGGTGGCGAGCCACGGGTGGGTGCTGGACGAAGACGGCCGCGCCATGTCGAAGTCTTTGGGCAATGTGATAGAGCCGCAGACGATCGTGAATCAGTATGGCGCGGAGATTCTTCGCCTGTGGGTCGCGTCTATGGATTTCCGCGACGACGTGCGAATTTCCAAGGAGATGCTGGAGCGTCTGTCGGATTCGTACAGAAAGATTCGCAACACGTTCCGGTTTTGTCTCGCGAACCTGTTCGATTTTGACCCGCAACACGATTCAGTGCCCCTGGAACAAATGCTGGAAGTGGACCAGTGGGCCGTGTACCGCATGTCGCGTCTGGCGGCATTATGTCGCAACGCATATCAGGAATTCGGTTTTCATAAGGCATATCACGGTATTTACAACTTCTGTACCGTAGAGTTGAGCGCGTTCTATTTGGACATCACCAAGGATCGCCTGTACACAGCGGCGCCGTCGTCGCTCCAACGCCGCAGTGTCCAGACCGCCTTATATCGCATCGCTGACGCATTGGTGAGGCTCGTTGCGCCCATCCTCTCGTTCAGCGCAGAAGAGATCTGGAGCTATTTGCCGGCGCGCGGCTTTTCAAGCGTACACCTGGCGCACTTTCCGGAGCCGGCCGATTTCGCCGGCAAACTGTCTGTGAGCCAAGTCGAGCGCTTGCAGAACTGGGATCGTTTGATTGCGGTACGCAATGAAGTGCTGAAAGTGCTGGAGGTCGCGCGCCGTGAGAAATTCATCGGCAACTCCTTGGAGGCCAAGGTCGAGCTTTCGGCGGAAGGAGATTGGTCGCGACTGCTGCAGGAGTATCAGTCGCTGCTGCCGATGCTGTTCATCGTTTCACAGGTGCACCTTTCGCCCGATGCACTGCCGGGCGCGACGGAAAGCCTCATAAAGGGATTGCAGATTGCCGTCCGCCGCGCCGACGGACAAAAATGTGAGCGGTGCTGGAACTATTCCACACAAGTCGGCAAGGATGCCGAGTTCCCAACCCTGTGCGAACGCTGCGTCCCCACGGTGAAAAGCATGGAGGCCGCGCGCCTCACGTAGGCCTGTTCGCCCGGCAAGAAATATGCGCCGCCTATATCTCCTGATCGCCGCTTGCGTCGCTGTGTCGGACCAGCTCTCGAAATGGGCTGTAGTCGAACATTTTTCCCTGGATACCGTCATCACGGTTATCCCAGGTCTGTTTAGCCTGGTGCGCGTGGAAAACCGGGGCGTGGCATTCGGGTTTCTGTCTGAGCTGCCGCCAACCGCAGGACTCGTCATTATTCTTGTCATATCCATCGCAGCGCTCGGCGTGGTCTGTTATCTGCTTTGGAAAACCGCGCCAGGCGCTCGCCGCGCCAGCATTGCGCTTGCACTTGTTCTCGGCGGAGCGGTTGGCAATCTGATCGACCGCATCACCCGCGGACGTGTGGTGGATTTCCTGGATTTCTACGTGCGCAACTACCATTGGCCCGCCTTCAACATCGCCGACAGCGCCATCGTGATCGGCGCCACGCTGCTGCTCATTGATCTCTTCCTCGACCGCCATCCTACACCAGTGACGGATTGAGGTGCTGAGTCAGTTTGAATTTCGGCGCTTCTGATCCGTGAAATCCGGAAAGGCATGGCTTCAGCCATGAAACACCTTCTCCACCAACTTGCGTTTCTTTTGGCTGATCGAAAACCCCGGATCGTTCCCCTCGCCTGGGTCAGGAAATTCGGCCAGTGTGCCGAGGGCTGATACTCGGCTACATGCGGGACGACCCAGCACTGCTCCGGAGGTTTCGACGGCCTC
Organism: Acidobacteriota bacterium; assembly: GCA_016191085.1. Lineage (GTDB taxonomy): Bacteria > Acidobacteriota > Terriglobia > 2-12-FULL-54-10 > 2-12-FULL-54-10 > JACPPJ01. The sequence goes on along the minus strand of JACPPJ010000030.1, from coordinate 25,033 downwards.
CCCGTCGGGCGTACAGCCCGTCGAAATGCGAAGACAACTCGGCCAGAGCTTGGTCGGCCATCTGTATTTTTTCAGCAACCTGTGAAGCCGCTGAGGTTCGCACCTCAGGCGCTAAAGCGCCCGCTTACTGAGGGTCATATCGGCACGACTGAAGTCGTGCCCTTCTAACTGTGCCAGCGGACAACCCTAGAATCGGTTCCACAGGAACTGGTTGTATACCTCGTGATGGAATTGCACCTCGGGGGCTTTTACGATGGTGCCCAAAAGGCGCGGGCAGCGGTCCGCGGCAGCTTGCTTCAGGTCGGCATAGCGGGCTTTCACGTCGGCTCCGAGCAAAGTGGTGGTCCACTCAGCATTCCGGAAGTCGTCGAGAGCGGTATAGATGTTATCCGGCAAGTACCGCTTCGCCTGGCGAAGATTTTCGATCTCCGCCGTCTGGCCCTCAAGTCCGGTCTTGAAGACGGCCAGCATCGCCATATACGGATTGGCGTCCGGTGCGACCGCGCGTACTTCCACGCGCATACTGCGATGGTTTCCGATGGGAATGCGAATCATGGCCCCGCGATCCACCGGCGACGCGATGATCTGGTTGGGCGCTTCGAAGTGTGGGTCCAGGCGGCGATAGGCGTTGACGCTGGAGTTCATCACCAGGCAGATGTCGTTGGCGTGCGTCAGTATGCGATCCAGGAACTGCCAACCGCAGGAGCTGAGCTGTTCTTCGCCTTTAGGATCCCAGAACAGGTTTTTACCGTCCTGGCTAATAGAGACGTTGGTGTGCATTCCGCTGCCATTGACCCCGACAACAGGCTTGGGCAGGAAACACGCGGTCAGACCCATCTTGGTCGCCACCTGACGGCAGATCAGCTTATAGAGCTGTATCTGGTCGGCGGCAGCAACTACTTCACCGTAGCTGTAGTTGATTTCAAACTGCGAAGGCGCGACTTCCGGGTGATCTTTTTCGTTCTGGAAACCCATGGCACGCTGCACTTCGGCCACTGTGTCAATAAAGGTGCGCAGCGGATCGCTGGGCAGCGAATGGAAGTACCCGCCGGTGTTGACGTATTCGAACGTCTTGGTCTCGTGATAGTGCCGCTCGGCGTTGGCGCCATTGAACAGGAAACCTTCGATTTCGTTGGCCGCATTCAAGGTCCATCCCTGCTCCTCATACAATTTGTCTGCATAGATTTTCAGGACGCTGCGGATATCCCCGGTGTACGGCGTGCCGTCCCTGTCAATGACCTCTCCGAACATCAGCACCTTGCCGTTGCCGAAGACATCCGCTGGCCCCCAGTAGAACGAGGACCAATCCATTCCCAGGCGCAAATCGCTTTCGCGCTGTGCCGTGAACCCGCGGATGGAGGAACCATCGAACGTGAGATTGTCCCAGTTCTTCACCAGGAACTTCTTGTCGTAATCGAGCATGTGCAGGCGGCCTTCAAGATCGCTGAAGAGCAGTGTGACAGCCTTGATCCGTTTCTCATCGGTCAAATAGCGTAGCCGCTCTTCGCGAACGGTTTCGACAGGAACGCGGCTTAGCCTCTGCTCCTTCGCACGCAAGTTCAAATCTTCGAGCTCATCGTAAGAGAGCGCGAGAAAGTTTCGGAGATCGTTTGACATCGAATACCTCGATTTGAAGTTAAGGCGGATTTTCAACAGCACCGATGCGAGTAGCTAAATCTGCCGAATAATAGTGTACGTGGCATACTGCATTTTCGTCAACTTCCGCTAGGCAGTTTTGTGGTTGCCGAAGCATTCCTGCCCGTAACACCATGTTTTGCCAGAGCCGCGGACGCTTTGACGGCCCATGCTATAATTTTTGTTTATGCCTGCTGCCGTATTGTGCGCTATTTGCCATAAACGAAAACCGAAGCGCTATTGTCTCGGGGTGCGCGCGGACATTTGCGCCATCTGCTGCGGGACCGAGCGAGAAGTAACCGTCGATTGCCCGTTCGACTGCATCTATCTGCGCGAAAGCCGGCGCTATGACCGGAAGAGAACGCAGCCGCCGGCCGGCATGCCGTTCCCGGAGGTGGAACTCGGCGATAGATTTGTGGAGGAGCACGAGGCTCTGATCGGGCGAATCGGATATGAATTGGTCCGCTACACCGTTGAGAATCCCAAGATAATCGACAAGGATATTGAAGCGGCCTTCGCCGGTTTAGTACGGACCTATCAAACGCTCTCGAGCGGCATCTACTACGAATCAGCACCAGACGAGGCCTCGGCTGTAGGCGTATTCCGCGCCATCAAGAGCTTCCTGGACGACATCGAGAAGAAAGCACGGGAACAAGGCCTGGTAGCAGGCATGAAGGAGAGCGACATTATCGGCTCCCTAGTGTTTCTGGCCAGAATCGCTGCCGTCCACGATAACGGTCGCCCGCGCAGCAGGGCCTTCATTGATTTCCTGCGGCAGACTTTCCCGGGCGCTGGTGTTAAGAAAGAGGAGCCGCGCTTGATTATTCCCGGCGCGTAAAGGGGTGTTAGGTGTCGTACCGAACATCGGGCTCGCTATTCCTAACACCTATCACCTAACACCCAAGACGTGAATTTATATGAGTGATTCAGAAACCAGTCTTGTCGAACAGCTCGTAACTGCCAACCGCATTCTGGCGAACGAGGGAATCATTGATGTCTTCGGACACATCTCGGTTCGCAGCGAGCGCAGCCCCCAGGAGTTTCTACTCTCTTGCTCGCGTTCTCCGCAGGCGGTGACCGCGAGTGACATCATGCGGTATCGCCTGGACGGGTCTCCTATAACGGAGACTCAGGAGCGGCACTACGCCGAGCGTGTTATTCACGCCGCCATCCTGGCGGTGCGCCCGGACGTGAACTCCGTTTGCCACACTCACAGTGACTCAGTTTTGCCTTTTGCGGCCAGCGGCGAGCAGATTCGCCCGGTGATCCACGCAGGCACCATTTTCTGGGAAGGTGTGGGCTGGTTTGAGACATACGACCAAGGCGGCAACCTACTGGTTGCTTCAGCATCCGAGGGGAAGGAACTGGCCAAAGCACTGGGCGCGCGCAGGGCCATAATATTGAAGAACCACGGTTGCGTAGTGGTGGGCAAGAGCATCAATGCCGCGGTCCTCGCCGCCATACATATTGAGAAGAACGCGCGCGTCCAACTCGATACCATGCGCCTGGGCAAGACGTTCTTTATAGAAGGAGATGAAGCGAGGCGAGCCGCGACCGTATTCGATTCACCATTATCGTTGGAGCGAGCTTGGGGTTACTGGCTGGCCAGATTGCCGCAGGGTTGGCGCTCCGAAGCAGGGTTGGAAAAACGGTAGTCAGGAGTCAGAAGTCAGAATCAAACCTTTGCCTGATTTACGTTGGACAGCAATTCGCGTTGGATCCCTTCTGACTTCCGACTCCCGGCTTCTGACTCCTTCAAACTATGATCCGCAGTTTCCAAAGTAAAGAGCCGCGCATTGCGTCTACAGCGTACATTGACGAGAGCGCGCTGATTATCGGCGATGTCGTCATCGGAGAGCATTCGAGTGTCTGGCCAAAAGCCGTGCTGCGCGGCGATGTGCACTATGTGCGAATCGGCAACGAAACTAACATCCAGGACAATTGCGTGCTACACGTCGAGACGGGTCAGCACGCGCTGGAGATGGGCGACAGGATCACGGTGGGACATGGCGCAATCCTGCATGGTTGCCGCATCGGGTCGCGTTGCCTGATCGGCATGGGCTCCATCATCCTTAATAACGCCGAGATCGGATCAGATTGTATTGTCGCGGCGGGGACGCTTATTCCCGAGAATACCGTCATCCCCTCTGGCAGTCTCTGTATGGGCGTACCGGGCGTGGTGCGGCGTAAGCTGACCGAAGCCGAGTTGCAGCGCATTCACCGCGGGGCCGACAATTACCTTCGTCTGAAAAACCTTTATATCGCGGAGCGCCGGGGCGTGCAACCATGAATCGCAAGCAACCTCTGCGGGCCGTCAAAGGAATGCGCGACATTCTTCCACCCGAGTCGCGCCTGTGGGGACGCATTGAGCAGGTCGCTCGCGAATTGTTTCACGCCTATGCCTATCAGGAAATTCGCACACCCCTCGTCGAGCCCACGGAATTGTTCGCGCGCGGCGTGGGAGAAGAGACCGACATCGTTACGAAAGAGATGTACACCTGGGAGGATCGCGACAGCAAATCGCTGACGCTGCGGCCTGAGGCGACTGCTTCCGTGGTGCGCGCTTTTATCGAGCATAAGATGTATGAGCAGCCGGGCCTGAAAAAGCTGTATTACATGGGCCCGATGTTCCGGCGCGAACGCCCGCAGAAAGGCCGTTACCGGCAGTTCTTTCAGATCGGCGCGGAGGCCATCGGCTCTGATAGCCCAGCAGTAGACGCCGAATTAATTGAAATGATCGTTGCGCTGTTGGCGCGGTTCGACCTGAGCGGCTTTACACTTTTGCTGAACTCTGTTGGCTGCTCAACGTGCCGCCCTGCGTACATAGCCACACTGCGCGATGCGCTTCGTCAAGTTAGCGGCCTGCTATGCCCCGATTGCCAAAGACGCTCTGAAACGAATCCCCTCCGCGTACTCGACTGCAAGGTGCCGGAGGATCAGCCGATCATTGACGGTTTGCCCATTTTGTTTGAATCGCTCTGCCCGGGCTGTTTCACGCACTCCCAACGAGTCGAAGAATACCTTCAAGACCGGCAAATAGCGTTTACCATGCAGCCGCGCCTGGTGCGCGGCCTCGATTACTACACGCGCACTACGTTTGAGATTGTGCATGGGGCGCTGGGAGCGCAGAATGCTTTATTGGGCGGCGGACGCTACGATGGACTTTCGGAAGCTCTCGGCGGACCGCGCGCTCCCGGCATTGGGTTCTCTCTCGGCGAAGACCGCTTCGTATTGGCGGTTGAGCAGGCTGCGCCCGTAGAAACAAAGGCCAGAACGGACCGGCTGCTCTATATTGCATGGCTGGGAGAGAGCGCCTACCGCCATGCGGCGGAACTCGCTCGCGAACTGCGCGCTCTGAATGCCGCAGTCGAGGTCGCGCCCGATGCGGCGAAGCTGAAAAAATCGCTGGAGATTGCTTCGCGGATTGGCGCAGGACACGTCCTGATTATCGGCGACCAGGAGCTTGCCGAAGGAAAGTATCCCCTGCGTGACATGTCCCGCGGAGAGCAACGGACGGTCAACAATGACGATCTGTTCCGCGAATTCGGCGTGCCCCGAGCGAATGAGTGAAAACAAAATGCTTCACCACAGAGATCACAGAGACCACAGAGCAGAAAAGTTGAATTGATCTTTCTCTGTGATCTCTGTGTTCTCCGCGGTGAATAGCTTTGAGGAGAGCAATTCGGAATGACCCTGGACTGCCTGCCTGTTGATCTGAGACGCACTAAATACTGCGGTGATTTCCGCCCCGCCGACGCCGGCTCGCGCGCCGTGGTGATGGGCTGGGTCAGCAGACGGCGCGATTTGGGCAGTCTCATCTTTATTGATCTCAGAGACCGCAGCGGCGTTTTGCAGGTGGTCGTGAATCGCGAACGCTTTCCGGAAGCTCACGGCAAGGCAGAGGAGTTGCGATCCGAGTTTGTGATCGCCGCCGAAGGCGCCGTAGTCCGTCGTTCGCCTGAGACTTACAATCCGGCAATTGCTACTGGAGAGGTGGAACTCGTGGCGGAACGGCTCTACGTGCTGAACGACGCCCGCACGCCGCCGTTTCCCGTAGAAGACGAAGTCAATACATCCGAAGAAACTCGGCTGCACTATCGATTTGTGGACCTGCGCCGTCCACGCATGCAGTCCAATATCATGCTGCGGCACCGCATTGTGCTGGAGATTCGGCGCTACATGAGCGAGCAGGGGTATTTCGAAATCGAAACGCCGTTCCTCACGCGCTCTACGCCCGAAGGTGCGCGCGATTACCTGGTTCCCAGCCGCGTACAGCCGGGCTGCTTCTATGCCTTGCCGCAGTCTCCGCAGCTCTTCAAACAGATCTTGATGATCTCCGGCTTCGACAAGTACTTCCAGATCGTCCGCTGTTTTCGCGACGAGGATCTGCGCGCGGACCGCCAACCGGAATTCACACAGCTCGACGTGGAGATGTCGTTCGCGCAGCCGGAGTTGATATTCGACTTGATCGAGCCGCTAATGCAGCGCGTCTGGGCAACCGCGGGCAAAGAGATCAAGCTGCCGTTCCCGCGTCTGACGTACGACGAGGCGATGTGTAAATACGGCAGCGACAAACCTGATCTTCGGCTGCCGCCGCTGCATGATGTCAAACACCACTTCAGCGATGGGGAGCGCGAGAGCCTGGCGATCGATCCCGCGCTGCCGCTGATCGCTTTCCGTGTACCCGGTTGCGGGGCGCTGTCGCGTAAGGAACGCGAGCCATTCCGCGACTTCGCCGTTGAGCGCGGCATCAAATGCTTCGATGACATGAACAACATGGAAAAGAAGCTGCCCGGGCCGGTCGCTAAAGTGCGCAAAGCTGTGGAGGGATCGGCGGATGATCTGATATTGCTCGTGGGCGCTCCGGCCGCTCCCGGCTCTCAGGCCTCAGCAATCACGAAGTGCCGCGAGACCGCCGTATTTACTGCCGCTGGCGCGTTACGCCTGTTCGCTGGACAGAAGTACGCGGACCGGCACGGACTGTTGCGTCAGGACGATTACCGATTCCTGTGGGTCGTGGATTTTCCGATGTTCGAATACGACGAGAACGAAAGCAGGTACTCGGCTATGCACCATCCCTTTACATCGCCGCGAGACGAATGTCTCGACCTGCTCGAAACAGACCCCTCGGCGGTGAAGGCCAAGGCCTATGACCTGGTGCTCAACGGCGTGGAACTGGGTGGCGGCTCGGTTCGTATTCACCGGAAGGAAGTACAGCGGCGCATCTTTAGGGCTCTGGGATTCAGCGAGGAACAGGCGCGGGCGAATTTCGGTTTCTTCCTCGATGCGCTGGAATACGGTACCCCGCCGCACGGCGGAATCGCGCTCGGCATAGATCGTCTTGTTATGATCGCGGCGGGCGAGAACAACATTCGCGAAGTGATCGCGTTCCCGAAGACAGCGCGTGCGGTGGATCTGATGTGCGACGCGCCAACACCCGTTGCGTCCGCGCAACTCCGCGAATTGGGGCTGAAGACAGTGACGAGTTACAAGTGACAAGTGACAAGAGAAAACGTTCAGCTATCAGCCCCCGTTAGCCTTGGCGGTTGGTGAGTTCTGACCGGGTGATTGCTTGACTTGTCACTTGTCACTCTTCACTGCTTTTATTATGGGCCGCATCAAAATACTTCCCGACATTATCGCTAATAAAATCGCGGCCGGTGAAGTGGTCGAGCGGCCATCCTCGGTCGTAAAGGAGTTGCTCGAAAACTCGCTCGACGCCGACGCCACGCGCATTCGGTTGGAGGTGGAGGCGGGCGGCAAGAGGCGTATCCACATTGTGGACGATGGCTGCGGGATGGTCCGCGACGATGCCTTGCTGGCCTTCGAGCGGCACGCCACATCGAAACTCCGCTCTGCCGACGATCTTCTCTCGATTTCGACATTAGGCTTTCGCGGCGAAGCGCTGCCCTCGATCGGCGCGGTCTCGCGCCTGCTGCTCGAAACGCGCGCTCGCGAGGAAACCTCAGGAACACGAGTGGAGATCGCAGGCGGGCGCGTGCTCAACGTACAGGAGGTCGGGCTCCCGGCGGGTACCTCAATCACGGTCAGCAATCTTTTCTATAACATTCCAGCTCGGCGGCGGTTTCTACGCTCCGAAGCCACCGAACTCTCTCACATCACCTCTACCGTTACTCATTACGCCTTGGCGCATCCTGAGATCGCCTTCGTGTTGAACACCGCCGCTGGCGAACTGATCAACGTGTCACCCGTCGCGAGCGTGCGGGAGCGCGTGTTTCAATTATTTGGGGAAGAATTGCTGGCCGATCTAGTCGAGTTTGGCCCGCGTCAGGAAAAGATATTTGTGACCACTCCTGAGGACGACTCAGAATCGGAAGATCTGGCGTCCAATGGACAGGCGGTGACTCTCTCGGGTTTTCTGTCGCGGCCTCAGGTGCAGAAGCTGAATCGGAATTCCATCTATATTTTCGTCAACCGCCGGTTGATCCGCGACCGGGTCATTCTCCACGCCGTTCAGCAGGCCTACCGGAACGTCATGCCGCCGAACTGTTATCCGGTGGCGCTGTTGTTCCTGGAGCTGCCTTATGGCGAAGTGGACGTCAACGTGCACCCCTCGAAGATCGAGGTACGTTTCCGGCATCAGAGTTTCGTGCATGATCTGGTGCGCGACACCATGCGCGAATGCCTCACCGTTAATAAGCCGATCTCAACTTTTCCTGTAGGAGCAAGCTGGGCTCCGGAAATACCTAATGAACCTGCCATCTCCGATCAGAGCTACGAACCCGTTTCTGCGCCCGCGCGACCAGACGCGAGCTTTACTCTGGCTGCCCCGCCGCGTGTTGATCCGCCGCCAGTGCAGCAACGATTGCCACAGACTTTCGACTGTAGTTCCGACGTGACTACGAGTGCCCGTCGAACGGCAGATAGCGGCCCCACTGCCGCAGCCAGCGAGTCAGAGCTTTCCGAACTGCGTCCGCTGGGGCAAATCAATGAGAGCTTCATAGTGGCGGCGAGCCCCACCGGGTTGTGGCTGGTGGATCAGCATGTCGCGCATGAACGCGTGCTCTTCGAGAAATTTCTCGCCCAACGTGACAAAGGCATCGTGGAGAGCCAACGTTTGCTGATGCCGCACGTCCTGCGGCTGACTGTGGCACAGATGGCGGTGTGGGATCAGGTGGTAGGCGAGCTCGAATCCGCAGGCTTCGAAGCCGAGCGATTCGGACAGAACACCATCGCGGTGAAGGCCGCACCCGCTGGCGTCAAGGCGGACGAAGTTGAGAAGCTGCTTTCGGAGCTGATCGAATCGCTTGAGAGCGAGTCGCGGTCCGTGTCTCCGCAAACCGTTCGCCAAAAGGTGGCGGCGTCGGTGGCGTGTCACGCCGCGATTAAAATCAATACGCCGCTCGATCAGCAAAAAATGCAGTGGCTGCTCGAACAGCTTGCGGCGACGCAGTTTCCCATGAGTTGCCCTCACGGCCGGCCGGTGTTGCTAAAGTACGAAATGCGGGAGATATTGAAAGCGTTTCATCGGATCTGACAAAGTAAATCAGGTAGCCACGACGAGCGGTCTTCTCGTCGTGCGCGCCTGCATTGCGTACCTTCAGAACAGACCCACGGCGAGAACGACACTCGCCGTGGCTACCATTGTTGCAAACACCGAATGGAGCCAATTTGTCTAGGCGTCTACTGATCGCAATTGATGGCCCGTCCGGAGCAGGTAAGAGCACTGTGGCGCGACTGCTGGCGCACCGGCTCGGATATACCTACATTGACTCGGGAGCTATGTACCGCGGTTTAGCGCTGCTGGCTCTCGATACCGGAGCGCGCCTCGATGACGGCACCGCGCTGGCGAGGCTCGCCTCGAATGCCGACATGCGATTCGAGTGGCGCGGCTCGCGAAATCACATGCTGCTGAACGGCCGCGACGTAACGGAAACGATCCGCACACCAGAGGTAAGCGACGCCGCGTCTAAGGTGTCAGTACATGCCGAGGTCAGAGCCGAGCTGGTGCGGCGGCAACGCGAGCTTGGGCGCGAGGGCGGGGTGGTCATGGAAGGACGCGATATCGGCACAAAGGTTTTCCCGTATGCCGAACTCAAAGTATTCCTAGACGCGTCGCTCGAAGCGCGCAGCCAGCGCCGCTTTCTCGATCCCGACGTGCCTGGGCAGCAAAGCCGCGCGGCGGTACTGCGCGAGATCGCGGAGCGCGACCGGCGCGACCAGGACCGTGCGGAGTCGCCGTTGATTCCGGCACCAGACGCGATAACAGTCGATTCCACCGATTTGACGATTGAGCAGGTGGTAGAGAAAATCATGGGGATGGTCGACGCTGCAATACAGAAATCAGGCACCCTGACGTAGCTACGGCAAGTTTTTGTGTCGTGGATGGCAGACCAGTAAATATTTAAAGAGAGAGGAACAACATGGCAAAAGATCCAGAGCAGATCTGGAAGGCGCGAAACTTAGGCTCGGGCACCTTCGTCATTTCCAAGCCGAAACGAAATAAAGCAAAGATGCGGCTCCATCGGCTGAAGAACGGGCGGCGCGCCCGGTAACCTGGACCACAGTGAGCTCGGTGTGACGTGGTGCAACCATGCTCACACCGAACCAACTGAAGAGGCCTTATCTCCAATGGCGTTCCGCCACCGTGCTGATCGCCCCTTGAACAGTCCTTATTCCATCTGCTAGCCTCATTGGTCTGCTGTAGCTCGGCGTTCGGAAGCGGCAGTGGCGAGCGCGGAGCGGCTAGGGAGCCTCTGCTGTGCCCGATAAGGTTAAGACGGTTGTTGACGCGGTTCGGGGTATTCCCGATGGCTCGCACATTGCGCTGGGTGGCTTCGCAGTCGCGCGCAACGTCATTGCCGTAGCGCACGAGTTGATCAGGCAACAGAAGAAGAACCTGACGCTCTCGCAGTGCGTGGTCGGCATGGACACCGACTTGCTCGTCGGCGCAGGATGCGTAAGCCGCCTGATTATCGGCGGCGGCTCGCTCGATCGCTTTGGCCCTGTGCACTGCATCAACCGTGCGCGCGAGGATGGAACTGTCGAATCGCACGACTACACAAGTCTGAGCATCTGCTTTCGCTACCTCGCCGGCGCGCTCGGCATCTCATTCATACCCATCAAATCCCTCATAGCCTCCGAGGTTTTGGATCGTCTGGAACACGGCCCTGCCGCCGCCGACGTGCGGCGCATGAAATGTCCGTTCACTGACGAGGATTACATTCTGATGAAGGCACTCAACCCGGATGTCTCGCTGGTCCATGTGCAGGTCGCAGACCGCGAAGGAAACTGCCAGATAGAGGGGCCTCGCTGGGAAAACGAGGAGCAGGCAAAGTCGGCCAGACGGATCATTGTTGTCACTGAGGAGTTGGTGCCGACGGAATACATCCAGCGATCACCCGAGCGAACCGTCATTCCAGCCCACCGCGTCGAAGCCGTGATTCACCAGCCCTTCGGCGCGTACCCTACGGCCGTTTTCGGCTGTTACGATTTTGATGACGCTCACCTCAAACTATACGTAGAGCACGTCAAACGTCCCGATCGCGTGAAGCAATATTTGGACACGTTTGTATTGGGAACGAAAAATCATTGGGATTATCTGGAAAAAGCCGGTGGCCTGAAGCGCATGGAAGAGATCAAGGCCGAGCGAGTGCTGGGGTACTGAGAACGAAATGGAAGCCGTTCGCGCAACGGAGATCATGGTGGCTGCGGGTGCACGTGAGCTACGCGACGGGCAGACTGTTGTCGTGGGTCTCGGACTCCCGCAGGTCGCTTGCGTGTTGGCGCGCCGCACGCACGCGCCGGCGCTCAGCTTGCTGCTCGAGATTGGCGTCACGAACATGAATCCGGTCGATACGCCGATAGGCCTGGCCGATTCGCGAATCTTTTACCGCGCAACCTGCTGGAGCGGCTTTCTCGACATCCTTGGCATGAACCTGCACCGCGGCGTGGTGGATGTGGGGTTCCTAGGAGCGCTCGAGATCGACCGTTTCGGCAACATAAATACAACTTTGCTGAAAGAGGACTCCGGCAAACTGCGCTACTTTAACGGCAGCGCCGGTGGAAACGACGTGGCCTCGCTCGCGGGGCGCGTGATTGTCATCATGCGGCATGAAAAACGTAAGCTGCCAACGGCGGTGGCTCACCTCACCAGCCCGGGCTTTCCCGGCGGCAGAAGCCGCAAAGATCTGGGGCTGCGAGGCGAGGGCCCGCAGCGCATCATTACTGATAAGGCCGTTCTGGGGTTTGATCGCGGCACGCATCAGGCTACGCTGCTGTCGCTCCATCCCGGCGTCGAACTGCAAGACGTGATAGAGAATACCGGTTTCCGCATGGAGACTCCCAAAACCGTTCCCGCCACTCCTCTTCCCACTCCCGAAGAGCTGCGGCTGCTGCGTGAGGAGATTGATCCGAAGAATGTGTACCTGGGCTGATCGCTCCGCCACAGCAAGACTTTTGATGGTTAAAAGTGAGGGTAGACGTGATCTACGATATTGAGTTGAACTCCGCCGCACATTACCCTGTGGCAGGCATTGTAGAAATATCACCGCTCATTGAACAGGCGGGCTTCGGGGCATTCTGGAAGGGCGAATCGAACAGCACGGACCCGTTGGTGCTGCTGTCGGGAATCGCCGCACGCACGAAAACGCTGAAGCTGGGGACTGCGATTTATCACATCTACGGACGCAGCGCCGTTACGTTGGGCATCCAGTCCGCTACTCTGCAAGATATGTCGGAAGGCAGGCTTCTGCTGGGGCTGGGCGTCGCCAACAAGACCATCGCCGGATGGCATGGCGGGACGTTCGACCGCCCGCTGCGCCGCATCCGTGAGTACATGGAGATCGTGCGCAAGACCGCGGCGGGAGAGCGCGTCGAGTACAAGGGCGAGATCTACGATACCGGCCAGCGCTTTCAGCTTTCGTGGAAGCCGTCGTACCCGAATTTCCCGATTTATCTGGCGGGTCTTGGCCCCAAGATGACCACACTAACGGGCGAGATCTCCGACGGGGTGTTCATCAATATGGCTACTCCGGCGATGGTGCGGGAAATTGCCGGCCGGGTGCGCGATGGCGCTGTGGCCGCAGGCCGCGATCCCAACACGATCGACATCATTACCAAAGTTCGTGTGTCTTTGCATCCAGACCGCGTGGTCGCTCGTTCCCGTCTGCGCCAGGTACTCACGTTTTATAATATCGCCGATCACTACAAGGACATGCTCATCGCCTCGGGCTTCGAGCCGGAGGTGAACGCCGTGCAGGAAGCTTTCAAGAAGGGCGGCTTCAAGACAGCGCAAGAGCAGATCACGGACGCTTACATGGACAAGCTGCCGGTGATTCCCGGCACCTCCATCGGCGAGATCAAGGAGCGCCTGGAATCGTTCGCCGAGGCCGGCGCCACACGGCTGGTCGTGCCGTATGTGCCGGTAGCGGAGCCCGTGATCGATGACGCCCGGCGCTTCGTGGACGCCTGGGGAAACGCGAAGTAGGAAGAACGCCAGGGCACGGTTTCAACCGTGCCGAACACGGCTCTCTGGAACTGCGGCAGCCGCTGAGGGCTCGCACCTCAGGGGCTAACGCCCGATCTGTTCCGAGGTGCGTTTCGGCACGCCTGAAGGCGTGCCCTTACGGCGCATGACACGATCTTGCCGTGATCACATGATCTACGATATTCAGGTCAATCCCGCCGGGGAGATTTATCCTTCGAAGGGAGTGGTGGAACTGGGGCCGCTGATGGAGCAGGCCGGCTTTGGCGCGTTCTGGAAAGGCGAAGCGAACAATACTGACCCGCTGGTGCTTCTGTGCGGGCTGGCCGCACGCACGAAAAAGCTGAAGCTCGGGACCGGGATCTATCACATTTACGGCCGCAGCGCTGTGACCATGGGAATTCAGGCCGCCACGCTCCAGGACATGTCCGGCGGGCGTCTGCTGCTGGGTTTGGGTGTCGCCAACAAAACCATCGCCGGGTGGCATGGCGGCACCTTTGACCGCCCGCTGCGGCGCATCCGGGAATACGCCGAAATCGTCCGCATGACGGCGGCCGGTGAGCGAGTGGAGTACCGCGGTGAAATCTACTCGACGGGCAGCCGTTTTCAACTCTCCTGGAAGCCCGAATATCCAAGCTTCCCAATCTATTTTGCCGGTCTCGGTCCCAAGATGACGCGGCTTGCCGGGGAAATCTCCGACGGCGTGCTGATCAATATGGCTCCGCCGAGTAAGATTCGTGAGATCGCCGCGCGCGTGCGGGAAGGAGCGGCGGCAGCCGGGCGCGATCCTGTCACAATGGAGATCGTCGCAAAGGTCTGGGTCTCCCTGCACCCCGATCGCACTGTGGCGCGGTCGCGCTTGCGCCAGGTGCTCACGTTCTACAATGTCGCCGACCACTACACCGAAATGCTGAAGGCCGCGGGCTTTGAGCGGGAGATCACCGCGATTCAGCAAGCGTTTCGCAGCGGCGGCTTCAAAGCCGCTCAGTCGCAGATTACGGACGCTTACATGGACCAAATGCCGGCCATCGCGGGCACGTCTATTCCGGAGATTAAAGAACGGCTGCAGCCATACGCCGATGCCGGCGTAACGCGCTTGATTATTCCTTATGTGCCGGTGATCGATCCCGTGCTTGATGACGCCCGCAGGTTCATTGAAGCCTGGGGCTTGAATTCTTAACCGAAAGCGATAGGGAGGACTCTTATGTGTGATTTTGCCGCCGATGCCGATGCCGCACGCCAATTGCTCGTGGGGCGCGTACTAACTGTGGAGCGGGTTCGCCAACTCAACGCCAAAGATTACTTCTACCAGATGCTCAAAGATAACCCGGAGATCGTGAAGATCCATCCGGGGATCGAGAACGAGCTGCTGAAGGGCGCCATTGACTGCCACATCCACGCCTACCCGGATTTCGTGCATCGCTCCCAGGACATGTTTCAGATTGCCGTCGATGCATCTAAGGCGGGTATGCGCGCGCTGGCGTTTAAAGACCACTGGAATGTCAGCGCCAACGCAGCGTACCTCGCGCAGCGACACATTGATACGCTGATTGAGTTCGGCGAGCTGACGCATCGTGTAGAGGTCTACGGCGGAACTGGAACTTGCCTCGGCATGAACCCGCAGGCTGTGCGCATTGCGCTGCAGTATCCAAATTGCAAGATGATCTGGTTCCCCACGTTTACCTCTTACGGTTTCTGGCGCGGCGCTGGCAAGCGCGAGGCCGGGAAACCTGAAAAGAACGATGTACGGCTGGTGAGCGATTCCGGCGAAGTGCTTCCCGAAGTCATCGAGATCATGGAAATGGCAGTCGAAAAGAAAGTCGGCATCGGATTCGGACATACGGACTTTAAGGAATTGCTGCCGCTCGCGAAGAAAGCGAAACAACTGGGTGTGCGCGCCACGATCGATCATCCGCTGCTGGAGTTGAACAAATTGCTGCTCGATGAAATGAAGCAGCTTGCCGACCTCGGCGTTTACGTCGGTACTTATTGCCAGCCAATGATTCCGAGCCTGTACCAGCCGGTCGCCGATCCCATGGAGACCATCAAAACGATTAAGGAGATCGGCCCCGACCGCTGTATTATCGGCAGCGATTTCGGGCAAGTGCTCCACATGGACAGCATTGACGGCATGCGCGTGTTCATCCGCGCTCTGCTGGGCTTCGGCATCCGTGAGAAAGACGTCAAAACGATGTTGCAGGATAACCCGGCGAAGTTGATGTGGCTGGACGCGAAGCACACCGATTTTGCGAAGGTTTACAATGAAGCGCCGCCAAAGGTGGTTCCTGCGCTATAAGCGGCATTGCGATGTAGCCACGGCACGTTCGTCGTGCCGTGGGCTTTTTCCGGAACGTGCCCACGGCATAAGGCAACATGCGTGGCTACCCACGTATTCAGAGCATCTCTATTCCGGGTTCTGCAGCACCGCCACTATATCCGGGCGAAAATTTTTCAGCGGCTCGTATGAGAGCAGTCTGATGATCAGCAGTTCGAATATGGCGAGCGGCCCCAACGATCCGATCGTCGCGGAGGTGTTCTCGACCCGCAGTTCAACTACTTTAAACCCGCTCTGTTCCGCTATTTTTCGAATCGCACCGGGAGTGTTCAGGCGGTAATGGGTGGGGAAAACGTCGGCTTCTTCCCGTCCTTCCAGGAAGCGCACGATCTTCTTCTTAATGATATCCGGCACCAGTGAGGCGATGAAGATCATGTAATTGCGGTAGTTCGGCGTGTGAAAGATGAATAATCCGCCGGGCTTTAACATCCTTCGAATCTCGGCGAGAGCGCTGGGCGGATCGTCCAGATGCTCGACTACCATGTTGGCGGTAATCAACTCGAAGGTTTCGCTGCGCAGCGGCGCATGCCGCACGTCGGCAACCGCGAGGTGCCGGATGGATACATTTTTTTTTAGGCTGGGCAGATCGTAATCAATTCCCACCATCAAATCGGCACGGGACGTGAGGTCTGCCTGTTCCTTCTCCATCCAGGTTGCGAACATGTGATGTCCGCATCCGAGGTCGAGCCATTTGCGCCGCCCATTCAGATACGAGCGGATGGTTTCGTAATAAGCGTATTGAGAACTCCGGAGCCCAGGCACCATCATGCGCTCCAGCTTCCAATAGTAGCGGAAAAGCCTTTGGCGGAATGTAGGCTTTCGCCCGACGTTTTTGCCGGAACCTTCATCATTGCTCGTCTTCTTAGGGAGTTCTTTAGTTTGCATGTTGATCCAGCAACGCGACGATGCGGCACGGCGCGCCGGAGCCGCCCGAAATCTTCATCGGAAGTGCCAGCACTAAAAAACCAGTGTCTGGCAACTGATCGAGCGCAGCAACGTTTTCGAGGCCGGGAATACCGCCTTCACTTAGTATTTGATGAACAATAAAATCCTTTGAGGCTCCATAATCCAGGCTGGCGGTGTCAATTCCCACCATCGAGACGCCGCGTTCCTTCGCAAGAAATTCAGCGGCATCCTGCGCGATGCCGGGAAAGTGCAGATCGCTCGCGTCGCCCGGCTTTTGCGATCCCAAATACTTGGTGCGATCATGCCAGTAGCGTCCCCATCCGGTCTGGACCAGCACGATGGCGCCGCGCGGGATACGTTCATGGTCGCTCTCCCAATCGCGGACGTCATCGGCGCTGAGACGGTAATCACGGTCGCGCGATGCCTGCTCCACAACGTCGATCTTCACTCCTGGGCCGATGTGGCGCTGGATAGGAATTTGATCCACTGACTCCTTGCCCTCGGCAAAGTGGATGGGCGCATCCATGTGAGTTCCGCCGTGCTCATTCGCAGAATAGTTGAAACTGGAATACCAATAGCCGGCTGGAGTGCGTCCGAACGCCGTCTTCTCGTGCTGGAAACCCTTGCTGGTCGGCCAATAGATGGTGGACTCGTCGAACGGGTACGAGAGGTCCACAACGCGGGGAATCTCAGATGCCGGCTCGCCGCGCTTCCCTCGCAGACCGCAGCCCGAACACAACGCGATCAACACCACGAAAAGGAACCAAAGACCCAATGGAGACGCCCTGCCTCGTGTTGTTGTATGAGACTGAATGTATGGCATGGGCACCCTGTCCGGCGATGTGGGGCCACCGGCCTTCGTTGCGGATCGAGTGCTGCGCGCCGGCAGACCCCGGCTGCTACCGATGAACTACCCTCGGCGACGCGCCAAATTGGAATTTGTTCAAGAAACGGTCGCGCCACCGCGCAAAATCATTGAAGCAACCCTATCATATCGTCTCCGCCTCGTGGGCAGCAATAAGAATTTGGCAACTCGCGAATCGGAGTTATGGGAAGGGCACGGTTTCAAGCCGCTGAGGTTCGCACTCAGGCGCTGAAGCGCCCGTTTACGGAAGCTGTGTTCAGTTGTTCCGTCCGGTTCACCTCATGCTGGCGCAGACGGCGGAAGACGTTTCCGAAGCGCTGCAACGGCTCGGTGAGGCGTCTCTTGAATATAAGCTCGATGGCGCACGGGTTCAGGTACATCGGTCCAGAGATGATGTGGCCGTATTCACTCGCAGCTTAAACGATGTGACCGCCAGCGTTCCTGAGGTGGAAGCGGTCCGCGCGCTGCCTGCGAACGAACTGATACTCGACGGTGAGGTCCTGAGCCTCGATGCGGCAGGCAGGCCGCTTTTCCGCGCTGGCTGATCTAGATCCTTCGCGCGACGTGGTGCCGCATCTCATCACGGGCAACCACGAACGCGCCGAGGCATTCGCAAAAGAGGCGCTGGCGAAAGGCCACGAGGGCGTGATGGCCAAAGCGCCCGGTTCAACCTACGCCGCTGGGGCGCGCGGTCAAAGCTGGTTAAAAGTGAAGCAGCCGAGGACGCTCGACCTGGTGATCCTAGCTGCTGAGTAGGGTCATGGCCGCCGCCATCGCTGGCTCAGCAACCTGCACCTGGGCGCGCGCGATACCGAAAAGGGCGGCTTCGCCATGATTTGAAAAACCTTCAAGAGCCTCACTGATGAAATGCTCGCATGGCAGACTGAGGAGCTTTCAAAAATGCAGATTGCCAGCGACGCCTACACAGTCTACGTTGAACCCAAGTTACTCGCCGAGATCGTATTTAACGACGTCCAGATCAGCCCACGTTATCCCAGCGGCGTGGCGCTACGCTTTGCACGTGTGAAGCGCTACCGGCCGGACAAAACACCGGAACAGACTGACACACTCCAGGCCGTACAAACATTGGCTGTGCCGGTTTAAACGGGGTCTACTAATCTACTATGTCGAAGCCAGCGCTTTCAGGAATCTCTCGGCGTAAATTGCTCCGGCGGGGTCGCCCTCATGTTTGAAAAACGCATACACATCTCGCCCGCTAGTTAGAACCTCTTTCAATCTTGCTGTGATGCTTCGCAGTTCCTTGGCTTCATACTCCGGCTTACGAAACCGATAATAGATGAAGTCTGCCGTGATCACTTCCGGCGATTCCAGCGTACCAGATTCCGCCACGCAGAGCGCCACGCTGCGCTTCCGAAGGAGGCTATACACCGGCTCGCAAAACCACGACTCGTGTCGAAATTCAAAGGCGCACCGTAGCACACGCGGTAGTTCGTGTAGAAAAGCTTCAAGGGTCGCCGCGTCACACTTGAGCTGCGGAGGAAGCTGGAAGAGTATCGGGCCAAGCCGCTTGGCTGCAAGTAGAGGCTCGATGGCATTCAAAAACTGCTTTGTCGCCTCACCCGCGTTCTTCAGGCGCAGAATGTGCGTGATGCGCTGGTTGACTTTCACCGCAAATATGAATCCCGGCGGAGTCGCCGCGATCCAGCCCTCCAGAGTCTTCGCGGCTGGGAGGCGCCGGAACGTATAGTTGATCTCTACGCAGTTCAACCGGCGTGAGTAATGCGACAGGAATTGCTTGGACGGTAACTCAGCAGGGTAGAACTCGGGTTTCCAAGATGTATAAGCAAAGCCGGATGTGCCGGCAAAAAGTTCTGCCATTGTTTCCGCCTTAGTTCGATGATAACTCACCCGCAGCCGCATGATCGTGCGCCTGTGCGAAGCGATCAATTTGAGGCCCCGTTGTATACTGGCCCAGAAATAGGAGCATTTTGTGCTGAGCATACGTGAACTACTGAGACATATCGCAATTGTTCAAGGATGCGCCTGAAATGAAGAACTTTAATACTCTATCGGAGCGGGAGATTCTGGCGCTGGCAATTTCTCTCGAGGAGGAAGACGAGCGCGTCTACGCGGATTTCGCGGAAGGCTTGCGGGAGAATTATCCTGCCTCGGCCACCGTTTTCGCGGCCATGCGGCGAGAGGAATCTGACCACCGGCGACGGCTGATCGACTTGTACCGCCAGAAATTCGGCGAACACATTCCGCTCATTCGACGGCAGGACGTGAAAGGTTTCGTCCAGAGAAGACCGGTCTGGCTGATGACTCCGTTGCGGCTGGACGCGGTTCGCAACCAGGCCAGCGCGATGGAAGTGGAGACTCGGCGGTTCTACGAGAGAGCAGCGGCATGCACCCACGACGCAAGTGTCCGCCAACTGCTGGACGACCTGGCCCAGGAAGAACGCACGCATGAGGACCGCGCGCAGGAGCTGACGGAAGAAAAGCTCCGGCCTGAAGCGAGAGAGGACGAGGAGCACGCCCGGCGGCGGCTTTTCGTGCTGCAGGTGGTGCAGCCGGGACTCGCGGGCCTGATGGACGGATCGGTTTCGACGCTCGCTCCACTATTCGCCGCCGCTCTGGCAACCAAGAGCAGTTGGGACGCCTTCCTCGTCGGCTTGGCAGCATCGGCCGGCGCCGGAATCAGCATGGGATTTGCCGAGGCGTTGTCCGATGACGGAACTCTCACGGGCCGCGGCCATCCCTGGGCGCGGGGCCTGATCTGCGGCGCCATGACTGCGCTGGGCGGAGTTGGTCATACTGTGCCGTTCCTGATCCCCAGCTTTCGCGCTGCTATGATCGTTGCCGTCGCGGTTGTAGTATTGGAACTCACCGTCATTACCTGGATTCGTCACCGTTACATGGATACGCCCATGCTGTCGGCTGCAACAGAGGTAGCACTGGGCGGCGTCTTAGTCTTCGGTGCCGGCGTGTTGATCGGCAGTTCATAATCGTTGCAGTGTTGGACGGCGTCTCCCGACTTTTGAGCAGAGGGTCGAAAACGGCTCACGGTCTTCCTGCGAAGCCTGTCAGAAGAGGATATTGTAGATTCTACAGTTGCCGTTCGCTGAAAAAAGTAGCCGAACGGAGTTAATCATTTCAGAATGAGCGCGGCAGGGAAAGCGGAGGCGGCTCTGCTGGAGAGCAACCGCCAAGGAATACTCTGCCGGAAACTCATTCCGATGAGTTGGGGGAGGCGGCAACGCCTCCCCCGCTTCGCCCCGTTTTTCATTTGCTTACGGTTCAATGGCTTGGCCGAAGTCTATTTGCTTTGTGGAATTTTATTGCGCCTGGGTGCTTCTTCATCTACGTTTTTATCTACGTTTCAAAAAAGATTGCACCGATCATCTCTGGAATTTTCTCATTGCGATTTAACCAAGTGGCACAGAAATTCCCCCCGCTCTCCTTGTCGAATTCGTAAACAGCAGACGAAAAGGCATGACTATTTCCAGAACCCCCGTTTCTCGCCAGCTATCCCGACCCTGGCAGGCATTTGTAAACGCTAGGCGACTTCTGAGGACTTATCCGCGAAAATGCGTTCAAACTGCTTTGGAATAGTTCGGTTGTCTTAGTTACCCTCCCCGCTGAAAACGTATTTGCGTTGCACGCAATACGCCGATAGACTTAGGCGGTTTGTGTTTATGAAGAGGCGTTCGGATGGGTCTGGCGGCAGGGACAAATCGGCCAGCAATTGCTCGTGCGCGCGAAGCTCGGTTCGCAAACCATGAAATGTTTCGCATCCGCGCCTGAAGGAGGACGACTGAAATGGCAATTAAAAGACAGCTCAAGGCGTTCATGGGCTGCTTAATGATAACGGCGGCGACGGTGATGGTCGCGACTATCTCGGCGCGGGCACAGCTGGGCGGGTTCCAAATCGAAGAAGCGTCAATCGCTGATATTCAGAATGCGATACGCGCCGGACAGACAACCTGCCGAGGCGTTGTGAAAGCTTATCTAGATCGGGCGAAGACCTATAACGGCGTTTGCACGGCGCTCCTCACCAAGGATGGTGCGCCGATTCCTCCAGCAGCAGGCATGATGCGGGCGGGATCACTGCTCAAGTATCCGACCCAGACGGTCCCTGCCTCAACCGTTTTCCCCAATCTAGATCAGTACACCGGCCTCCCTCTAGAACTCGGGAAAATGATCACGTCAGTCTCGGACCCGAGGGTGCAGTTACAGTACGGCTGGCGTGTCGGCATTCCGGAAGCGGGGCAGCTTAATGCACTTGAGACCTTAAATATTCGCGGCGAACGCTCCATTACCTGTAAGGGTGACTTTGACAAGGCTCCATCTGCCGGGCCTCTCCCGCCAGGCGCCCCTGCGGCCTGCGAAGAGTTTCGCAAACAACCGGATGCCCTGGAACGCGCCGCTGAGCTGGATCGGCAACACGGACGCAACCCAGACTTGGCGAAGCTTCCCATGTACTGCGCAGTTTTCTCCTTGAAGGACTGGTACGACTCGAAAGACATGCGGAGCACAGGCGGAAACGACGTGAACTTCGCCATGGACGTACCGAGGGTCGATTCGCCCGACATCGCGGTGCTGCGCAGCAAAGGCGCGATCATCTATGCCGTGTCCACAGCGAGCAATGTTCCGGGAGCATCCGCTCAGGGCCCGCATCAGCCGACCATGGAATTCCCCGAGACGAATCTGCAATATGCTCCCTGGGGCGGTCAGGCGTGCAACCCGTATGACACCGCGCGCGTGCCCCGTGGAACGAGCAATGGATCCGGTGTTTCCGTATCGGCGAATCTTGTGACGTGCGGAATTTGCGAGCAGACCTCAGCGTCCTGCAAGGGACCGGCTTCGCGAAATGGCGTGGTCAATCTTCTGACGACGAAGGGTGTGCTCATGGATGGTGGAACTATTTACAGCGACTCCGGAGACCGCGCGGGGATACATTGCAAGACCGTACAAGATGCGACCATTGTGCTGGATGCGATCAAGGGCTACAAATCTGATGACATGTTCACCGCGATCCCGAAGGGAATCATACCGAAGGAGCCGTATGCAAGCTTTCTGGTGCCGGACTCAGCGGTGAAGGACAAGCCGCTCAAGGGCATGCGCATCGGTGTCGTGCGAGAGTTCATGGTGAAGCACACCAAGAACGACGTGGCGATCAGCGATCAAATCGATAAGGAGATCAAGGCGGTACTGCGCGACAAATTGGGCGCCGAGCTGGTGGAGTCGGTGGACCCGATGTATCCGGATGATCCCTCGGTCCCCAACATGAAATACACGTTCCGGGATGCCATTGCCGAGGTTTATTCACACAACGTGCCCGAATACTTCTATCGGAAAACGCCGACCGGTGAATTGGAGTTTGCCGTTCCTGGTTGGGACGTAACGTCGGTTGACTATGACGTTGCCTTGGGGATGCACAGGGCTCCACTGTCGGACAAGATCAACCTTCGCAGCATCAGCGAAGGTTATACAAATCCGGCGACTATATTAAGGGCTAACGAGTATCTGGCCCGGCGGGTCGACGCGCGAGTGAAGGATTGGGCGAGTTGGGTAGCCAACGCTACATTCAAGACCGATGCGGAACGAGCACGGGCATTGAATGCCGCAGAAAGCAAGGATCCCCGACCCGATCCGGACGGAATCAGCTACCTGCAGATGCAGTCGGTCAATCGCATGGTCATTATGAAAGTGATGCAGGAAAACAAAATCGACGTGTTCGTGAATCCGGAGAATACACTCCCGGCGTACCGACTGGGCGGGGCGTCGGAGCCCGAAGTGAACCATCGGGGGTCGGCAAGTTGTTGCCAGCGTTTCACCGCGCTTCTTGGCAGTCCGGAAGTCGATGTTCCAGCGGGCTTCGTCACCGTTGCCTATGACCCGAAATATGTATTGAGCCCGGACAAGAAGAAGTACATCGCCGTAACCGGAGACGTTAAGGTGGACCTGCCGCATCCCCTACCGATCAGCATGATGTTCTGGGCAGGCCCCGGCAGCGATCCCGACGTGATCAAAGCGGCTTCAGCCTACGAAGCCGCCACTCACCACCGCATTCCGCCGCCTGCATTTGGGCCTGTGCCGGTTGATCAGCAGCGTTCAAGCCGCTAGAGCGTTTTCACAATTGGTGTAGACCTGTAAGGGCATGATTTCTCCTAACCTCTAAGCGTAGCGAGAATTTCATCTCCGTCTTCGGGTCTGTCAATATAGAGATAGCGGACAACAACATTCTCGTATTCTCTTTTATTGTGGAGTCATCCCGAGGGAACCAATCGTGGAGTCGGTTACAATTTGGGCAATTCTCAGGCACCCTTCCACCACCTATCAGCGGGCATGGATAGTCGGGAATTACACTCCTTACAAACATACTCAACGGATACAATATCTCCCAACTCAATAAGCGTTCTATTCTCCACAGTCATTTCTTCGGCCCCCTTTTCAACGTTTCCCTCAAGTCCTTCTTTATCGACGCCACCAACTTTCGCGTCGGCACCTTCTCAAGCGCGGCATCATCGGCTCTTGGCATAAGATCAGCGCAAAACATCTCCCCGCCTACCTCGCGGAGATGGAGTTCCGCTTCAACCGTCGAAACCGTACGGACCTCTTGACACCCTGCAACATATGGTTAAGGCACCTGTTTTGACGTTTGAAGAGTTGACAGTCTAAGCTCCTAAAGATTACCGTCGGAAATCCCGCAGGATGATTGAGCCGATGGACCGTTGCTTTTAATCCAATTTGAAGCAAGGCATCTTTCATAACTTTCATTACTTTCGGATTCATCCCTACTATATGAACGCCCCTATCGAACTTTCCTTCCCCCATAAACCACGGGAGACTTCGTGTAGAGGGTGCCTCTGTAACGAGCCTGATGAAGAATGCTCTGAATCTGTTCACAAAACGCTTGGTCATTCCCTAAATCTATAATGTCAACTTGTGGGCTGGTAGAACACCCACAATCCTCACGTTTTTCACACAAATAGACCAACAACCTTTTCTGGATATTCTTAGAAAGGATAGGGCGCGGAGCGCGATTTAATCCCCAACATGCGTACCACAGAAACCTCAGGGAGAAGATGACCGCCATGCTGACGAAAAACACGATAAGCGTGTCCCAAGGAAAGGTCCTTATAGGCCCCTCCTTGACCAAGTTGTATACCACTGTGACGACAACTGAGGAGGTAGGCGTAATATAAGGAAGACGTGTAATCGCCGTGTAGCCAGCACGCCAGATGCGAGCATGGAGTAAAGCGGGTCCGCCCAAAGCTCGACAATGACGTTTGAAAAGCATCGGACGATCTTAACATTGACGAGTGTTATAATGCGGACGGTTCTGGGGTGCTTTGCGCTTCCCACCAACTCTAATGGCACTGGTCGCTTAAAAAACGACAACACAAAACAGGCCAGCCGCGAAAGCGGTAAAGGTTGGAACAACGGGCACTCAATAAGACGGACACCCCAGGACCTTCCACACTGCCGAAGGTGGTTAAATACTTTCGTGAAGTAAATAATCATGATTTCAGTCATGCCGAAAAAACGCTGCCAATCCGCACGGCTTTAGCCACTGAAGGCCTGAACCTCAGGGCCTAAAGGCCCCGCTAGTCTGCGCGGTTGCGGCATGGCTGAAGCCGTGCCCTCACGAATCCGTCTCGGTCTACAACAATACTAAAAATGCTCTACGTACGACAGTGAAACCACGGTTCCCGGTGATGTCAAGCTGCCTGTGTAAAAAGCCGGAGGGTGCGATTTTTCCATTGTGGGTTGTAGCGATTGAAGATGGCATAGATGATTCGATCTACGCTCTGAGTGTTCACAAAGCAAACCATGGGTCGTGTCCGGCGACGGACTTCCACGAAACAGCGTTCGATGACGT
>JACPPJ010000024.1 GCA_016191085.1 Acidobacteriota bacterium | reverse complement strand
TCATAGCAGGCCCGCAGATGTTCGGCGGGACCGAGCTTGTGGATGAGACGCCGTACCGCTTCCTCACGGTTGGCAATAGTGCCGAGGGAACGAACTTCGCCGCCCGGTTCAGCGACTGCGACAGCAATCGTTTCTGCATGGGCATCCAGACCAACAAATCGTACTTTATTCATGACCGGCTCCTTTCGCATGTGGCTCTGTGCTTTGTCTCTTGCGACTCGCAGCATAACCCACGATTTGCTAACAGGAGCCGGTTTTTCCATGTGGTCTGAAAGTGGGTGAACTGCCGCTGCGGTTCTCGGTAAGGCACTCAAATTGCTGTCAAACCCATGTAGACTCACTTACTTTGGGAGGAATTGAATGGGAAATCGCTCGCTACGTTCAATGCTGGGTGCCTCAGCAATCCTTGCTGTTCTAACATTTGTTCTCCAAGGCAGCCCGCTCGCTGCCGCGGGTGAAGGCGAGGCGCTGTTCAAGACGAAATGCGCCGCCTGCCACGGTCCTGATGGTGCAGGTCAGACACCGGTCGGAAAGAATATGAAGATTCGCGATCTACGCTCCGATGAGGTGCAGAAGCAGTCGGATACCGAGCTTTCCGAACTCATCGCCAAGGGAAAGAACAAGATGCCGCCGTTCGAGAAATCCTTAAAGCCCGATCAGATCAAAGATTTAGTGGCTCATATTCGCGATTTGGGCAAAAAGAAGTAGCAGCCCAGCGAACGCAGAGAGCGTGCCGGAGCGTCTGTCGCAACCAGTGATGTGAAAACGTGCAGTCGCTCTGGCGTTGAGGGTGAGCTTATCCCGCCTAGTGGTCTCGCTTTCCGTTCACCGCCCCCGGAAATGGTGTTTTCCTCCAGCGCCGCTCGAGGAGGTACCGTGCGCCGCCTTTCCCGCATCCACTTATTTCTCTCGATCTTTGCGATCTCAGTCGCAGGCGTTGTCGCACACGCACAGGAGTGCCTCGACTGCCACGGGAATGAGGATCTCGATCCGCTGCGGCCAAGACTGAGCATCCGGGCTGATGCGTTCAATCAAAGCGTCCATGGGCCGTTAGGTTGCCAGACCTGCCACACCGATGTGCGCGGTTTCCCTCACCAAGACGTTCATTTGCCCCAATGCGGCAACTGCCATAAAAATCAGGAACAAAACTTTGAAGATAGCGTTCACGGGAAAGCTGTTGCTCGTGGGGACAACGAAGCGGCGTCGTGTCAGAGCTGCCACGGGTCGGCTCATATGGTGAAAGCCGTTCGCGATGTCACGTCTTCGGTCTACCCCTTGAACCTACCGCGAACTTGCGGCACATGCCATGGCAATGCTGACCTCGCTCAGCGGCACGGCATATCGGTCAGCAATCCGTATCAGCTCTACATGGATTCAATCCATGGACGCGCCATCAGCCACAGTGGCTTGTTAGTGGCTGCAAACTGCTCCAGTTGTCATGGCACTCACGATATCCGGACCACAAGCGATCGTGAATCCAAGGTGAGCAGGGAAAAAATTCCGGGAACCTGTGGAGCGTGCCATGCAGGTGTAGCCAGCATTTACCAGACGAGTACTCATGGCCAGAAGTTCCAGGCGGGGGACAGCAGAGCGCCCGTGTGCATTGATTGCCATACTGCACACCAGATCTCGCGCGTCGATACTGAGGCTTGGAAACTCGAGATCGTGAAGGAGTGCGGGAGCTGCCACAAACAGTCGCTGCGCACCTACCGCGACACTTTCCACGGCCAAGTCACTTCACTGGGGTTCACCGTGGTGGCGCGCTGCTCCGACTGCCATGGATCGCATGACATCCTTCCGCCGTCCGATCCTCGATCCTCTGTGGCTGCCGGAAACCGCGTCAAGACGTGCCGGAAATGCCATCAGCAGGCGGGCGTCAGCTTTGCGGGGTTCGATCCCCACGCCGATCGCCGTGATAAAGCACGAAATCCCGGCTTGTATTACACCGCATTGGTGATGAACGTTCTGATTGTCAGCGTCTTCGCGTTTTTTGGTTTACACACGCTGTTGTGGCTGATCCGCTCTGCACTGGAGCGGCGCAAGCAAGGCGGTCCGGCAGGAGACTAGCATGTCAGAAGCACGCGACCCAGCAGCTCCAACTGATGCACAGCCGCTGGAGCGAACCCAGGCACCGGACGAACCAGCACCCCGGACGATTGAGAAATACTATTATCGCTTCCGCGTGTTCCACCGCATCACGCACGGCTGCGTCATGATTAGTTTCCTCGGACTTGCCGCGACGGGGATGCCGCTACGCTTCAATCAGGCGGTATGGGCTAACCGTTTCAGTCAGACTATCGGCGGATTCGGCGCGATTCGTTTTTTTCATCTGGTCTTCGCAGTGGTGCTGACAATGTGCTTTCTGCTGCACCTTGGATATATCTTCCACCTCGTATTCATTAAGAAAGAGCGGGGCATCTTCTCAGGACCTTCCACATTGGTTCCGCAATGGAACGATGCGCGGGATCTATATCAGCATTTCAAGTGGTTCCTCGGGCTCGGACCCAAACCCTTGTTCGCGCGATTCACGTATTGGGAGAAGTTCGATTACTGGGCAGTATTCTGGGGAATGGCGATCATCGGCACTTCAGGCTACGTGATGTGGCTCTCGACCTTCTTCGCCAAATTCCTGCCGGGCTGGCTCTTCAACGTCGCGCTGCTGATCCACGCCGATGAGGCGCTACTGGCCGTGTGGTTTGTATTTGCGATCCACTTCTTCAATAGCCACCTACGCCCGGAAGAGTTCCCCATGGACCTGGTGATTCTCACGGGTCGCGTCAACGAACGAAAATTCCGAACAACGCGCGCCGTTGAATACAGTCACCTAGTTGAACAAGGCAAACTCTCCGCGTTTGAAACGACCTCACCCGAGCCGTGGCTGAAACTCTTCGGCCGGATCGTGGGCTTCACCGTAATCTCGCTCGGGCTGTTCCTGTTCGGCCTGACGCTGTGGTCTTTCCTCAATGAGTAAAGAGAAAACTGCGTTCGACGGTTTCACCGGAAGACATCTTGCAATTAACACGGTGTTACGATGCTGAAGGAACAGATCTCAGCAGCCTCGCTGCGGGGCAACGCGGCTCACCTGCACAACTGTCGGGCTGATAGCGGTGGGGCATATAGTTCGTGGGCATGCAGCTCTTGCTGCAAACCGCTCAGCCCCACAGTGCGACATCCGCCCGCGCACGCCCCGCCCGCGCCTCACTCCGTCGGCAGTTCACGCAGATTCACACCGATGACGGTTCCATCTGGCGCTGTAACAGTTCTTCGTTGTCGGCGCGCTGGAGCAAAGTGCGGGCGTACGATCGCAAAATCACTTGGCTTGGACGCGGTTTGCCGGCCTCCTGAATAGCCGCTGAAGCCGACATCGCGCACGGAATCGAGATAGTAGTTTCCGGAGGGATAGTTCGCGGTGAGCCACTTGGCCGTGATGCCGTCGCCTGGGCCGGTGCCGTAAATGACATTGTTCAAGATCGCGGCACCGGGGAAAAACCTCTTCAGGGCATCCTTGCCCGGGGAGCTGTTTTCACCCGAGATGCCACACATGTTGCGGAGATAGCCAGGACCGCCTGTATTGTGCGGAGTAATGTTGTTCGTAAACACGAAATTCGTATGCGGCTTGCGGTCGGCAAAGGCAATCGCAGCCGTGTGCAGCGCGGTGTTGCGATCAATCGTGACGTGCGCCGTACCGTTGAGTATGTGAAACCAGCGCCCGCCGCCGCCCCAATCCGTGCTGATGTCATAGAACAGATTGTTCCTGATCGTGATGTGGTTCGCCTGCCGGCTTCTATGATTATCGTCGTAACCGAGAATGACCATTCCGGAGGCGGAGTGGCGCACGATGTTGTTTGTGAAAGTAACGTTCTGCACCACCGACCACGGAGCCGTCCCGCTCTGGTTGCGCGGCGTAATCACGATAGCGAACCCCTGCTGCGCATCGGCCCAGTTGTATTCAAAGATATTCCGGTCAATGATGACGTCCTGCGCGTTCTTCAGTTCCAGAAGATTCTTCACCATCCAGTGCGTGCCCGCATAGCTGGGGTGGCCCACTCTCCATGAGAGCGGTTTGGCAAATCTGTTGTGCGTGATAGCGATGTTGGACGGCACCAGGTTCGAAATGGCGGGATCTTCGCCGCCGAACATGACGTTCTCGCCTGCGGCTTCAATGTAATTGTTGTGGAGAACAAAGGGTCCAGGCCCGCTCCAGCCGCAGATGCCTTGCGATTCTTCCTCCACCTCCTTGATATCGGACAGGTAGGAGTTCTTGAGCACCAGGTTAATTCCGTTCATGGCGATGCCGCGCCGGCTACCAACCTTCGGGTCGCCGTGGATGTAGCAGCGATCGAATACAATATTGTGAGGCATCTTATCGAGCGAGTTCTCTGTACCGTAGCCCAGCAGCACCACGTTCCATAGAAACACGCCGGCAGCCGGCATGATCTCGACGCCAATGAACTGGTAGTTGCCAGCGCCTTGCGCAGCCGTGATGGCGTAGCCGCGCTCATGCGATGCCCCAACGACCTTCGGCATAAACCGGCTGAACGACGGGTCCACGCGGCTGCCCGGCCGTGGCAGCGATTCCAAGGCGCTCGTTTGAATAGTGATAACGCCTGCGCCGCTTTTCTTCGGAAGCTCGAAGGCACCGGCGAATGTAGCGCCAGCCTGGAGCACGATGATATCGCCGGGTTCCGCTTTGTTCAGCGCCGCTTGGAAATCATCTCCCTGGCCAACTTGAATGCTTCGACCCGCCACCGGAAGAGCAATCCCCAACCCAACGAGGCACAGCAACAGCGTGCGGATGCACGCATTCATCTTCAGCATTTTATCGCTCCAGCGCTTCCGTTCGGAAATTTCTGCGTCCGGTAAACGCACGCAAAGCCGCGATTGCGAGGAAGATCGCAGTCATGTCGAAGAAGCCTACCCCGCTGGAATAACCCGCTTGCACAAATCCCGCACAATTTGCACCACTGTGGGGGCAGTACCTCACAACCCAGTGCTGGAAAGCAATTGAATTCGGAGAGTTAATGGCGCGCCTGGGGCGATTCGAACGCCCGACCTTTGGTTCCGGAGTGCTTTCGGTACTCCGGGACCGGTCGGCTCTAACCAATCAAACCCAAGTAACTATTGTACTCCAGGCTCTCACATATGGTCCGAGTTGGGGTGAATCTGCCGCAGTGTTCGGACAGTTTTCGGACAGTGAAGCGCTCAAAAGCCGCCCGGCCCAGTGGTTCGCCAATCCAATGTTCCGGCCTAACCGCTTGGCAAGCAATCGCCAAGTTGCCGGTGTCCGAGAACTGTCCGAGCGGCATTTAGGCAGTGTGTGAACCGGCTTGATTGCGCGAAGCTCTTGCTGCAAGCAGCAAGTCCATCCTAGCATCTGCCGTCGGTGAAATCTCGAAAGTGGCGGGGGTTTTGGGCCGGATGGGACCCAATAGGGCTGTTTCAGGTGCGGTTTTTGCAAAAAATAGGGTGAAAAGAGGAAGATATTATATTGCTGCGGTATCAGGTTTGGCTTGTTTCTTCTTACGGAAAATTGGGAAGCTAAACCTGCGACTATAGACGGGCAGCGTTCTAGCCGGGCGCAAAGGGCGGCTCGGAGGGAACTAGCGCCTTATCCTTGGCTTGCTCACCGGACTCTGCGTACCCTTCTTGCCAGTCGTCGGATTGACGTTCCCCTTGGTGCTCCAGTTATCCAGCCGTGTTCGGTTCGGCGTCGTGCGAGCGTGAGGCATGACTACCGAGCCGTTCTTGCGGACGTGCGGCTTGACGCGCGTGGAACGCTGAGCGAAGGCAGGAAAACTCAGTAGCACAATTAGCAGAATGGTGTAGAATATCGCCAATGGACAGCCTTACATCCGATAGCCCTTCTTCGGTAAAAACCCTTGAAGAGCGTCTAGAATATCTTCGTAGGATTCCGCATTCTGAATGGCTTCGCGCGTGGGATTTCCTTTGTCGCGGACGATTTGACGGGGAGCGCTTTGATCGTCTGCCCGAGATTCCTCCAGAGACGCAAGCCAACCAGGGACATGATCCTCACAAAGACGCTGAAGGATCAGATGATCCAGACAGACGCTCATGTGAATACTGAGAAGCTCTAGCAGCGCGGCCTTGAACTTATCTAGATCGTCGTCGGTCATTCGCCCTTCATTCGTCATTGATCCTCGCCAAGGAGATTTCTATTCCCTAATGGCTTGCTAATCTCTTTAACTAGTTTTGGGGCTGCGGAAACAAATGGCAAGAGCGGCGTCTCACGGCAAAATTTATCAACATATAAAGCCAACGTGCTACTATCCGGCATGCTCTGAATATCCACTTTGGGAATCCCCATACTGTATCCAGACACAAAACCTCGAAACCACCAAAGATATGTCTGGCGGTTCGATTTGGCTTCCGGGGCGTTTCCGCTAGAGCGCACCCACGCCCCACAAGAATCATCCTCAAAGCCAAATATTGTGAAGTTCCCTTTGGCATCAGAGCCCAAAGCGAATTGCGCGCCCGCACCCAACAGCATCGCCACCAGCATCATCTTACACATATTCCCTCCTTCACTTCTTAGGCGGGCACTTCCCGGCCCTGGTTATCAACTCCTCGACCGTCTTTTCCTTCAAAGCTTCGGGGCGATCTTTCTGAAGCTCCCATACCGACCTGCCTTACCCTGGACCTGCGGCTACCCGCATAGGATACGCCTGTACTAGTGAACCGTAACAATTGATTCGGGAGTAATTCTTCGAGTTGGATCAAAGTACTTCCACTTCACGGGTTTGGGTTTTTTGTTGTATTGACGGATGTAGCGCATCAGCTTTCTTTTG
>JACPPJ010000023.1 GCA_016191085.1 Acidobacteriota bacterium | reverse complement strand
TCCTCGGCGGTCAACTTCAGTTCTTTCTTGGGGCGTCCTATTGGCATGCTGCCAAGCATACCAGTGCCGCCTCTCTTATATAAGTAACTTATGTTACATAACACTAGCTGGAATCTGCGATTCTAGAGCATTTTTAGTAATGGTGTATTCTGTGGAGGGCGATTCCCACAAGTGCAGGAGATAGGAGAACGCATTGAAGCGCGAGAGCGGAACTGCTCTACCTGCCGCCTTACTCGCCCGATTTCAACCCCATCGAACGATATTGGGTGAAGGAAAAAACAATGGCACCGTTCGGCCAAAGCCCGCACCCTAGAGGTTCTCGAAGCGCTATCGCGCAGGCTCTGGCTTCCATCACTCCTGAGAACGCTTCAGCTTGGTTTCCGCACTCCGCATGCCCGCTACAGCAAATATGAAAATGGGCTAGCCAGATGTCGGTCTCCTCCTTTCCCCGGCCTGAACACATTCCTCTTCTTCGCAAGAAAATCCAGGAGCAGCTACAATCGCTCGGTCAGGCGCTTGAGATCGCCGAGCGCGGGCTGAATCAATTAAAGTGCCAATATAAATTTGGGTTCCGAAGCGCTCCGGAAGACGAGTGGATAGAGCTAGGAATTCATTTCCAGGTGGCAGATCGCCTGGAGAACAGCGGGAATGAATCGGAGCTAAGTCGGATACTCGACGAATTTTTGCAGCGGCATTTCAGTAATCATCAAATCAACTGAGTTCTTTCTAGCGCTGCGGCATTGCGGGTTTCATTCCCTCACGCAATGCCAAGGGCGTTTTCACGGCGAGGTCCTCGTAAAGCCGCAGGTATTGGTTTAACATGCGTTCCGAATCGAATCGCTCGCGGGCAGAGCGGCGGCATGCCTCTGGGTCCAGCCGTTCCGAGGCGATGATCGCTTCGGCCATTTTTTCTACGTTCGATACGAGGAACCCCGTGCGGCCATGCTCGACGATCTCAGCGAGCGCTCCCGACGCGAACGCCACAACGGGTGTACCGCAGGCCAGGGCCTCCATTGCAACTAGCGAACTCGTTTCGCCGACCAGGCTCGGCGCGAGCAAGCAACGCGCGGCGCTCAACAGGCGGCGTTTTCTTTCGAAGCCAAGTGGCCCCAAAAAACGGTGGTAACCATTCAAACGCGGCCGAATCTCGTTCTGGAAATACTGCTGGTGCGCGTCATAGCCGAACACCTCGCCTCCCAGCATTAGCGGCATACCAGCAGTGCTAGCGGCTTCGAGCGCCAGGTGGAATCCCTTCTCAGCGCATATTCTCCCCAACGCGATCGCAAAACGGCGCTTCTCGACGTGCGCTGACAGCCGGTCCACCGGCACTCCGTTTTCAATAGGAGGAAGCAGCGCGGCGGCAGGCGGGCAACGCCGGTGCTGTGATTCCGATACACAGTGCAAGTAAGTCCGGGGACGGGTAAGGTGAAACGCATCGGGAGTGTACCATTTGGGTGGCAGCTGCAGGGTAGCGAGCACGGGAGGACCCCACTGCGGAACGTAATGTACAAAATCCAAGCCGTGCACGTGAGTGAGATTCACACTGAACCGTTCTAGCGCTTCGCGAATCGCACGCCGGTGTTGTTCCCACGCTTCTTGACGGACGGCATCAGTAACAGGAGATTGCGGACGAGGCGTAGCTATGAACTTTCCACTAGCCGAGGAGCCCTCGCATGCAATGACAATGGATCGGTGGCGGTGCCGCACGAGACCGTCATCGAGAAGAGAGAGGATTTGTTCCGCACCGCCTACGGCATTCAGTCCCACTGGAGCGAACGGAAAGGCGACGTTGAGCACCGTCAGCTTCATAAGGGCTCGTCAATGCCAAGCGTATTCAGCGCCTCTCGCGCGAGGTGGCGCCACTGTTCGCCCGTGACGCCCCACTGGTAGCGTTCATAGTGGAGGTGGCCTCGGTGCGGCGGCTCGGTAAACGTGTATTGAGGAGCGACGCGGTAAAGCTCTTTGTCGAGAGGAAAGCCTTTGAGAACCTCGATCGTGGATGTGTAGCAATCTCTCATGCGGCGCTTGAGGTCGCGTTGTGACTCGGATAACTCCAGGACAGCCACGCAGACGCTCTCGACGGGAAGGAAGTCGCCCATGGTGATCTGCCCGCAGCACTCAAAATATCCAGTGAACTCGATCAAGTGAGGAGGCTCGACTCCGCTCGCCTCCAGCAACCTGCACGCCGCATGCGCCGCGAACGCTGTCGCATCATGATCCGGGTGGCCGCCTTCGTAAGCATGAGTGGCGATCAGGTCAGCGGGAGATTCCGTCATCATGGCGGCCACGCGGCACGCCACACCGGTAAGATCTAACGACGCCTCCTGATCGGCGAACTCCAGACGCTCGATGTGGTCTTCCGGCAGTCCCGCCACAGCAAGCGCGTTGGCAGCCTCTAACTTTCTGACGCACACATATTCCTCGCGTGTGGAGAATCCGGCTGCGCGCACATACGAGAGATCACGTGGGGCGCCATCGGTGACATGAACAATGTGCACGCGCGGCAGTCCGGAAATCAGCGCCGAGGCGCCAATCACCTCGTCGTCCTGATGCGCGGCGAGGACCACGCCCGAAGGCAGCGGTTCGCCGGCATGCCAAACGCCCAAACGTGCCAGAACATCCCACATGGCTCCGCGACCGGGTCGCAGGTTAGGCGGCCTTTTCCTTATAAACGAATTTATTAAACCGGCTGTTCTTCTCCGGGCTGTACAGGAAGGTAACTCCGCGCTCGTCGAAGATTTCGAAAAATTCTTCTCAACTCATCTCTTCCAGGCTCTCCTCCGGTTCGCCGAAATCGATGCGCAGCAAGCCGCTTTCCTGCTTGCCTCCGGTGCCTTTCACGCGAGCAGGATGCCCGTCGCGCTCTTCGGCCCACCTGCGAATTTCATTGTGATCCGTGGTTTCTTTGCCGGTTGCCATAAATGCTCCTTTAGTTCTGCGGAGCGAGCCACGACTCGTTCATCGTACCCGCTCGCCAGTGATATTTGTGTTTGCACCCGACCTGGGTTCAACGTTCAGAATTCCGTCGCTCCGCGGTTCGCTCATGAGGCTGATCGCCTGGCTGTATCCGTTGAGAGTACCAACATCCACGTAGGCCTCGCCGGCGCGCACGCCGACGGCGCAGCCTCCCTGTTTGAGATATTCATTCACCAGCGGGCCGATATACTCGTCGCTTTTGCCGCGTTCTATCCAGATGCCATGCAAGCGCCGCAAGACGGCTCCCGAAAGCTTGAATGCTCCCAAAATCCAATTCGTACCGGGGTGAAGCTGCTTCACCTGGATCTCCAGCACGCGGTCGTCGCCGTCAGTCAGGACGGCATCGAACAACTCCGGCTGTAACACGGGGAACAGCAGGAACGAGAGGAAGTCACTGTCGAGTGACCGCAGCGCATCCTCTGGAAACCAGATCGTATCCGGCAGGCCTACGACGGCGAACTCTTCCGGCTGAATCAGCGGCAGCGTCCTGAAGAGCGCGTCGCAAAGCCCGGCTGGCGACAGTTGCACAGCATAGCAGATACTCGCCGGCCCTACGCTGCCGCCGTAATACTGCAAGATGTCGAATTTTGCGGGGGCAATTACAAAGCAGATTTTGGTAACTCCGGCCAGCAACATGCGCTCGACAAGATACTCACTGGCGGCGCGAGGCCGGTCTACTTCGTCATCGTGACGGCTACCAACCGGCAGAAGCTCTTTGGAAAATGCAAGGGGCTGAATGCGGCTTCCCATCCCTGCGGCGGGTACGATCCCCCACATGTATGCCTCTCCACCACCGGAATTAAGCTGTTTCAGTATTGCTGTAGACCGGCGAGAACGTAAGGGCACGGCTTCAGGCGTGCCGCAAGTGCGCAGACTAGCTGGCCTTTAGGCCCTGAGGTCTAGCCCTCAGCGGCTAAAGCCGTACTGTCTAATCATCTTTTTCGGCATGACTGAAGTCATGCCCTTACAGACCACACCAATTGTGAAAACGTTCTCGGCCAGTAATTGGATGCCAGTCGCGCTACAATCGTCCGCTTGAAATGTCGGGTGATTTACTTTTGGAACAAGTGCAGGCCGTTGCCATCTTCTTCGCCAGAGCTTTCGACGCTATGGCTCTCGAGGATAGATTCGAGCTCCATAGCACGATTATTGGCGGCTCGTCGAGGCAACGCTCCCGCGCGGCGCGGGCGATTCGATTCAGTTCCTCGCGAGGCATCTGCAAAGCCTGGACGACCGCGTCGTGATCGTCCGCCATAATCATCTCGCGGCCCGGCTAGAAGAATAGTTCCAGTCCCTCCCAGGAGTCGCTAACGATTGGCACGCCGCAGGCGGCGGCCTCGAAAGGACGACCGGACGAGAGATAATCCCGCCGAATAAATTTGCAGCCGAAAAATATCACGCCCGTGGCATAATTCCAACGTGTGCCAGAACTTCAACACGTATTCACAAAAATGCGTAAAATCTGTTTGCGATTAGTCCCTCTTTGCTTCCCTTTTCTTTTGTTCGCCCAGAGTCCATTGCCCCGCTTTGAAGATTATCGTGTTACCGAGGAATGGCAGGGTCCCGCAGCACCATTGCAGCTAGACCGGCGTGCGCGGTGGTTTAAAACGAAACTCAGCGAGGCTGCTAAACAAGGTCCAGACTTTGCTGGCCATTATCGGTTTGCAGGCTGGGGTTGTGGAAGTGTCTGTGCAGCGGGGGCAATCGTCGACCTGAAGACTGGCGTCGTCTATCCACCTCCCTTAGGTGGACATGGGACTGATCCGAAGAATATATATGAATATTGGATATTCACCGGAGGTCCAATTGGGGTTTCTTACACAGAATACCGCGTTGATAGCCGCTTGGTGATTGTTCGCGGAAGCACGCGAAAATTTTCCGATTTAACAGTGGTGGACACGTACTACTTAGTGTGGGAAGGCGATAAATTTCGCCAAATTATGTTCCTTCCTGGAAAACCCAAGCACCAATAATTGTCCCATTCAAGTCATAAGGCCCATCACCATTCACATGGCTCGATTCGAGGATTCCCCGACAACCCCGCAGGCGTTGCAAGGCCTTCGCAGTATTCCCCGCAGCATTTGGGCGCTCGGCTTCGTGAGCATGTCCATGGACATCTCTTCTGAGATGATCCATAGCCTATTGCCTGTATTCCTGGTATCGGTACTGGGCGCCAGCGCCACAGCGCTGGGCGTCCTTGAAGGCGTTGCAGAAGCAACCGTAAACGTGTTCAAGATTTTCTCGGGCATGCTGAGCGACTGGCTGGGTAAACGCAAGCCGTTGGCGCTTTTGGGATATGGTTTGGCGGCGCTTACGAAACCGGTTTTTCCTTTGGCGAACTCGTTCAGCATCGTGTTCGCCGCGCGGCTGACAGACCGAATCGGCAAGGGGGTCCGAGGCGCGCCCCGAGACGCTCTGGTCGCCGATTTAACACCACCGCACTTGCGGGGAGCGAGCTACGGGCTTCGTCAGAGCCTCGATACAGTGGGCGCTTTCACCGGCCCTCTCGCCGCCGTATTCTTGATGCTGGCATTCGAAGGCGATTTCCGCAGCGTCTTCTGGGTTGCCGTTCTGCCGGCCTTCGTTTCAGTTGCGTTGCTTGCATTTTTTGTGCACGAGCCTTCTGATTCCCGCACGCAGCACAAAGCACGACGACCCCTTCGTTGGCAGGAGTTGCGTTATTTTCCGTCAATTTTTTGGTTTGTCGTGGCTGTGGGCGCAATATTCACACTGGCTCGGTTCAGCGAAGCGTTCCTGATACTCAGGGCAAATAGCCTCGGTCTCGACAATGCTTACGTGCCGCTCGTTCTGGTGGTGATGAACGCGATCTATGCCGTGTCGTCGTACCCAGCCGGTCATCTTTCCGATCGCATCGATCGCCGCTTCATATTGGCCGTCAGTGGAGTTGCGCTGATCGCCGCCGACGTCGTCCTTGCCACAGCCACAGGCACCGCGAGCCTGATGGTGGGCATTTCCTTGTGGGGATTGCATATGGGATTCAGCCAAGGACTGCTTACGGCCCTGGTCGCAGACACCGCGCCGGTAAGACGGCGTGGGACCGCCTTCGGCCTGTTCAATCTCGTCAGCGGCGTCGTACTGCTCGTCGCAAGTGTGGTGGCAGGCGCGCTGTGGGATCGCATCGGCGCTGCCGCAACTTTCTACGCCGGTGCCAGCTTCGCTGGAATAGCTTTATTGGGGCTACTGCTGCACATTAAAATCACGCCCGCGATCGCCCGTCCCGCAATTAGCGCCTAGTGATCACCCAGCCGGAGTTGTCGTGCCGTGCACTCGGCATGTCCCAACCTCATTCCCAGTGAGATACACTCAGCACATGAACTGCACATCAGCGTTGCTCTCGCATGGCATTTGGGATTACATTCGCAGCGGCGCCCTTGTGCCCATTTCGGTCAACGCGCCAATCCTAGAGAGGTAGCTTACTTGGTATTTGAAGACCAGCGGCAACGGCTTTCCTGGCTGATGCGCGTTCGCATCGTGACGATCAGTTTCCTGTTGGGAATCGAATTGTCTGTTCAGCAATATGCACGTTTCCAGAATTTGACCGTCGTGCAGGTTCCGATGAAGTTCTTCCTCGCCGTCCTGGTGATCTGGTGCGTGCTGGATTTGATCTATTACGTGCTGCTCAAGATCAGCACCGACTATGTTACGCAATCGTACATGCAGGTGGTGCTGGACCTCATCTTGGTTTCACTCGTGGTGTACTTCACGGGGGGCCTGGACAGCTACTTTTACCTGCTATATCCACTCACGGTATGGGTGGCGAGTGTCATCTTGCCGCGCGGTGGCGCTTACCTGATGGCCTGCGTATCGTTTATCTATGCGGGCATCGTGCTGGAGCTGCCTTACTTCGATCTGGTCCCCTTCTACGGTCTGGTGCGTCCGGACCTGAAAGAGCTGCAGTTAAAGATCGCTGCCAACTTGGTTGCATTTCTGGCAGTGGCGCACCTCGGCAGCAAGCTCGCCGAAACTCTTCGCCAGACGGGCGTCGAGCTGAAAGATTTGCAAGCCCTGAACCAGGACATCATCGAGAGCCTGCGCAGCGGGCTAATCACTACGGATCTGAATGGGCACATTTTGCTGTCGAATTCGGCTGCAGGCGAGATCCTCGGTTTGCCTGCAGGATCACTGCGCCACAGGCCGATACAATCCCTGTTTCCGCAAGCGGCGCTGCAACCATTTGGCGGCCTGTCCAGTGTGCGCCGGGAGGTCGTCTGGAGCGATGATAACGAACAGAAAAAATACCTAGGGCTCACGGTAAGCCCGCTGACCCGTAATGCACAAACCGTGGGATACGTCTACAATTTCCAGGACGTCACCCAGATGAAGCAGCTCGAGCGCGAGATACAGCTTCAGGACCGTATGGCTGCGATCGGGCGCATGGCCGCTGCCATCGCGCATGAAATCCGCAACCCCTTGGCTTCCATCGCGGGTTCCGTTAAGCTTTTCTCCGGAATGGTTGGGGGCGAAGCACAAGAACAGCGGCTCATCAAGATCGTCATGAAAGAGTCGGAACGGCTCAACACTATCATCAACGATTTTCTGCAGTACTCGCGCGAGATGAAGTTCGAGTTCGCGGTGGTAAATCTCAGTGAGATTCTGGAAGAGACGCTCACGCTCTTGCGCAATCACCCCAAGTTCGATCGCCGCTACCGCGTCATCAAGGAAGTGCCAAGCACGCCGGTATTGGCTTCCGTGGATGCGAACCGGATCCGTCAGGTCTTCTGGAACCTCGGCGACAACGCGCTGAAAGCTATGCCCCAGGGCGGAACTCTCTCAGTTCAGGTGAAGCCGCAGAAGGATCATGTCGAATTATTGTTTCGAGACACCGGCGCCGGCTTGACACCGCGCCAGGCGGAAAAACTATTCGAGCCCTTCCAATCGGATTTTGAGGGAGGAACTGGCCTCGGCCTGGCAATTGTGTACCAGATCGTGCAGGCGCACAAAGGGAGCATTCAAGCGGAGTCCACGAGACAGGGATGCGTATTCCGAATCGAACTGCCTCTGGCCGCCCCGTTGCAACCCAAAGATCAGCAGCCGATCAAGGTTCCCAGAGTTGCGCAGCCCTGAGCAGCGTGCGAATCACATATGGCAAATCTCCTGATTGTTGACGACGAACGCTCCATTTGCGAGGTGCTCGAAATTGCATTTCGCAAAGATGGCCACAGCGTGGAGACGGTGCAAACCGTGGCTGCGGCGCGCCAAAAATTGCAATCGAAGATCTACGACATCGTCGTCTCCGATATAAAAATGCCGCAGGCCAGCGGCTTGGAGCTTTTGCAGCACGTCCGCAACGCGCACCCCGATACCTTGGTGATCCTGTTGACCGGCTACGGGGAGCTCGAGACCGCCATGCAGGCGGTCAAGATGGGGGCGTTCGATTACATCATCAAAAACCCGTCGCAATATCTCGAAGAACTGAAAGTGGCTATCGACCGCGCCCTCGAGACCAGTCAGATCAAAGCTGAAAACGTTACCCTGAAAAGAGAGCTGAAGAAGCAAGGGGGGCTCGACAACATCGTAGGTCAGAGCCCGCCGATGAAGGCCCTGTTTGAGTTGATTGAGAGCGTGGCTCCCACGCAGAGCACGGTTCTGATTCTAGGGGAAAGCGGCACTGGCAAGGAACTCGTCGCGCGCGCCATTCACTCGCGCAGCCAGCGGTGCGACAAGCCGTTCGTGTCCATCAACTGCAGCGCGTTTCAGGAAACGCTTCTTGAAAGCGAACTGTTCGGATATAGGAAGGGCGCGTTCACCGGAGCCAATTCGAACAAGAAGGGTTTGTTCGAGTACTCATCCTGTGGAACGCTCTTTCTGGACGAGATCGGCGAGATGAGTCTACCCATGCAAGTGAAATTGCTGCGGGCAGTACAGGAGCGTAAGATCCGGCCGGTGGGAGGGAACGAGGAGATCGAGGTGGACGTGCGCCTGCTCGCTGCGTCCAATCGCGACCTGCAGAACATGGTTCAGCAGAAGCAGTTTCGCGAAGATCTTTACTATCGCATCAGCGTTATTCCGATTCACATTCCGCCGCTGCGCAAACGTCCCAGCGACATTCCGCTGCTGGCGTTTCACTTCCTGGAAAAATTCAACCAGCAGATGGGAAAAACGATTCGCTGCGTCGCGCCCGAAACCATCCGGTTGATGGAAAAATACCCCTGGCCTGGTAACGTCCGTGAGATGGAACACGCTATTGAACGCGCAGTCGCTTTAGAAAAAGGCTCCGAAATCTCGCCGAACTCGCTTCCCGAGCGCGTCATCGGCGGCCTGGAGCCGCGCACGGGAGCGCTGTCGTTGATTGATTTGCCCGAAGATGGCATCGACCTGGAGAAACACATCCAGGAGATTGAGCGCAATCTGCTGGAGGCCGCTCTCATTCGCGCGAAAGGAGTTCGCACGCGCGCCGCAGATCTGCTGAAAATGAGCTACCGCTCATTCCGCCATTACGCCAGCAAGTACGGCATTTGAGTTCAGGGTAGCCCCCCGAGCGTCATTCTCGCCGTGGGGTTCGCAATCAAAAGCCCACGACGAACTCGTCGTGGCTACCGACTGCCTTTCGCTTCATTACAGCGCCTTCAATGCCTCCTCGGCGCATTGCATGTCTTCTGAGTAATGTCCGCCGCTGACCCCGATGCCGCCGACCACTTGCCCGTTGACCTCGATGGGGTAACCGCCGCCGAACACAACCAGGCGAGCCGTGTGCACGATGCCGTGCAGCAGCGGCGGATCGTTTTTGATGAACTCAAACCACTGATGCGTGGCGATGCCGAAGCTGATCGCGGTGTAGGCTTTGTCCTGGGCGATCTGCACGCTGAGCAACGGTGCCCCGTCCATGCGTGAAAATGCTTTCAGGTTTCCGGCCTCATCGCAGATCGCGATAACCATGGCCTTCTTCAGTTCCTGAGCCTTCTTCTCCGCGGCGGCGATCATCTTGTGCGCCGCCTCTTCTGTGATCGTCTGATGAGCAATAGTATTCGCCATGATTCCTCCTGGAGGTTTCTTGCACAGTGTAGGTGCAATAAATCGCAGGAGTCAAACAGCGCCGCATAAATTGACGAT
Source organism: Acidobacteriota bacterium (assembly GCA_016191085.1). Classification (GTDB taxonomy): domain Bacteria; phylum Acidobacteriota; class Terriglobia; order 2-12-FULL-54-10; family 2-12-FULL-54-10; genus JACPPJ01. Next base: position 57,242 of record JACPPJ010000023.1, on the reverse strand, counting down.
TTACGCTGATTCACGATTGGCTAAATGAAGTTCTTGTGTTCAAATCTTCAATTGTGAGATCTGAGGAGGAGGTGGGCAATGATGCAGGGGCAGTGCTGCGCCTCGCGAAGGGAGACGCCGCCAGAAGTGCTGATGAGCCTGAGAACGTATTCCGGTACCCAAGCATCCGAGAAACGTCGCGGTATCAGTTAGTTGCGTTTGGGCTTTGCGAAAAACAAGCCAAAAAATCCAATTAATAACCGCGACGTAGTTTCCGATGTCGGCCGGGGGTCATGATATCGGCCAAACCGGCTCTCGCATCTAAAAAGCCATCCCCCGCGGCTGGACTTACTAGCCCAGCCAAGCCGTTCTATACCTGTTCCACAGAGCGGAAGATCGCCCCGATGAGCTTTTCGGCGAGCACATGGCAGCAAAAACGGTAGCCCCGTCTGACGCGGAACAAATTCGTTGGTCCGAACCGCGGCTGGTCCGGGAGTGTCTCCACGGCAACCAGGGGGCGTGGAATGCACTGGTAGATCGATACAAGAACCTTATATTTTCGATTCCTATCCGGTTCCATCTCTCGCAAGAAGACGCCGCCGACATTTTCCAATCTGTTATAGTGGATTTACTTACGGAGCTGCACCGTTTGCGTGAGCCACGCGCTCTTACGTCGTGGTTGATCCAGGTGACCTCACACAAATGCATTGAGGTGAAACGTCAGCAGCAGCGTCAAGTCATCACCGACGTTTCGGAAGCAAAAACAACGTTGACCGAAGAAGTCACAAAAACGCCCGAAGAGCTCATTCAACAGGTCGAGCGCGAACAAATGCTCCGGCATGCTCTGGAACAGGTGTCGGCGCGGTGCCGTCAATTGGTCAAATCGTTGTTTTACGAAAATCCCCCACGGCCGTACCAGCAAGTAGCGGCCAGCCTGGGCATAGCCAAGGGTTCGATGGGGTTCATACGTCGCAGGTGCCTGCAACGTTTGCGCATGTTGCTTGAAAAGGCGGGTTTTTGATGACCAGCGATTTCAACGTGGAAGTTCCGCGTGAAAAACTGGTCGAGGAACTAATTAAGGCGACGGATACTGTGAGCCTGAGAGGGTTCTTAAGCCGTCACCGCAGCCTGCTTCCACCCGACCTGGTAGAAAAGCTCGCTGAGGTCGCGCGAGAGAATCTTAGGGTAAACGCGCAGGAGAGCCTGCGGATCGCCGATGCTGCTTTGGTGGTGGCCGACGAGATCGGCACGACGGACTCGAAAGCTCGCGCACTTCGTGCCAAGGCGAATGCTCTGTGGTTTCTGAACCATAATAAGGAAGCAGTGGAGCTTTACGACCAGGCAATTTCCCTTTTCCAGAGTACAAACAACTGCACTGAGATCGGCCGCACCATCAGTTCGTCGATTCAACCCTTAATCCGTTTGGGCGAATACGAGCGGGCGCTGCAGGGAGCGGAGCGGGCGCGCCAGATTTTTACGGACTCCGGTGACGGCTTGCGATTGGCCCGCCTGGAGCTGAACGTCGCCAACATTTATCACCGGCAAGACCGTTTTGCCGAAGCTGAGGCGATGTACGAGCGCGCCTACCAGAAAGCAGTGGAGTTCAAAGATGCGGAAGCGATCGGTGTCGCTCTCCACAACATGGCGGTATGCCTCATCAATCTGAACGATTTTCAAAGGGCACTCGATACATACGAACGCGCGCGTGCCTTTTGCCGGGAACATGGCATGCCTGCTTTGGTGGCCCAGGCTGACTACAATATCGCATACCTGCATTATCTGAGAGGCGAGTATAACCGAGCTCTGGAAATGCTCCAGGCTGCGCGCGAAGCCAGCCGCAATACCGGCGATTCCTACCACAGCGCGCTCTGCAATCTCGACCAGTCTGAAATCTACCTTGAATTGAATCTGAGCAACGAAGCCGCAGAAATGGCGCAAGAAGCCTTCGCGCAGTTTAAAGCGCTCGGAATGAGGTACGAGGCTGCACGGTCCGTCGCCAATCTTGCCATCGCCCTCGGCCAGCAAGGCAACACATCGCGCGCCCTCGAGCTCTTCGCGCAGGCCAAAGAGATTTTCGAAAAAGAAAACCACCAGGTCTGGCCCTTTCTGGTTGATTTGTATCAGGCCCTGGTGCTTTACCGTGAGCGCCGCTGCGAGGAAGCTCAGAAGCTTTGCGGAGGGGCATTGGATTTTTTTGAAACGCACAAGCTACCGAGTAAACAGGTCATCTGTCAATTGCTGCAGGCGGGCCTTTTCGTCTGTACAAATGAATTGGACGCCGCCCGCGTTGCGTGTGCAAAGGCGATGAGCGTCCTGGGAAATCTCGACGCCTCTCATCTGGCTTACCAGGCCTATTTCCTTATGGGGCAGATTGCGGAGGCCGCCGGTCAAGATCAGGAGGCCGCCGACTGGTACCAAGCGGCGCGTTCGGAGATGGAAAGCCTCCGCAGCGTTCTGCGCGGCGAAGAACTAAAAATCGCCTTCATGACGAATAAGCTTGACGTCTATGAGGGACTGGTGCGCCTGGCGCTGGCTGGGGGCGATTCGGCACGGGCGTTTGAGTTTATAGAACAGGCCAAATCCAGGAGTCTTCGCGACATCCTTTCGGAGCATTCGGGTTCATCATCGCCCGAACAGAACGGACAAAGCGAGTTATTGCAGAATATCAAGAACCTGCGACAGGAATTGAACTGGTACTACCATCGCATCGAGTTGGAGGAAGTAAATCAGGAAGCCGCGTCGCCGCGAAAAGTCGAGGAACTCCGCATGGAGGCGCAAGAACATGAAAAAAAGTTGCTGCGCACGATGAGAGAGTTGCCTGCGGCGACATCACATCCCGGCCGTGTTCCGGCGCCCCATCCGGTCAACGTAGAATCCATCCGCATGTGGCTGGGCGCCGATGCCAGCCTGGTAGAATTCTTCCGCTTAGATCAGCAAATCATCGCAGCGGTGCTTACTGCGCAGCATCTGGAGATTGTTCCGCTCCTCGAACAGCCCAAACTCAGAAGCGCTCTGGAACTGCTCCAATTTCAACTAGCAAAATTCCGTCTGGCGCCGGAGTACCTGGAAGCGTGCGGAGAATTGCTGCTGGCTTCCACCCAGCGGCACCTGCGGGAACTATATGAGATGTTGATCGCGCCCATACGCCCGCAATTGCGCGGAACCCGCTTGATCATTTCGCCTCATGGCCTGCTGCACTATTTGCCGTTTCATGCGCTCTTCGACGGCAATCAATATTTGCTGGATTCTTTTCTCATCAGTTACGCTCCGAGCGCCAGCATTTATGCGCTTTCCCAAGAGGTGCAAGTGAATAGAAGCGGCTCTTCGCTGGTGTTAGGCATTCCCAATGAGCAGGCGCCGTTCATCCGTGAAGAGGTGCAGTACGTCGCCGATGAACTTCCACAGCCGGAAACTTTCGTAGGCGCAAGCGCCACCGAGAGCGTTCTGCGGGAAAAAGCGCCTCGTAGCCGGATTGTTCACATCGCGACTCATGGTCGCTTCCGCGCCGACAACCCCATGTTCTCCTCAGTTCGCCTCGGCGATTCGCATCTGACGCTCTACGACCTGCATCATCTGAACATGCCGGTGGAGTTAGCGACCCTAAGCGGGTGCAGCACGGGCCTCAGCATCGTGGCGGCGGGCGATGAGTTGTTGGGACTTGTCCGCGGCCTGCTTCAGTCAGGCGCGCAAACTCTGCTGTTGACGCTGTGGGACGTACATGACCGCACGACAGCCGATTTTATGAAGATGTTTTACCGCGAGCTTAGGCGTACTCCTGACAAGAGCTTGGCGCTGCGGAATGCCGTCAACGAACTGCGTCAGACGCGGCCTCATCCTTATTATTGGGCGCCGTATGTGCTGATCGGCAAGGGTTAATCCACAGAAAAATTTATCTCACCTATATTTTTTTGCATCCTGCTTGCCCTTATTACTTTAATGGGGCGCGGTTCGCCTCCGCCCCGCTGTACGGGAGATACGAGAATGGAGCATTTCACGTTAGAAGATTGGTTAGATTATGCGCGTGTCAAGGAACATGCGGAGCATCGAGAACTCATGCAACAGCACTTGAATGAGGGATGTATGCCGTGCGCCCGCGCCGTAGAAATTTGGAAGAAAGTGGCGGAAGTGGCCAGTCACGAGATTTCATATGCGCCGCCGGAATCGGTGGTGCGCTGTGTTAAAGCCGTGTATTACCTGTATGAGCCGGAGAAAGCTCTCTTTGGCGTAATCAATATCGCACGGGTGGTATTCGACAGCTTTCGTCAGCCAGCGTTAGAGGGAGTTCGCGGCACTACAGTATCAATGCGCCAGATTTTGTTTAAACGGGGCGACATCTTCGTGGATGTGCGCATTGAAGCTCAAACAGGACCCGACCAAATCGTCATCATCGGGCAAATCGCCGATCCGGCCAGCCAGGCCATGTCTTTTTCGGACATACCGATTGTGGCCGTGAGCGGACGAGAGACGCTGGCACGTACCGTCACAAATGATCTTGGGGAGTTTCGGCTGGAGTTTAGCCCCGCTGATGAGGTCCAGGTGATCGTGAACTTTGAAGGGAGCAAGTTCCTTTTTCTGCCTTTGCCCCCGCTCAGCTCTGCAACCGAGCGACCCACGTTCATTACAGGCCGGTGGCTCAGCAATCATTAATGTTACGACCGATCCATTTATGTATAATATTCGCCAGCTCAGCACCATTGTCCACGCATCTTCTCTCTACCACGCCATATCATCGTGTTTTCTCCAAGTTGCTGACCTAGACCAAGACCGATATTCCCGGAAGAGGTGTCTATGAAAACTGAACCAACGCACGTCGTCCAGTTCGCCAGGATAAAAGCAAATCGAAATCGGATTTTCTTTCTCTTCATCACATTTATCTGCTTCGCTGTGCCCGCGATGGCCGACCGGTTCATCGTGCGTACGTCGGGTGGCCCCGTCCCGATTCACACGAACTGCTCAGCCAACGGCAATTGCATCAGAGTGAGCACGCTGGGTGATCCGGGAAGTCAATTTTTTCTTCTAACCACGGGGGCCTTGTCGAACGCCCCCGCCTTCGTGAGCAGCCTTCTCAATACTCTGGGGGTTGTGGCCGTGGAGCCTGACCAGATCGGAAACGTGATGGGCGCGACGGCTTCAGGAGGCGTGCCGCCTGCCTTATACGACAACACGCCCGTCGATTACTTCGGCAATACCGTATGGCGCGGGTACGCGACTCAGCCGGCAACGCAGATTGTCAACCTGCCAAATACACAAAGCACGTGGAATTTGACCGGCTCCGGCGTGGTCGCCGTGATCGATACAGGCGTCGACTCGACTCACCCGGCTCTTCAGGGTGCTCTTGTATCCGGCTACGATTTTATTCGCAACGAGGGCGGAATACCCGACGAGAAGTCAACCGTAAGCCTTCCGAATCCACCGATTGTGCAAGGCGTGCCGCCGGCGTACGTCAACGATTCCACAGCGGCCGTAGTAGACGACTCCACTTCCGCCGTGGTAGACGACTCGACCTCCGCCGTGGTAGACGACTCCACTTCCGCCGTGGTAGACAGCCCGAAATACTCTGCCTTCGGCCACGGGACCATGGTCGCCGGAGTGATTCGCCTGGTATCGCCCAGCACGAAGATCATGCCGTTGAGAACCTTCAACGCGAATGGAACCGGGTATCTGTCCGACGTTGTGAGAGCCGTCATTTTCGCAATCGGCAACGGCGCGAAGATTCTGAACATGAGCTTCAGTTTTCCTTCGAGCTCAGCGGCGCTACAAACAGTACTCAATCTGGCCAATAGCACTGGCATCATCGCGGTGGCGTCTGGGGGTAACAACGGTCAAAACGTCGCCGTTTATCCCGCCGCGTATTCGACTGTCATGGGGGTTGCCTCCACGACCAACAGCGATGCGCTTTCGTTGTTCTCGAACTATGGAACGGGCGTGCATGTGGGAGCACCCGGGGAAGGCATCGTCACGTTTTACCCGTTCGGCACATATGCCGCTGGGTGGGGTACCTCTTATAGCGCGCCTCTGGTCTCGGGTACGGCTGCGTTATTGCTTTCCATCCAGAACGCCAGCGGAACCCAGGCAGCAGCGGCCATCGCACACGCGCAGGCCATTTCGGCCAGCGTAGGTAACGGACGTCTGGACGTTTACCAGGCCGTGCTGGCGTGGCGTGCTGCGCTGGGAATGTAAGGAGATGCTGATGCGTTACGGAGGGGCAGGGGCTCAACAGAGGTGTCACGAGCTCACGCCTGTAGGCGACCTGAACGGGAGATCACTCGTAGAGCGCGCGCACGAATTGCGTCCAGCAATTGTTCGCGACCAGTGCTCGCGTCCCAAGAATTGCATCTTGCGCGCGCTTCCCGCCGCCGATTACAAGCGCCTATTGGACAGTTTAGAAGAGGTCGTACTGGATCAGCATCACGTCCTCAACGAGCCCGGCGGCATAATCACGCATGCTGTTTTTCCGGAATCGAGCTTGATCTCGCTCATTACCGCGTTGGAAGACGGCAGCAGTGTGGAAGTCGCCGTAATCGGCAGCAGAGGGTTCTCGGGTCTTCCGCTCGCGCTTGGCAGTCGAACCTGTCCCTACGGCGCATTAGTGCAGATCGGCGGCAAAGCTCTGCAAATGAAGGCCGCAGCGTTTACGAATGAATTTCACCGCGGCGGGAGCTTTCAATCCGTTGTTCTCGCGTATATGCGATGCCGCATCTTTATGGTCTCGCAGCACGCGGCCTGTAACCGGATACACGAACTCAGTAAGCGGCTAGCGCGGTTGCTGTTGCGAATTCATGACGAGCTCCGCGGCGGTGAAATCCCCATGACGCACGAGTCCATCAGCCTCTTGCTAGGCGCTGCGCGTCCCGACGTGGCGATGCACGCCGCAGTGTTGCGTAGCGCCGGAGCAATCGATTATTCCCGCTCCAGGATCAAAGTTGTAGATCGCAAGAAATTGGAATCATCCGCATGCGAGTGCTATTCACTTATCACCAGAGAGTTCCAACAAGTTTTTGGCAAGTCAAAGCAGCCTCCGAAAACAGGTCACTCCGCTCCCCGATGAGCAAACTGCAATACACGATACACAGATCTCGTATACGTTCGCCAGACACACCTCACAGGTGATCGTCCAAGTACTGTGATTGTCTCCGTACGGATTTTATTTGCGGTTGGGCTGAGACTCCGGAATCGAACGAACATATGCCTCGATGCGCTGCTTCAATTCGGCGGGGCACTCCCGGAACTCTAGTCCCAGGAACATCTCCGGCACCACGTGAGTAACGCGAGCGCCGATCTGCAGTGTCTCTGGAGAACCGGGCAATGAGAAACTGACTGTGACGAGCTCATCCCATGGAAGCGTATCTTTCGCCCTCACGAGAACCCCGCCTACACTAATGTTCTCTGCGATTCCAGTGATTTTCGTGCTGCTATGGCATTCAATCGGAACTCCCAGCGGCACTCGGCGGTGAACGCGTGATTCGCTCCGCGGCCATGTGCGATCAACTGACTTGCGATGGAGTTTTCCTTCAGATTGCATAGCCATCATCCGTATCCTCGTTCTGCGCAAGCATACGCCTGCTGCGCTCCCGATTCAAGATTGCAAACACGAACGCATTTGCAAGTTATGTTCATGAAAGTGGTTACCCTGCGCGGAAGGAGGAATGAATTGATTTTATGCAAGTGGCACCTTTGTGCTAGAATTCGCTCCGTAGAGGAGCAAACCAACAGGAACGAAGAAGCTTATGCTTGTCCACTGTCCTCGTTGCAAAACGGCGCATGTTGTTGATGAAACGCGTTTGAAAAACCCGGTGCAGATTAAGATCGAGTGCATGAAGTGCCATACGCCCTTTCTTGCGAGCTTCCGCGCGCACAGTGATATTGCGACGGCACCACAAAACCATGAACTAGCCACCGTGGTAAACGGCCAGTCCAAACTCCCGCCCGGCAAGAGGGTCTCGCTGGTCGTTATAGACGGCCCCGTCAAAGGACAAAGTTTCCGGCTCAGCAAGCCAGCGGTGACCATAGGGCGCGTAGGCACAGATATTGTGGTAAATGATCCCGAAGTGTCGGGCAGCCACTGCGCGCTGGAGGTCCATGGCAGCTATGGCGTCTTGGTAGATACGGGGAGTACGAACGGCACATTCATAGACGAGCAGCCCATCCAGCGCCAGCGTTTGGAACATTTGGGCGAATTCCGCGTTGGGAAAACTAGAATGTTGTTTGTGGTAGCGGAAGAGGACAGTACCGTGCCCGGGGCCGAGTAAACGGATGGGCGGAGCCTCCCCGAACATCTGTTCGGCTTGCTCCTGAGCTTGTGGCCCATGCGTGTGTCGTAGGAACCCACGCTTCTGGTCCTCCGTCTCGCCGCTTTTGTCCTCTTTCCTGAATTTTGGGCTAGGATCAGGCATGAAGCGAGTTCTTGTCGTTGATGACGACCCCGGAATATTGGCCGTGGCTTCAAAGCGCCTGCAGATGGAAGGAGTCGAGACGTTCACGGCGGGAGACGGCGCGGAAGGGTTGCGGTTGCTCCGGCAAATCCGGCCCGATGTCGTCGTTCTCGACCTGATGATGCCCAAAGTGCACGGTTTTACGCTGATACAGGAAATCCGCGCGGACCCGATGCTTAGCGAAATGAAGATAATGGTATGTTCCGCAAAAACATACGCAACGGATATTGACCGGGTTCTCCAGCTTGGTGCCGATCGCTATTTGTCGAAGCCGTATGCCCTCCAAGAGTTCTGGGAAACGGTCGCCGAGTTATTGGGCGACAATCGCCGATTGCCGTTTGCCGTTCGATTCTGGGGGACGCGGGGCTCCATTGCAGCGCCAGGGCCGAGCACTATTAAATACGGCGGTAACACTGCATGCACGGAAGTTCGATGTGACGATCAGTTGCTCATCCTGGATGCGGGCACTGGAATCCGGCTATTAGGGCTCTCTTTGCTCGCGGAGTTTTCGCGGCGTCCCGTCAAGGGGCACATATTCGTAGGGCACACCCATTGGGATCACATCCAGGGGTTTCCTTTCTTTGCGCCGGTATTCATGTTCGGCAATGAGTTTACGATCTACAGCCTGCATGGAGCCGAAAAACCGCTGGAAAAGATTTTTCGCGGTCAAATGGATAGCGATTATTTTCCGGTCCGGCTGAACGACTTGAAGGCGAAGCTAACCTTCTGCGAGTTGGAATCGACAGTGCAATTGGGTGCAGTGGAAGTTTCATATGTATTCCTGAACCACCCCGGACTGGCCATAGGGTTTCGCATTAACTTCGGGGAACGATCTGTGGTTTACTTGAGCGATCACGAACCGTACTGGCGCTTGGCTCCTAATCGAGGGAGGCCTAATACCATGGATCAGGAGATCGCACGTTTCGCCGAAAAGGCGGATTTACTGATCTGCGAAGCGCAGTACACCGACGAAGAGTATGAGCAGAAAAAGGGATGGGGCCATAGTACGTTTTTGGACGCGCTGGAGCGGGCGGCAGAGGCGCAGGTGAAGCAACTGGCAATTTTCCACCATGATCCCTCTCATGATGACGCTTTTCTGGATGGAATCGCGAATTTCTGTAAGAATACCATTGCGGATCGGAATTATGCGTTCACGTGCTTCCTGGCTCAAGAAGGTCAATCAGTCGATCTGTAAGGAAAGGTGAGGCGTAGTGGAACGAAAAGAACCGTTAATGATCGCCGGCGGCATTACCCAGGATGAACTGCGGACTGCTATCATCAAGTGCTCCGAAGAAAAGAAATCCCTGATTGAGCAAGTGCTGGGCGACGAACGGGTGAGCGAAGAAGGACTGGCTGACTCGATCGCGTCCTACTTGCGCTTCCCCAGGATCAATCTTCCTGCCACCAACATCGATCCTGAAGCAGTAAAACTGTTGCCCCAGGAAACGGCTCGCAAGCACCTGTGTATTCCCGTCCGTCTGGAAAGCCGGCAGGTGCATCTCGCGATCGCCAATCCGACCGATTACAGCGCTTTGCAAGACATTCAATTTGTCCTCGGCCGCACAGTGAAAATTTTTGTGGCCACTCGTACCGAAATTCTGGATGCCATCGAGAAGAACTATCAGACAGAGGACACTCTGCGCTCCTTCACCGACAATCTGGACGCGGCGATGGATGTCAGAATCAGCTCGCCGGACAGCGACACCGATGTGGATCTTTCACGAAGCCTCAGCGCCTCGGAACTACCGCCCGTCGTGAAGGTAGTGAACCTGATGATACAGGATGCCATCACACAAGGCGCGACCGATATTCACGTGGAGCCAACATTAAACGATCTCCAGGTGCGGTTCCGTGTGGATGGGGTACTGCGGCCGGTCATGCAACTGCCTAAGTGGCTGATCAATCCGATCTGCTCGCGCCTGAAAGTGCTTTCCCGCCTCGACATCGCGGAGCGCCGGTTGCCGCAGGACGGGCGCATCAAAGTGAACACAGGCGGGCAAGGATACGATTTCCGCGTTTCGACTCTGCCGACCCTATTCGGAGAAAAGGTGGTCTTGCGCATCCTGTCCACGGAATCCAGCATGCCCACGCTGGACAAGCTCGGGTTGGACGAGCAAGACCGGCGCGTTCTGCTCCATGCCCTGATGCAGCCGCAGGGGTTGATTCTGGTTACCGGACCGACTGGAAGCGGCAAGACCACCACTCTGGTGTCCTGCCTGGGACACCGCAAGAGCCCAGGGCTGAACATCATCACGGTGGAAGACCCGGTCGAATATCAAATTCCCGGGATCAATCAGGTACAGGTGAACACCAAGACCGGCCTGACATTCGCGTCGGCGCTGCGGTCAATTCTCCGCCAGGACCCGGACATCGTCCTGGTTGGCGAGATGCGTGATCTGGAGACTTCGGAAATAGCCTTTCATGCCGCCATGACCGGACACCTGGTTCTTTCCACTCTGCATACGAACAGCGCCATCGCGTCGCTGAGCCGTTTGCTTGATCTGGGCGTCGAGCCCGTGCTGATCAACTCGGCCCTAACATTGGTCATCGCGCAGCGCTTGCTTCGCAAGCTTTGCAGGGAGTGCAAGCAGCCGTATGAGCCTCCAGCACGAACTCTGCAGAAATTAGGGATCACAAAAGAAGACACCATCTACTACCAGCCGGTGGGATGTCCCAAGTGCGGCCAGACTGGTTTCTCGGGGCGTATTGCAGTACTCGAATTCCTGTCCATGACTAAGGCGGTTCGGGAGATGGTTGCGATTAAAGCGTCCGACGTGGAGATTAAGACGGCGCTGCGCAACCAGGGCGTAAGATTCCTTTTGGACCGCGGGCTGGAATTAGTCCGCAAGGGAACCACAGATGTCAGTGAACTATTCCGCGTTCTGCAATTGGAAGACGAGGAGGAAGCCGCTGGGCCGCGCTGTCATAATTGCAGGGCGACGATCGAGCCCGGCTTTACTATTTGCCCGAATTGCTTGATCCCGCTTACGATAGTGTGCGCGCAATGCCGGCAGGAATTGAAGAAGGATTGGAGAATTTGTCCGTTCTGCAAGAGTCCAGTTTCGGAAAGCCTGCTGCAATTGCCTCCCGCCCAAGTAGCCGAGTCCAAGGTTGAAACCGCAAGGAGTGCCGGCGATGGCAAGAGTATCGGCGAGACGGCGGCGCCGTTTCCCCATTCCGCTGAAAAGGCGGAAGCCGGTCCGCCCTCAGGTGCCGCTCCTGCTGCAAAGAAACCGAAGATACTGATTGTAGACGACGACGCTTCGATTCGTATCATCGTGCGAAAGGCGCTGGAACAGCTGCCGTTTCCAATTGAAACGCAGATGGCAGCCGATGGTTTCGAGGCCATTCGGCGCGTGGAGGAGTTCCGTCCCGACCTGATCGTTTTAGATGTCATGATGCCCGGCATGGATGGATTCGGCGTTTGTAACCAACTGCGGACGCAGGTAAAGACCGCCTTCATCCCCATCATGATGCTGACCGCAAATTCGAGTGAGGAAGGACGGACTAGAGGCTATCTGGTAGGCGCCGACGATTATGTCGCGAAGCCATTCAGCGTTCCAGAGCTCAACGCCCGCGTGACCCGGCTGCTTCGTCGTAATTATGGCCTCTAGCAAGTCTGCCGAAAAAGATTATTACGCCGTTCTCAACGTTTCGTCCGATGCGCCGCTGCGGACGATTAAGCAGAACTACCGTTCTTTAGTTCAGCGCAATCATCCGGATCTCTTCCGCTCCAAAGAGGATGCTGAAGCTGCCACGCTCCGGATGATCGAAATCAACGAAGCCTTCTCTGTATTATCCAACAAGCGCCGGAGAGCCGAGTACGACATTCGACGGACGGCTAGTACGTTGCCAGTTCGAGAGCCCGAACCGGAGTCTCCGCTTCGAACACCCACAGGGCGCCAGCCGCAACATAGCTCCGCTCTGGATCGGGCGGTGATCCAGGAATTCCTACAAGCTCTCAAAAAATCCATCGCACAGCAAGGGGCGGCGCTGAAAATCAAAGAAGAGGCGGAGAAATCCTGGGTGTGGAGCTTTTCAGCGAAAACCTGGAATCGAATCTACTGGGTCGGATTGCGTCACCTGCCAATGCTGAACATGAATACGACCCGAGAAATGTTGGCGCAGTTGACGAGCATCACGATAAGAAAACGTTCGTTGTGGAAGAATTCCGCCTTCATTTTTGTCTTGGCTGCCGAATCGTTCCAAGAGGCGGATCAGGTTCTAAAATTGTGCCGTTCGTATTGTGTCAGCAGTGAGAACATGACGAGAAGCCGCCGCGTGAACATCATTATCCTGGAGTTGAGCCGCCGCGTTGCCATTCTATGCGGCAGACGCTCACAGGACCCAAAGCTACAGAAGGTCCTAAATGTGTTGGGGAGCGCGTAATCACCTATTGGCGGGCAACGCCGGTAGCTCAAAGTGGAAGCTTGCGCCCCGGCTCATCTCACTCTCCACCCATATCCTGCCGCCGTGCTGTTCCACCAACGCTCGCGAAATCGTCAGCCCCAGCCCGGTTCCCTTCTTTGCTCCTTCCAGTTGATGGAAGCGGTCAAATACCCTGTTCAGTTTATCAGGCGGAATTCCAGGGCCCTGATCGATTACCGACACGACAATCGATTCGGCGGGGGCTTGCACGCGAACACGGATACAGCTCTCGCTGGGCGAATACTTCAAAGCATTGGAGAGCAGATTCGTAATCACTTGTTCAATTCGGTCACGATCGGCAAGCGCCTCTGGAATGCGGTCGGAAGACTCAACGCGGATGGTGACCTTGTGCGCTGTCGCCAATGACGAGACGGCCCTGACGCACCTGTTGACGCATTCCAGAATTCGAACGTGGTTCAAGTGCAACTCCATCTCTCCGGCTTCTATCTTGGCGATGTCCAGCAGGTCGTTGATCAGGCGAATCAGCCGATCCACAGCCGTGAGGCAGATTCCCAGTAATTCTGTAGCGGAATCCGGCAACTCGCCGGCATACCCGCCCAGGAGAAGCTCTAAAGAGCCTTTAATCGAAGTCATGGGCGTGCGCAATTCGTGGGAAGCGTCCGAGATGAAGTGATCCTTCATCTCTATGATTTCGGCTTCACGCGTATACTCGGCAAAGGTGAAGAGATATCCCACTCTTACGGCTCCGTCCGGGCAATACGGTTGGACAGTAATGTGGATCGATCGTCGTTCCGGAATTCGTACCTGAACCATCTTGACTTCGAGGCGATCCGGAGGGTTCTTCGTCAAATGAACAAGAAAATCCAGTAGTTCATGCGAGGAGTCAACGACCCTGACCTTGCGGCCCACCACGCAGAGGTGTTCGCCTACGAGTTCGTTGATGGAACAGCGTAAGGCGCGAGCCACGAGCTGATTCGCATAACGGATTCGCCAATCCAGATCCGTCACCACCGTTCCTCGCGGCAATGCCTCCAGAATGCTCTCGGGGCAATAAACGTCTGCATCCGTCGTCTGCATCGCTATGTTCCCTTTTCATTCTGCAGAATCTGTTTGATTTCTGCTGCGAGGCTCATAGGATTGAATGGCTTAATCAGGTATCCGATCGCCCCCAGCAAAAGCCCCTTTTTTACTTCTGTCTCCTGGGCCCTAGCAGTGAGGAATATTACCGGAATGTCACGCAGCGCAGGATCCTGTTTTAGACGGCGGCATGCTTCGTATCCGTCCATTTTGGGCATCATGCAATCCAACAGGATCAGGTCGGGGCGCTCTTTGGCGGCAGCGGATAAACATTGTTCGCCATCCATGGCCAGCGTTACATCCCAGCCCCCACGAAACTGCAAACTGATGCGGGCAACTTTCTGGATATCCTCATCATCTTCGACAAGCAATACTTTTCTTATTTCCATTGCAAACTTATCTCCTGCCCGCTGAGATCTCCTTCTCCGGGGCACGTGTGGCTGAAGCATGTGCCAACCTCACCGCTTCGAGCAGCGCATTGGGATCCACTGGTTTACGGATATATTGCAGCGCTCCGAGTTCGATCGCCTGGGGCATCAAATCGTCAGATATGGAGACGCAGATGACTGGTATGGAGCGTGTTTGCTCGTTTGCCTTAAGTGCCCGGAGAATATCCAGGCCGCACATTCCCGGCAAAAGCAAGTCCAACGTGATTACTTCCGGATGATGGCGCATGGCCAACTCTGCCGCCGCGGAGCCCTCTTCCAGCCCCATAACAAAGTGGCCGCCGGACTGCAGAATGCGGCAGATCACGTTGCGAGTGTCGGGATCGTCCTCCACTACCATGATCAAGTACCGGTCTCTATCCTGTGAGGGTGCCCCCGTCAATGCTGATCTCATCGGCTGCACAGCCGCCGAATGCGCAACCGGAAGGCTCATATAAAAAGTACTGCCTTTCCCAGATTCGCTCTTCAGCCAGATGCGGCCTCCGTGGCCCTCAACAATGCCGCGACAAATCGCCAGTCCGAGCCCCGGCCCCTGGTGCTGGCGGGTCATCACATTTTCAACCTGCTCAAATTTTTCGAAGATTCTTTCCTGTGCCTCCAAGGGAATTCCCGCACCGAAGTCGCGAACCCAGACCACCATCAATTCAGGGGCTCCATCCATCGGCTCAGCGCCAACGTGTACGGCAGTTCCGGAAGTGGAGAATTTGATCGCATTGGAAATCAGCTTCTCCAACACGATCTCTACTTGCTCCGAATCCACGAGCACAGGTGGCAACCCAGCAGACATGCGGGTTTCCACGTGAATGCCTGCCGCTGCCGCCTCCCGTTGCACCTTTTCGCACGTCCGCGTAATAAGGCCCGCAACGTCAATTGGCTCGGGCTGCAGTTGGAGCTTGCCGCTTTCGATTCGGAATATTTCCAGAATGTCGTTGACGAGCTGAATCATGCGGTTGGCGTTGGTATCGGCGATGTCTAGAAGCTCGCGCATTGATTCCGAGACCGGGCCGGCTGCTCCTCCGAGCACAAGCCCCAGCGCGCCGTGAATGGCGGTCAAGGGAGTGCGCAGTTCGTGCGATACAGTTGAAATGAACTCCGACTTCAACCGGTCTACCACGGAAGCATCGGTACTCTCGCCTTTGGAAACCACGATGCCGATCAGGCTGCTTAGCTCTCCCAACAGGGGAGCGCAATACATGCGAACGCTTCCACCGTCGCATGGAAGAGTAATACTTCTCGCTACCGACGGCTTTCGATAGATTTCTTCGGCAGCGCCTACCAGTTCTTCAGGACGGGAAACCAGCTTCTGCAGCTCCGACACGATCGGCAGCAGGCCCATCTCCTTCAGCTTGTCAGCGCCCAATCCGAGCAGTGAGGAAAATCGCTGGTTGACGTGGATCAGATTGCCGTTCGAATCGAACAAGCAAACGGCCATATCTACAGAATTGAGCGTGGTCTCAAGACTCGCTGCCTGCTCCTGGACGGTTCGCGAAAGCTGCTGAACAAGCTGGTTGCGCTTGGCCAGGTCCCCCATCCAGGTCTGCTCGCGCGTTCTCAATTCGGTGACGACTGAATCCACGGTTCGAACGAGCGTTGTGATTTCATCTTTGTCTCTTGAGGCCTTCGCTAAGGATCCCGGAGACACTCGCTCCACAGCGCTCGCCAATTCACGCACGGAAGGAATCAAGCTGCGTACCAAAAGCGCGCCGGCAGCGAGAATAATGGCCACCACCAGCACGGTAAACGTCCACAGCCGTGCGTTGCTTGGTTCCCTGAAAAAAGTGAGGGCTATGGCGCTGCCCACGGCGACCGCGGCAACCAGTATGAACGGCAACCAAATCCGTCGCTTCAATCCGCTGCCAAACTCGCTCATCGCAACATCCGCTCTGAAGGTACCAATCCACCCCCGCCTAACGTAATCCGTGAATTCATCCTGAGTATAATCCTTGCCGCTTCAAGTCTGTGGCGATTTTCGGGTCCAAAACCGCAGCCTTCTGAAACGCATATTGGGCCTGCTGCTTTTGCCCGAGTCTGCGCAGCACAATTCCTTTGTTGTACCACGCGGCCGCGTGCCGGGGCTCCGCAGCAAGAACACGATCATAACAGACGTCTGCCTCGATCAGACGGTTTAGTTTACGGAGCGCAGCGCCTTTGTTCAACCATGCGTCAATACTTTGTGGATCGATTGCCAACGCACGGTCGTAGCACTGCAACTCTTCTTGTACACGGCCGAGTTGCCGGAGAGCAAACCCTTTGTTGTACCAAACCACCGCTGAATTGGGATTGATCGCCAGGGCCCGGTCATAGCACGCTACGGCTTCCTCGGCGCGATTGAGTTTTCGTAGCATGACTCCTTTGTTCACCCACGCGAAATCGGAGTAGGGGTCGAGCTCCAGCGCACGAGTATAGCTGAGCAGCGATTGTTCGCACATGTCCTGCGTCTGACAGACGATTCCACGGTTATACCATGCGTGAGCTGACTTGGGGTTGATCTCAACCGCCTTGTCATAACACTCCAGCGCTGCATGGAAACGTCCCATGCTGGCAAGGATCACACCTTTGTTCAGCCATGCCCCGTCTAATCGGGGGGAAGCGGCGAGCGCTCTATCGAGGCACTCTAGGGCCGCTTTTGTCTGGCCCAAATTGAAGAGCGCGGTTCCCTTATTCAGGAGTTCCCAAATCTCCAGATCCTCGGACTCCGCTGAAGGAAGTTCTTCGCCGTACTGCCGGGATAGAATGAACGACAATTCGTTCTCCAAAGCGAGGAAACTGTCAGATCGGTCTTGCGGGTTTTTCGCCAAGCACCGCATGGTCAACTGACACAAGTCGGAACTGACCTGCGGGTTGGCCAGAGTGGGGTCGGGTGGCGTGACCTTCAAATGATGGTAATACCACTGGTCCAAACCCTGCGCCTTAAGCGGCCGCTGGCCCGTGAGCAACTCGTAAAGCATTATTCCGAAGGAGTAGATGTCGGCCTGTACTGTCACATCAGTAAAATTTGTGAATTGTTCTGGAGCCATGTACGGCATCGTTCCGACCCCGATTTCGCCTTGCATGGTCGTGAAATGCCTGGTTCGCGAATCATCCTCATAACGCTCTCCGGAGGCGCTCGCGACGGGTCCCGAGCCCGCCAGCACCTTTACCAACCCGAAATCGGTTATTTTCAAAACATCATCGGATGTAAGCAGGCAATTCTCCGGTTTAATGTCTCGATGCACCAGGCCGGGAACCTTCTTGCCGGCGTAGGCCATGCCCCGGCAGAACTGAATCGAATATCGCAGCACATTGCGAAGAGGAATCCGGCCAGAAGAGATTTTCTTGCGGAGATCAGACCCGCTTACGAATTCCAAAAAGACGTACGGCTGAGCATCAATGGTGGAAACGTAGTAGGCGCGTACGATGTTTGGATGCCGCTCCAGCTTGACCCAGGTTTCACATTCCCGGCGAAACTGATGCTGGAGCGCTATCGTTTCCAGATAGCACCTTTGGAGGGTTTTAACCGCGAAGGCGGTCGAATTGGCGTCTACTACAATGTAGACGACCCCCATGCCGCTCTTGCCTTCTCCACCTTTGATGTCATGGATGAGAAAATCACCTAGACCCTGCACGCGCATCGTGTGGCCGACTTTCCATACCGGCTGTCGCGATGTTCCTTGTGCGCTGGCGGCTTGAACTCCGGCAAGCTTCGTGGCGACTACTGTTTTCTGTGGAGCACCGGCCGCCGGGCTGGACGAGCTTTGTTTTTTCCTCTGCGACCGTTTGATGAATTCAAACATGTGACGGTATACTCAGCCACTGTATTAATCGGCTAGATGATTCCACAGTATAAGCAATTCGACAATAGTACTTGGTCCCATACAACTCGACGGGAGTACTAGTACTTCAGGCCCACAAAATTGAACCTGTGGCACCATTGTGCCATCGGACCCACGCCTGTAGACTCCTGACATGCAGCAAAAACATATGGCGGGAAGGTGGTAAACATGAAGAAGGAAGATCGAGTCTCTCATATGATGCTCTTCTGCGCGCTGATGATGGTGAAGAATTCCAGCGCGACTGTGCAGCAATCGTTGCGGCTTGTACCTGTCTCTGGACGAAGCAAAGACCTTCTGAGAAAGCTTGGCAGACCGGCGCCCTTGGCGCAATCGTGTGCGAAGCTCGCTCCCTGATTCGCCCAATCGGGACGCGTACTGTGCAGAAATCGAGTCGCGCCCTGCGCGAGCTGGCCAGTTAAGCTCGCAGGTACCGCAACGTCCAGATATGCAACATTAGGGTTCCTCTTCTTCAGCCACGCCGCAGCACGTAGAAGGCTGAAGAGAAAGTCGTCCTTTCCCGCTCCGGTCGTTCTCTCAGTAAACGTGTTGGTGGCCGACGATAATCCGGCCATTCTCCGTTTTGCTCCAGGTGGTGCTCAGCGCCTGGAAGTACAGGATCGTCCTCGCTTCCGCTGCTACATCTTGGCCGCGAGAGATGCGTTGCCTGACGCTTACCTTACCTCGGAGCTCCTTCATCCAGCTTTCAACAGAATCGCTAGAACAGTGCCTTGTCTTGTCACGTTCCTCCCTTGTCACTTGCATCTATTTTGCTGGATAATGCCGAAGTGGAACGCCAGCGCCCGAGCCGGACTGACGGTTCGGAGTTGCCGCCACCATTTCAAGGAAGATCTGCCGCTCCCCTCAGCTATTTCGCGCCGGCTGCGTGAACAATCCCGCTGCCCGAACGCGTCCAGCGGCGGCACGGAGGATTCATGAAAAAGAGTTTTGCTCTGCTCGCCTGTTCGGCAATCTTCGTCACGATTGTCGCTCTTACCGTTCCCTCTGCTCTGGCACAAAAGCGCAAACCGGGAACGTACGCCACGCTTCAGACCAGCATGGGAAATATCGTTTGCGAGCTTTACGAGAAAGAAGCGCCGATCACGGTCAAGAACTTCGTTGACCTTGCCGAAGGCAACAAGGAATACAAAGACCCGAAAACCGGCCAGACCAAGAAGGGCCGCTACTACGATGGGACGGTATTCCATCGCGTCATTCCAGAGTTCATGATCCAGGGCGGCGACCCGACAGGCACCGGCATGGGTGGCCCTGGATACAAGTTCCAGAATGAATCCTCGCCCAATATCAATTTCGATAAAGCGGGACGCCTCGCCATGGCCAATTCAGGGCCCAACACCAATGGCAGCCAGTTCTTCATTACAGAAGGCCCCGTTGGGTTAGCGGCCAAAGATTACACGATCTTCGGTCAAGTCGTCGAAGGGCTGGATGTCGTCAAGAAGATTGCTCGCGTTCCGAAAGTTCCAGGCGACCGGGAACAGTCGAAGCCGGTGACGCCGCCAGTGCTGCAGAAGGTCGTTATTGAGCGCGTTCCCGCGTCTTAACTGAATTGATGCCCCGGCTCCAGCAGACCCATAGGGAGTGACTATGGATATTTCAGGCCGCCAGCCCGGTTTGTACGCCACTATCCAGACGAATCAGGGCGCCATCGTTTGCCAACTGTTCGACAGCGATGCGCCCATCACGGTGAAGAACTTCATAGACCTCGCCGAGGGCAACAAGGAATACACTGATCCCCGAGACGGAACAAAGAAGAAGGGCCGCTACTACGACGGGACCATCTTTCATCGCGTGATTCCCGATTTCATGATCCAGGGCGGCGATCCGAGCGGCACTGGGCGAGGAGATCCCGGGTATCGTTTTCAGGACGAGTTCAAGCCGCATCTGAAATTCGATCAGCCGGGTCGTTTGGCTATGGCGAACGCCGGGCCCGGCACCAACGGCAGCCAGTTCTTCATCACTGACGTTTCCACGCCTCATTTGAACAACCGCCACACCATCTTCGGGCAGGTCATCACCGGACTTGATATCGTAAAGAAGATCGCCAGCCTCCCGCGAGACCGCAGCGACAAACCGCAGCAACCAGTCGTCATCGAGAAGTTGACCATCGAGCGGGTGAGTGCATAAAGAACGCAGGTGGTCAGCTTTAGTACGTTGTTGAGGTTCGTCGCTCAACGTGGTACACGTGAACGAGCCGGGATTTTGCGTGAGTTCATAGAAGATCCTAAATGTGCTGATTTCAACTGCCGCTGCCAAGCAATAAACTTTTCGTATTCGTCACTCGGGACCGCAACTAAATCGGTGCGATTGGCAAGTTCAGCGGGAATAACAACCGTCGTCATGGTCCAACTATATCATGTGTGTTAGTTGCTACTGCACAATGCCTGTTAGTTGAAACCCCATTCCCCCTGCGTTACGATAATGGCGGATGGACGTTTTTGAAGAAATCACGCGGTTGCGCAAGGCGGGGATAAAAAGCGCTCTCGCGACCATCGTCAACGTGCGCGGCTCCATACCGAGTTATGAATCCTCCAAGCTTCTGGTCCGCGAGGATGGATCCATCGTGGGCACTGTTGGCGGCGGATGCGTAGAAGCCGACGTGTGGGCGGCCGCTCGCGAGGTGATGCAGGAAGAGAAGCCCCGCACCCTCACCTTCAATCTGAACAACAATCCTTCTTACGATACCGGACTGCTTTGCGGCGGGACGCTGGAGATCTTCGTGGAACCGATTCTTCCTACGCCATACCTTTACATCTTTGGAGCCGGGCACGTTTCGCTCTCATTGTCGAAAATCGCCACTCAGGCGGGCTTCAGCACTGTTGTGATCGACGACCGCGACGCATACGCCAATCGCGAGCGCTTCCCGGAAGCCGCGGAAATATACGCGGACGAATACGAAAGCATTGTCCAGAGGCTCTCTCCGAATAGCTCGTCATTCATAATCGCCGTGACGCGCGGTCATCGCGATGACATGCGCGTGCTGCGCTGGGCCGTGGGCACGCAGGCGCGCTACGTCGGCATGATCGGCAGCAAGCGCAAAGCGATCGAGATCGTGAAGTTCCTCGAAGCAGAAGGGGTTCCATCGGCGCAGTTGGAGCGCGTGCATTCCCCCATTGGCCTCGAGATCGGCGCCATTACGCCGGAAGAGATCGCCGTCAGCATCGTGGCTGAGTTGATCGCAGTCCGCCGGCATGCGTTGCAAGACGTTAAGCCGCACCCTAAATCCATTCTGGCCGTCTCCTAAGGACAAGGGAGCCTTTGCCCATTTCCAATTCGCCTCACACAAGTCACGTTGCGACGAATGAATCAGCAGTAGCCGGTATCATCCTCGCCGCAGGCGAGTCGCGCCGCATGGGCCGCGATAAAGCTCTGCTGCAGGTGGGCGAGAAAACATTCCTCGATCACCTGATCCATGTACTGCAACCAGCGATGTCGCCGCTCGTAATCGTGCTCGGCCATCACGCGGACGACATCGAAAGGCAAATTACGTTTACCGGCGTCAGAAGCGCGGAGGAGATTGTCATTCTTAAGAATCCCGATTACGCGCTCGGTCAGCTCAGTTCATTGAAGGTCGCGTTGCGGTACCTCGTCGAGCGTCCAGTGAGTGCGGCTGTGATGGCTTTGGTGGATCATCCGGTCATTACGACAGACGTTGTGCGGCTGCTGCTGAACCGATTTCGCGAAGGCGGCGCACCGATTCTGATTCCTACTTACCAGGACCGACGAGGGCACCCTGTGCTCTTCGCGCGGCGTTTGTTCCAGGAATTGCTGGATGCTCCACTCGACCAAGGCGCCCGGTTTATAGTCCATCGGCACGCGGCCGAAATTGAGCTCGTGCAAACAGATGAAGAAGCCATACTGTGGGACATAGATTTTCCTGCGGATTATGAACGCCTGATAGCAAAGTGGAAATCTGAGCAGCAGCGGCTATGACCGCAAACCCGCCTTAAGCGCCTCCTTCAGAGCGTCCACGGCCAGCACTGCGGCGTGGTTGCTTGCGGGAGGGAGCCCGCCTACACCATTCACGACGTCAGGCGCGGAGACGTTCTGCGCCGCCTCCAGTGTTGCTCCTTTAATCATTTCCGTCAGAACCGACCCGCAGGCGATGGCGGGCACGCAGCCTCGGGTCTTGTAACGCACATCGCGTATGCGTCCGTCCTCGACGGCCAGCGACAGACGCATAATATCGCCGCATGCTGGATTCGACACCTCAACTGTGACTGACGAGGCAGAAAGCTCGCCAACGTTGCGCGGATTCTGGAAATGGTCCAAAAGCGTGGCACTATACATGAGAGAGCTGTCCGATTGATTGGGATCGGGCTGACATCATTATGTACTGAACGTCTGGAATGAAGAAAACAGTTGTGGCTGCTCTGATCCCAAAGCAAGGCCGACTCTTCATCTGTCAAAGGAGCCTCGCAGGCGCGTTCCCCGGGAAATGGGAATTCCCCGGCGGAAAGGTCGATCCGGGAGAGTCTCCCCCAGCCGCCTTGCGCCGGGAGCTTGAGGAAGAATTGGGCATCGCGGCTGAAATCGGCGAGCCGTTGTTCCAGGTGGAGCATCAGTATCCCGGTTATGATCCGGTATTGCTCATTTTCTTCAGTGTCCGACGATATACCGGTTCCATTGAGAACCGAGTTTTCGAGCGCATTTGCTGGGCAGCGCCGCAGGAGCTGCCGCAGTACGATTTCTTGGAAGGCGATCGAGTTCTGATCGAGCGCGTGGTGGGCGGCAGCATCGTCGTACCAGCGTCGGAGTAGCGTCCAACTCTGGCTTATATGGAGGTTTTTATGTACGTGGTTTGTAACCGTATCCCCGTCGCGAAGGGACATGAAGCGGAGTTCGAAAAGCTTTTTCTGGAACGCGATGATTCGCATAGCCAGCACCCGCTGCGCACCTTCCCTGGGTTCATTCGCAACGACGTTCTTCGCCCTACCAAGGGAGAGCCGTACGTGGTCTTGACTTACTGGGAGACGCTGGAGGCATTCGAAGCCTGGACCAACAGCGAATCGTTCAAGGAAGCGCATCGAGGCAGAGGCCGCCAGGAGATATTCGCCGGGCGACCAAACCTGGAAGTTCACGAAATTATCAAGTCAACTGAGGCGGTACCGGCGCCGGAGTAACTGCGCGGTTCATGTGTGCGCATCCACCCTTGTGTGCATGCAAGATGTGATTTCCACGGCTACTCCGGTGTGCAGCAAATGGGGAATTTTGCTATCCTTAAGATTATGAATTGGCAAGACCGCATCAGCATTGACCCGAAGGTCATGGTTGGCAAGCCGGTGGTGAAAGGCACGCGAATCTCTGTCGAGCTTGTGGTCGATTTATTAGCGCAAGGTTGGGGTCCTCACCAAATACTGGGACAACTACCCTAATCTCACGATCGAGGACATCCGCGCCTGTCTTGCTTACGCCAGCGAGGTCCTGCATTCAGAGCGAGTTTTTCCCATTAAGACTGCATGAAGTTTCTGGCTGACGAGAACTTCCCTCGATCGGCTGTTCAAATTCTGTGCGATGCGGGATTCGAAATAATATCCGTCGCTGACGGCAGCGCCGGTTCCACGGATGAGAAGACCCTCGCCAGATGCGCTGCAGAAAAGCTTACTCTGCTGACGCTAGACAAAGATTTCGGGACCTTGTGTTTCATCTCGACCAGCCGGCTGAATGTGGAGTGATTCTGTTTCGCATTGATGCGGAGTCTCCAGTGGAATTCTCCCAAATTGCCCTGGCTGCATTAGGATCGAGGGCCGAATGGGGCGGCATCTTCGCGGTCGTCAGTCGCGACCGCATCAGAGTAAGAACGATTCGCAAAAACGGATGAGTCAGCACCGCGATTGTCGCTGCTGTCGCACGTAAATTGCAACACGGCCGCAAAGGCGGGTATCATTCGTATTAGGGCATACAAGGGTGTAGGCCCCGTCCACTCCACGAAACCGGGTCCTGCCCACTGAAGCTCGCCATCATTTTTCATTCCAACGGAGGTTGCATTGGTTCCCTATCGGCTGCTGGCCATCTGCGCGATTGCCACAGCATTGTTATCTGGCTGCAAGGCGCAGCAGACGCGATCGGCTGGACCGCCTCCTCCGGTGCCCGTCAGTGTTGCAGTGGCGACAAAAGAATCCGCTCCTGTGCAAATTCGCGCGGTCGGCACCGTGGACGCTTCGGCTAGCGTTCAAATCAAATCGCGCATTGATGGTCAATTGATGAACGTTCGCTTCGCTGAAGGCAGCAACGTCTCGCAAGGCGATCTCCTTTTCGAGATCGATCCGCGAGAGTTCCGCCAGGCTCTGCGCCAGGCCGAGGCCGCCGTCGCGAAAGATACCGCGCTGCTGAAGCAAGCCGAAGCCAACCGCGCGCGCGACATTGCTCAATCGAAAAACGCCGATGCAATCGCTGAACGGAACGACGCTTTGGCTAAGGCGGGCGTGATCTCGCGCGAGCAGAACGACCAGTTCCGCACCAACGCCGAGGCGATGCGCGAAACGGTGCAGGCGGGCGCCGCAGCTATTGAAAGCGCGCGCGCGCTGCTCGAGGCCGACCGCGCCGCAGTGGACCGTGCTCGGCTCGACCTCAGCTATTGCGAAATTCGTTCGCCGGTATCCGGCCGCGCGGGAAACCTGCTGGTACACGCCGGAAATATGATCAAAGCTAATACAGATACGCTCGTCGTTATCAACCAGCTCGCGCCCATCTTCGTCAGCTTTGGCGTGCCGCAGGATTATTTGCCTGCCATACGGCAGACGAGCGCCGCGCGCAAGCTCCCGGTGTTGGTCTCGTCACAAAATGATTCGGGCAAAGCTATTGAAGGCTCCCTGGACGTTATCGACAACACAGTTGATCCGAATACCGGAACGATCCGGTTGAAAGCGGTGTTCAGTAACAAGGAACGCCTGCTCTGGCCCGGGCAGTTCGTCAATGTCGTCCTGACGCTCGATACGCGCGCTGACGCAACGCTGGTTCCTTCCGAATCGGTGCAGGCAGGTCAGAAAGGGCAGTTCATTTACGTAGTGAAGCCGGATCAAAGCACCGAGATGCGGCCCGTGACCGTGGGACCGACCGTCGGGCGCAAGGTGATCATCGAGAAAGGCATCACGCCTGGAGAAACGGTGGTGACTGATGGTCAACTGCGGCTGTTCCCTGGCGCTCAAATCCGGCCTGTGCCCGCCAGCCTGGTCGAATCGCAGCCATTGTAAATAGCAGCCAGGTATCAGCGATCAGCAATCAGCGGTAGCAGCATGAAAGATTTTCACGAACTGAGGGCGTGGCAGAAAGCTCATGATCTAACGTTGGCAGTCTATCGGATCACAGCGGCCTTTCCTCGCGAAGAGGTCTATGGTTTAACGGCGCAGATGCGAAGATGCTGTTCCTCCATCGGAGCCAACATCGCGGAAGGATGCGGTAGAAGCCGAGATGCGGAGCTGGCCCGTTTCTGCTCTATCGCGTTAGGGTCCGCTAGCGAACTCGAATATCACCTCCTGTTGTCACGAGATCTCCGCTTCATTAAGGGCCGGGACTACGCATCGCTCGTCGACCAGGCCACGGAAATAAAGCGGATGTTGAGCGGCTTGCTTCGGAAGCTGCGACCTGATAGCTGAAAGCTGATTGCTGAAAGCTAGGCAATGAATATCTCCCGCATCTTTATTGAGCGGCCCGTGATGACCGCACTGGTCACGTTCGCGATCCTGCTGTTTGGGATCGTGGGCTACCGCGCGCTGCCCGTAGCCGCTCTGCCCACCGTCGATTATCCCACCATCATGGTGAATGCGTCTTTGCCCGGGGCAAATCCCGAAACCATGGCTGCATCTGTTGCGACGCCGCTGGAGCGCGAGTTCTCGACCATCGCGGGCGTGCAGACCATGAGTTCCACTAACTCGCAGGGCAACACGTCCGTCACGGTGCAGTTCACGCTCGAACGCAACATTGACGCGGCCGCGCAGGATATTCAAGCAGCCATCGCGAAGGCGGGCGGGCAACTTCCTGCCAACATGCCGCGGCCCCCCTCGTATCAGAAGGCCAACCCCGCAGACCAGCCGGTGCTGTATCTTTCACTCACCTCTGAGACGCTACCTCTTTACACAGTTGACGAGTATGCCGAAACGCTCCTGGCACAGCGCATCTCCATGGTGAGCGGCGTCTCGCGCGTGATCGTCTATGGCGCGCAGAAGTACGCTGTTCGCGCGCAACTCAATCCCGACGCGCTCATGGCTCACAGCATCGGCATTGATGAAGTGCAGCGCGCCATCCAGCAAAGCAACGTCAATCTGCCTACGGGCAAACTCTACGGCGAAAAGCAGGCGTTTCAGGTGCAAGCAAGCGGCCAGTTGATGACCGCCGCTGCGTACCGCCCGATGGTGGTCGCCTGGCGCAACGGAGTTCCGGTGCGCCTGGAGCAACTTGGCCGCGTGCTCGATGGCGTGGAGAACGACAAAGTAGTTGCATGGTTCGATGGGGTGCGCGGCGTCATCCTTGCCGTTCAACGGCAACCGGGGACCAATACGGTCGAAGTGGTGGACGGTGTTAAGGCGCTCCTGCCGGTGTTCCGCAGCGAGATTCCGCCGTCCGTGAACCTGACAATAGCGTTCGATGCTTCGCGGACTATTCGCGGATCCATTTACGACGTGCAGTTCACCTTGGTATTGACCATTTGCCTGGTGATCATGGTCATTTTCCTCTTCCTGCGGAACCTCTCCGCCACTTTGATCCCCGGCGCGGCGGTACCTCTGT
The DNA here is from genome assembly GCA_016191085.1 of Acidobacteriota bacterium. GTDB lineage: Bacteria > Acidobacteriota > Terriglobia > 2-12-FULL-54-10 > 2-12-FULL-54-10 > JACPPJ01. The sequence continues at coordinate 30,368 of JACPPJ010000023.1, read as the reverse complement.
CGATCATCGGGACGTTTGCGACGATGTACCTGCTGGGCTACAGCTTGAACAACCTGTCGTTGATGGCGCTGACGCTGTCGGTTGGATTTGTGGTGGACGATGCCATCGTGATGCTCGAAAACATCGTGCGTTACATGGAGATGGGAAAACCACGAATGGAAGCGGCGCTGTTGGCTTCCAAGGAAATCAGCTTCACGATCATCTCCATGACGCTCTCGCTTGTGGCGGTATTCATTCCGGTCCTGTTTATGCAGGGCATTGTTGGACGGCTTTTGCATGAGTTCTCTGTCACTATCGCTGTGGCGATTTTGATCTCCGGTTTTGTATCGCTTTCGTTTACACCGATGCTGGGCAGCCGGTTCTTGCGCTTCAACCCCGCTGCGCGGCATGGCCGGATCTACCGGGCGCTTGAGAATGCATTCGATGCCCTGGCCCGATTGTACGATTCGACGTTGCGTATAGTGCTGCGGCATCAATTTGCGACGCTTATGCTCGCCGTACTGATGCTGGCCGGAACTGTTGTTCTGTTCTTCATGATGCCCACCGGATTTATTCCCAGCCAGGACAGCGGGTTTGTCTTCGGCGTCACGCGAGCGGGGCAAGACATCTCGTTTGAGTCCATGGCGAAGCATCATCGCGCTGTCGCCGAAGTTGCCCTACAGGACCCGAACGTTGAAAACACCGGCGCCGTACTACCTATGGAAAATCAGGGATTCATGTTTCTGAATTTGAAGCCGCGCTCCGAGCGCAAGCTGAACGTGGATCAAATCATGGAGCAATTGCGCCCCAAGATGATGGCCATACCAGGAATCTTCACGTTTTTGCAGAACCCACCGCCGATCACAGTGAGCGGGCAATTCAGCACCAGCATTTACCAGATGACGCTACAGAGCACGAATCTGGAGGAAATCTACGCCTGGACTCCGCAACTGTTGAATCAGGTGCGACAGCTACCCGGGTTTATTGACGTGAACTCGGACCTTCAGATCGCCACTCCGCAGCTTAGAGTGGAGATTGATCGCGATCGCGCCAGGGCGCTCGGCATCACCGCACAACAGATACAGGACGCTCTCTATACAGCGTACGGCTCGCGGCAGGTCTCCACCATCTACACTCCGGCCAACCAATACGCCGTCATAACGGAAGTGGAGCCGCAATATCAGCAGAACCCCGAAGCGCTGAAGAAGCTGTATGTACGGTCGTCAAACGGTCCGCTGGTGCCGCTCGAATCTGTCGTGCATCTCTCCAGGGGTGTCGGGCCGCTGAACATCAACCATTTCGGCCAGCTTCCCGCGGTAACGGTTTCGTTTAATCTGAAACCGGGCTTCTCGCTCGGCGAAGCCGCCGACCGCGTGAACACCGTGATCCGTGAACTGCGCATGCCGGCGACGATCAGCGTCAATTTTCAGGGGACCGTGAAAGAGTTCCAAAACTCGTTCCGCGGCCTCTCGATTCTGCTGATCGTGGCGATATTCGTCATCTACACCGTTTTGGGAATTCTGTACGAGAGCTTCATTCATCCGATCACGATTCTGTCAGGACTTCCCTCCGCTGTATTAGGCGCGCTGCTCACGTTGCAACTGTTCAACAAGCAACTCGACCTCTATGCATTTGTCGGGCTCATCATGCTCTTTGGCGTGGTGAAGAAGAACGCCATCATGATGATTGATTTTGCCCTGGATGCACAGCGGAGCGAGGGCAAGAGCCCGCGCGATGCCATCTACACGGGATGCATGCTGCGCTTCCGCCCCATCATGATGACCACGGTCGCCGCGCTGTTCGGGACCCTGCCTATCGCACTCGGCTACGGGGAAGGCGCCGACGCCCGCCAGCCGTTGGGACTAGCCGTGGTGGGCGGACTGGTTGTGTCGCAGGTGCTGACGCTCTATATCACGCCTGTCATTTACCTCTATATGGAACGCCTGCAACGCTGGTTTCGGAAAGAGAAGCTGGCAGAAGTAGCAGCGTAGCTGAGGTGGATCAGTATACGGGAATCATTTCTACCCCTCCCGCATCGTATAATTGATATGGTGAACAGGCCGGGTGATCGCTCCTTCGTAACAGGAGGGAGAGGAAAGTCCGGACTCCATAGAGCAGTGTGCTGGCTAACGGCCAGGATCTGTCAAGCGTGTCCCGTCGGGATGGGCCGGGCAGGTACGGAAAGTGCCACAGAAAATATACCGCCCCGGTGACGGGGTAAGGGTGAAATGGTGCGGTCCTTCGGGGCTTAATGTAAGAGCGCACCGCGCGGATGGCGACGTCCGCGGCAGGGAAAACCCCACACGGAGCAAGACCAAATAGGAGGGGAGGAGTGGCTCGCTCCGCTCGACTCCGTCCTGGTTCGCCGGGAGGGAGATAACTCTCGGGTAGGTCGCTAGAGCCGGAAAGTAATTTCCGGCCCAGATGAATGATCGCCGCCCCTGGCACGCCGGGGGATACAGAATCCGGCTTACAGGCCTGCTCACCAGTTTTTTATTACCCACTCACATGGCTAAGATCGTCTAACACCGCCCGCACGACGACGCTATCGGTACAATACTACTTTCCCACATAACTGACGCGCCAGATGGATTCGGAGCCATCGTCGCTCACCATCAGAGATCCATCGCTCGCGACAGCTACGGCGACGGGACGGCCCCAGACCTGCCCATTTGGTGTGACGAATCCCGTGAGGAAATCCTGGTACTCTCCCGTAGCATGTCCGTCCTTGAGCGGCACGCGTATGACGTCATAACCGGTGCGAACGGCTTTGTTCCAGGAGCCGTGCTGGGCCGCAAAGATATGCCCGGAATACTCCGCGGGAAATTGCCTCCCGTCATAGAAAGTGAGCCCGTGCGAGGCATTATGCGCCTGGATCAAAACGTCCGGAACGATGACTTTGTCCTTGAGTTCCGGATGCTTTCCCTTATGGCGGGGGTCCTGGTGGGCTCCAATGTAATACCAAGGCCAGCCGTAAAATCCGCCATCTTTCACGTGAGTGATGTACTCGGGCGGGAGGTTGTCGCCAAGATCATCTCGCTCGTTGACGGAGACCCATACTTCGCCGGTCTGCGGATGCACCTCGATGCCCACCGGATTGCGAATTCCGGAAGCATAGACCCGCAGTCCGGAACCATCGGGATTGGCTTCCAGAACGTTGGCGCGATGGAATTCGTTTTGCTCGTCTGCGTTCGAGCGCGAGCCCACCGCAATGTACATCTTTTTTCCGTCGAGAGAGAAAGCGATATTCCTTGTAGAATGACCGCCGCGCGGCAGATTGGAAACAATCGTTTCGGGTGTGCCGCGCGCCTTCATGTCTCCGTTTTGATAGGGAATGCGAACAACGGAGTCGGTGTTTGCGATGTAGACGTATTGAGGGTTTGTACCAGGAGGGTAAAAGGCAATTCCAAAGGGTTCTCTCAGGCCGGTTGCGTAGATTCCGTCCGTTTCATACTTTCCGTCCTTGGTGATTCCGCGAAAGACATGGACGCGATTGGCTTCGCTCTCAGCAACGAACAAGTCTCCGTTAGGGGCGGTGCGAATCAAGCGCGGGTTGCTAAGTTTGGCTGCGTACTGCTCGACCTTAAAACCCTGCGGCGCTTTCGGCCAGGCGTCGGCTGGCCGCGATATCAGTCTTGGCGCATTTGCGACGGCGTCGGTGGCAAAAGGCTGCGGCAGGTCCTGCACGGTAATCCTGTGTACTGTGCCCGGCCTTTGGTCCCGGTAATCGCTGAAAGGCTTATCGGGCGGCGGCATCATGCTGGGCGCCATCCTGGCCCGCTCGGACCACACAAGCCAAGCCGCCACGCCGATCAGAAGAAATGCCACCGCCATTCGCGACTTCGTGACTATCATGCGCCCTCCGCGTGATCGTGCATGTTGTAAACGGAACCGCGCGCCACTGCCGAATAGTATAACAGCGACGAGTGACGAGCGGATCACAGGCTGCAAGAAGATGAAGCGAAAACACTCACTCTGCTCATCTAACTTTTCTGACGGAAGTAAAATCCCTGCGAGGTTTCCTATGCCGGAAACTATTCTGGAAGGGTTGCGGGTCGCGATCCTGGCCACCAACGGTGTGGAGGAATCGGAACTGACGCAGCCCAGGGAAGCATTACAGCAGAACGGCGCCGAGACCGTGCTCATCGCACCCAAGCCCGGGTCAATCCAGGCGATGAGGCATCATGACAAGTCTAGCCAATTCGAAGTGGACCTCCCGCTCGACGAGGCGCGGCCCGAGGAGTTTGACGCCGTGCTCCTCCCCGGAGGAGCGTTGAACGCCGACGCCCTCCGCGCCGATCCTAAGGCCAAGGAGTTCGTGCAGCGGATGGATGAAGCGGGCAGGCCAATCGCCGTTATTTGCCACGGGCCATGGTTACTGGTTTCCGCAGAGCTCGTCGGCGGCAGGACGCTGACCAGCTATCACACCATCCAAGACGACATTAGAAACGCCGGCGGCAATTGGGTGGATACAGAAGTTGTCCGGGACGGCAATTGGGTGAGCAGCCGCCAGCCTTCAGACCTGCCGGCCTTCAATCGCGAGATGGTTGAGCTGTTTGCCACCCAGCGGCAGGGCGGCGAAATTCGAAAGGTCTCGTAATCTACTTTGACAATGATTGACACCAGGCCAACAAATCGGGACGCGGACAATCCGAAGGAAGAACTCCGGCCGCCCCATCCGCCGGATTCAGAGCTAGACGACGTCGAGGAGGCTTCGGAGGAATCATTCCCGGCCAGTGATCCACCGGCTTGGGCGGGAAAACGGTCTGGGAAGGATAAGAAAGCGGCCTAGTTCCAGGTGAAACAGTCCCCCGGTTTGGCCGGGAAGGGGTTCACGGCGTGCCAGCTAAAATCCTCATCATAGATGAAAATCCAGAAGGCCGCGGTTTGATGCGGGCTCTTCCGGCCGGGCACGCGTATGAGGTGGTGGAGAGCCGCGGCGGAGACGAGGCGCTGTTGAGATTTCGGACGGAGTTGCCGGACCTGGTCCTGATCGGACAGAGCACCGGCGGCGACGGGGCGTATGCAATTTGCCGCGCCCTGCGCTCCGCATCGGATACGCCAATAATTGTGGTTTCGTCTTTCGATTCGGCGGAGAACGTGGTGGCCGCTCTGGATGCGGGCGCAGATGATTACGTCGCCCAGCCGTTCAGGACAGAAGAATTGCTGGCTCGCATTCGCGCCGTAATGAGGAGAAAACTTGCGCCGGCGGATTCCTTGCCGCCGCGCCTGGCGCTGGACGGAGTTGAGATCGATTTCGCCACGCGCCAGATCACGGCCAAGGACAGAACTGCTCACCTGACGCCGAAAGAATTTGAGCTGCTCAAGTTTCTGGTGTCGCACGCGGGCAGAGTTGTTTCTCACCGCACAATTTTGCAGGCCATCTGGGGACCCGATTACGACGGCCAAGTAGACTACCTGCGCGTTTTCATTAACCAGCTTCGTAAAAAGATCGAAACTGATCCTTCCAACCCAAAATTTATTCTCACCGAGCCCTGGGTCGGCTACCGATTCGTGCTTCCCGACACATTTTTAAATGCCCGCGCATCGTGAGCAGCGCCGCGAGGACCACCAGAACGACGTGCAGACCAATGCGCTCTTGGCCTATGGCGTCAGAAGCTCAGCCGTGCTCCTAACTGAATGGACCGTCCCGGACGTGCGCTTGAGATGACGCCGAAGTCGGCGGCCCCAAATGTTGCGCCCGGAAGATTGAAATTGGCGTGGTTTAGCAGGTTGAAGAATTCGCCCCGTAAATCGAACTTCCACCTCTCGTTGAGCCGGAACGCCTTCTCCAGGGTCAGGTCCGTAGTGATCAGGCCCGGACCGCGCACCCCGGATCGCGGCGAGTTGCCGAACGTGAAGAATGGCGGTGCCGCGAACGCTGCGGTATCAAACCAACGCACAATGCTTCTTTGGTCGGAGGGGAGCGTCGGATTCCGCAGCAGATTGGGACGCAGCAAACCAGCGGGGAATGCATTGGTCGTGTTGGCCGTGGTGACTACCGTCAAGGTTGGTCCCGATTGGTAGGTTTGCAGCAGCCCCACCTTCCAGCCGCCAAAGAGAGCATCCATCACGTGTTTTCCCTGAAAACCTCGGATCTCGTAGAGCAGAGTCAGCACGAAGTGGTGCGGCACATCGCTCCCGCTTAAGCCCTTGTCGAGGTTGCGATGGTAGGCGTCCATGTAGCTGCCGGTGGAGCCATACTCGTTGGCCGACTCCACGTCGTCCAGGAATTTCGAGAATGTGTAGTGCGCCAGAAACGAGAAGCTGCCGCTCAGCCGCTTTTCGGCGCGGATGAAGCCTGCGTTGTAAGTCGAGCTGCCGATGGACGGGTTAATCCACGTTACGTTGCTGAACTGCGGGAACGGCCGGCGCGACTGCGCGTCTCCCGGCCCCATCAGTTCTGGCGGAACCTGATTCAAACTGAAATCATTCGCCGTCAGGTGCTGGCTGACGTTGCCGATGTAGCCGATTTCGAACAGCAGCCCGCGAGCGACTTCGCGCTGCACATCCAGGTTGTACTGATAGGAAATCGGCGCGACCTGTTTGGGGTTGAAGAACGAAACGGCTGTATTGGGCTTCTGCCCCCGAGGTACGGCTCCAAACGCCGGCGTCAGCGGGGGGCGCGCGACTGTAGGAAATCCGTCGCGCAGGCGAAAAGCGCTCTGCAAGTCGGCTTGGGGCACGACGAAGCTAGCCGTAGTCGAGAAGCCGAGAGACGCCGTGTCACCAATCGTATTGCTGACGGTAGGTCCGAACAAGATGCCGGCTCCCGCCCTCAGCACGGTTTCCCGGGCGCCCGGGAGTCTATAAGCCAAACCGAAACGCGGTCCGAAGTTGTTCGAATCTGTGGCGAACGCCCGTTCCGGCGTCCCGTTCACGCCGGCGAACGTAACCACGCCGAGGGTTCCGGAAACGGGATTGATAGCGCCGGCATCGAAGGAGTTCATCCTATTGCCGACAACTCGACGCGGGAATTCCGTTTCCCACCGCAGGCCGTAGTTGATGGTCAGGCGATCAAAGATGCGCCAGTCGTCCTGCGCGTAAAATGCCAAGTAGGAGGCCCGGGAAGGAATCTTGTCGGAGACCTGAACGCTGCCTGCATTGACTTCCCCGAGCAGAAAACTCGCGAGCGCATTTCCGGTATTTGGGACTCCCGGAATACCCGTAATCAGGGGACTTATGGTCAAATCCCCTGCCGATCCTCGGTCGCGGATTTCGTTGTTGGCGCCCAGGCGCAACTCGCCTCCGAACTTCCAGGCGTGTTTCCCGTGAGACCATGAGATCGAATCGATCACCTGCTTGTCTATGATGGGCGTCTGGAAGCGGAAGACCGCAGCCGGATTCCCTAACGTGGCGTAGCCGGGGATCACAAAGGCCGGAAACGCGGCGTCGCTCACACCTTTGAGGCCGATCTGGGACGCCAGGTTCCTCTTATAGCCGGGCCGTGTGTCAATGAACTTGCGCCGCAGGTATGTGAAGCGCAGGTCATTAATGATGCTGGAATTGAAGACGTGGGTGTAAGCCCCGAGGATGCTTTGCACGCGTACGTCAGTGATATCCGCCAGCGGATCCGACACCGGAATTCCATAGGTACCGCTGGAGTAGGTGCCGCTGTTGTTGATGTAATAACGCGCCGTCAGCAGATCGTTTGCCCGGAGCTGATGGTCGAGACGCCCCACGATGATGTCCCGATCCAGCCGGTTGGTGCTGTTGCCGACGTAGTTGTTGGAGTTCGTGATAGTTCCCGGCCGATTGGGCAACGGATAGAATTTCAAGGCAGCCACCGCCACGGGATCCAGGCGTTCTGTGGGAATGCGGTTGTCTTCAAAGGCGAGCCGCGTCGTACCAGAAGTGGTCGCGGGGTCGTAAATGCGAACCAACTGGCCGCTGCTGTTTCGCAGGTCGGAAAAATCGCCTCTGCGGTTAGCGAGCGTCGGTACGGTGGAAATCAGGGTGTCTCCCGCCACTTGCCGGGTTCTCTCCCATGTCGCAAAAAAGTGCGTCCTGTCTCTCCGTATGGGTCCGCCAAACGATCCTCCAAACTGATTCAGCCGAATCGGAGGCTTTTTGGTCGCGAAGAAGTTGCGCGCGTCCAGAACATCGTTGCGCAAGAACTCGAAAACGCTTCCATGCAACTGGTTGGTGCCCGAGCGGGTGGACATTGTTACAATGCCCCCGGTGGAATGCCCGTACTCAGCCGAGTAGTTGTTGGCGATGACCTTGAATTCCTGCATGGCATCAACCGGCAAACTGGTCAACTGCTGATTCCGTGTTAGACCTACGGCGTTAGAGACGTTGCCGCCATCCAAAACGAAGTTCTGATTGCGCGCCCGGCCTCCCGCCACACTGAAGACAGGATAGTTCTCAGCCGTCCCTGTGCCGGCGTCAATCATGACCACGCCCGGCGCTAGTGCGGCCAGAGAAGAGGCGGCCCGGCTCGGCAGCGGCAGCGCTTCCAGATGCTGACGCGTGATGGTCTGGCCCACATCCGCCGACTGTGACTCGATCAGCGGCGCCGTCTCCGTCACAACTATCGTTTCACTTTGGTGGCCGACTGGGAGGATCAGGTCAAGGATTACCGTTTGGCTGACCTGAACCGTTACAGGCTCTCGTTTGGCGGGATCGAATCCCGATGCTCCCGCCTCCAGCCGGTAGCTGCCGGGGATCACAGCCCCGATGCGATAGAGCCCGCTTTCATTGGTAGTTGTCTTGAGCTCGATCCCTGTCTCCAGGTTCGTGAGCTTGACTACAGCCCCGGGAATAGTCGCGTCGCTGGCATCCTTAATAATTCCCGAAACAACGCTGCTCCCGCTCTGCGCATTCGCCAGAACCACAAAAATAGCAACAATGGAAATAGATTGGACGAGAGTGTACAACCGATATCGCATGACATCATCTCCTGAGTGCGGGAAAACGCCCGTGTCGCGATCCGTGAAAACTGCGGATCCTGGTCAACCGTATTGACTGGCTGTCAACGGAAGGCCGGCACGCGAGAGGCGATGAGTGATACCGGTAAAGTTACTGGAAAATCTTCGGAAGGTTCCTGCTCATTCGTCGCGTGTCCGGCTAGTTACAGCTAGGCCGACAGCAGACTGCGCAATTGGCAGCGCGACAACAACAAAGAGCAAGGTTATGACTCATACTTTTCGCACAGTATCAGAGTGAACGAAATGTGTCAAGGTAGCCGCCAAATTGGCGAATCGCCATATTCAACCCAACATTCGTTCCGATGCCTGTTGCATGTCGGGTCGATATTGAGAACTACTCTTCGAAATGCTGTCTTCCGATTCGAAATTCGGTAGCTGAGTCCTGACGAGAACTGGAACGCGGGCAAGAGCCCGAAAAACAAGGACATATTTCAACCCGTCCATTCCAAATTCCGTTTCCCGCAAATTCCATTTAACGTAACTGTTTTCTTCTACTTGCGACGTTCTGGGTCAGCAACCTTTCGGGTGCCATCAGCATCCACTTAAGCAGCACAGCAAAACCCCGCCACGTGGCGGGCGTGAGCCAAGTCAGTACGGGAGCTACATGCGTGAAGGTGTGGGCTACCACGTCAACGACACGCATAGGCGCTCGTAGAAAGTCAGGAGGTGTGACAGCTATGCGAAATTTAAGGGTGATTGCCGTCTTGTTGGTTTTGGCCGGTGCGGTATCGGCAAATGCGCAAACCGAGGTAGGGGTGACCCCGAAAGCGGAGTGGTTTGCGAACTACTCGTTCGCACGCGTAGGTAGCGGCAGCGGTTTCGATGCCGGTAACTACAACTGGGGTTGGAATACCGCCTTCGTCGGAAACGTGAATCGCTGGTTGGGAATCGTGACCGATTTTTCAGGGCACTACGGACATCAGCCGATCAGGAATGGCTTAGGAGCAACGGTAGGTTCGAATCTGCATACGTTCATGATTGGTCCTCGTTTCACCTCGCGGCAGTCGGACCGGTATACGCCTTTTGTACATGCGTTGTTCGGAGCAGCGCGGATACATAGGGATATTCCTATGCTCGTCGGAACTCCTCTGATCAGCTCGTTCACTTCAACGGAGCAGTCGGTCAGCGAAACTGCCTGGCCTTTCGCGATGAAGTGGGCGGCGGAGTGGATGTCAAGGTAGGCGATCGGCTATACTATCGCCCCATCGAAGCGAGCTATCTGCTTACTCGGCCGAACGAAAATAGCATACACAACTTAGAACTCTCTACCGGGTTCTCGATTCGCTTCGGCACGCGCGAGTAGAGCGCACCACTGTACAAAACTATTGACCCAGCCGGCTTTCCAGCCGGCTGTTTTTTTGCGCGAGTTCAGAGATTTCTCAGTTAGTCGAGTCGCAATGACTTGAGGTATTGGCGAAAGGTTTCGCCCAGGTCCGGCCGTTTCAGCGCGAACTCCACTGTAGCAGTAAGGAAACCCAGCTTGCCGCCCGCGTCGTAACGCTTCCCTTCGAATCGGTAACCATAGATCGACTTGCCCCGCGCGAGCAGCCCGCGCAATCCGTCGGTCAACTGAATTTCGCCTCCACGGCCTGGGCGCGTGCACGACAGGGTATCGAAGATTTCGGGCTCTAGGATGTACCGGCCGATAATCGCCAGATTTGAAGGGGCGGACTCGGCCGACGGCTTCTCGACCATATCGGAAACTTTATAGACGCGGTTGCTGCTATCAATCGCAGTTCCGGAGATGACTCCGTAGCTGGAGATGTCCTGTTTAGGAACTTCCTGGATGGCCACCATGCTGCCGGCATATTTCTCGAAAGATTCGAGCATCTGCCGCAGACAGGGAACCTCTGCATCGATCACGTCATCTCCAAGTAGAACCGCAAACGGTTCGTCACCTACTAATTCGCGAGCCGCAAGAACCGCGTGACCCAACCCCAGCGCTTCCTTCTGGCGCACGTAGCTAATCTTCACCAGATCGGAAACCTGCCGGACCAGCTCGAGCAGTTCATAGTTGCCGCGGCTTTCCAAAATTTTTTCGAGTTCGAATGCGACGTCGAAATGGTCCTCTATGGCGTTCTTACCGCGCCCGGTTACGATGATGATGTTGTCGATGCCAGAGTTGACCGCCTCCTCAACTGCATACTGAATCAGCGGCTTGTCAACGAGCGGCAGCATTTCTTTGGGCTGCGCCTTGGTGGCTGGCAGGAACCGCGTCCCCAAACCGGCAGCGGGGAACACAGCTTTTCGTACTGTTCTGCTCATGAGGATGATTGCTGGCCAGCTTTTCTGTAGGATTAGACTCGCTGGTACTCGGACGGGATACTGCCAACCGGTTTCTGCTGCGGAACGGCATCACGGTCTAATGTGCCGTACCGCCAACGCTCGCAGTTCCGCCGCGCTACAGCGAGCCTATTTCGCGACAGGAATGATAATTTCGGCGCCGATACGAATCGTGTCGCCCAGGTGGTTGTTGCTTTGCTTCAGGGCTTGCACCGAAACCTTATGGTTGACAGCTATCTGAGAAAGCGAATCGCCTTGACGCACTGTGTAGACCGTAGCTGCACGTGTTGAGCTTCCGCTCTTTGGCGCCGTTGTGCGCGCCTCGGCTTTCACTGCACGAGAGCCGGATGAATTTGCCGATCGGGCAGATGCGCTGCCAGCCTTCGGAATGCCGAGTACGGTACCGGGGCGCACAGTCGAGCTGGACAGATTGTTATATGCCATCAAATCCGTCGCGCTGATCTTGTAGCGCCGGGCGACGGTGGCAAGCGTTTCTTTACCGCGCACCTGATGCCTGATTTCGCCGCCGCTGCTGCCGCTGACTGGAATAATTAAGTCCGCCGCTTCACGCAATGGCTGCTGCGGGTCGAGATTGTTTACCTCGGCAATCGCCTGCGTGGAAGAGCGGAACTTCTTGGCTATGCCCGTGAGCGTCTCGCCGTAGCTGACAACATGCCAGCGCCACCAGACGCGCTTGTCTGGCGGTATCATGGCGATACGCTTCAGGAACAGGTCTTTGGTCGCAAGCGGAATCCGCAAATCGTACTCCGGTACTTTGGGAGTCGTTAGCCGCAGCAGGCTGGGATTCAGCTCGCGCACCGTTTCCACGCTGGAGCCGACGATCTCAGCCACCAGACGCAGGTCTACGGGGTCGGTAACCGTCACCGTATCGTAAACCAGCGGCGCCTCCGGCAGCAGGTTTTCTATTCCGTATTTTTCGGGATTCTTAGCGATGATGGTGAGCGCGAGGATGATGGGGACGTAATTTCTGGTTTCCTGTGGCAGGGCGCGACGTGCCGAGAGTTGCCAGAAATCGGCGTATCCGGTGCGCTCCACTGCGTTCTGCACTGTCATCGGCCCGGAATTATAGGCGGCCATCGCCAGATACCAATCGCCAAAAGTAGCGTGCAGGTCGCGCAGGTGTTTGGCCGCTGCGCGTGTAGCTTTCTCGGGATTGAGCCGCTCGTCAAGCCACCAACTGGTCACGAGACCGTACGGTCGGCTGGTGCCTGCCATGAACTGCCAGATGCCCGTGGCTCCCTTGTGCGACCGCGCGTAATACTGGAAGGCCGATTCGGCTTGCGCCACGTAAATCAAATCGAGCGGGACGCCTTCTTCCCTCAAGATACGGACGATCATGTCATGGAACCGGCCGGACCGGCGGAGGCCAGCTTCCAGCGACGACCGCCCGCGACCATGAACAAAGTACTCGATAAAGTTCGCTACCTGGCTATTCACCACTAGAGGCAAGTCGGAGACTGTGTGGGCCGCATCGGCGCGAACTCGTTCCCGCAGTTGCGGGTTATCGGGGAAGGTCAGCTTCTGCAGTTCATCTAAAGGCGCCGGCTGGTATTTGGGCTCTGCAAAACCGTCACCCTGGCGCAACGCCTGCAATTCATACGCGTGAATCCGATCCACCAGCGAGTCAAATTGCTTGGCAAGCCTGCGGTCGTCCTGCATGCGGACGGGAGCTTGGAGTATGCTGTCTATGGCGGCGTTGAATTCAGTTTTGGCTGCTTCTAAATGGCCGGCTCGGTAATCTCTTCTGCCCGCCTGAAACGCTGCTTCCGATTTCTCGATGATGTCTGCGATTTGGTCAAATCGCGGCTGACGGATGCCGGTCAGTATCACCGGGAGTGTGAGTGGTTTGAGGGGAAGAAATTGCACGCTGAAGGAAGGAGGCGAAGGTGGCATGGGCGGCGGCGGCGGTACAGCCACAGCCCGATGGCCTCGCGTGGCACATCCTGTCGTTAATAGTAATACGAACCCGGCCACTAGGAAAAGGGGAGATTGATTTCTGTTGGTCATATAGAAATCCGCTTCAACTCGTGCTTGGCGCGAAGTGACTCCTTCCTCGCTAACTGGCACCGACCCCAAGCTGCCGTCTCGGGGTGGCTGTAATAATTCGGAGGCAGATTGCCTCCAGGGTAAAAGCTTTCACAGCCTATCGTAAATAAATTATCAAGTCAACCAACAAAATTACAAGTGCCTCTAAATCAGCAACTTGCAAATGTAAAAATTTCTAGACATTTTGACACGACGCGTCACGCCTCTTGTTCCACCTCCTCTCCCGCTCGCTCCGCCTTGGCCGCCGCGATGATCTTCTCCGCAATTTGGGATGGCACCACGTCGTAGTGCGAGAACTCCATCGCGAAGGTACCGCGCCCCTGCGTCATGGAGGTCAGGTCTGAGGCGTAGGTCAGCATCTCCGACATTGGTACTTGGGCTTTAATCACCCGCGAGTTACCGCGCGTATCCATTCCCTGGATTCTGCCGCGCCGACCGTTAAGCTCACCAATCAAGTCTCCGGCGAACTGCTCGGGTGCGTACACCTCGACGTTCATGATGGGTTCCAGCAGCACCGGCTTGGCTTGCTCCATGCCTTTCTTGAATGCCAGCGAACCGGCGATCTTGAACGCCAATTCGGACGAATCCACGTCATGATAGGAGCCGTCATAAAGGATGACCCTGAAGTCCACCACTGGGTAACCAGCAAGATACCCCCGCTGCGCAGACTCCAGAATGCCTTTTTCAACCGCTGGGACGTACTGCCTGGGTATTGCGCCGCCAAAAATTTCGTTGACGAACTCAAAGTTTGCGCCTCGGGGCAGCGGTTCCATTTTGATCTTGCAGTCGCCAAACTGGCCGTGCCCTCCGGTCTGTTTCTTGTGGCGACCCTGTACGTCGGCAGTACCCCGAATCGTCTCGCGATATGGCACCTTGGGAGCCTTCAGCGCTACGTTCACGTTGTAGCGGCGTTTCAGCCTGGAGACGATCACCTCGACGTGCTGCTGACCCGCCCCGCCGAGCAGGAACTCCTTGGTCTGCGGATCGCGGTAAAACCTCAGTGAGGTATCTTCCTCCAAAATTTTGTGTAATGCGGTCCCCAAGCGGTCCTCGTCTCCGCGAGACTGTGGCGCAATGGCGAAACTGATGGCCGGTTCCGGCAACTTTACCGAGGGGTACACTATAGGCGCAGTCTTGTCGCCCAGCGTGTTCCCAGTCAACGTTTCCTTCAACTTGGCGACACCACCGATGTCGCCAGCGTGAACCTCAGGCACGTTTGTAGCCGATTTGCCTTGCATCACGCTTAAGTGTGCCAGCCGCTCCGTTACGTTCTTGTTATAGTTCGTGAGGTTGGCATCGTTGGCTACCACACCGGAGACCACCTTGAAGTAAGAAACCCTTCCGGCAAAGGGGTCTGCGACGGTTTTAAAGACGAATAGCGACACCGGCTCCTGGTCGGAGATTTTGCGCTCCAGTGGTTCGCCGGAAGCCGTGGCGCCCGCAACGGTTCCTCGGTCCGCCGGACAAGGCAAATATTCAACCAGGAAGTTCATAAGAACGTCCGTTCCGATCAGGTGGTACCCAGCTGCACATAGTATAGGGAAGATCTTACCTGTGGCGATTGCCTGCCTCAGACCATCGGTGATGTGCTCCGGCGCCAAGGTGCCCCTATCGAAAAACTCCTCCATATAGGCGTCATTGCCTTCGGCGATGGCTTCGATGAGCTTTTCGCGCGCGGCGGTCACCGCATCTGACAGCTCCGCTGGAATCTCGTCCGCTTGCCCCTTGCCGGTTTCTCCAGAGTAGGTGTACGCCTTCATGCCTATCAGGTCCACCACGCCTTTGAACCCTTTCTCCTCCCCAATCGGGAACTGGACCGGAATCGCATTACGGCCGAACACGGACTGAATGGACTCGACCGCACGTTCGAAGCTGGCACGCTCCCGGTCAAGCTTATTAACCAGCAGTGCGCGAGGCAGGTTGTATCGGGTGGAGTAGTCCCAAACCTTTTCGGTCTGAACTTCAACACCAGCAACTGCGTCCACTAAGACTAGGCTGGCATCGGCGGCCACCAGGCTCGCCAAGGTGTCATGTATGAAGATGTTGTATCCGGGCGTGTCCAGCAGATTGATTTTCGTTTTGTTCCATTCAACGAAGGCCAACGAGGTTGAGATTGTTACCTTGCGTTCGATTTCTTCTTCATCAAAGTCGGTGGTGGTGGTTCCCTCGTCGACGCGACCGAGGCGGCTGGTGACACCGGCAGTGTGCAACAGTCCAGCGACCAACGTGGTTTTGCCAGAGTCGCCGTGCCCCACGACGCCAATATTGCGGATTTCTTTTCCTAGATAGACTTTCAAACGAGTGCTCCTTTCCCACTGCTGGGCTTCCAGGAAATCAACGCGCTCGTCCTCCTCTTGAGGAGGTCGTCAAAGAGTTCGCGCGAGATGTTATCACGCGCGCGCATCAGACACCTTCCGCCCCTCTGCCGCTCGGTCGAGCAGATCAAATAATTCTATACTAGCAAATCGGATTGTGAAACTCGATTTTGGCCGGGTGAACGGACATTACAGCAGCATAGCGAGCCAAGTGGAGGCTCTGCGCCGACGCGACGCTCACGATCCGTGCGTGCGTCGGCGCGGGACCGCACCCCTCAACCCTTATGCCCTGTCCTTGGGAAGCAGCTTGCGCGTGCCTCGGCCCTAGGTATGTAGGAACTTCGACACGTAGGGCGAGTTGCGCTCAGTCCCTGTCCCGGAACGCCGGAAGTGTCCGGATGGCCCTTCGCCCAGGAACTCCGCGAACCACGCCTCGTGCTCGATTTCTTCGTGCAAGATCGCGAGCGAGAGGTCATAGGTCCGATGGTCTTTGCCTGCCGTGTAGTTGCAGATGCTGGTGTAGCCATTGACAGCACACCGCTCGGCTTTGACCAGCACGTTGAGCATGGTCTTGATATTCGTGGGATCGCTGGGTAGCGACGCCGGGGGACAGGCTGAAATGTCGTGAAAAGCCTTCATGTCGCCGGGTAGCTTCCCGCCCAGCTCATATATTCGCGGTACAAGAGCCTCGAAGTGGTTGCGGTCTTCGATCCGGGCGTCTTCCGTGATCTCCTTGAGCCCTTCCCCCTCCAGCCCGATCAAATTCACGCGCAGGATGGTGTAATAGTAATAGGTTGTCAATTCGGCTGCCGCGTTTCTCACCAGCATGTCTAACAGCTTGTCTATGTCAATACCAGCCTTCTGTACCATCTCCCGAGCTACCTGAGCCATAATTTGCCTCCTTTGGATTTACGTCGGAACGGTTCTATTTCGCAGACGATCTGGAACCAAATCCAAAACCGCAGCCTGCTGCCGCCACCCTCACATTGTGGGCGAAGCTCCTCGGTTGCCGCTCTGAGTCGCCTTAGATCGCACGCGGCATTCGGGGCAGACCCCGTAGAATTCGATGCGATGCTCCTGGAGGCGAAAATCAACCAGTCGCTGTGCCTTCCGGTCCAGTATGTGCTGATAGCGCAACTCTAAATCCTCCAAGCGTCCGCACTCGGTGCAAATCACGTGATAATGACGCCGGAGCGGAACTTCGAACCTGGTCGGGTGATCGCCGATCTTGTTCTCTTGCAGAACGCCCTGCTGGGCCATACGCCGGAGGTTGCGATAGACCGTGCCCAGGCTAATTGAAGGAATCACCTGCCGGGCCTGTTCGTAGACATCCTGCGCCGTCGGATGCGTTCGGCTCTGCCGGACAATCTCCAGGACCAGCCGATTCTGCCGGCTCCCCCGCAAAGCTCCGACAGTTGCAGGCACGAGTCTTTCTCCTGCGAACTGAAATAGTAACGACTCTTTGTATTAGGTCTACCGCCGTGGGAACCGCTTGTCAAGCTCTTCTGCGCCGTTCGATGAATACGTGCTAAAGCATTGGACTCGATGAGGCGACTTAGAGTTTCTGACGGCGCAGCAGTTCTCATCGCAACACCACGCCTCGGGAATAAAAATACCACACCAGCAATAGCAGCGTCGCGCCTGCCGCAAAACGACCATCAGGTATCCTTATTGCACGTTGGAAATAAAAGCCTTTTCTGTGCGTTACTAGACAGTAACCCGCCTTCGGGTGCTGTTAATATCCCGAGTTTCTAGCATTGATTCAGCGTCAAGGTGCAATGGCCCGCAAGCGAATCTCTATTTTAGTCATTGAGGACGAACCCAGCGACATCGCCTTTATACGTGGCATGCTCGGGTCTGCTTCGGCATCCCAGTTTGAAATCATGCATGCCGCGACCCGCGACACTACGCCTGCTCCGCCAGAGTGCGCCCTCTGTTCCGATTGTGGTGATAACCGCAGACGACGACAGACAGAAGGCAATTGATGCGAGACGGTTCGGAGTAAACGATTACTTTCTAAAGGCCTCCTTGGACCGACGGCAGCTCCAGACGCGATTGTACGTCAGGGCAAAAAGGGATGATCGGCAGCCGGAAATAATTTCCCTACAAGGGCCGGGAGCCACATGGCGGGGCCGGGTAAACGAATTTTAATTAACAAGTTATAAATATGGCCCGTGTTTTGCCAGTCCGTTGTGTAGTGACCCACCAACGGATCGGCGCGGAGTACAGACCGTTGAGAGAGTTAAGACGTTCGACTACCGCGTACGGGGGAACGCGGCCACGCCCGCCCTGGGGTGAAGCATGGCTAAAGTCACCAAAGAAGACCTGAAAAGAAATCACATACTTGCCGGTCTGTTCGACGAGGAATCAAATCGCGTTCTCGCCCATCTGGAGATCATCGAAACAAGTAACGGTGGCAAGCTTTACAGCGCCGGCGACGAGATTAGCCACGTGTACTTTCCGCAAACCGCTTTGATTCTGCTGCTGAATCCACTGGCCAGCGGTGAAACGCTCGAGGTTGGTGTTGTGGGTCACGAGGGGGCCTTCGGCATCGATTTGGCCTTAGGCGCGCGCACCGCCTCTGTTTCCGCCAGGTTCCGTTTCGCCAAGCACGGCCGCAGCCTAAGAATGAAGGCGGACGCGTTCATGAGGGAATTTCAGCTCGGCCAGTCGCTGCATCAAAGGATGCTGGCGTATGCCAGGTTTCGGCTATTGCAGGCCACGCAACGAGCAGTGTGCAACGGTATTCACCACATCCAACAGCGCCTCTGCCGCTGGCTGCTCGAGTTGGACGACCGCATACCCGGTGGACAGTTTTCGATCACGCATGAATCTATCTCAGAAGTGTTAGGTGTCTCGAGGCCCGAGGTTACCCGGATCGCATCGCTATTGCGGCGCGATGGCGCTATCCACTATACACGCGGTGGAATTGTAATCACCGATCGCACCCAACTGGAGCGGATGGCCTGCGAGTGTTACCTCCGCCTGCTTCCCACGTACCCCACGTCAAGACTGGAGTGGTGGTCACGCGCACCCAGACCACTGCAGGGCGCGCAGCGCCGGTCACCGGCTGGTTAATAAACACACGCGGCGACCAGCAAGTCGCCTCCGATGGGTCAACGCGCGGACAAGGAAAGTCGTTTAATAGGCTGAGGACATTTTTTCGTGATAGCGAGTGGTCAGAGTGGAGCCCGGGGAGGAATAACCGGCCCGGATTGTGTGTTTCCGCTTTCGATGCGCTCGACAGCGGCACGCACGCCTGCGGCGTGAGGCGAATCGGGGTGCAGTCTTAAGAAAGCCTGCAGCTCACGTCGTGCCGCGTCAGTATCGGAGCGGCGAATGTAGATCTCCGCCAACGTGATCTGCGGATTCGAAAAGTGGCCCGGGTCCAGTTCCTCCGTTGCGCGCAGGTAACCGATGGCCTGTTCATAATCACCCACGGCGAAATAACTCAAGCCGAGTTGCGCGTTCGCCAGCGCGTCGCGAGGGCGGGCGTTCTGAGCATGCAGATTGATAGCTAACGCTTCGCGGCTGCGGCCTTGAGCCAGAAGGGCGCCGCCCAAATTGACCAAAGGCTCATACGATTCCGGGTCCTGCTCCAACGCCTGGCGGAAGTGACGCTCGGCTGCCGCATAATCGCTGCGCTGAAAAGCAATTGTTCCCAAGTGATTGAGTGCCTCAACGAACTGAGGGGCTGATTCTACAGCTCTCTTCAGGTGCTCGACGGCCCGATCAACGTCCCGGCGCTCCAGTCGGCGCAGAGCTTTCATGTACTCGGCTCTGGCCTTGGCTGGAATGCTTAGTTGACGAGCCGAGACGATGCTCTGGGGCTCGTTCATCAAATGTGATTCCAGAGTCCGCTCGTCGTAAACAAAGTTGCGCTGAATCCTCCCTTTTGCGTCCGCTAAGCTGGGCGTAAGATCCAGCGTCTGAACGATTTGGCGGTCCTCTGGAATATAGATAGCAAGGCTGTAAATGCCTGGGACCAGATTAGAGAAGCGAAATCGCCCGTCCGGCCCAGCCCACTTGCGTCCGCTGTATGGCGTATCCACTCCATGCAGCAGGATAACCAGGCGTTTCTTCGGCGAGTAGGTGTGAGGCGGAAGAATCACGCGGCCGTCGAAACGCAGGAGGCGCGTCTTCGCCTGTGCCGTTCCACTCAATGGAGGAATTGGAGCGGAGATCACCAGCGCGGCTATGACCGCCAGTACGAACAGGCGGGCCTGTTCCAGAGAAGCCGATCTGCTATTCACCAGATTGGAAATTGCAACACGCACGGATCACCACGCTGAATAAACTTCGACTGCTGATATCCACGCGCCGCGAGTCCAGCCGCTGATGGTCAGAGTATGTTCTCCTGGTCCGAGCCCGGCAACCGATTCGATCCGGCTCCAGTGCCACTTCTGGTAAACGGTGTCGCCACGCCCGATGCCTCTCTTCAGGACTGAGCCATCCAACCGGGCTGACAGATCCGGTTTCGAGCCGAACCTCCAGTTCGACCACAGGCGAATTCGATAAAACCCGGCGCGACGGATCCTGAACTTGTAGGTCGCAGCGGAGGCGGCGGGCGCATTCTCAGGAGAAGCGGGAGACGCTGAGTCGGATTCGGGCACTGCAACATACGGTAGAGGCGAAATGTCAATTACAGGAAGAACGGCGAGTCCGCCGCTCAGGCGTGCTTGTGCCGCCCCCAATGCGATCATCTCTCGGGTCTCTGAAGTGGAAATGAAGCTAGCCGAGATCAGAGGCCAATTTGTCTTGGCGGTTGCTGCTATCAATAGCTCGTTTCTGCCCTCTTGCAGCGAAGCTGAATGCAGTTCTGCCTGCATTGGCGGGCCGATTGTGGCGCTGGAACTCCAACGCAACACCCGCGGCGACAGCTCAGCGGCTCTTCTTTGATTCACCCACACCATCGGCGCCTGGTCAGAAACGACGCGAACCGCCACGCGGTCTCCTGCTTTCGCGGTAATCGTCTTCCTGGCCACGAGCAACGCACCGGACGCCGGAGCAACTTCCAACCCAGGGTTTAGGAATGCACTGCGCAACTGCTGGTTAACCGAGGTCATCCAAGGTTGTCTGCCGTACAGTCCAAACTCGGAGAACCTGGAAACCTCAACTCGTTTCCACTGAGCAGGAACCGGAGTCTCACCAGGCGTAGTCGGCTGCCAATTGTCTTTGATACCCATCTCCCACGTCACTTTTTCCCATTGCCACGGCCGCGCACGTTTGCTGAATTCTACCGCGCTGGCGATTCGCGTCGCTAGTGCTTTGCCCAGATCGCCTGAGCTCACCGGCTTCGCTGTATCGGTGCCTATTCTTTGTTGCGCTTGCCCAAAGAGCCGTATTGCGCTTTGCCGCGACTCTTCCGCCCCGGAGACCACGAACCGGGCAAGCAACTGCGTGCCGGTCAAATAGTCGCCCAATGCGAGCCCCAATTGAGACACTGCTTCCAGCTTCTGCCGAAGCGCGCTATCTCCTGCGTTCCAGGCGCCGCGACTGGTGGCCTGTTCCACAGCACGCGCCAAGACCTCGGACTCGCGCTGCACCGCGGCAGGCAGGGCAGAGGAAGCCGTAGAGACGTTCTGCTGGTCCGGCAATTGTAGAAGCAGCCCTTGTTCAGACAGCGCATCGGCGATCAGGTCCCCGCGGCCCGCCCCAAGGCGCGGCTGAAACAAGGTTTGCTCCAGGTCGGAGGGGTCGCTGTCGCGAGCTTCGGCTGCGGTCATGCCGCCCGCGCCGAAGTAGGAGCGCAACAACGAGAGCACCTGATTCGCGTGGACTGCCGCATTGTAGACCACGATTCCGGCGCCGCCGCCAAAATGGCTTCCAAACTCTTGCTCCCAATGATTGCCCGTGCCATCGGGTGAGTAGCCGATTCGCCCCCATAAACTGGCTCGGAACCAGTTCTGGGAGATGTCTGGAAGAATCTCGTTCGGCTGTCCGTCGCGGATTTCCGGGTAGAGGAATCCCGCGGCGTTCTTTTCGCCGAGCCGCCGAATTGTCTGCTGTACGGCGGCAGGATCCTGCCACGGCAGCAGATCCTCCCCGGCGCTCTGCAGTTCCCACAAGACCGGGTAGGGGGCTTGATCGAATTGGTCAAGCTTCTGATACGGAGCGACCAGGTACACCGGCTGGTCGGGATCGACCGGACCAAGCGAGCCCTGTTCAGGCCACCAGTTGCCCACAGCAAAGAAGATTGGCCGGTGATCGTTGATCTCGCCCAATGGTGAAAGTAGATTTTCGATTACCCAGGATGAAGGCTTCTCTACTGACATCGGTGACGTGAGCGACTGAGCGGAGAAAGCAACGCCTGTCAACTCCGGGTACGTTTGCAGAATTGACGGAAGCAATTGACGGAGTTTGACGCCGTTTTGCGGAGCAGCGGTAGAGCCGGCCGGGGGTGCGCCGGCCACGGCCGGCTGGGTGCCGCGTGGCGCTGCAGCAACCCACTCAGCTATGGCATCACGTTCCAGACCAAGATACGGGTCCAGGCCGTACTCCCGCGCGGTTCGAAACAACTCGTGAAGCCATGCTACGGCGGCGTCTCGCCGTTCCGCTCCGGCTGGCGCATCGGCTGATTCTGAACCAAGCTGGGTGAACGATGAGACGCTTTGCCGCGCTTGGAAGAAAACAGAGTTGAAACGATTGCGCGCCAGCAGGTCGAAATATTCTTGCCAGAACTTCTGATCAGCGGGTGTAGCGCTAACCGGCAAGGCAAGTTGCGCCGCCCGGATCTTCAGGAACGGGTTACTTCTTTGAGGCCGCACCGATCCCAGGTCGTGAGAAACCGCGATCTGGTCGGCGGCCTCCATGGCGCCCCAATACACGGCTCGCGCAGTGGTGCCCGTAACACGCACCAGCAGGTAACCGTTGGAATGTATGGGAGCGATTTCGAACGTTTCCGAAGATGTTCCCGGTGCATCGGCGGCTACGCTGAGGATTATTGCATCGGTAAGACCCGCGTTTGCGGCTGCGCCTGACGAGATTTGTGTTTTGTAGCCGGCCTGCTGCAAGCGCCCGGCGATTTGCTTAGCTGCTCGGTCCAGCAGTGGGGACGTTTGCGGCACCACCACCCGGATGCTGGGCTGTCGGCTGCAACCACCCGAAAAGACTGCCAGACCCAGGACGCAAAGCAGAGATGTTGCACAAAGCCGGCGGCGGAGGGTTCGTGGCAGATACTCAGCAACAATCATGTGTGACGCGGCAGGGAACAGCTGATCGAGCGATACTCCCTCCGGCTATTGTAATTGTGTTGACGGTATTTGGCTATTTGCGCGCGTGGAAACACCACTGTCCCCACATTCTACACTCTGAGATACAATTGACTCCGCATCGCTTGTATATGAGAGTTATGCATCTTCGATTCGAATGATGAAGGGTGAATCGAATGGCTGAGCAAACCCCCGTTGCTTCAGGCGGCTTTCAATTCTCGCGACGCTGGATGTTGGTAGCCCCCGCACTGCTGGTTTTGTGGATCATTGGTCAAATTGACAAAACCCATATCTCGCTGATCATTGCCAGTGAGCCATTTATTCGGGAATTAAACCTTGCGGGGCACAACGCGGAACTTGGCGGGCTGATGAGCTATTTCCTGCTGGGCTACGGTATAGCCATCTTCTTGTGGGGATTTCTGGTGGACCGCTTTGGCCCGCGTATCTGCGCCATCGCGGGCATCGTCTGCTGGGCTGTGTGCTTGTTCCTGTCGGCGCAGGTAACCAGCATCGGGCAACTCCTGGCGCTGCGGTTTTTTCTAGGAGCCGCCGAGGGAAATCTTTGGCCGGTGGGAAATGCCCTGACAAATCGCTGGTTCCCGGCGCACGAACACTCCCGCGCCCAAGCTTTCTGGGTCACCGGATCCAGTCTGGGGACTGCCATCGGAGTACCCATCGTGACGCATTTCGTGCTGACCGAAGGATGGCGCGAGACGCTTGTTTACCTAGCCATCATCTCGCTGTTGCCAGTGCTGTTCATGGCGTTTATCGCGGATCGCCCGCGGCGGCAGAAGGGAATCAGCGTCCGGGAACTGGAGGTTATTGAAACGGGGCAGAAAAACACTCCTGCAATTCAGTCCGTTGGGCTGAGCGTAATACTTAAGACCAGAAATTTCTGGCTGATCATGTTCTGTCAGTTTGTGGCGGCCACTTCTATTTTCACTCTGGTGCAATGGATTCCCCGATTCCTCACGACGGAACGCCATCTCTCTTTTCGCAGCATGGGGAACTGGATCGCCCTGGGCTATGTTCTGGCCACCGTCTTAACGTTCGTGATTTGCTACATCGCTGACCGAACCATGCAGCGCGCGCTCACGGGTATGTGGATTTGCATCTCGTTCGCGGTGGTCGTCCTTCCGGTGGCGTTTCTGCTGCCGCCGCTGTGGACGGCGCTGCTGCTCTCGACACTGATCGTGATTGCCACCACCACAGCGTCGTTGAACGGCGCCCTGATGCACAGCATGGTGAGGCCGGAGGTGATTGCGCGGGGCACGGGCATTTACGTCGGCATCGGCAACTGCATGGCGGGGTTAGGGCCGTTGGCCTTTGGATACCTTATCACGCGGCTGGGCGGCCAGTTCTGGGGCGGCTTTCTGTTCCTGGTCGCCGTGAGCCTGCTGGGAGCGGTCTGCTACTTCACGCTGTATCGCATCTCTGCTCGCAGTATTAGTGCCGCTGTGGCGACCGCACCGGCAGCAGCCCGCGCGCATTGAACGAAGTCTGAACCACAGAGGACACAGCGAGCACAGAGCTACACAAATTGAGTTCTCTCTGTGTGCTCTGTGGTCTCTGTGGTGAATCACGCCTTTGCCTTTTCGTACTGCACGTTGGGCCACAGGTCCTGTTTGGGCGCGTGGGCTTTCTTCCAGACCATCACGCTACGCACGTAATCAATAACGATTTTGCCCTCCTGCTGGATTCCGCGCGTACGCACCTTAACAATGCCCCACTGCGGCTTGGATTTCGACTCGCGCTTCTCCAGCACTTCCGATTCGGAGTACAACGTATCGCCCGCGAAGAGCGGGTTGGGCAGCTTGATCTCGTCCCAGCCCAACGCGAATCCGTTCTCACTGACGTCGGCCACACCCATACCGGCGACAACGGCTAATGTGAAAGCACTATTGATGAGGCACTTACCAAACTCCGTGCGTTTGCCGTATTCATTGTTGAAGTGAATCTGGTTGGTGTTGTTGGTCAGCAGCGTGAACCATATGTTGTCATTCTCGGTGACAGTCCTGCCGAGGCGGCAGCGGTAAATGTCGCCGACGTTGAAATCCTCAAAATAGCGGCCTTCCCAACCTGGTTTAACTGGCATGATGAATCCTCCATGATGCCCGATGCTCCTGTGCGCAGGAGCGCCGGAAGAAATAATGAACCTCCTCACGCCTTGAGGGATTTGGCGTCTCGGGAAACTCCCTTATATACTACGCATTTCATAGGGAGGACAAGTCATGGATACATCTATTACTGATGAGAGACAAGCAATCCGCGACGCGGTTCGCAACCTCTGCAAGGATTTCCCCGACCCGTACTGGCGCGAGGTGGACAAAAAAGAGGAATATCCCCAAGCGTTTATTGACGCGCTCACGGCGAGCGGCTACCTCGCCGCGCTCATTCCCGAGGAGTATGGCGGCGCCGGGCTGGGCATCACCGAAGCCAGCATCATCATGGAGGAAATCAACCGTTCGGGCGGAAACTCCGGCGCGTGTCATGCGCAGATGTACATCATGGGCTCGCTGCTGCGTCACGGCAATGAGGACCAGAAACGGCGCTACCTCCCGGGAATCGCCAAGGGCGAGCTGCGCCTGCAAGCGTTCGCTGTCACCGAACCCAACGCCGGGTCCGACAGCACGCGCATCGAGACCCGCGCCGTCCGCAAGGGCGACCGCTACATCGTCAACGGTCAGAAGATCTTCATCTCGCGCGTGAAACAGTCCGACTTGATGCTGCTGATGGCCCGCACCACACCTTATGACGAGGTGAAAGACAAGACGCAGGGAATCTCGATCTTCATTGTGGATTTGCGCGAAGTGAAAGGCAAGGGGCTGGAGATCCAGCCGCTGGACATCATGATCAATCATCACACCAACACGCTCTTCATCGAAGATATGGAGATTCCCGCCGAGAACCTGATCGGCGAGGAAGGCAAGGGGTTCCGCTACATCATTGACGGCTGGAACGCCGAGCGCATCCTGATCGCCGCCGAAGCCATCGGCGACGGCCGCTGGTTCACCGACCGCGCCTCATCGTACGCGAAAGAGCGCATCGTGTTCGGACGCCCCATCGGGGCGAATCAAGGCGTGCAGTTCCCCATCGCGCAAGCATACGCTCACGTGGAAGCCGCCGACCTGATGCGGTACCACGCCGCCGCTAAATTCGAACGCCATGAAAAGTGCGGCGCGGAGGCGAATATGGCTAAACTCCTCGCCTCAGAGGCTGCGTGGGAAGCCGCCAACGTCTGCCTGACGACGTATGGAGGGTACGGTTTCGCCCGCGATTACGACGTCGAGCGGAAATTCCGCGAAACGCGCCTGTTCACCGTGGCTCCAGTGAGCAACAACCTCGTGTTGGCATTCCTCGGCCAGAACGTGTTGGGCATGCCGAAATCGTATTGATAAGGTAAGAGGTGGAGGTAGCGCAGAGTTTGGCTTTTCTCAAACTCTGCGGCTTTTGAATCCATGCGGTCACAGGCCGCAGAGTTTGCGAACCGCGCAAACTCTGCGCTACCGTTTACTCGTTTGCCGCATGCACCCGCTCCCTTGCGGTCGTGGCTCTGATCACCTTCTGCTGACCTCCAAAAGCGGTAATGGCCCGGCAAAAACCTTGGGGCGCAAACAGCGCCCCAAGGTTGGGTTCAGCTCTAGGGGAGAAACACGGTCGTGGTAAGGACGGTCTGGTAAATTCCGGAACCTTGGAATGTTTCCTGTTGGATGGTGATCGTCCCGGTACCGAAAGTAATATTATCGAACGTCGCGGTCCACTGGCCATTCGGACATCCCGCAGCCTGCGGCGTCGGATTTGCCGGCGGGTTGGTGGTGACGGTAAATGATAGATTACCGTTCTTGGGGTCATCTATAAATGCACTACCCGACATCTGATAGAAATAGATACATATGAAGGAAAGTCTGGTCCCGTTAACAGGGTGTTGCCCATTGTCCGATAGACGTCTATTTCTTGCGTTACGAGAGGAACGGCGATTGCAAACCACGAGGTAGCCAGGGCTATTTGCGCCGTTTGAACCTTTGATGTCACACTCGGTTGGGTCGGGGCGCAAGAATTTTAGGAAAATTTTGTAAGCGGCAGGATTCCGCCGCGAAATTCACTGCTCGCTGCCGCCGACACCGCAATAGCTGAAAGAGAGCAATGGATTTTATCTGATATAGCCTTCCAATTCGGCGGCGCGATGAGCGGCTGTGTGCGAGCGCAACACCTCTCGCGGCCTCGCGCGCCTTCCAGTGCACTACAGCCAAAACTTTGATATCCACGATCCCGGAGGGGTGGTACATTTCAAAGGTTAGGAGTAACGATAAATACGAACTCTGTAATAAAGGACAAATACAATGCCGGAAGAAACAGCAGTGAGAATTGAAAAAGACAGTATGGGCGAGGTGCGAGTGCCCGCGAGTGCGCTCTATGGCGCGCAGACGCAGCGCGCGGTTGAGAATTTCCCGATAAGCGGGTTACGGTTCCCCCGCTCCTTCCTGCGGGCGCTGGGAATGATCAAGGGCGCCGCCGCGTGGGCCAACGAGCAATTGAAGTTGATGGAGCCGGATATTTCCGCGGCCATCCAGCAGGCGGCGAGAGAAGTAGAGGACGGGGCGCATGACGCCGAGTTCCCGCTCGACATCTTTCAGACCGGCTCCGGCACCAGCACCAACATGAACGCTAACGAGGTCATCGCCACTCTGGCAACGCGCAAGCTGGGGCGCAAGGTCCATCCCAACGATCACGTCAATATGAGCCAGAGCAGCAATGACGTGATCCCCACCGCGATACACGTCAGCGCCTGCGTGGAGGTCAGCGGCCATCTGATTCCTTCGCTGCAGCATCTGCAGAAAACGATTGACAAACGTGCCAAAGAGCTGGACCACGTAGTAAAGACGGGCCGCACTCACCTGATGGACGCGCTTCCGATTCGCATGAGCCAGGAACTCGGCGGCTGGAGCAGCCAGATTGGCGAGGGAATCGCGCGCTTGACGGAGACGCTCCCGCGTATGGGAGAGTTGGCACTGGGCGGCACGGCGGTGGGCACGGGCGTCAACGCACATCCCGAGTTTGGAGCGCGGATCGCAGCACGACTGGGGTCAGTCACCGGATTGCCGTTCAAGGCCAGCCCCAACTTCTTCCGCAGTTTGAGCAGTCAGGACGCCGCTGTGGAGTTGAGCGGGCAGCTCAAGACCGTAGCCGTGTCTCTGATGAAGATCGCCAACGACCTGCGCTGGATGAACAGCGGCCCGCAGGCGGGCATCGCCGACATTGCGCTGCCGGATCTGCAGCCGGGCAGCAGTATCATGCCCGGTAAAGTAAATCCCGTGGTGCCGGAAGCCGTCACCATGGTTTGCGCCCAGGTGATCGGCAACGATATGACTATTACCATCGGCGGCCAATCCGGCAACTTCCAGCTCAATGTGATGCTGCCCGTGATTGCTTACAACCTGCTTGAGAGCATTACGATCCTGGCGAACGTCTCCGTAGTGCTCGCCGATAAGGCCATTGCAGGTTTCAAGGCCAACGAAGCACGCGTGGCCGAGTTGGTGGAGAAGAATCCGATCCTCGTAACGGCCCTCAACCCCGTTATCGGATATGAAATGGGCGCCAAAATCGCCAAGAAAGCGTACGCCGAAAACCGCCGTCTGAAAGATGTGGCCGCGGAGCTGACGCAGCTCAAGCCCGAAGAACTCGACCGCCTGCTCGACCCCCGCAAAATGACCGAGGGCGGAATCTCCAAATAGACTGCTTTCACATGTAATCACGCGCCCCCCGGCCCGTCTCATAAGACGGGGAGGGGGCCTGTCGTCACTACCTCGCCATTCCTCTTGTCCGCAGATCACCAGTTTATGAATCATAAAAAGTGCATGATGCACCGATAATATACACCATTTCAGTTGCGCGGAAGATAAATTTGAGTTGCTGTTGAATTAATTTTGAATATATTGCAGTTTTTACTTGACATTATTTCAGTCGCACTTTATCCTGATCGTGGTCGCGCAATCTGGAGCGGTTCAAAAATGCTGCTTTTGCAGAAAATTAGGCCGGGAGGAGAAATTATGGGCTCCGAAAACAGTTCCGAAAACAGTAAGATCGAGAGTAGGGTGGCTCCCAGGATATTGCTGGTTCTTTCTCCCGATCGGCGGTCCCGCTTGCTGCCGCTATTGGAAGGGCGCGGGTGGGACGTGGAATTCGTAGCGGGGTTCCAGGACGGAGTGCGGCGGCTGAGCGCCTCAGCCGACTACGATTTGATCATGGTCGATGCCGAACTGCCGGACGGCACTTGGCGGAACCTGATCCTGTTCCTTCAGAATGCTGGAAAAACCACGGAAATGATCGTCTGTGCGCGTCTGGGCGATCACCAGCTTTGGGCGGAAGTGCTGCAGTGCGGTGCGTACGATCTGATCAGTGAACCCTCTCATGCTGACGATATCACTCGTGTTGTGGAAAGCGCCCTGGACAGCCAGTATATGCGCCGCTTTACCAGCGCCAACCAGATGCGCCTCACCATGCGCGTGTGAGTTGCGCCCCCAAATAGAGCGCAACCGAATCCCCGGACCACCCAGCCCAAATCCGGCCTATCTTGCAGTCCACCTATACCAACCTAACTCGGGAGCCCTCCACACCGAAGGCCCCAGCCCCACCCCGCCCGAGCAGGCGTCAGGAAGAAGTTCTTACCCAGTGAAGCCACCAAGAGGACGGAATTTTTACTCTCCGTACTAACGCGGTCGCAATAGGTTCAAGCGGTTCTATGGCCCCATTGTACGTGCGTTTGGCCGCACAATTGTCTCATAAGTAGAAGCAACCCTACATCCAAAGGTCTCGATCAAGCATGATCCAATTGAACACGGGCAGACAATCCAGGCGGGGCTTTGGTTCGACTCAACTGTGGGTTGCGTAACGCGGTTGTATGCCGCAATTAGGTCTTTGAGGAGGGTACGCCAAGCTTCAGCAACAGCAAAGCCAGCAGCAGGCCCAGTTAGCGCAGCAGGAGATGCTGCGCGCGCAGCAAGCTGCTGAAGAAGCCGCCCGTCTGCGTCAGCAAACTAAAGAACAGCGCCGTCAGGCGGAGCAGCAGCAGGCGCAACTCCGAAAGCAATTGCAGGAACAACTGAACGCCATCACGCAAACCCGTGAGACCGCGCGCGGGCTGATCATGAGCATTCCGGACGTGCTGTTCGATACCGCGAAGTACACGCTGCGTTCTACGGCTCGCGAGCGGCTAGAGCATTTCCCGCAATAATGTATAGTAGTGAAGGTTGGAGCTCTGGCGAAAAAAAACACGATGGCGAAAGCCTATTCGGACGATTTGCGGCGGAAGCTTTTGGAAGCGTACGACCGAGGAGAGGGGAGTCTGCGGGAACTGGCGGGGCGGTTCGGGGTCAGCTCCCCGTGGGCGTGGAAGATTTCTTCGCAGCGGCGGCGAACCGGACAGATGGAGCGAGTGGAGCAGCGTCACGGTTCGCTCAGCCGGGTGACGGCGGAGGTGGAGGCACGGCTGCGCAGCCTGTTGCGGGAGCAGCCCGATCGGACGCTGGCGGAGTTGCGGCAAGGGTTGTGGGAAGCCGAGAGGGTGCGGTTCAGCATCCAGCATC
>JACPPJ010000026.1 GCA_016191085.1 Acidobacteriota bacterium | reverse complement strand
GAACAGGCGATCCATCACTATTTAGAGCATCACAACCGGAATCCCAAACCTTTTGTCTGGACCGCAACGGCCAATGAAATCTTCAAAAAGGTCCAACGCGCTCGTGAACGAACTTACGTTACAGCACACTAGCGTCGCGTGGTAATCTAGACAGTACCTGCCGAGCAGCTACATGATCTGATTACGTCTTATCCTTTGCGCAATTCCGCCAAAACCAATCGCGAGATTTCTTTCAGTGTTTCAAAGACGCCGATACCTTTGTAGGCGACTGCCTCGACCACCGGCTCGTCTTTCTTGCAAAGCTCCTTTCTTAGCTCCGCCACGGAGAGGATGTTGGGAAGATCCCGCTTGTTAAGTTGCAGGACATAGGGCATCTTCATCAGATCGTAGCCGTGCTCTTTCAGGTTTTCTTCCAGATTTTCAATGCTCTCCAGGTTGGCGTCCATGCGCTCTTCCTGGGAGTCAGCCACGAACACGACGCCATCGACGCCGCGTAGGATCAGCTTGCGGCTGGCGTCGTAGAAGACCTGCCCAGGCACGGTATACAGGTGAAAGCGGGTTTTAAAACCGCGCACAGTGCCCAGATCAAGCGGCAGGAAATCGAAGAACAGCGTGCGATCCGTCTCGGTGGCGAGCGAGATCATTTTGCCCTTATTGGGCGCCATCTCAAACACTTTCTCAAGATTAGTGGTCTTGCCGCCAAGTCCGGCGCCGTAGTAGACCAGTTTGCAGTTGATCTCTCTGGCAGCGAAGTTGATGAAGCTCAAAAGCGTCTCCCGGGCGGCTGCACGAAGGAACAAAGACACCACCCTACGCTCCGCTTTATAACACGGGATCACAAAAGCCACAAGACCGGCGAACGTTTGCTAAAGCGAACACGCCTTTCCCTTCCAGAACGCTTGATTTGACGGCATTAGCGTGCCCAAAGTACAATAAATTCGCTGGTTCTACAGGATTTTCCGCTTGGAGGCTTGCGTCTTTGCCGCTTTACGAGTATGAATGCTCCGCATGCAAGCACCGCTTTGAGGTGCTGCAGAAATTTTCCGATGACCCGGTCAAAGGCTGCTCCCGCTGCAACGCACCGGTTCACAGGCTGCTTTCCTCACCCGCCATTCAGTTCAAGGGAACCGGTTGGTACGTCACCGACTACGCCAAGAGTGGATCGGGTGGGGATGGAAAGACAACCAAGCCGGACGGTGATGCTGTCAAGGCCTCGACGGAACCAAATCCCACAGAGAGTAAAACCGCATCCACCAGTTCCAGTGGGTCGCCCGCAAAATCGTAAGCTTTAGAATTCCAACCTGTAGGGCAGACGTGCGCTGCGCGTATGCTATTCCTGCCGGTCACCCTTGCGTCTGCCGGATCCACCCTGCCGACGGTCCCCTCCGCTACGACGGTCAACAAACGCAAACACCCAATCTGTTGTAGTGCGGCATACGAGGCAATGCTTAGGGTGAGTCTTGCCGTTCTGCAATTGCGCAACAGTGGCGTCGCCTAAGAAGGAGGTCTGACGCGTGCCGCAACTCTCACATGTTAGGAAGCATGTAGGCATTCTGCCGGGCATTGTAGCATTGGAGCGCTAGAAACCACCAAAACACCGCGACAGGAGAAGGTCCGGGCGGACGGAGCCGCGCTGAAGGGTTTCAGTGGAACGCCGATCAGCCCACCGCCCTCAAATGGAGCATAGACGTTGGCGCGAGAGTGCAATTCGGTTTGAAGATTCACTTTTGATACCCGCAGATGATACCCGCAGAAAGGTTTTACTCACAGAGCCACCAGGCCACGGAGAAACACTCTATGGCCCTCGGTTTGCCTTGTGGTGAAGTTCGGATTGGCGTCCCTGCGATGTATTTTAAGTATTGCAACGCCGCGCTCGCTCGCTTATGCTCTGTTTAGACAATTGCTCTAATTTTGTAAATGGCGGGGGATATATCCCTTGAGACGACCGATGAGACGACCGATCTTCTCTAAGATATTGCTTGCTGCACTTGCTGTTCTGGGTTGTGCGTGGACCGTTCGGGCGAACTCTGTACAGGGGCGGATTTCCGATGCGGATGGGGCGCCGATCCCGGGCGTTCAAGTGATCGCGCGGCAACCCGATTCTGGTTCCTCCAATACCGCGATAACGCGCGAGGACGGCACATATGTGCTGGACTCGCTGTCGCCCGGCGTTTATCTGATCACGGCACGCAAGGTGGGTTACAACGAGATCAGCCAGGAGAGAGTCGTCTCCGATAGCGAGCCTCTGCGTCTCGATATCCGCCTGCGCTCCGGCCGCGCCCAGGCTGGCTCCTCGGACACGCAGGACTTCAATCCCAATATCTTTGTCGTGAAACTGGATACGAACGAAATCATCAGGCAGCTGAATACCCGCGGCCCCAACACGCAGTTGTTTACTGAATTCCAGTCGAAGGAAAACTATTACGGCGCGCCATACGGATATCCTCTGAGGAAAGTAGAACTGGTCCGGCCCGGAACATTGTTGAGAAGTTGGCATGCCAGCCTCTACGAGTCGCATCAGAACAGCATGTTCAATGCGCGTTCGTTCTTCACAGTCGGATCGCTGGCTGGCGCCCGCCGCAACGATTACGGCGCCAGCGCCGGCGGGCCGCTGTTCAGCCGGAAACTATCGCTCTTCGGAGCCTGGAGCCAGGTAACCGATTCGGGATTCTTCAACGGTAACGCTCAAGTGCCGACCTTGGAGGATAGAATTCCCCGGGCCACGGATCCCGCGGCGAGAGCTTTTATTTCCCGCCTGATCCAGGCTTATCCCGACCAGCTGCCGAATCTGCCGAGCGTCAGCAAGCGCCATCTTAACGCCAACGCGCCACGTGATATTCGCAGCAAGGCGTTCTCCACTCGGCTGGAGTATCGTCCGGGTTCGGCGGATCAGTTCGCCATCGAGCAGCGGTTCCTGGATTCTACAGAGCAGCCGTTCGAGTTAGTGATCGGGCAGAACCCAGTCACATTCTTGCGTCCACAAAGTGTGCACCTGACGGAGACGCATACTTTCTCGGAGCGAACCCTCGGCCGTTTTTCGTTCAATTTCGACCGATTGGCTGTGCTGCTCGACACCACCGAAAGGTACAAGAACCTGCTGGCGCCGCTGGGCATCAGCACTGTTCCGGATTTCACGTTGGGAAGGAACGGCGATCTGCATAATTTGGGGCCGGGGCCTGACTTTCCGAGGCGGCGCGTGGAGAACCGTTTCTACTTCGCTCCGGAATTTACACACAATGCAGGAATTCACACGCTGTCGGCAGGCGCTTTGATTTCGCGGGTGCAGATCAACGATCTGCAGAGCGAGAATGTGCGCGGTGCTTTCGACTTCAGCGCCAACTTCGGCCGCGCGGCGGTTGACAACTTCCTTTTGGGTCTGCCCACCAGTTTCAAATTGAACGTTGGAAATCTATATCGCGGATTCCGCAATTGGGAGCATGCGTTTTATCTCCAGGACACGATTCGCCCCTGGTCCGACTGGACTTTTTCGTTGGGCCTCCGTTATGAAGTCATTACAGCGCCCGTCGAGGTGAACCGCCTCACTGCGATTCCGTATCGCGCGGACGCAAACAACTTCGCGCCTCAAGTTGGCATTGCATGGAACCCAGGACGGAGCAAAACTACCCTCCGTGCGGGCTATGGTGTAACTTTCGGAAGCATTTTCCCATTGCTTTATCAGCGCCTGCGGTTCAATCCGCCCGCCGTCAGGGTGATCTCGATCAACAATCCCAACCTCTTGAACCCCCTGGCAGGCGAAGCGGCGACGGAGCGCTCGGGGTTAAATCTGATCAGCCCGGACCTGGTGGCTCCTTATACGCACGTGTATACGCTGGTCATAGAGCGCCAGTTTCCTGCCGGGCTCCTCCTGCGCGCCGGTTACATGGGAATTCGCACTTTCAAGCTGCCGTGGGACGTCATCACAAACCGCGCCAGGTGGCCCGTTCCAGATCCAACTATTGAGTTGAGTACTAAAACGGTCAATGAGCGCCGGCCTGACCCGCGGTATCTTGAGATCTCCACGGTTGCAAACGGCGCTATCTCTTATTTCGACTCCATGCAGATCTCAGTAGACAAGCGCATGAGCCGCAATCTGATCTGGAGCGCTCAATACACCTTCAGCAAGGCGATCAATACCGGCGACAGCACATACGCGGATGTGGGAACCGGGCGTCACGTCAGCATGGACGACAACATCGTCGGCGATTTGAAAGGACCTGAGGCCTTCGATACGCCACACGCCATCTCGTTCAGCTATCGTTATCAGCTTCCTTCTATGCGAGGTCTCGGAGGTATATCGGCGGCGTTCGGCGGATGGAGGATCTCCGGCAACTACACTTATCGCTCCGGCGTGCCATATATGGTGCACACCGGCTCGGATGCTCCGGGCTTCGGCAATGTTGATGGAGTCAGTCAGGAGCGCCCGAACATCTTGTATCCCCAGATAATCGGTAAGGGAGTGAACCATCCGGACACATCGCAGAACGTTCTGCGGCGGGAATTTTTCGATACGAACATTCCCGCGGGCGGCCGCGGCAATCTGGGGTTTAATACCTCCCGGCTGGACGAAACCAACAACATCAACTTTGCCGTCGAAAGGGACTTCAACCTGCGCAGTGCCGATGCCGCGCCGCTGTTGCAGTTCCGTGCCGATTTCTATAACGCGTTCAATCACGCGCAATTCGATGCGTACGCTCCCCACGTGGCCAACGAAGTCTTCGGCAAAATAACCAATACCAGGAATCGCGGCCGCATCGTCCAGTTCACGCTGCGCTTACGATTGTAGTGGGCCTTCGGAAGCTTCCAACTGCCAGCCGCCTCAGAACGACACTCGCAGCGCGAACTGTATTTGGCGCGAAGTTGTGGCGGTTCGGATGATGGTGCCAGCCGTAGCACCGTTCACACGCGGAGGAAACCCGGTGGTAACGACCGAGGAGGCGCGCGTCGGAGGTGCGAAATTTGCGTGATTGGCCACGTTAAACATCTCGGTCCGGAATTGTAGGCGCGTCTCTCCTCTTAGAATGAAATCTTTTTGTATGGATACGTCGGTCGAAAAGATCCGCGGGCCGATAATCGTGTTCCGTCCCACATTACCCACGGTCCCCGCAGGAGGGGTATCGAACGCGCACGGATCGAAATACCGGTCCGGTCCGCCGAGCTTTTCACCCGCCCGAACGCCGTCGCACCCTGCCGTCACTCCACGCACAGGATTACTGCTGAAGCCCGGCCGCAGATTAGGCCTGGTGGCAGAGAACAGGTATCCCGGAATGCGAACATTTACCTGTGGGTGAAACGGAGTGCCCGATCGAATCGATACAATGCCTCCCAGCCGCCACCCGCCGAACAACCGCGATAACACCCCGCTCTTCAGCCATGGCTGTCCCGCACCGAATGGAACGGCGTAAAAATAATTCGCGGAAAGCCGGTGGCGAATATCGAAATCAGAAAGGCCGCGGTCCAGCGTGCGCATCAGTGGATACTGCCGGCTGGAAGCTGTGCTCTCCCCGCTCGAGAAGCTGGAACTGTCGTCCACCGATTTTGAAAACGTATAGCTTGCCTGAAAAGAAAGCCCTTTGTCGGAACTCTTTCCTGCAGACAACTGCAATGAGTTGTAAAACGATTGTGCGTCGCTGCTGGTGACCCGAACGGCTCCGAACGAT
Organism: Acidobacteriota bacterium; assembly: GCA_016191085.1. GTDB lineage: Bacteria > Acidobacteriota > Terriglobia > 2-12-FULL-54-10 > 2-12-FULL-54-10 > JACPPJ01. Next base: position 12,631 of record JACPPJ010000026.1, on the reverse strand, counting down.
GGGTTGACTGGACCGGCGTTGGGCGGGAACAACAGCGAACCGTCAGGCAGCACTACGGGTACGGGGTATTGGTTCGCCTCGTATCCTCGAAACAGGTGATTGCCTCTCGATCCAACGTACGCGGCTTGCAAGCGCCACCTGCTGCCGAATGATCGCTGCACGCCGAAGTTGTATCGCAGCACCATGGGGCTTCTGATGTGTTTGTAGTCAAGAATCTCCATTTGGAACGGCGTCGTCGCTTCCAGCCCGGCCGCTGCCGTCACAGCGTCAGGAAATGTCGCAGACGAGTCGAAGCTCGGCCGCACTACTCTTCTGAAAAATGGAGCCGAGTTCTTCTGTAGGTCCACCGCGTATTCCAGCAGCGGATCGTAGTAAATGCCGACGCCACCACCGAATACCGTGTCACGTCCGTAGGGTGTCCACGCAAAGCCAACTCGCGGCGAAAAATTCAAGAGGGAAGGATTGTCCTTCAACATCCGCCCAACTTGAAATGTCGTGTCGTGGACCGGGTCGGGCAGATACGAGATGCGCCCGTCATTTTCCGAGATGATAGTGGCGAACTCATAACGTAGCCCGAGATTCAGTTGCAATCGGCTGCTGACGCGGAAGCTATCCTGACCATAAAACCCGGCTAGAGTCTGACGGTACGATTTGCGGTTGTTGGATCCAGGGAAAGACACGATCAGGCTCGTTCCGGACGGGCCGGCTTGCAAAAAGCTCAACAGACTATTGAAGGCCCACGCTCCGCCCTTATAACTTGCGTTGGAAACATCCCAGCGATAGCGGTGAATCTCAACGCCGAATTTGAGCGCGTGCGCTCCTCGCTGAAGTACTACGTCATCCGCGAACTGGAACGTGTTCATCACGTTTCTTTCGGGGAAGCTGGTATTCGGGCCGAACGCGGCGGAGCCGGGAAGCTCAATTTGTCCAAAATCGGGAGCCCCCGGCACGAAAAACAACGACGTAGGTATAGAAATAGAGGATAGAGTTGTCAGGGCATCCACTGGGCGCGTATATCCCAGGCGCAGATTATTGAGAGCGCTCAGGCTGAAAATATGGGTGGCGACAACTGTCGCATATTGTTGCCGGCTGGCAGATTCTGTACGGAACAAATACGTATTTTGAGCGCTGATGCTACTGGCATCGTCAAATGTATACCTCGCAAACAAGCTGTCGCGCTCGCTCAACTTGTGATCGATACGCACGGTAAAGTGGTCTTGATTCGTTGGTTGGAACAAGGAGCCGAAATTGCGGCCGAAACCCCCGCCTACGCAATCTGCGTTAGGCAGCGGAAAAAGACCCAGGTACGGCTGGACGCGCGGATTCACCTGTACGCGCTCGGCCGCCGGGCGGCAGGTTCCGTTGATCAATTCATTGATGATTCCGTTTCTCGCATCACGATCGGGGAAGAAGTCTACCTGCGTTTCGCTGAGCCTGTCGCGCATGGCTTCAAAGTTCCCCATAAAGTAAGTGCGCCCTTTCAATATCGGTCCTCCCAATGTAAATCCGAACTGATTGCGCTTGAATGGCGGAGGGTCGCTACGCTTCGCATAATTGAATGGATCACGGTTAAAGAAATTGCGGGCGTCCAGCTTGCTGTTTCGGAAGTATTCAAACACGGTGCCGTGAAATTTGTCTGAACCGGAGTTCGTGATGGAGTTCAACACTCCGCCGCTGCCGCGCCCGTACTCCGCGCCAAAATTTGTTGCGAGCACCTGAACCTGGAATACTGCGTCAGAGCCAAGTTGCACCCCCGCGGCGCTCTGCGGCACGCGATTGCCAGTGTCCATTATATTGGTTCCGTCCAACAGGAAGTTGTTGGAGGAGGCGCGCCCGCCCGCCACGGTCAAATTGCCGCCGCCGACACCGCGCGAAGCTTGCTCACCGCCGGTATCAGTAATGCCGGCGTCCAATGTGGCAAGCTGGTTATAGCTTCGCCCATTCAGCGGCAGCCCAACCAATTGGCTCTCGCTGATGCGGCTGGTGCGGCTGCCGCTGTTTTCCGCCTCCGGACCTGCCTGTAATTCAAATTGGATAGCGATGCTGTTATTAGCTTCCAAAGCGACGGCGGTTTTGGTCTGCGTTACAAATCCTGCCCGGGATACTTCGACGTCGTATATACCCGGGGGTAGATTTCGGATTTGAAACTCACCTTCTTCATTTGACGTAGCGGTTTGGGTTTGCCCGGATTCAACGTGCTTTGCAGCCACAGCAGCGCCGGCCAAAGGTTTGCCGGCTCGTTGCCGCACGACGCCCCGCACTGCGCCTGTGCTGTCTTGCGCGAGCGAACTGCTTCCCATTGAGCAAAAGAACGCGATGAATAGGGTTGATAAGAAGATTGCGTATTGCCGGCCTGCCTGCATTGTGATCCATTCCTGTCCGCGCGAGCGGACGTTAGAATACGGAACTGTCCCGCTGAAGAATATTTTAGTCACAGATTATAGCAGATGGCATCAAAGCTCACGCAGCGCCGATGCCACGGGCGCGCGAGCCGCTCGTATCGCAGGAGGAACCCCGCCGATGAGCCCCATCAGTAAAGCAAACAGCAGCCCGGCGATCAGCAGCGGGGGAGTGACGCGGAAGGCGAAGGCGAGATAAGAAAAAGTTTGCCAGTTCATGGCGCCCGTGGTCAGGCGATTGAGCGGGAGGACTGCAATACATCCCAGAATGCCGCCAACAAACGCGATACAGAGCGCCTCGATAATGAACGACGCCACTACGCTGCCGGTAGCGAATCCAATGGCGCGCATGGTTGCAATCTCCCGGGAGCGTTCGACCACGGCGGAATACATTGTGTTCAGTGCGCCGAAGACGGCGCCGATGCCCATCACTACGGCTACAATCGCTCCCAGAACGGTGATGAGCGTTGTCAATTGGCGCGACTGCTTTTCGTAGTACTCGATCTCGCGGTCCACCTGCACGTTGAGTCGCGGATCTGAGGTCAGGGCGTCTTTTAATTCGCGGAACTGTCCAGGCGAGGCCAGCCGGACAGTGACAGATTGAAACAGGTTCGGCGGGCGCTGATACACCTGGTTCAGTACGTTGGCGTCGCACCAGACCTCCGAGTCAAAAGCGCTTCCTTCGCCGTTGAACACGCCGACAACTGTCCACGTGCCGCCGCCAAAGCGCACGGTGCCGCCTAAATCGAAGCCGGAATAGCTCAGGGCCACGTTGCGCCCCACCACGAGTTCATTCATGCCGCTCTGAAAGAATCTTCCCGCGATTATGCGGATGTTGCTGCGCACCTTCAAAGCGAGCGGCGAAACGCCGCGAATTTGCACGTTCGCATCAGTGCCAGTCCTCCTTAGCGGGAATGGCGCGATTACGACAACTTCGGGGCTGCCTAACGGGCCTGCGCTAGCGCGCTCGATGGCGGAAGCGTCTTGAATAACGCGAATGCTGTCGCGGGTTAAAACGCTTTCCATCTCGGAGGTGGCGCCCGCGCGCCGAATGATTGCATTTTGCGAAGAGCCGGAGGAAACAAGCGTGGCCTTGAATCCCTGCGCCAGCGCCAGCATCGCGACGAACACGCCTACGGTGCCCGCGATCCCTAGCACGGCCACGATACTGGAGGTCCAGCGAACGCGCAGGCTGCGGAGGTTGTATGTGATCGGTATGGGCACGCCTACACCCTCCTCAGCGCGTCCACCACGCGGAGACGCATGGCGGATATCGCCGGCGTGATGCCCGCAATTGCACCAATTCCGAGCGCCAGTGCCAGCCCGGAAATGATCGCCTGAGGCGGCAGGTAGAAGAACGGCAGCAATCCTCCTGTGGGATCGCCGCGCAGCGTAAACAATTTTGCGAGCAGCAGGCCAGCGCCGCCGCCCAGCGCCGCAATGACCAGCGATTCCATCAGCACCAAAAAGAGCACAGAGGAATTCGAATAGCCGATCGCCTTCAGCACAGCCAGCTCGCGAACACGCTCCCTCACCGCTATCGCCATGGTGTTGCCCGTCACGAGCAGAAGTGTAAAGAACACCACGCCGCCAATCGTCAAGATCAGAAATTCGATGTTGCCCATCTGTTTGACGAACGATGCGGCAAAGGATTTTTCCGTTTCCGTCTTCGTTTCCCATTGAGAGTTGGAAAACATTTCATCAATAGCTTTAGCAACCGATACGGACTCATCAGGGCTGGTGGTCCTAACCGTATACCATCCCACCATGCCTTTCTGAAACGGCTTGCGCTCCTCCAGCATGTCCCCACGGAACCAGAACTGCGTCACATCAGTTTGCAATTGCGCGCCTTTATAGATGGCGCGGATATTGAACTCCCACGTGCCGGGGAAGATGGTGCCCTTGATGGGTATGCGGTCGCCCAGCTTCCAACCGAAGCGTTCGACCAATCCCTCGCCAACTACGGCGCCCTCTCTGTCTTCGAGGAACGCCTTCCATTGATCCTCAGAGATGGCAAACTCGGGGAATACCGAGCGGTAAGTGTTCATGTCAATGCCGAAGATGGGGAAGAAATTGCGCTCGTCCTGATATACGCCGCCGAACCAGGACGCGTAGGTTACATCCTTTACTCCGGGAATGCGCCGAAGGCGTTCCTGATACGAGACGGGCAGGGGCTGGATCAGCGAGACCTTATTAATTATGACCAGGCGATCCACTCCAGCGACGTCCACGCCTTGGCTGAACGCGCCTCGAACCACTGCCAGGATGCCGTAGAGAAACAGCGCAACAGCGAACGATCCCACGGTGAGCGTAGTGCGGACTTTCTTTCGCCGGAGATTGGCGAGCAGCAGAGGCAGGGACTTCATCCCGCCGTCCTCGCAATAGCGGCCTCGACGAGCACGCCTTTTTCCAAGTGCAGCACGGCGCCCGCACGCTGCGCCGCAAGAGGGTCATGCGTGACCAGCAGAACCGTCTTGCCTTGCTCTTCGGACAAGCGTGTGATGAGATCCATGATTTCATCGGCGCTCTTGCGGTCGAGGTCTCCCGTGGGCTCATCGCAAAGGAGGAACGTGGGATCGGCAACCAGCGCGCGCGCGATGCCGACGCGCTGGCCCTGACCGCCGGAGAGCTGCCCCGGATAGTGCTGCATACGATCCGCTACACCAACCAGAGCCATAGCCGCTTCCACATGCCTGCGCCGCTCCGAGCGCGAGAGGCTGGTGAGAAGCAGTGGCAGTTCGACATTCTGGTACGCCGTGAGCACCGGGATCAGGTTGTACATCTGGAATACAAAGCCCACGTGGCGAGCGCGCCACTGAGTCAGCTCTCCGGCAGACAGGCGCGTAATTTCGTCGCCCGCTACTTTGATGCTTCCCGACGTTGGCGTGTCGAGGCCGCCAAGCAGGTTCAGCAGCGTGCTCTTCCCCGATCCGCTGGGGCCCATGAAGGCGACGAAGTCACCAGCCTCGACATCGAGATCGAGCCGTTGCAGCACGTGCAGCTCTTCGCTGCCGCGATGGTAAGTTTTTTCGAGGGAACGAACCTGTATGAGTGCGTTACTCGAACCTTGGACGTCTACGCTTACCACCTGAACCTCTATTGCTGAACACGCACAGCCTGTCCGTCGCGCAGAGCCTGTGGACTCTTCACCACTACAACGTCGCCATCGGCAAGCCCTGCCACGATCTCCTGCTCGCCGTTCTTGACTGCTCCTAACCCTACGGCGCGCCGTTCGACGCGATTCTCACGAACCACGAACACGATAGCCTGACCTTGATCCTGTTGCACCGCTTCGGGCGGCACCAGAATTGACGTACCCGCTGATGTTTGCTTCGCGTGCTGATCGAGAAACGAAACCTTCACGCCCATATCCGGCAGGATGCGCGCATCGAGTTTGTCAAAGGCGATTCGCACTTTCACGGTGGCCTTCTGGCGGTCGGCGGTGGGAATAATGGTGCGCACGCGTGCCGGGATGCGCCAGTCAGGATATGCATCGAGTACTGCCGTTACCGGTTGTCCCGGCTTCACGCGGGCGATGTAGGATTCGTTGACGTCCACTTCAATCTCCAGCGAGGACATGTCCACGATAGTCGCAATGCCGGTGCGCGTGAAACTTCCTCCGGCGGACATCGGCGAAACAATCTCGCCGCGCTGTGCGTCTTTTGAAACGACCATTCCTGAAAACGGCGCTCGGATAACGCAATTCTCGAGATCCTGCCGCGCCACCTGGATGCGCGCTTCCGCGGCATGCACCTGCTGCTCCACGGAATCAATCCGGGCGCGGAAGCTCTCAACCGCAGTACGAGCCAGATCAACCGCCTGTGGCGTGCTGATTCCCTGATTCCGCAGTTGCTCGGCGCGAGCCAGTTCGCGCTGCGCGTTTTCCAGATTCACCTGAAGATCTTTGAGCGATGCGCGCGTTGCGTCGCGCTCCGCCTCGGCCGAAGAGAGCCGCACGCGGGCATCGGTGTCGTCGAGATTCGCGAGTTCCTGCCCAGCTTCGACGCGCATGCCTTCTTCGACCAGGACCTGGTTCAGCCGTCCCGTAATCTTGGCCGCAACTGTCGCGCGGCGCCTGGGTGTGACGTAACCGCTGGCGTTCAATACGGCGGCCGGACCACTGCCCGCTTTGCGCGCCGAGGCAGTCTCAACGAGCGGCGGACGGCCTCGCCACGCCTCCACGGCGCCAAAGATAAGCACCGCCACCAGCACTGCGGCAACCCAGCGCAGCCATTTGGCTCCTCGCCTTCTGCGTTTGCTCTCGTCAATGCGCAGATCGGAAAGCTCAAAGCGCTGAGGGGATCTGTTGGCTGGCCGGGAACCCAGGCTTTCTCTTGTCGTCGTCATGGTACAAATATTGCTCCCTAGCTGGCGAGGGAGAGAGGAATCAACGGTCTAAGTTTTAGAATAACACTGCCGCGCGGAAGGGAGTAACTGCTTGAACGCTCGCCGCAACTCAAGTATCCTTGCGGGCTAAGGAGAATCTACGGTTCACGTTGGTAAATCGACGGCATCCCTAGTGATATGAGGAAAGATGGCATCGCACTCGAACCCAATCACAAGCAAGTTTCGTCGCAGACATGCGCCTGAATGCGCTACTGACGTTTTATATCACGGAGATTCGTCGAGATGCCCGAATCTATCTTTTAGGAGGTTCCAACAGTGAACAGCACCAGCGACAAGGTGTTTGTAGCCGCCTCCGCCGATCTGAAGGAAGGTGAGCGCAAGGTCGTTCCGGTAGGCTCGACCGAAGTTGGCGTTTACCGCGTGAAAGGCAAACTGTACGCCTATCAGAATCTCTGCCTTCATCAAGGCGGACCAGCTTGCGAAGGCCTGCTGATGCCCAAGGTCGAAGAGGTCCTGGGTCCCGATAAGACGTACGTGCAATCGCGATTCAATTACGACGAATGGCACATTATTTGCCCCTGGCACGCCTGGGAGTATGATGTCACAACTGGCGAGTACGTGGTGAACCGGAAGATTCACCTCAAGAAATATGAAGTGGTCGAAGAAAGCGGGAAAATCCACGTTATAGTTTAGGTTTTGTGTCTGTTTGACAGATTCATGCGGCGCATCGCAATGAGATGCCTCCGTGCATCTCGTGGAGCCATTCGGCTATTATTCGCACGAGAAACCAAAGGGCAGCGGTCGCAATAGCCTATGTAGTGGGGGCAATGACCCTCTCGGCCGGGTGAAATCACCCATGCAGTTTGGAAAAGCGTTACCGGTGCACATTTTCAGGTTGTATCCTCATTTAAATCAAGACAGTTCTATGCCAGCGCCGGAGGCTAAGCTCGATGGGGTTGGCAAGCCGCGTGCTATTTGTCCCCTATCGTAAAAGCCAGCCGTGTTCAAGGGGTCCGACGCGGCACTGGAGTGAAATGGCGACCAACGGGCGGCACACGACGACGACCACATACGTGCGCTGGGGGATGGCAATTGACCTCAAGCGCTGCACGGGATGCCAAAGTTGTACGATGGCATGCAAGGTAGAAAATGGCACCCCCGCAGGCGTCTTCTGGATGCGTGTCCTCGAGAGAGAAGAAGGCACGTTTCCACTGGCGCAAACTCTTTATATGCCGCTGCGCTGCAACCACTGTGCCGAGCCGCCATGCGTTCCGGTGTGCCCTACAGGGGCGAGTTACAAACGCACGCACGACAGTCTGGTTCTAATAGACCAGGACAAATGCATCGGCTGCAGCGCCTGTGTGATCGCCTGTCCCTATCAGGTCCGTTTTGTTCCGCGCCACAAGACGGGCTACCACGGCGATCAGTTCACGCCATACGAGGACGTGAGTTACAAGCGGTGGCAGGCAGGCACAGCTCAGAAGTGTACCTTCTGTGTGCATCGGCTGGACCAAGGGCTGGGTCCTGCTTGCGTCGAGACGTGTCCCACGAAGGCTCTCGTGTACGGCAATCTGAACGATCCGCAAAGTGAAATTTCAAAGTTGATCCGTACGCGGACGCATTTTCAGCCGCGCGCCGAGGCCGGTACTGATCCTTCGTTGTTTTATCTGACCTAAGCGTTGAGGGGACCATGGCAAACCTATTCAACACGGAGCTTAGAGCGCAGCAGGAATGGTCCTGGCAGTTGGCATTGGACCTTTTCCTGGGCGGCTTGGGTGGAGGCTTGTTCCTGCTGTATCAGACAATCGATCTGCCGCCGGTATTTGCACTGGTGTCCATCGGGTTGGTAATCGCGGGCGCCGTGGTATTGCTCACTGAGTTAGGTCACCCGCTGCGTGCCTGGCGTGCCATTTTCAAGGCCCGCAGTTCCTGGATCAGCCGCGGCGTTCTCCTGGTTTCTGTTTTTGTTGTAACAGCGTGCATTCATATAGCTCCCACTATTACTAATAGCAGTTGGCGGATTTGGGGCGGCGATGATATGGGAGCGAAGGTAATATCAGTCGCCGCCGCCCTGAGTGCGCTAGGCATCACCTTGTATCCTGGATTCGTAATATCTGCGTCCCGTTCTATTCCTTTCTGGGACACACCCATGCTACCAGCCATATTCTTTACGCAATCAATGATGGGTGGTTGCGGCATATTGCTACTTGCCTCGGCGTTCGATGGCGGTCAAGGGATGCCTCAGGCAGCGTCGCTCACGATTGCTACCATTTTTCTGAATCTCGCCATGATTGCTGGGTATCTGCTCTTGATGCGCCGAACGGGCGCTCCCGCCCGTGAATCTGTGCGGCTGTTATTGCAAACGCGGCTCCGGGGGCTGTTTTGGCTTGGAGCCGTCGGCGCCGGAATGGTTCTCCCGCTGGTACTGCTGAGTGTGCAATCGGCGGTGGGAACGGCAACGGTCGCGGGCGCTCTCCTGCTGAGCGGTGGGTTGCTGTTCCGCTATTGCATGCTGAAGGCTGGCGTGTATCTTCCCCTGCCGCTGGCGGGCATAGATCTGAGCAAGTTGAACCGCACTACCGATCAGTTGGCGCGGGAGTACTCCGGCTGGACCGCGCGCCGTTAGGTTTTGGTTCCGGATAGCCACGGCGCGGTTCTCGTGCCGTGGATTTTTTGTTTCTAATGACTTTTGGCGCCTGGCATAGAAGCATGCCGTCGTTACAAGGAACCAATGCAGCCATCCAGCACTTCCGTACGGGTGAAGTTCATGGGCGATCTGCCGGCGCTGATCGGCCAGCGCTTTCTCGTGTTGCATATGCCTGAGGGCAGCACGGTGGGCGATCTGCTGGCCCAATTATCGAGCGATTACGGCGATGCCTTCACTCACCGCGTCTTCAGTCGACCGGGGGCTCTGCATCACTACATCTTGATCTTTGTTGGTGGCCGGAATGCCAAGGAGCTTGGCGGCTTGGCCGCGCTGCTTGGCAACAACGAAGTAGAAGTCGTCATGCTGCCCATGTTCGAAGGAGGATAATCGATGGCGACAACGCAACAGGGTTGGCTGCTGACCGCGTGTGGCATGTGCTACATCGGCTGCGGCGTGCGTGTACACGTCGAGGACGGCGTGGTCACCGCCATCGAAGGTAATCCCGACAATCCTCAGAATCGCGGCCGGATGTGCGCCAAGGGCAAAGCGGGAATCATGACCCACTACAACCCGCACCGCGTGCAGCACCCTCTCAGGCGCACCAATCCCAAGAAGGGCCTGGACGAAGATCCCCGCTGGCAGCAGATCTCCTGGCGGGAAGCCATCGACACGATCATCGCTGAACTGAATCGCATTCGTGAGGATCCCAAGAAGCTGCTGGTGCAAGCGTGGGAAGCCGTGGGCGACAACATGTTCTGGCTGAAGGCCTTCGGCAGCGCCTTCGGCACGCCGCACATCATGAACGCCGCCTCGCCGACTTGCGGCAAAGTCGTTCATCCGGTCGAATTCTTCTCGGGCGGCGGCTTCCATCAGCAGCCGGACCTGCACTACGCCAACTATTGCATTCTGGTCGGAACGCAGTTCGCCATCTCCGCGCGCGGCTCCTATAATCACATCGCGCTCGACATGGCAGAGGCTCGCGCCCGCGGCATGAAGCTGGTGGTGATTGATCCCGTCGGCGGTTACGCCGCCAGCAAAGCGCACGAATGGATTCCCATCCGCCCGGGCACCGATTCCGCCCTCGCGCTAAGCATGCTGCACGTGCTGCTGAACGAGACCGGACATTATGACGAACCGTTCCTGAAGAACAAGACCAACGCTCCGTACCTGGCCGGCGAGGACGGGCGGTATCTGCGTGACCCTGAATCCAAACAGCCGCTGGTATTCGACGCCGCAGACGGCCGGATCAAGACGCATGACGATTCGACGCTGCGCGATCCGGCGTTGTCAGGATCATTTCAGGTGGACGGGCAGAATGGCCGTCCCACATTCGAACTGCTGCGTGAGCACGTGGCGAACTACTCGCCTGAGAAGACCGAGGAGATCACGACGATTCCGGCAGCGACAGTTCGCCGGATCGCGCGTGAGTTCGGCGAGGCGGCTTCAATCGGCTCGACCATCACGATTGATGGAGTCGAGCTGCCGTACCGGCCCGCTTGCGTGGACTGGGCCAAGGGCACCCAGGGGCACAAGCATGGATTCCACCAGTGCTGGCCGCTCAAGCTGCTGAATATGGTCGTCGGTGCTGTGAACGTGCCTGGCGGCATTCTAAGCACTGCCGCGATCGGGAAGCACCCCCACCAGTGGCGGCCCGAGGGCGGCACTGACGGAATGCTCGAGGACGGCGGGCACATACTTCCGTTGCCGCACCCCAAAGCGTTCCCCGGCCGCAAGCCCACTACGCCGATTCGAATGGATCTGGGAGAGCTATTCCCGCTGGCGTCGCATTTCCATACGCTCCTGCCGATCACCACCGCGGATCACCGGCCCTACGGTTTGTCTTATGACCTCGAGATGCTGCTGCACACGCCCACGAATTCGATTTTGGGGTCGTTCGGCGATATCACGATGGTGGAAAAGTTCTATCAGTCGTTGCGGTTCGTGGCGGGATTTGCGATAGAGATTAATGAGACAACTCTGTTCGACGACATTGTTCTCCCGTTCCCCACATATCTCGAACGCTACGACTTCAACACCGGCTCGGCGGCGCACTCCATTCCGCCTTGCGGAGAGGAAGAATTCCACTGGCAGGTACGCCAGCCCGTGGTCGATCCCCCGCGCGATTTGATTCAGCCGCAGGATGTAATCGTCGAAATTGCGGACCGCGTCGGAGTGCTCGGCGATCTCTACCGCCTCCTGAATCATACTTACATCATCAAAGAGCCTTACACATTGCAGCCGGATCGACGTTATCCTGCTTCAGAGATTGTAGAGAGAACAGCAAAATCGTGGTTTGGCGAGGATCACGGTCTCAAATGGTTCCGCGAGCACGGCGTGGTGCGGCTTTCAAGAGATGTGGAAGAGTCTTACTTCGGACCCTATCTGAAGGCCCGGCTGCCGATCTACCTGGAGCACCTGTTGCAGCGCGGCGGCGAACTAAAAACGGTCCTCGACCAGATGGGCCTCAACTGGGACCTCTCCGATTACAAGCCGCTGTCCGACTGGATGCCGTGTCCTTCGTACCACGCCATCCGCAAAGGCGAATTCGACCTGATCGCGGTGCACTTCAAATTTCCGTTCGTCTATGGCGGATACGGAAACGAGAACCCGTGGATCGATGAGCTTTGCGAAAACACCGAAGCCTATAGCGTGCTGATGAACGAGTCGGTGGCCAAGGCCAAGGGAATCTCGAATGGTGATACCGTGTGGCTGGAGTCGCCGGTGCGCAAGGTAAGAGCCAGAGTCAAGTTGACGCAGTGTATCCATCCCGAGGCAGTGGGAGTGGGCGGGCACTTCGGCCACGTCTCGCCGGGGATGCCCGTGGCGCGCGGCAAAGGCATCAGCTTCAACGCGCTGCTCCCGACCGACCTCGACCACATCGATATGATCTCCACCGCGCTCGACCACTGTGTGCAAGTGAGAATCACACCCACAGCGTAGCGGCGGTATAGTCCTCAATGATGAAGGACAGCTTTGCCGACCCTCGATCCGCAATCGACATCACCATCCCCATGCGCGCCGCCATGCCGCTCTATCCCGGCGACGCGCCGCCGCTGGTGCGGAGAGTATCGTGTATCGCGGACGGATCGCCGCTGAAGGCCTCGGAACTCGTCATGGGATGCCACGTTGGCACGCACGTGGATGCTCCGGCGCACTTCATCAATGGCGGCGCCACTATAGATCAACTCAGTCTGCGGCACTTCTATGGCAACGCGGTCGTATTGGGCTTTCGCGACTG
>JACPPJ010000025.1 GCA_016191085.1 Acidobacteriota bacterium | reverse complement strand
TCAAAAGAAAGCTGATGCGCTACATCCGTCAATACAACAAAAAACCCAAACCCGTGAAGTGGAAGTACTTTGATCCAACTCGAAGAATTACTCCCGAATCAATTGTTACGGTTCACCTAGTCCTGAATCAAGCGCGGCACAGTGGTGATCTGATTTCATACTCCTGATTTCGGTCAGCGTCAGCTATGAAACCGATCCCGATCAGGTCGACCGTGTTCTGGCAGAAGAGGCCATTCGCGCCGCCGGGGCTATTCCAGGTCTGCTTCAGGACCCGCCGCTGTTCGTGCGCCTGCCGAAAGCAAACATGGCCTGGCCGTCAAACTGCCTTGACCGCCGATACTGCCAGGCGCATCATAGTAAAAGAGCGAAACGCTCATCGGAAGGTTCCACGTTTTTTTTCAAGGAGACACGATTAAATGAGTAAAATCCGGAGGGTAGTTCCGCTACTGCTATTGCTTTGCTGCGTGTCCCTCATGGTATCCGCAGACGTCCTGATGCTGAAGGATGGACAGACCATCACTGGAAAGTATCAAGGGGGAGATCAGTCCAAAGTCAGAATGTCCGTGAATGGATTAGTGCGCGAGTACTCCGTATCGGAGATTAACAGCATCACATTCGCGCCTGCTCCACCCGAGCAGAGCGCGACGACCAGCGCTCCCGCACGCCGGCCGCTTGCGGAAGTCTCGGCCCCGCTTACACCCAGGCCCGCGGCCGACACGCCATCCAGAACCGCTGCCCCGGCTCCCAAGAAGTTGGGAGTTACTATTCATGCCGGGAGCGTCGTAACGGTGCGCATGATTGACCCGGTGGATTCGGCCACAGACGAGATGGGGCAGACCTATCGCGCCAGCCTGGATGAGCCACTCATGGTAAACGGCGAAACTGTCGTCCCCCGCGGCGCTGACGTGACTGTTAAATTGGTTTCAAAAGAGGAGGCCGGGCGCATCAAAGGACGTTCTGAATTGAGCCTAGTCCTGATGGATATCACGGTCCAAGGCCGCAGATATGAGATGACCACCAGCGAGGTGACACAATCCGGTTCGTCACGCGGGAAGCAGACAGCGACTCGCGCCGGCATTGGAGCTGCCTTGGGCGCAACCATCGGTGCTATTGCTGGTGGAGGCAAAGGAGCCGCCATTGGCGCCGCCACTGGCGCGGGCGCGGGAACTGCGGTTCAACTCGCAACCCATGGTGAACAGGTGAAGGTTCCATCCGAGTCTCGGCTGGACTTCACGCTGGCACAACCGCTGAATCTGTAGTGCTATGTTGGAGCACGCGGGACGCCGGGACAGGCGTTCCGCGTAGCTGATTCGAGTAGTGACCGGAGCCCTGTACCTGTGTCAACGAAACCGCAAGCTGATCTGGAAGTTCACTCCCACCAATCCATTTTGATCCCGAATTGCCGTGACGGAGAAGCGAGGACTGAGCGTTAGCTCGGCCTGGATGATTCTCTGCTGCGCCGAAGTAACGTTCGTGACGTAGAGCAGCGTCAAGTTGTCCTTGATGTGCTGTTCCAGCGCTACGTTCGCGTTTGCGGGCCTGCCGAAACCGGCGATCTGCGGGTCAACGCGAATGTGACCAGAGCCAAAAATACGGTCCAGGCGGTTGCTCATTTGCTCGCTCAGTGCTTGCGACAGCAAGGAACTGGCGCCGACCTGAGGGGTTGTGCCGGGCACGGACGGCCTTATACTCGCGGCATACGAACTGCCGGCCACCAGTAGAGCCAGAATCTCAGTTGTAGGCAACGGCGGATCGGAACTGTAAGTGACTGTCAAACGGTCCAGCGGCCCAGCGAAACTCAACCTGATGTCGTATTGCTCTACGCGCGCTCGAACCTGAAGGTTTAAGGTCGGCTCGATGCGGAACGGGTTGGAGAAGGTCAACTCTCCACGATCCGCCAGATAGCGTCTGCCCCCGATCGTCACCTCACCTTGCAGCACGCTGATCCGGCCTAACCATGAGGGATGATCGATACTGCCCTGAATTCGCAGATCCACGTCTCCACGGAGGTTCTTTGCGGTAGTGGTCTCCAGAGAAACGTCCGGTGCGGAGACGATCTGAACATCCAGCCGCAGGTTCTGCAACGCTCTTGATTTGACGCGCGCCAGCGGCTGGTCCTTGCGACTGCTTAGCACAGATCCGATATCAAAGTCGGGGCTCGCGGTTTGTTTGCTGATGATCAGCTTCCCACCCAGCGTGCTGCCCCGCGATGAGCCGTTCAAAATAACACGACCACCGATCCAGGTGCTGATTCCCTCGGGGTACCGGACTCGCACGTTGGAAACATCCGCGGTAAGCTGCATGGCCAGCCCGGTGCTCTCGAGGTAACTCAAGACACCACCGAACGCGATCGAGCCGCCACCCGATTCGCCGACAACATTTTCCAGCGTGGCGCGATTCCCATCAAAGACCAGCGTTCCGTTGAGCTTTGTCAACCCGTTAGGAAGCGTTCCATAACGTAGCGCGGCATCGGAAACTCGTAGGCGCCCTCGCCACGCTGGGTGTTGCCACGTGCCACTTAATATCGCGTCCAATGAGGCTTTGCCGGAGGCGGCAAGGTCTGGAGCCATAGCCTGAAAAGCAGAAAGGTCCAAGTGACCTTTGACCGCGATGTTCATCGTCTGGCCGCCGGCCAGGGAGACGGTGCCGGCGGCCTCCAGGTCCGTATCCTTTGCGACTAAGTGCACACTGTCCAGCGTGACCACCTCGTTCACATAGGCGAACGGCACTGGCTGTGCATTTCGAAAGGCGACCGGCCCGGCGGCGCCCTTCAAATCGCTGATCTCGCCAGCGGCTCGCGTCGATCGCAGGTCATCGAGTTTTCCTTGCACCCGCACCGTTCCGGCCGTGTTCACTTCCAAAGACTCGGCAACCTTGCGAGCCTCACCGAAAAATGGAAGCGGGTCCAAATCTGTGAATGTGATCTGACTGGTAAACGGGAACGGCCGTTGCAGGTGGACTGTCCCGCTGCCCTCCAGTTGGCCGCCTAATATAGTGCCGGTGCTCACGAGCTGCGCTTGTCCGTCATGCGCATTGATGGTGACGGACACGTGTCCGTCCTGGCGGCCGCCCGCGTGCAGGTTCGACAGCTCCAACTGCCCCTGCGCCGCCGGGCGGTTGAGATTTCCATCCCCCGCGAGCTTTGCCGAGAGGATGCCAGCAGGCACGCGTGCGCGCAAGGTCTGCAACTCCGCTGTAGCGATTTGCGACGCGGTAAGCGAAAAACGATATTGCTTGTCGTGCAAGCCTATCGAGAGATCACCTTGTATGTTGCCCCTGCCTTTTTTCAGACGAAGTTGCCGGAACGCCAGTTTCCCGGCTGGGTCGAGCGCGATTTGAGCAGTCACTTTGTCGAATGGTTCGCCATAGAGTTCCGCCGCCGTCAGTTCGACTGCGCCCTTTCCGCTTGGCTTTTCGCGCGTGCCCGACGCCTGGAAAGATCCGCTGAGGATGCCCTTTGCCGGAAGGGGAGTTGCAGCCGGGAACCAGACGGCGGCAAGCTTTTCGAACTCTGCCAGGTTGAAATCGCGCAATGAAGCTGCTATCGAGAACGGGCTCTGGCGAGTTATGTGCGAATTCGCCAGTTCTAAAGAGGCGTTGAAACCAAGGGCCGCACCGTTGCGAAGGAGCTTGCCGTTTTCAATTTTCAGTGTTGTAACGGGAGACGCGGGCGTGTTGGGGACCGCAGTTCGCCGGCGCAATAGGGGCAGAGCGATCGGTGCAGACGCAGGCAGATGCAGATCAAAGTGGCCGGCGAAATTGTCCCATTGCAAATTCTCATATTCGAAATCGGAAAGCTGCACATCGCCGCTAACCCTGGGCGACGCTGCGCCGCCGGACCATTGGAGGGTTGCGTTGACGGGACCGCGCGGCCTGACCGGTATCTTCGTCGTGTTCTTCCACAGCTCATTTAGTAAGTCCCAAAACCGGTCAGATCTTGGCGCGTCGATGGTAAGTATTAGTGTGGAATCGCCCTGATCCACCCATCCGTCAGCCGTAATAGAGGCGTCGGAGATGTTGAGAGAACTGTCCTGGATCTCAAAATGATTTCGCGCCGCGCGGTAGCTGCCTCGCAGCACACCCGAGACAGGCTGGAACCCGGCGGGCACCACCGATGAGGGTTCGACCCGCCAATCCACGCTCGCGCGAACGTCGTTAACGCCGCTAAACGCTACAGTGATCGGTCCGGAAAGATAGCCGGCAAGCTGCGTTGCTATCGGTGCGACGTGCCCTGGAGCGTTGCGCAGCAGGCGCGCCAAGGCGGCCACGCTGATGTGATCCGTTTTCAATTCGAGGCGGGTTGCAGGCGCCGGTGCAACATCAATAAGACCTCCGCCCGTCAACCGACCTCCCAGAGTGCTGACGTTCACGTTCTCAATTTCGGCGCGCCACGAACTTGAATCGTCGGTCTCGGTGGAAGTGCGGGTTTGAGTCAGCTTCACGGAAGCTGTGCCGCTCCATGGCACCGAGACAGGGCGCGATTGGAAGCCCATGCTGCTGGCTCGCGTTGAAGCTGGTCCTTGAAACTGCCACCCGCGTTCCGTGTAGCTACCGTCACCTTGCCACGCTGTTTCACCTTTCCACCCGGAGCTGCCGAGGAATTCGGCAGCTTCGCTCCAGTCAACTCTCGCATCATAGTGAAACCGGAGGTTCGGCGCACGGAAGTTCTCGAGCAGCACCTGCGCCGACACGTGCGAGCCGGGAGTTCGCAATTCCATCGACTCGATCTCCAGCTTTTGCGAATACAACGCAAACTGGAGTGTTCCATTCGCGGCCAGGCGCGCTTCGGCTGAACGCGCCAGCAGCACTTTTTGAAAATTTACCTTGCCGGAATACCGCGGCGATTGCGGATCATAGCTCATGTCGAGATGGAACTGCTCAGCTCGAAAATCGAGCGGAAGAATCTTCGCCTCGCCATGCGCCTGCAACTGCATCCGACCGCGCAAGGCTTGAAGGCGCTGCACGCGCATATTTAGTAATTGGACCGGCCAGTTGGGATCGCGGTTTGGCTCGACAGGGGTGGGAAGATTATTTGAGCCGTCGTCGTAAAGAGCGAGATAAACCTGTGGATTCCAAAGCCGCAAGCTGCGGAAATCGCCTCGCGGCCGCCAGATCGAGAGCATCCTCCAGCTCATCTCGACCAGCTCCGCCGTAAAGAGTGGCGGCTCAGCCGCGCGTTCGCGCCCATGCACTGTCAGGCCGTGCAACGTTACGCTCAGCGCTATCGGGTCGAACGCAAACCGCTGCAACTCAACCCGCGCACCGGTTGCCTTCTCCATGGCGGCTATTACCCGTCGCTGAATCGATGCCTGAAACCAAGCGCTGCGTGTGAAGATCACGGTTGAGATGATCAGCAGCACCAGCAGCGCCACGGCAGCCCACAGGCTGAGCCTGAGGGGCGTCCACCGTTTCTTTTTTGGTTCAGCGCTTGGCATCTGAGTAACGCGTTAGCAGGTTGTTCAAAAATCCGCCCCGGCCGCTCCCTTCCGGTCGCGGCTCGGATTCCGTCGGTAATCGTGAGTAGCCACCGGCGACCGCTTTTGCTCGCCGTGGCCAGCAACTTTACCGGCCGCCGACAATTCTGATCCTGGACCGGCTTCGAAGTTCCATCAGCCATTCGTCCAGGAGCTGATTGATTTCCTGCTCCGTGAGTATCCGCTCAATTTCGCCGCTTACCTGGGCAAGGGGCGGAGCATTCCTCTCGCCCTGCTTGGCCAACTGCGGCAGCAGAACATTGCGGTAATACGTTTCAATGGCAGCCGGCGACACGCGCGCCTGCGGACGGAGGCGGTAATCAATGAATCCCAAAATCGAGGTTTCCAGCTTCAACCGCTGGAGCAACCATTGTTCGTTCAAGTTGTAACGCACCAGCTCGCGCTGGAATTCCGCGGCGCCGGGGAATCGCTGTCGAAGGCTTTGTATGGCGCGTTCTGCCTCGCCGGTATCCGGAGCCGAATACGGCGAGTTTGCTTTCTCGTTCTGGAGCAGTTGCTGGTCGGCCAATTTTGAGATGACGGTTTTCAGCGCGTCGCCTTCCAACGTGACAACCGGCTCGCTACGGCTGCGGAATGCCTGATAATTAGCTTCCGCCAGCGCGGCACTGAACGTTAATACATGGCCGTCAACGGTGGCCACTACACGATCCACAATCTCCGCCCGCAGCGAAGTTGCGCATAAGAGCGCCAACACGATTTTGCGCGGTATGCCCATCAAAAACTCTGCCCAATGCTGAACAGCAACTGCCAACGCGCCAATCTTTGCGGTTGGGGTGATCGGTCTACGTTATTCGTGTCGGGAGTTGTAAATCGGGTAGGGTTCAGATTGTAGCCCAAGTCCAGGCGAATAGGTCCAACCGGCGTTCTGTAGCGCAATCCGAAACCAAGTGCGTGGGATACGTAATTGAAATCCTGGCGGCTCTTTTGGTGCTGGCGAAGGCTGATGTCGCTGGCACGCGTAAAGACGTTGCCCGCATCATGGAAGAGCGCACCGCCGATGCTGTTCCTCCAGATGGGAAAGCGCAGTTCGAGCGAGTTGAGAAGCAGCGCGTTTCCGCCCAACGGAAACCCCGTAACAGGGTCACGGGGGCCGGCCTGGTTTACGGCGAAGCCGCGATGAGAGTTGCTGCCGCCGGAAAAGAAATGCTCCGCAATGGGGATTTCTTTCGTAACAATCCGCTCAGCAGGCTGACCCGTCTGGGAGGGCAGTTCCACGGCGCGGCCGCTTCCAAACGGGCTTTGCACGCCGAATTGCGTCGAGCGGGCGAATACCAGCCGCGAACTAAACGGATAGTACGATGAATTCTGCAGCAGCACTCTGGCGAAGCTGGCCTGAGATCCGAGTTGCTTGGCCGCCAGTCCAACATCGGCGGACGTGAACACGCCCTGATGCGAGTCGGCCGGATTGTCTCGCGTATCGCGGATGATAGTCTGATTAAGCATGCCAACTAATATCGGGCGAGCCAATATGGGTATTTCAGTTTCGGTGATCTTCAGAGTGTCGGTATCTACTGTGACGCGCCGGTATGCGTAACGCGAAAGCAAAGTGGTGATTTTGCTCTTCTTCTCCTCGAACTGCAAAGATCCCTCAGCGCGGCGGGCCGTAAACGTACGCACGTCGCGGGTCTCATCAAAAAACGCCCGGGCGCTGCCCTCGAGTCTGGGATGATTGAAAAGCCGAGGCGCAGTGTACGTGATTCCGGCGCGCTTCTGCAGTGTGCTGAAACGCCCGCTGACGGATGCCGTGTGTGGTCTGCCTCCCATGCCGAGTCTGGTGACCTGAAAAGAAACGTCCGGGCTGAATTCGTTTTCACCTTGTACATTCGTGCGGTCCGCCGCTGATCCGCCGAAGCGGCCCACCTCCGCTCCCAGCCCGATCTTCAGCGCGTAGCGGCGTGCTTCCTCGAGATACACCAGAACGTTTCTTTGATTTTCCCGCCCCTCGGGGTTTTGTACCGCCACTTCGACACGGTTGAAGATGCTCAGGTCATAGAGGCGGCGCTGCGTGTCCAGCAATTCGCTTTGGCTCAGCGGCGCGCCGTCGCGGAATTGCAGTTCGCGATTGACCACGCCACGCCTGGTGTGTTCGAGACCATGAACGTAGGTGTGACCAACGTATTCGCGCTGCCCCTCGTCAATTACGTACTGAACGTCAAGGCGCTGTTTATCTGCGGCCGGCGTCTCGTTGAATCGGAACTTGGCACGCGGGAATCCTTCATCGAAGTAGAAGGTGAGCAGATTGTCGCCGTCGGATGTTATCACAGAAGGACTGTAAGGCTGGCCCCTTCCTCCGTTGATGAGACTCTCCAAGACGGGCTGCGGAAACGAGTGGTTGCCCAGGAAGGAGAAGCTGCCGACTCGGCTCTGCTGACCTTCACGAACCGAAATCGTCACTTTCAAGTAGCGCTCCGAGCCTTCCGGAGTTTCCAGCTTCGAGGTGATCTCGGCCGCCGAGAATCCGTTCTTGTCGTATAGCGTCCTCAGCGACTCTAGATCCGCGGCCAGCAGCTTGGAGCTGAACCGGCCATAGGGAAGCCCAAAGCCTACCGGCTCGATCCTCATGCGTTCGCGAAGAGCGTCGGTGCTGAAATACCGGTTACCTGTGATACGTATTTCCTCCAGTTTTTGACGCATGCCTTGATGAACGATGAATTCGACCGCCGTCTGAGAAGGCGAATTTTGTTTCCGCTCGCGGTGTATGCTTACGTCAAAATAACCGCGCGTTTGAAAATATTCTATGAGATTGCGTTCGCCTTCCTCCAGCAAATCATCGTCCAGGGCGCCCTCCTGAAACACCGGCACAAGCCGCTTCAGCGTGGACCGGCTAAGTGACGCACCGGAAATGGAAATGCTGATCTGTGTTCCCGGCTGTACGGTTATCTCGAGATCCGCCGAATTCTTTTCAGCGTCGAAGGGTTTCGCAGTAACCCCCAACGATGCGGCCAGGTAGTTTTCTTTCTGATACAGCTTTCGAATGCGCTCTAGTCCGGATTGGACCATTGCAGATGTGAGCGGCCTCCCCCGTTTCCACTTCGCCTGCCGGATGAGCTTCTCCGGTGAAAAGATGGGGGAGCCGCCGAATTGGACGGATCCTAATCGCGCGCGGGCGCCGGTCCTCACGTCAAAAGCGATGTCGATTTGCTGTGTCTCTGGATCACGCTTATACGCCGGCGTGAGTTCCGCCTGAAAATAGCCATCGTCCTGCAGGACGCGGCGCAGGCTTTCGATTGCGGCAGGAATGTCGTCCTCGGAGAACGAGCGCCCCAACTCCAGGTGTGTAGCGCTGCGCAATTGACCTTCGCCCGGAGGCGCTTCCACGCCCCGGACCTCGACCGCGCCGACAAAGTACGCGCTTTTCGTCAGGAAAGTTAAGATTACGCCGCTCGGGACACCGCTCGCGTCAACCTGAACATCGCTGAACCTGCCGGTGGCGTAAAGGCGCTGGATGCTTTCGCTGATCTTAGACGAACTGTAAGGCTCGTGGATCTTCTGCGGCAGCAGTTCCTGTAGCTCAGCAGGACCGAGCGGCTGCTGCACGGCTTCTTCCGGACGATGGCGAATTTCATTAACGGGAACTCCTTCAAAGTCCGCGCCGAACACACGCAACCCGCTCACGGCCAGCACAACAAAAATCACAGCCGGGATGATGCTTCGGAACCTTCCCAAACGTCACCTCAAACACCGAGGCAGCCCGCGTGCCCCTAAACCTTCAAAGTGTAACAGGGCGGCCGTAGGTGTGCCACTGGGGCGGTATCAGAGCTGCTACGTCGCCTGCGCGAATCACTCTATAATGTGATTATGTCATCTGAGGACCTCGACAGATACTCCAGGCAAATGCTGTTTCGGCCTATCGGAGCGGCGGGACAGCGGAAAATCGCTGCATCGCGCGTAGCTATAGTCGGCTGCGGCGCGCTGGGGAGCTACCAGGCTATGGCGCTGGCGCGCGCCGGCGTCGGAGAGTTGCTCATCATCGACCGCGACTACGTCGAGGAAAGTAACTTGCAGCGGCAGTCCCTGTTCACGGAACAGGACGCGCGAGACGGCATGCCCAAGGCCGTAGCGGCTAAAACTCATCTGGCAAGCGCCAATTCGGCTGTAAGCATCCGCGGCGTGGTGGCGGATTTGAACGCGGACAATGCTTCCGAGATGCTCGACGGAGTAGATGTCGTGCTCGACGGTACTGATAATTTCGAGACGCGATATCTCCTAAATGATTTGAGCATCCTGAAACGATTCCCCTGGATCTACGGCGCGGCGGTCGGCAGCTACGGGGTCACGATGACCGTCCTGCCAGGAGAAGGACCGTGTCTGGCGTGCATCTTTCCTTCGGCCCCCGCCGGACTTCAGCCCAACTGTGACACGGATGGTATTTTGAGCGCAACAGCTTCAGCCATCGCTTCCATTCAAGTTGCGGAAGGCCTGAAGATACTCTCGGGGAACGTCGCGGCTCTGCATCGAAAACTCATCACAGTTGATCTGTGGGAGAACCGCTTTCAGGCGGTGAACCCAGGCCTCGCCGGCGCGTCCTGCCGCGCGTGCCAACTGCGCGAGTTCTCGTATCTGAAGACCAACGGCTCGCTCGCGGTACGACTCTGTGGCAGAAACTCGGTGCAGGTTCACGGGGGCAGGCAGGCATTGGATTTCTCGGCACTCGAGCGCAAGCTGGCATCGCACGGAACCGTGCGCTTCAATGCGCACGTGATGAAATTCATTGTGGCTCCGTATGAAATGACCATTTTCCCCGACGGGCGCGCTATCATTAAAGGGACGGAAGACCCCGGCGAGGCGCGGCGGCTATACGCGCGATTTGTTGGCCCGCCTAGCCAATAGGGCATATCGGGGTAGAACGAGGAAAGCGCTCGTCGTGGCTATCTCTCTTGGCGATTGGCGGATCATGAATGACGCGCAATCCATGACGACTCCACAAAGACGGCCGGAGTGGCTCAAGGCCAGGGCTCCGGGCGGGCCGAACCATCACGAACTAAAAGTTCTGACGAATCAACTTCAACTTCACACGGTTTGCGAAAGCGCACGGTGTCCCAATCTCGGCGAGTGCTGGGAGCAACGCACCGCCACGTTCATGATCCTGGGCGACGTCTGCACCAGGCGCTGCGGCTTCTGCGCGGTGCCCAAAGGGGCTCCGCTGCCGCTCGACTATGAAGAACCGGAACGCGTGGCGCGCGCGGTGGCTCACTTAGGACTCAAGTATGCGGTGGTGACTTCAGTCAACCGGGACGATCGCAAAGACGGCGGCGCGGAGATATTTGCTCTCACTATACAAGCGATACGGCGGCTGAAACCGGATTGCCTGGTCGAAGTGCTGATCCCCGATTTTCAAGGTTCGCAGGAGGCGCTTGCGACAGTGATCGCGGCGCGCCCTGACGTGCTCGATCATAATATCGAGACGGTGCCGCGCCTCTATCGCGAGGTTCGCCCCGGCGCGCGGTACGAGCAATCGCTCAACCTGATCGCGTCGGTTCGCAAAGTGGATCCGGCAATGGCAACCAAATCGGGAATGATGTTGGGCCTCGGCGAGGACTCGAGCGAAGTGCTGGCCGCGATGAAGGATTTACTCGACCATGGCTGCCAGATTTTAACGCTCGGGCAATA
The DNA here is from genome assembly GCA_016191085.1 of Acidobacteriota bacterium. Taxonomy (GTDB): domain Bacteria; phylum Acidobacteriota; class Terriglobia; order 2-12-FULL-54-10; family 2-12-FULL-54-10; genus JACPPJ01. The sequence goes on along the minus strand of JACPPJ010000025.1, from coordinate 96,108 downwards.
TCTCCGCCCATCGCTCGACCACCTGCCGATTGCGCGCTACTACTCACCTGCCGAGTTTGCTGAGTTCAAGCGAGAAGGGGAACGCATGGGCTTCCGCCACGTCGAAGCCGGACCTTTGGTTCGCAGTTCCTACCACGCCCGCAGCCAGTTCGCCGCTACACGAACGTAGCGGTTCGGGATAGACACGCCCAATTCGCTCGCGGCGGGCCCGGCAACTGATTGTACACCCTGTTCCTGATAGCCGACGCCAACTCCGGCCGGCTTACCGTGACATTCATCATTCAACTCGCTCAGCGATTTCTTGCCACACGCTGTCAAAGAGTTGCCGAGCTTTCCGAGTGGACTGCGGCAGTAATCTATGCCTTGTCTGACCGCATGGCGCGGCGAGCCATTCACCGCCGCCTATACGTATGGCAGCTACGGAGACGAAAATCCGTGGCTCAATCAACTGTGCGAACAGAACAACGCGTACAGCATCCTGCTCAATTCGAGTGTCGGGAAAGCAAAAGGAATCCGCAATGGGGCGACGCGGTGTGGCTGGAATCGCCGGTGCAGAAGGTTCGGGCTACGGTAAAGCTGACCGAATGCATTCATCCCACGTGGTGGGCGTAGGAGGGCACTTCGGCCGATCGCGCGGGGTGGTGGCTTCTGACTTCTGGCTCCTGGTTATGCAGGTCGTTTGCCGAAACGGGCGTAAACAGACGGGACAACCACCATGTTCAGCGCCGTCGAAGACAGCAGACCGAATAGGATCACAATAGCCATCGGCGCCTGAATCTCGTTGCCCGCCTCGCCCATGCGGTAGACGATAGGCACTAGCGCCAGGCCCGCCGCCAAAGCCGTCATCAAAATGGGAGCCAGCCGCTCCAGCGACCCGCGCACCACCGCTTCCTTCAAATCCTCGACGCCTTCGACTTCCATCAAGTGCCGCACGTGCGAAATCAACATAATGCCGTTCCGTGTGGCGATGCCGAACAGAGTAATAAAGCCGATCAAAGACGCCACTGAAAGCACCCCCCCGGAAATAAAAACACCGATAACGCCTCCGACGAGTGCCAATGGTAAGTTCAACATGATGATCAGTGCGTCGCGAAGGGAACGAAAGGCTGAGAATAAAAGAATGAAAATGCCCACCACCACCATCGCGCCAAGCCATAGCAGTCTCTGGGATGCTTCGGACTCACTCTCAAATTGCCCGCCGTACTCGATGTGATATCCCCGAGGCAGCGCAACCGAGGCCTGCAACACCTCTTGAATGTCGTTCACAACACTTCGCAGATCTCTTCCCGCTACGTTGCATTGGACCACGATCTTGCGCTGCACATTTTCGCGGCTGATGAAGTTGGGAGCGCGGTCGTCCCGAATTTCTGAAACAGAAGCCAGCGGAATCTGCGCGCCCGCTGGGGTATCGAGCAGCGTGCGGCGAATGGAATCCAGATCCTGTGCGTCGTCCGTTTGGTACCGGACGACCAGTGGAAAGGCAACCTGCCCTTCGAGAATCTGGCCCACCTGCCTTCCGAGCAAGGCCGTTTGCAGCGATTCCGCGGCGGTTCCGGCGGGCAGCCCATAGCGCGCCAGCGCGGGCCGGTCAAAGTGAACGCGAAGAGTCGGGATATCCATTTGTTGCTCGATTGACAGATCAACCACGCCTGGGATCCCCTGCATCAGCGTTTCGACCTGCTTTGCCATTGCGCGCAAAGTGGGAAGCTCATCTCCGAAAATTTTCACCGCAATGTTCGCCCTCGTGCCGGAAAGCATGTGATCAATCCGGTGAGCGATCGGACCGCCAACGGTGACGTTTACGCCCGGCAATAACGTCACGCGACGGCGGATATCAGCGAGTACGACTTCCTTCGGACGATCTCGCATCTTCAGAGTCGCATCGATCTCCGCCGATTCCACACCCTGGACGTGCTCATCCAACTCTGCGCGTCCAGTGCGGCGGGCAGTCGACGCAACTTCGGGAACCGTGAGCAGAATGCGTTCGAGTTGCCGTCCCAGTTGATCGGATTCCGCAAGGCTGGTCCCAGGAAGCGTGACAGCCTGGATCGTCAGTGCTCCTTCATTGAACTCCGGCAGGAAGGCCCGTCCCATCCAGTGAAAGCTGAAGACGGCGGTCGTAAGCAGCAATCCCGATGCGATCAGGATCGCCAACGAATGGTTCACCGCCCATCGAAGAGTCGGTTGATACAGTTGCTTCAGCCGCTTGACGAGCCAGGGCTCGCGGCCTTCGAGCACCATCTTGGCACGGGGCAGCAATAGCGAGCACAGCGCTGGCGTGATCGTCAGAGCGACGATCAATGACGCTGCCAGTGCAATCACGTAAGCGAAACCGAGCGGCGCGAGGAGGCGTCCTTCAACACTCTCCAGCAAGAACAGCGGAACAAAAACCAGCACGATGATGAACGTCGCGAAGACAATCGAGCTGCGGACCTCCACGCTGGCGCGATACACGACCTCCAAAACAGGCAAACCCTCGGACGGCGGCTTCTGATTGTTTTCACGAAGCCTGCGGAAAACGTTCTCGACATCAATGATGGCGTCATCCACTAACGCTCCAATCGCAATCGCCAGGCCTCCGAGACTCATTGCGTTGATCGTCAGGCCCGCCACTTGCAGGCTCCAAACGGCAGCGATCAGGGAAAGCGGGATGGCCAGGAGCGTAATGACCGAAGCGCGGAAGTTGGCCAGGAAAAGAACTACCACGACAAGCACAACCAAGCCGCCTTCGCGCAGTGCCGCCAACAGGTTCTCTACCGCGGTCTCAATAAAATCAGCTTGCCGGAAAACGTGTTTGTTGACGCTGACGCCTTCCGGAAGCGTTTGCTGGATCTGATCGAGCACCGTGTCGATAGATTTCGTCAGCTTCAGTGTGTTGATCCCGGGCTGCTTTTGAATGCCCAGGATTATTGCGGCCTCGGCGTTGTGCGAACCCTCCGCTCGCTTCAGCGCTTCTCCAATGCGAACTTCGCCCAGGTCGCGAATCAGAATTGGCCGTCCGTCGCGCGAGGTAACAACAGTTTGCTCAATGTCCGTTGCCGTCGAGGCGCGCCCGATCCCCTGGATCAGGTACTCTTGCCCGCCAGCCACGTAAAAGCCTGCCGAAGCATTCTGGTTGGCATCTTGTAATGAGGCTTCCACCTGATGGAGCGAAAGGTTGTAGGCCTTGAGCCTGGTTGGCGATAACAGAACCTGGTATTGCTTCTGTGCGCCGCCTGTGGGGATCACTTGCGCGACGCCGGGAATGGCGAGCAGCCTGCGACGAACCGTTGTATCCGCGATCGTGCGAAGATCGAGAGGCGAATAGCGATCCGACTCGAGCGCCACAAACAGGATCTCTCCCATAATCGAGGAAATCGGCGCCATCACAACTTCCGTTTCCGGCGGCAAAGATCCGCGGGCCAGATTCAGCTTTTCTGTGACCACCTGCCGCGCTAGCTGAATGTTCTGGCCCCAATCGAACTCCACCCAAACTACAGCGACTCCCACTGCCGTCGCCGAGCGCACCCGGCGCACTCCGCTCGCGCCGTTGAGGGCGGTCTCCAACGGAAACGTCACTAGCGATTCCATCTCGGAAGGAGCCATACCGGGACTTTCCGCGACCAGCGTTACGGTGGGTGCGGTCAGATCCGGCAGTACATCCACGGGCACAGTTGTGGCGACGTAGCCTCCCCATGAAAACAATATCGCTATCAACGCCACCACGAGTGCCCGGTTGTTCAGCGACCAACGAATCAATCCATTCACCATCGCGGACTCCTTTAGTGGACGTGCCCGTGGGCGGGGATTTGCGGTGACAGAGCAGCGAGACGGATGAGATAGGCTCCGCGGGTCACAACCCGCTCGCTAGCGCGCACTCCTTCTAACACCTGCACATAACCGGCGGCTCGCATACCCAGTCGAACCGGCCGGCGCGCGAACGACTCACCCTCCATTTGCACGAAGATCACCGGCCTTCCTCCATCGTCCACAACGGCTCCTTCGGGAATCGCTACTGTTTTCGACGTCTGAGAGAGAAACAGCCGCACAGGTACTGCCTGCCCGATTGCAAGCTTCCGCTCCGCGTTGTTCGCCTCGTAAATGACGCTGAGTGTCCGCGAGGCAGGATCGATCCATCTGCTCACCGACACCAAGCGGCCCGCCGGAACAGTACGAGCTTCGCCGGGGAGTTCCACTTCGGCTCCAGTAGGTTTCGTAATGCGGTACGCTTCTGATTCCGGAACATTGGCAATCATATAAACTCGATCGACCGCAACAATCCGAAGTAAGGTGTCGCCCTGAGCTATATTCGCCCCCGCTATTCCCTTCACTTCCGTGACGATTCCTGTGATGGGCGCGCGCAGCAGAAACAAAGACTCGCTGCTCGGCAAACCGTCGGCTTCGCGCGTGAACTTGTATTGATTCAGGCGGTCCTGCGCTGCTTTCAAACGAGCGGTGGCCTGGACCTCGGCGGCTTCCGCGTGATGGACGCGCCAGGCCGGAATGGCTCCTACCTTAAGCAGGCGCTCCAGGCGTTCCCGATCATGAGTGGCGAGGCCGGCCTCTGACTTAGCCTCCGAGAGAGCCAACTCCAGTGATGGGAAATCAGCCGGAGCGGGAGTTGGGGGAATCAGAGATGCCAGCGGCTGTCCTTGCGAGACGGCTTGGCCGACCACGGGCAAAGAAGCCGACGCGGCGATTCTTCCCGAGAAGGGCGCTGTAACTTGCACGTCTCCTCCACTACGCGGCCGGACTTCTCCCGTTACGCGGAGGCTTTCTCTCATCTCTCTCTCTGCCGCCGGTTCGGTCGCGAAATCAAGGGTCCACTGTTGTTCCTTCAGAAAGGGTGTGGTTTCCTGCTCCGCTGCTGGCGCGGCGCCGGGGACCTCATCTTCTTTTGCGTAGACTTGCACCTCACCGGCGTCGTGAACATCGGTAAGGTTCGCGGCACGCACGCTCACGGCAAGCGAGTAATTTCCGGGCTGTCGTGGCTCGACGTCTACGCCGAATATTCCCGGACTCGACGGACCTTGCGCGGTAAAAGCGTCGACTGTTTTTCCTTGCTGTTTGAGTTCGACCGTGACCTCTCCGTCTGCTAATGCCTTGAACGATCGCAGATCAGTGAAATGCACCGCAAAGCGCGCTTTCTTACCCGCGACCAAGGGCGGATACTCCATGAACAACTCTGTTCGTTCGCTCCAGCGCGTAACGGAGGAGTTTTCCACGGGCGCTGGCGCTTGCGTAGCGGAAGGCTGCTGGCGACTGCAACCGGCCAGCAGCAGCAACACAGTTAGACCAACCAAATTCTTGTTCATGGCAACACCTCCGGACTCAGGACGGGCTTTCCGACCGCGCGCTCCAGATCAATCCCCGCTTGCTTCCATGCGGCCAACAGGTCGAGCATTCTGACCAGCGAAACGCGGCGGAGCCTATAGGCATCGAGCAGTTCGAGGATGCCCAGTTCGCCTTCTTCGTAGCCAACCTGCGCAATATTTTCCAGTTGAGGTCCGTCTTCGGTGAATTGCACTCTATACTCCTCCGCTGCCTGACGGCGCGCCAGCATCGCCTCATAGGCGCCTTTGATCTCCGTCTGAATCTGCTGGTCGAGCACCTCGCGGCGGTAACTGGCTCGCCTTAACTGCGCGTCGAGTTCTGCCACGCGATTCTGTCCGTGGTCAAAGATCGGGAGGTTAAGCGAAAATCCGATGTATGGTCCGTAGGAGATGCCTCCTAACTGTTCGCCTCGTTTGAAGCCGGCAGAAATAGCAGGCTCCGGAATTCGCAAGCGGGTCGCCGCGCGTTGCTCCCACTGGAATTGTTCCTGGCGGTGCTTCTCGGCTTGCGAATCAGGACGGTTCTGAATGGCGGATTCGACCAAATCCGCAAGGCCTGGCTGATCCTTTGCAGCGTCGAACTCGCCTCGTGCGCGGAGCGATGCCGGGTCCATCTTGCCGTCGAAGAATGAAGCCAGCCGCGCACGAGCCTGGGCTGTGGATGCTCGCAGCGACATGATCTCCGCCTGCAGATCGGCTTGCTCCCGCTCGGTTCTCAAGCGGTCGAAGAGTGATCCCTCACCGCCTTGCTCCCTTTCGCGAAGGATTCGGACTACCTCCTGCAACTGAGCGAGGCCGTCGCGCAGTATCGCCTCCCGTTGTTGAGCCAGCAACAGGCTGTAGAAAGCCTGGCGCATCTCGCTGCACAATTTCCAGATGTCGTATTCGGCCTGAGTGCCGGCAACTTTCACGGCCGCAGCTCCGGCGCGACGCAGGAACCCTAATCTCCCGCTCAGAGGCAGATGTTGCTGCACCGATGAAATCTCCGTCAGACCAGCACCTTCGTGGTTGTAGGCGGCTACCGGGTTTGGCCAGAGATGCCAGCCTAGCGTTTGTGCTTCGACGACAGCGGTTCCGGCGCGGGACTCTTGGGCGTAAGGACTGCTAGTCAGGAAAAGCCGGACAGCCTCTTTTTCAGTCAGCTCTTGTGCGCTTGCTGATACGAATAGGCAGAAGACGATGGAAATCGTTCCAACGCCAATTCGGATAAGGATCGGCATAGGTCTCCCTAAAGCAAATAAGGTTTAGAGCGTTTTTCGCAATTGTGGACCTGTAGGGCATGACTTCAGTCATGCCGAAAAGGAGTATCCAAAGGTGCGGCTTTAGCCGCTGAGGGCTTGACCCTCAGGGCCTAAAGGCCGCCTAGTCTGCGCGCAGTTACGGCACGGCTGAACAGGCTGCTTAAAAACGCTCCGACGATGTCATTCCGAGCGCAGCGAGGAATCTGCTTTTCTCTGGCCGTATTGAAAACAAAAGCAGACCCTTCAGCCCGCCAGAAAGCGCCGGTCATCCACAGGCATTTTTCAGCAGCCTGTGAAGCCGTGCCCTTGCGAACCCTCGTCGGTCTACAGCATTACTGAAAACGGTTTAGACGCAGGAAAAGAGAGGCGCAGCGCGTGCGCGCGGAGGCGTTTAGGCAGGGGGTGAACGCGGGGCAGTAGAGAGACTAAACGGAGGATCGTGAGAACGAAGATCAACCGGTGCGATGAGATTCGTACCGCGCTCCGGCGGGCTCAAGAGAGTCGTTTTCGAAATCCAGAATGGGTGTAGCGATACAGCGTGCGGCCGAACAGCGGTCCATGCAGTAAAGATTGCGTCGTTGTCGCCGGATTCCGGAGCGGCCTGGATCAGTGCGGGGTCAGCGGGCTCATGCGACGACCATGCGTGACTGTGGAGCGTCGTGCCGCGCGCGAAGTGCTGCGTCCTGGCGTGCTCGCTGCTCTGGTCTCGATGAGTGTGGAAAAAAGGAGCCTCGCTGAAGACCGCGAGCAAGGCCATAATCGTCGCAGTTGTACATAACTGCCGCATCGAACAGATTCTATTACAAATGTCAGAGGCAAGCAAACGGCGGGTACGACGTGCGTCTCCGGGTAGCGCAGAGTTTGATGGTTTCGCGCGGATATTTGAGGGAGCGCCGCAGGGGTGATGGCGAGCAAAACCGCGTAGAATTAAAAGCCGCAGAGTTTGAAAAGCGCAAACTCTGCGCTACCGTCTACCCTCTGCGCTGGCTCAACGAGAAGTTAACGGTCAGTCTGTCCTCAAATGATTTTCATAGCCGCCGTGCCGTATGCGAGCCGGACAGAAATAAGCTGCGCGCCCAATTTATAAAACGCAACTCGCTTAGCGCGAACCATTCTGCCGTTCGGCCTTGGCCGCAAAGTTTTCAATCTCCTCAGACGAGCCCAATACGCGGAGTCTATCGCCGCATCGCAGGACGGTGTCGGCGGGAGGATTCATCAGTTCTTCCCCTGAATCACGAGTGATGGAAATGATTGTTACTCCAAACCGTTCTCTGATCCTTTGTTCGAGAAGGGACCGGCCGGCCAGTGCAGGTTCTTCGATAGTGATCTGGCGCGTCTCAGCAAACGGCTGGCGCACGATTGACACCTTGCCCAGCGAACCCATGGCTTCGCGAAAAGCCCGCAGGTAGGCTCGAATCTGCTCGTCGGGAATATTCAGCCGGCTGAATGCGTGCCGGATGATGGTCGCCGATGCCTCCAGCTCAGGCTGAATCACTTCCGTTGCACCCAGCTGACTCAGAAGCTCGTACTCAGGGCGGCGATGTGCCCTAGCGATGATAGGAGCGGTGGGGTTCATCCGGCGCGCATTCATGACCGCCAACCGCGAGCGGTCCGCGTCGGGCAAACCTACTATGACGAGCGCAGCTTTTTCCGCGCCGGCACGGGAAAGAATATGCGAGTCCGAAGCATCGCCGAAAACCGAGGGAATACCGCGGTTTCTCAACGCGCTGCTGACGTCGGGATCTATTTCGATTACGGCGTACTGAATGCCGAATGTTTCCAACGCGGCTCCCAGCGAACTGCCGACGCGGCCAAATCCACACAGCACCACGTGATCTCGGAGTCCTCCGGCGCCGGAAACTGTTGCCTTGGAGTGTTCCGCAATTTGCCGGGCTAAGCGCCTTCGAGCCAGCAAAGGCGGGATATAGCGGACCATTGCCGCATTCAGAAGAATGGTCACGAGCGACGCAGCCAACGTGGCGTTGTATACATCGGCGCCGACGATCCCCGCGTTCCGTGCGACCTGAACCAGCACGAATGAAAACTCACCGATCTGTGTCAGCCCGATGGCGACTGAAACGGCCACCCATGTCGGATAACCAAACAGCCGGACTACCGCGCTCCAGACCAGCAGCTTGCCGAATATGACCAGGCCGATCATGCTGCCTGTTACGGCCAGGTTCGAGATGAGCACTCTGGGATCAATCAGCAGACCGATGGCCACGAAGAACAGCGCCACAAAGGCATCCCGCAACGGAAACAACTGCGCCAGCGCCTGGTGCGCGTATTCTGATTCACTGATCATCAGACCCGCAATGAACGCACCCAGCGCCAGGGAAAGCCCAACCGCCTGAGTCAGGGCAGCGGTACTCAGGCATATAGCTAATACCACGATGAAGAACAGTTCACGGCTCTGCGTGCGTGCTACCCGCTGCAGCAAAGGTGGAATGATCTTCGACGCTAATATAAAAGCTGGGATGAGGATGACGGCGGCAAGACCGAGAACCTCCCCAATCGCGATGAGCTGATTCCCTCCTCTGCCGAACGCGGGAATCAGCACAATCAGGACAACCACAGCAAGGTCTTCCACCAGCGTGATCGCGACCATTATGCGTCCGGGTAAGGTATGCAGTTGCCCCTGGTCGATCAAGAAACGGGTCAGCACCATTGTGCTTGCGACGCAAATCGTGGCGCCGATCACTACTCCCTGGCTCAGCGGCCACCCAAGAACATGGCCGGTGGCAACGGCGAGACCGACCGACAAAAGAATTCCCAGCGGCCCGCCTATCACAGCGACCCATTTCGTGCGGAGAAGGTCCGCTACGGAAAACTCCAGGCCGATAGAAAACATGAGCAGAACAACCCCGATTTCGGCGAAAATATCGAGGCTGTGTACATCAGTGACGGATGGTCCCGGCGTAAAAGGGCTGATCAGGATTCCGGCCAGCACATACCCGATGATGACTGGCTGACGCAATCGCCAGGCTAGCAGGCCACCAGCAAGTGCCGCCAGAAATACATAAGCAAAGTCGCGAAAGAAGACAGCGTTGGTTTCCATGGTCGCTTTCGTTCCGCAGCGAATTGACCGGCTGGGTAGCCGGAATGGACCCAAACAGTTCAGTGGATGCGCCGCTGCTTCAAGCCAGACTGAGAACTGTTATTTGGATGAAGATTGCGATTGGTTTTCGGACAATACCCGTCCGCACTTCTTGCAACGGTAGCGTCGGCCCGATGGTGCTGTGGGAATGATCCGTTCGTTACCGCAGTGCGTGCAGCGAATGCGCTTTCCCTGAGCAGCGGCAGCCGCGGCCGCAGCATGAATGGGATTCATGGGTTCCCCTCTGCCGATAATATCGCATTCTGCCGTCGTTCTTCTAGCGCAAGTGAATACATTGTAACACGCGGTCCACCATCTCGCCGGAAAGGCCCAAGTAATTCGCGGGGTCGAGGATCAGATTCCCAGGAACGCCAGCCACGGGACGATGATCAATATGTAGGTGATGAAGAAAACCGTGCCCATCACGGAACAAAGGATCCAGAAATCCCTGGTTTTGATGAATCCGCTGCCGTAGTAGACCACCACGTGTCCGCCGCCGTACGGTGTCACCACGCCCATGATTCCCAGAGTGTAGGCGAGCAGCAGTGCCCATCGCGTGGGAGAAATCCCCGGGATACTGATGGCGATCGCCAGAAACGCGGGGAACAGGGTCGCCGTGTGGGCGGTGATGCTGGCGAAAAAGTAATGCAGGAAGAAAAACACTCCCACAACCAGGAGAATGGCGGAGTAGAGACTCAATCCGGAAAGGCGCGGCGTAATGGCGCCTGCCAGCCATGCAATGAATTTAACGTCGGCGAGACCTGCGGCGAGCGTCACCAGCGTCGCGAACCATACCAGCACGTTCCAGGCCTGCGCGCAGCCAATGATGTCGTCCCACGAAACCACGCGCACAATCACCATCAGCGTCACCACCAGCATCGCCGCAATGGTCGCGTCAACATACTTGGAGGCGCCAATCCATAACGACAGTGCAATGCAGACGAGAGCCAGCAAGGTCAACTCGCTTTTCTTCATCGGCCCCATTTTGCGCAGTTCGTCGGCGGCCCAGAGCGGTGCTTCCGGCGCCTCTTTGATTTCCGGAGGGTAGATTTTGTAGAGCAGGTAAGGAGTGAGCGCGAACAACACCAAGCCAGCCGGGGCGAATCCTATGAACCACTGTGTCCAGGAAATCGTCACGTCAATGGCCTTGTTGATCATGCTGATCGCAAGTACATTGGGCGCCAGCGATGTGATAAACATGCTGCTGGTGATGGCCGTTACACTCACCGCCGTGTACAGCAGATACCCGCCGATCTTCCGCGCGCTGGGGTCGTGCGGACGTGACCCGTACAGTTCCGGGATGTTGCTGATGATGGGGAAAATGGTTCCAGCGCTGCGGCCAGTCGTCGATGGAGTAAAGGGCGCCAAGGCGAGATCAGCCAGCGCGATGGCGTACCCCAGGCCCAAAGTGCGTCTGCCCATGGCGCGGATCAGCAGCAGTGCGATGCGCTTGCCAAGCCCGGTCTTCTGGTAACCCAGGGCGAACATGTATGCGGCGAACACAAGCCACACGGTGCTGTTTGCAAACCCGCTCAGCGCCCAATGGACGGAGGCGGCAGGGGTCGCGCCCACCAACCGCAGCACAGCAGCGGTTGCGATTCCGATCAGGCCGATGGCCGCCGGAGGGATCGGCTCCGTGATCACTCCGACGATTACCGCCGCAAACAGCGCGAAGTATCGCCAGGCATTTTCCGTCAGGCCGGACGGTGCCGGCGCAATAGCCAGAGCCAGCCCGACCGCCAGCGGAGCGATCGCGCGGATGATTGCCCGCTTGTCGAAGGCCGACTTGTGAGTCGTATGTTGTGCCTCAACGGCGCGTCCCATTGAACCTGCCTGCCATGTCATCTAGAGACAATGTGGGACAGTATAAGGCAAGCGCGACGCACGATCCAGACGCGAAGGCGGGTTCTATCACGACACTCTCCACCAAGGTTCATGCCGCGTGACGCCAATCACACACACCTGTGACAAGAGACACTGATCGCGGTTTAAGCGTCCGGTATTGTTCACCCCATGAAGCATGGGAGAGGAGCTATCATGTCGCGCTTAAGAATCGAAAGAATCGATATGGCTGGGCGCCAAGCGATGCCGCCTGGCAATATGACGCTGATGACGATTCAGGAAAAACCGCTGGCCCAGGTTTACTGCGCTAACTGCCACCTCGCCACTCCCACATGGAGGAGGAGGTGCATTCATTGCTTGAAACCGTGGAGTCAAATGCACGCGGCAACTGTTGCGGCACCGGTTGCGCAACAGGAAAAGACCGCCTGAGCTACTATGCCGCCCAAGGCAGATCACCGCTGCTGTGCATCTCTACCAGCGTGCGCCACAACGTTTGTACTCGCTCTTCGTCGGTGGCGTGGCGATTGAGCAGTTGCTGCATCCATTGACGCTTGGCCAATCCAGCAGCAGCGGCAAGCGTGGCGCTGATCTGCAGCGTGATGGTTAGCGAGACAGCCGACTCGTCGTTTTGTGTCTCCAGCAGATCGAGCAGGAGTAGCGTTCCCGGATCGCCCGAAAGCTCGGCCAATTCGCGAATAGCTGTTAGTTCGGCAGCTATAAGCCTCTGGGCTTCGGAAGTATTCGTCAACGGTAGGACTATCGTTGAAGACGCCATTGCTGTGGGCATGAAAGGTTTACCTTGGTTCACTGCGAACAGAACTTATACGTCTCCCCGCCAAGCGAGACCGCCATAGCATATAACACCTGCCGCGTGTTTTCCACAAAAAAATAGCAGCAAAGTGTTATTGGCTCCTTCAATGGCGGCAATTAGGCATTTCTGGCCCGTGCTGAGCATGGAGCCGCTGATGCTCATAGCGGTGTCGGCGTATGAAGCCGCGAATCGCGCGAGGCCGCGTGCCACCCGCAATGAGAACCCCTGCCACGCGAGTCATGACGGGTAGCACCGGGGCTCCTGTCCCGCCCGATAGACGAATCAGCTAAAACGATAACCGTAACGCAAATTGGATCTGGCGGGATGTGGTTGCAGTCTTGGAGATAATCCCTGCGGTTGAGGTGCGCGCGCCTGTTTCACCGGAGAAAACCACTGCCGATGGCGCGCTGAAATTGGTGTGATTCTGGATATTGAAAACATCCGCTCTGAATTGCAGCCGGTGCTTGCTGTTCAGTAGAAATTCGCGCTGTAGCGACATGTCAATGTTAAAGACGCTCGGCGCTGTGAGCGTGTTTCTCCCGGTGTTTCCAACGGTCCCAGCAGCGGGTACTGAAAACGCGCAAGGGTCAAAATAAAGGTCCGGCGTGCCTAACTCCTGACCGGCCTTTACACGGCCGCAACCGGAGGTTGTGCCCTTCACCGGATTATTGCTAGCTCCGCTAATGAGGTTCGGGCGGATGGCGGCAAACAGGTAATCCTTATAACGAGCATTAGCCAGCACCGAAAAGGGCGTACCGGTGCGGAACGTGACGATTCCGCCGAGTCTCCAGTTGCCAAGGATTTTTGACAGTACGCCATGTTGCAGGAAATGCTGGCCGCCTCCCCAGGGCAGATTATAGAAGTAGTTGAACACCAGCCGGTGCCGGATATCGAAATCGGAGAGCGCCCGGTCCATCAAGCGATCCAGCCCATATTGGCCTGTGTTGGTCTGATGCCCCAGGGTGGAATCGTCCACCGACTTGCTGAAAGTGTAGCTGCCTTGAAGCGACAAGTTGCGGCTGAAGGAGCGGTTCGCTGAGACTTGCAGCGCATTATAAAAAGATTGCGCGTCGGCGTTTATGATCGTTAGCGAGCCGAACTCGCGATTGACAGCGCCAGCGCCTTTGGGGAAGAACAGCGACCCATCCGCGAGCTTAGTCGGAACCGGAAACTGGTTGGCTTCAAATCGGCGGAATAAGTGGTTTCCGCGAGACCCAACATAGGACGCCTGCAAATGCCCAGCACCGGGCAGAGGCCGCTGAAGCGTCAGGTTATAACGCATCACCTGGGAAGATTTCATGCCGTCGTAGTCGAAAACCTGCGCCATAAACGGCACGCCAACTGCGCCCTCAAGGGCATTCGGGAAATAAGCACGATCGAGGTTTGGATTCACCGCGATGTTGTAGAACGGTGCAGAGCTTCTGCGTGACGACGCCACGTAACCTAAGATCGCATCGTAGTAAAGGCCGAATCCGCCGCTAATAACGGTCTCGCTTCTCCCCCAGGGTAACCACGTAAATCCCAATCGCGGGGCGATATTCTTCAGCGAAGGATTGTTGGGGAAGAATTCCCCGTATTCCACCTGGGAGCTTCGCACTATGTCCCGTATGAATACTTCCTTCCTGAGCCTATCCTTGATCTTGGTCACAAACTCGTATCGAACTCCGGCTGATAGCAACAGGCGTGGACTCAGACGGTATTCGTCTTGTGCGTAGAATGCTGCCAGAAATTGCTGGTACTGCCGATGATTGTCGGCCCCTGGTAATGCTACCGCCAGACCCGTTCCAACAGGACCACCCTGCAAGAAACCGACGAGATTGTTAAACGACCACACACCGCCCTTCTGCCAATCGCTGAAGATGTCCCAGCCGTAACGGTGCAGCTCACCGCCGAATTTCAGGCCATGCGCTCCTTGTTGAACGATGACCTGATTTGAAAATTGGAACGACTGCAGGTTATCGGCGCGGGGAATATTCGAGGTAGGGCCAAACGTGCTGAGCCCGGGGATCATGATTTGGCCGAAAATATCCGTGTCCGAGAGGAAATATAAGTCGCGTGGAATTGGCACGCCGTAGAGGCTAGTCGCCTCGTCATGCGGGCGGGTATATCCAAACCGGATCACGTCCAGCGCCCGCAAACTGAAGATGTGCGTCCCAACCGCCGTCAAGTATTGCTGGCGCGTAGTATTCAGAGTCGAAAACAGGTGCGTGCCCTGAGACTCCTCGCCCGTAGCGTCGTCAAACGTGTAGCGCACGAATAAACTGTCATGATCGGAAATCTTGTGATCCACGCGAACGGTGAAATAGGATTCATTCGTGGGGAGGAATTGCGGAGCGACATTGCGGCCAATTCCGTCTCCCTCTCGACGATCGTTGGGAACGGGAATAACGTTGAAATATGGTAGAACGCCCGCTGCAACGGGCACGGTTGCTTGGCCCGAGGCGGTTGGGAATCCATGTCTGGCGTCCTCGTCAGGGAAGAAGCTGACGTTGCTCTCTGTAAGCCGGTCGCGCAGACCCTCAAAAGTCAACAGAAAAAATGTTCGATCCTTCTTAACCGGCCCGGTTAGCGAAAATCCGAATTGATTTCTCTTGAATGGCGGTGGCTGGCTCTCTTTGTCAAAAAAGTTTCGCGCATCGAGCTTGCTATTACGGAAATATTCGAACGCCGAGCCATGGATCTGGCTGGTCCCGGAACGAGTGATGGAGTTCAATACTCCTCCACTGCTCCGGCCATATTCTGGGCCGTAACCGGAACTGAGCACCTGCACCTGAAATACTGTGTCCGAACCTAACTGCACGCCTGCAGCGCTGCGTGGAACCTGGTTCTCGGAATTCATGATTGTTGTGCCGTCGAGGAGAAAATTATTCGATGTGGGACGGCTTCCCGAGACCGATAAGTTGCCACCACCGACTCCACGAGATGCGGAACTCGATGATGAATCGCTGACCCCGGCCTGTAGCGTTGCGAGTTGGCTGTAGCTGCGTCCGTTGAGCGGCAGCCCCAGGAGTTGATTTTCGTTGATCAGACTCGGAGTAGCTGCGCCAGAGGTCTTGGCAGTTTCCTCGTTTCCAGTGGCAGCATCGGCCTTCTTCGGATCTGAAGGCTGCTGCGGCCATAACTGGGCGACGAACAGAAACTGCGCAACCGCAGTTACTACAAAAACCGCAGTTACCAGAAACCTTCGTGTGCGTGCTCTGTAAACTTGCATAGTGCTCTTACCTGCTCGGCCCAAGCGCGTCGTGCGCGTGTTTTGCGGGGAAAATTGAATAGTAATCCGAATCCTGGGTACGCAGCAATAATATGTTGCACAGGCATGCGCAACCAGCGGGGGCGCTCTTGATTATGCCGATGTGGCGCATTTTGCCGCGATGCGAATCGCCGCCAGGTGGTCCTCCACGATCCTGCCCGCGCGGGGCAGCGGATAGATAATAGGATGCACACCATTATCAATCAGGCAGCGCAGTTTACGGCGGCATACGGCCGGCGAGCCCGCGAGGCTAAACTTTTGCATGTTAGCAGCAGCGTCATCATGCGAATGCGCGACGGGTCTCATCCTGCAGCTCGCGCCTCGCCCGCGACAATGCCGCGCCACTCCACCACCGCTTGATCGCTTGGCATGCTGGCAATGAATCCGTCCGCCACGCGCGCCGATTCCTAAAGCGAAGCGCCCGCCGGAGAGGTCATCTATTGTTCGAGCAGCCATCGCCAGCAGCGTAGGAGTGCGGGAATAGAAACTCACGATGCTGGTCCCGAGACGAATCCGCTCCGTGACTCCGGCCAGCTCTCCGAGTGTCGCAAAGGCCTCCTTGCCGGATTCCTCAAGGAGCCAATAACCGTCATAGCCGAGCGATTCGGCTTCGCGCGCATAACAGATGATTTCACTCATGCCCATGTCGCCAGTGTGCAACGTCACACCCATCGGCAGTGTCATATCTGCTCCTGTGGATTCAAATCGGCGCGTCCCAATTAGGGGTAAGTCTATTATTTCCAACTCGGCAGCCACACGCGCAGATCGTAAGAGCTTTCGCTCAGCGGCAACCCGTACGTGAGCGGTGAAAAGAACAGAAAGGCGGCGATACTGCCGATCAGCAACATCGCGTACACCAAGTTGCGGTCAAAGGTCCAGGAGGATGCCGTCTCTTCGCGCGACCCATGCCGGGACACATACGTCGCCGGCTGAACGAATAACGCAGGGCTGGCGAGTTTGTCGATCAGGTACGCCGTTGCTATGTATGCGAAAACGAGCGCTGTCATGTAGTGGTAGAGGAACATGACGCGAGTAATCCCGATGAACGGCAGCAGATTGAAAAGCCATGCTCCTGTCAGCAGCAACGCCGCAGAGGGGACCAATTTCCACTTCACAGACGGCCGCATGAAAAGCAGAAACAACAGGCTCATCATTATATAGAGCATTGCCGCTGTCGAGCACCACCAGGCGACCGGATTACCCAACAAATAGATGCGTGCGGACTCAGACGTATTTACCTTCTTCACCCAATAAAAGATAGGTCTGACGTGAAACGGCCAGCTATACCATTTGCTTCCGTAGGGATGTCCGGCCGTGAGTGTAGCGTTCGCTCGATACATCTCTACATTCAATTCCTGGAACTTCTCTACCAGGCCCAGCGGTCCGATGCTGGTGTCTTCGGCGAATCTGCTCCCTTGTAATGTTTTTTGAAAACGCGGCGTCATGAAGGCGTCTCCCGGGCCGGACTTATACAAGAGACCAAGGTGGAGCGCCACAATGGAGAAATAGATTATCAGCGGCAACACAATCAGCGATCCGAATGCCCGCGCAAAAGAAGCGCCACTCCAGGAGCGCTCGCGGACCCAGCGAATCGCCTCCAGCACGACTACGAGCGCCAGAAATGTGACTCCGGTCCATTTGATCGAGGTCGCCAGCGCGCCACACGCGCCAGCCAACAGCAGATACGGCAGTTTCTTTCCTGATTGGAAAGAAAAATAGAAGAGCAGTGACGAGAAACCAAATAGCAGCAACAGGGAATCCAGCAGGATAAATCGGGATTGCACCAGCAATGCGTTATCGACGATGATTAGCAGCGCCGCCGTGAGTGCGCCCAATCGTGAAATTCCCAGTTGAATTGAAAGGTAATAGATCACAACCGGCAAGACTGCTCCCGCGAGCGTAGGCAGGAATCGCAACCAGAGGTAAGTTTTGTCCGGGAAGGCCTCACCGATTTTTGCGAACGCGAACCCGGGCCGAAACCCACCCACGTACCCCATGCCGGAGATCATCAGCTTGGCCAACGGGGGGTGAACGTCGAAGAAATATTCATGGGAGAAATAGCCGGAGATATATTTGCCGAAATGGACCTCATCGGCAACCGTTTCGTTGGGCTGGCCGAAGAACAGAAAATGGGTCAAACCGCTGAGGACGATGATCGTTACGATGTGCCATTGGCGTTTCATCGGATCGGGTCTGTGTGATGCCTCGGGGATGGCTGGAACGCACCGGGAGGAATGTTATCACGCGCGCAGGCAGGAAGGAAAAATGCCCGTCACCGCATTTAATCAGCGAGGATAATTTCCCCGAACACAGCTCACCTCACAATGCCTCGGCGCCACCCCAAAGACTCACAGCCGAAGAATCAAAAACATCTGGATGGAGCGTCTAACATAGTGCACCGTCGGATGCTGGCCGACGGCTTGCAAGTGTGACTCGCCTACTTTCGCCAAGGAGTACCCACATGTGGAAGCGCCAAGAAGAGCAACCGTCTAAGCCGCCCGTACCCGCTGGTGCGGGGAATCGTCCGGAGGAACCATATGTAGCGGCTCCGGGATCAGAAGCAAAACCTCCGGATATGAAGCCCGATCCCAACCGCGAGCGCGTTAACAATTCCAAAGCACACATCGGAAGATCTGTCCACATCAAGGGCGAACTCTCCGGCAGCGAGGACCTGCAGATAGATGGCACAGTCGAAGGAAGCATCGAGCTGCGTGATCACCATATCATGATCGGCTCCACCGGAAAGGTACAGGCGAATATCAACGCCAAGAAGGTTGTGATCTTCGGATCGGTCAAGGGTAACATCCGGGCAGCGGACGCGGTAGAGATCCGCAGGACGGGCTCTCTGATGGGAGACTTGATTGTGGCTGGCGTCAGCATCGAGGAAGGCGCGTACTTCAAAGGGAGCATTGATATCCAACGACCCAGCCATACCGAAAGCAGGCCCGAATTGAAGGGCCAACCCAAAACTGAACCGAAGAAGATGGACGTTGCGTCGACGTCGCCGCTCAACGCAACACCCACCGCGGTGAACTCCAAGGCTCTTCACTAGTTCTCCCCGCACGCGTATCTGGCAGCGGGAGCAGCACAGTCTGCTCCCGCGTACGCGTCAGTCCCCAGTAGCCACCGCGGCGCGACCGGAAGGGAGCACTCCGGCAGCGATCCGCAGCCTTTAAAGTTCTTGGCCTTCAGCGGCTGAAGCCCCAATTTAATATTGCGTGACTTACGGCACGGCTGAAGCCGTGCCCTTCCACCAAACCGACGTGAGCTAAGACGGCACGCCCGCGAGCGACTCAAGCTCTTTTAACTTGGCCGAGTCACCCATTGCGATCAGGAAATCACCTGGGGAGATGGTGTGGTCCGCGCCGGGGTTGAACTCCAGAGTGCCGTGTGAGCGCCGGATCGCCAGGACAATAATGCCGAGGCGCTTGCGGATATCACTCTCCGCCAGACTGGAACCCAGCAGAGAGGAACCATCGCAGACGCGGATTTCCTCGATCTGCAGATCCAGTCCGCCTTCATTGTTTAATGAGGAAAGGGCGGTGTCAATGAAGGTCTGGACGTTGAGGCGCGTCAACATGCGAGCCATTCTCTGTCCGGCGAAGGTATACGGCGAGATAACGGCTGTAGCGCCGGCGCGAAGCAGCTTCGATTCGGCATCGTCTTCGCTGGCGCGGGCGATAATAGGAATATTCGGCGCAACGCCGCGCGCGGTCAGAACAATATAGACGTTCTGAGCGTCCGAGGTGACGGCACTGGCTAGTCCGGCGGCAGTCTCGATTCGCGCCTGGCGCAGCACCGCCTCGCTGCTGGCATCACCCATCACCACAGGATAGTTGTGTTGCAGTGCCCACTGCGCCCGTTCCGATTCGCGCTCGATGATGACTACCGGCAGCTTGCGCGCCAGTACCTCACCAGCGATTCGCCGGCCCACGCGGCCCGCGCCGCAGACAATGATGTGCCCTTTCATATGTGCAATTTCTTTTTCCATGCGACGGCGTCCAAAGAAAACTCCTAATTCAAACTCGATGGCTGCGCGCGTCAACGACCCGACCGCAAACCCCACTACACCAAGGCCGAGAAAAATCAATACTACATTGAAAACACGGCCGGATTGAGCCATTTCGTTCTCAGGTTCGGCTCCTATGGTCGAGACGGTCATTAGTGTGGCATAGAGCGACTTAAACCAGGACCATCCCTCTATCAGGTGGAACCCGATGGTGCCCACGGCGAGGAGTGCCATGATGAGGCCGATCATGATGGTGGCGCGATTTAGGAGCTTCAAGCAGATCTAGCCTTACGTGCAGCAAATTTAAGCGGGAATAATAGCCCCGCCTAAGCCCGCGTGTCCAGCGGTGGACCCAATCCAGAGCCGCGATCGCAAGGAAGCAGTCAGCGCAGACGGCCGCTTGCTTCGCGCGCGGCTCGGAAAAGACTGTGTACTGCGGCGCGTATGTTCAGATCAGGTTTGGCGGGAAATAGAGAAGCAGATCTTTGCCGTCATCGCAACCGTCACGCCTCACGGTGAACCGAGGACAGCGGGTATCGTCTACATTGTCCGTAATCGCCGCATCTACATCGCTATAGGCCGCGATTCATGGAAGGCGCGTAACATTGCCGGCAGTCCCAACGTCGCCATGACAGTCACTGTCGCAAAACGAATCCCGTTCTTCCCATGGATCAAAATTCCGGCAGCCACAATATCATTTCATGGAGAGGCTGCCCTCCGGTCATGGAGAGGCTGCCCTCCGGCTTCCCGAAGAGGTGTCGCCCGAGATTCGTAAGGCGCTGATGAGCCATAACGCCGATAAACCGGAAGTTCTTGCGACGGTGACTGTTGTTGAATGTACGCTGAGAGGCAGGTTTTTGACCTACGGCATCGGTGTTCCCATGCTGGCGATGAGAAACCCGGAACAGGCGCATGGCTACGCGCCAGCCATGTAGCACGAATAGTTTCCCACGAACAAAAAGGGCTGGCCACTCGGCCAGCCCCGGTAAACCTTCTCTGAAGTTCGTCCCCCCGGCGCCCTTCAGTTCCGGATCACCTATGAACACCTCGAAAGTAGCGCAAGGGCGTCAGGCTGGAAATAGAGCGAAAGTAAGTTTTTGAGTTGGGACTAACGGACTAGTGGCGCTCAAAAACGCGCATATTACGCGTGCTCACTTCTGCTGCAGCGATTCGAGGTATTTCGCCAAATTATAAATTCGCACTTTGCCCAGGTCCTGATCCCAGGCGATCTGACCGAAAATGGGACCCCAGACCGGCATGCTGCGCGAGCCGTGGGCAGGTATACCATTCTCTCCCGCGATAATTTCTTGAACGCGGTCGGAAGGAAACTTTCCGCCGCTCCTCTGAGCGATGCGGGTCAAGTCGGGAGGCTGGTTCTTCAGCGATACCGCGGCTGGCCCGTTTCCTCTTCCGTCGTTTCCATGGCACGCGGCGCAGTACGCTTGATACAGCGCTCCTCCGTTCAACGACTGGATCAAGCGGGTCTCGTCAGCGGATCTACTTGCCTGCGCATTCGACTGCTGAGCAGCGACTGTGATAGGAACAATTGCGGCCAGCACGGCCGAGAATGCAATGCCGAGCAACACGCGCGCTGCCATCTTTATTCCCTCTTTCCCCTATTTTACTCCCGTGCGGGCTCGCGTCGAGGGCCAGTAACGAACCCGATACACTTAGAGGTAAACAGCGCAAAACCCTTTGACCCCGGCCGATTAGAGAAGTACTTTCGGTGTGATTGTAATGACTAGTAATTTCGGCTAAATGCGGCCGGGGCCACGGGGGAGTACACATGCGTAGGTATCTATATTCGGCGATCGTCTTCACTCTTCTATGCCCGAATAGCAGCCGCGCTCAGATCACAACGCCGGCTATCGCGTCGGGCGGCATCCTCAACGCCGCGAGCCTCGCTGCTGAGACGGGTAATACTGCGGCGCCGGGAAGTTTGATCTCTATATTCGGCAGGAACCTGGCGGCCTCGGCCGCGTCGGCTAATGCCGTCCCGCTGCCGCTGAATCTTGGCGGAACCGTGGTGCAGATCGGGAACACCTTTGCTCCCCTTCTATTTGTTTCTCCCACGCAGATCAATGCGCAGGTTCCGTTAGAAGTTCTGCCCAACAACAGCGTCCCTGTGACTGTATTCGTGAACGGACGAGCCAGCGCGCCGGCGGCATTGCAGGTGAAGGTTACTGCGCCGGGAATCTTCACGACAGCCGGGACGGGAGTCGGCGCCGCGCAAGCGATTCACCCTGACGGCACGCTCGTGACGGCCGATTCACCCGCTCCGCCGGGCGAGGAGATATCCATCACCGTCACCGGCTTAGGACTGACGATAACGTCTTCAACCTCGTCACCGCTCGCAACGGGGCAGGCGGGTAATGGCCAGACCGTATTGAACGTACCCAGCGTCACCATCGGTGGAACAGCCGCCACCGTCACCTCCGCGAGCGCCGCTCCGGGACAAGTTGGACAGTACGTCATCAAGGCTATCGTTCCATCTATTTTTTCTGGAGACCAGCCGATGGTGGTGAGTGCGGCTGGAAGTTCCTCTCAGGCGACCGTCACGGTTCGCGTTGGGCAGCCGCCGCCCCCAGGGTCAATCGGTGGAGGAGGGTTTGGCGGAGGCCAGCCCCCAGCCATTTCGGTCGGCGGAGTAGTCAATGCAACAAGCCTGGTTGCCGCGCCGAACAATACGGTCGCACCGGGCGCGCTGATTTCTATATTCGGTAATAATCTCGCAGCCACCACCGCCGCAGCGTCCGAGACTCCTTTGCCGAGGGATATCAGCGGCACTAGTGTGCTGATCGGCGACAGGTCCGCTCCGCTGCTGCTGGTATCGCCTACCCAGATCAATGCCCAGGTGCCATTCGAGACGCCAGTCGGCGTGCCAGTGAACGTCGTGGTCGTGGTAAACGGGTCTGCCAGCCAAGCTGAGCCGGTCCTGGTGGACGCCGCCTCGCCGGCTGTAATTGCTCTCTCTGGCAAAGGCACGGGCGCCGCGCGCGTACTGCATGCCGACCTGAGCCCCGTCAGCAACGACTCCCCATCAGTGGCAGGTGAAGAGGTTTTGATCGTTGCCACCGGGCTGGGCGCAACGCTCGCTTCCGGCAGCCTTCCCGCTCTCGCCGCCGGCGAGACAGGTGCCGGGCAGCCGGCGGTCGTCTCGCCTGCCGTTACCATCGGAGGAAAGCCGGCACGTGTCTTCTCTGCCATGGCTATCGGAGGCGTGGGCCAATATCAGGTTCGCGTCACTGTGCCGGATATACCGGCAGGCGATCAGCCGGTGGTCATCACTGTCGGAGACAAGACCAGCCAGCCAGGCGCCACATTGCGAGTCGGGTTCCCCGCCGCCGTCCGCACCACATTTTCGCAAATGCGCATTGATGGGACGTTGAACGTAGTTTACAAGATCGATAGCATTACCGCACTGCAACCGGATCCCGCCGACCCCACGAAGACGAAGGAGCTTCCTGTCATCTTCTCTTATCAGGTTCCCTGCCGGATCGACATCGCAGGTACTACGGGTCCGACGTACAGCGCGCTGTTTAACTGCCAGAATTATACGAATCCCCTCGACATCATCGGAATTGTGGCGTGGATGAAAAGCGGTAATTACGCTAACAATCTGCTGCAATTCTCGCAGTTGGACGATCATCCGGGCGTGGACAATCACTTCTATCTCGAGTCAAGGGTAACTCCATTCCTGAAATTTGTGACCGCACAATCCGTCATAAGTTCCGCCGCGCAGAGCATCAATTTCACAGACCTGTCTCAAGGAACCCCAGTAATAGGAACTTTTCAGATTACGCTGAAACTCGAGAACGCCATCATCGGAGGAGTCATCACCGGCACCATTACTTCTGTGCAGTAGAGATATGCCCGTTCTATGAATACATACAACCCGGTCAAGGGAGGATATTTCACGATGCGAAAGTTTGTTGCTGGAGCGGCGCTGTTTTGCCTGTTGCCCATTGCGGCCTCCGCACAGGAATTGATAACACCTAAGGCAGAGCTATTCACCGGCTTCTCGTTTTTGAGATTGGAGAAGACCAATCAACTCGGCTGGAACACGGCCGTCAACGCCGTAATTAACAGGAACCTGGGCTTCGTCACGGACGCGAGCGGCTACTACAACTCCGAGAGCAGAACGGTCAACGGGATTGAAACCAAGGGTGACCGCTCAATCCACTCCATCCTGGTGGGTCCGAGAGTCACCGATCCGCGCGGCAGGTTCTCTCCGTTTGCTCAGGCGCTCTTCGGCTGGTCGCGCGTGCATGAGAACGCCACTGCCGGTACTGCCGCAGGAGGAGTCTTCCTGGATGCCTCCGATTCCACCAACGCCTTTGGCATGAAGCTGGGCGGCGGGATGGATTTTGCGTTGAATGATTTCGCAGCCGTTCGCATCGTCCAGGTTGACTACATGTTGATGCGCGCTAACGGCAATAAATCGCAAGGCGTGAGCGTAGGCGGCGGCGTGGTGTTCCGCCTCGGCCAAAAAAGATAGCTCCAGAATCGCTGCTTTCACCACGGCGAGCAATCCCTCCTCGCCGTGGTCCCTTTCCTATCATCGTAATTGCCATCACATCTTCATGCGCAGACGAGCGCAGAAATCGCGCTAAGGACTCAGGGTAGGCGACGGTGCTACTCTGGGCTGGAGGTTCATCAGCCGCAGGGAGATTGCCAGCGCCACGCCTAACATGCATCCCACGAAAACGCTGACGCCGCCCCAGCGCCACAGATCCCAGAAGAAGCCGCCCACCCATCCCACAAAGCTGGCCCCCAGGTAATACGAGAATAGATATAAAGAGGAAGCTTGCGCTTTGCCATGCACGGCGCGCAACCCTACCCAACTCGCCAGCACCGAATGGCAGCCGAAGAACCCAACCGTGTAGATGATGAGGCCAGCGATGATCGCGCCGAGGTTGTTTGGGAGCGTGAGCAGAACACCGCCGAGCATCACGGCGAATGTGGTCCAGAGAATTTTCCGCCTGCCCAGGCGTCCAGCCAGGTGCCCGACCCACGCCGAGCTGCCGATGCCGGCGATGTAGATGAGGAATATCGCGCCAACCGCCGAATGGCTCAGTCCGAACGGCGGAGCCATCAACCGGTACCCGATGTAGTTATAGACCGTAATGAAACTACCCGCGAGCAGGAACGCTTCTGCGAACAGCCAGGGCAGCCCCGCATCCCGTGCATGGCTGATGAACATATCAATCAACCCGCGCCACTGAAAAGGCACTGGATGAAATTGCGTGGAAGCAGGAAGGCTTCGCCAGAACACCAGTGACGCGACGATGCAGAACACCCCAATAACGCCTATAGCGAACCGCCACGACATCACGTCTGTGAGCACGCC
The DNA here is from genome assembly GCA_016191085.1 of Acidobacteriota bacterium. Taxonomy (GTDB): domain Bacteria; phylum Acidobacteriota; class Terriglobia; order 2-12-FULL-54-10; family 2-12-FULL-54-10; genus JACPPJ01. The sequence continues at coordinate 71,196 of JACPPJ010000025.1, read as the reverse complement.
GGTAAGTAGGCGGCCGGCCATGCCGCCAAGCCCCGTCCCTCCTATATACAGGCCCATCGCAAGGCCCAAAGCGCGCGCGTGCAGTTCTTCGCTGAGGTACGCCATGGCGATTGCCGGTAATCCGCTGATCGCGAGCCCTTGCAGCGCGCGGACGATAAGAAGTTGTCCCCATGTCGGGACCACAGCTCCAATGACAGCGAGCACAGAGGCGCTAAGCAACGACGCCACCATGATCGGCTTTCGCCCCCACACTTCGGAAAGCGAGCCGGCGATGAGCAGTCCCGCCGCAAGAAAGGCCGTCGGCAGCGAGACCGACAGACTGCTCTGCGCCGCGCTGACGCCGAATTCCTGCGAAAACACCGGCAGAAGCGGTTGCAGGTTGTACACCAGCGCGAATGTAGCGAAACCAGCCAGAAACATGGCTACGGTAATTCTGCGGTAAGCAGGAGTCCCCGCCTCTACCTGGCGCACGGGAGCGTTTGTGGAGTGCGAACTTGTTTCCATTGTGCAACTATTCGAGGGATTTCAGGACCGGAAGGCTGGGTGTTGTGCTGCGCACTGGGTGAGCGTTAATTATAGATGTGCCCCGATCATTAGAATTTTATGGCGGAGGAAGAGGGATTCGCTAGCCCCTAACCAATTCATTCCGCGTAAGTTATTTAGTTTTAGATTTGCGCAATTGGCAGAAATTACTGTCGAACGCTCATTTGGCGCGTTTGACTTGCAAACTCGCCACAGTTGTTTGGCCTTTTGCGGCGGCGGAACCGGGGAGATATCTCCACATCCGAGCAGCTCAGTGATCTGCCATTTTTCCTTGCGCCACAAGTCTCTCTTCCCTGCGGGCGACCATTAGCGCCTACACCGCACTCACGCTCAAAGGCGGTGTCATTCTATCACACGAAATCGTGGAGCATCATTAGCGGTTTCACGCCCGACCACCGCCCTTTCCAAACGGATTCTTCAGTTCGTGCCAATCAGGGGATTGGCAGGGGCTGACAAAACAACAGTGGATGGCGTGTGATGTAGTCTCCGAGAGTAAGGAACAGTATTACTAACCAGAACAGTCCGGCGATCAGCACGAGCTGCGTACGGCGGCGCATGTACAGCATGTGCATGAAGATCAACACAACCAAGCCCGCTTTGAAGAAAGCAATCAGCAGAGCGACCACGATGCTGAACGGGCCCAGATCGATCAGAGCCACGCCCCAGGTGACAAAGGTGAGGACCATCAGAGCGGCCCAGACCAGCACGTAATTCTTACGAGGAACAATCGTCTCGGACACTGCCCCTCCCTAGCGGTGAATGTCAATCAGGTACAGCAAGGGGTAGAGGAAAATCCAAACGATATCCACAAAATGCCAATACAGTCCCGACAGCTCCACGGGCGTGTGGTATGCGGGCGTGTATCGGCCTTTCCAGGCGCGTACCAGCAGCACGCCCAACACAGCGACACCTATCACCATATGCAGTGCGTGCAAACCCGTCATAGCGAAATAGTGCGTGAAGTAGAGGGCGGCTGAGCGGGCTTCCGGACCCGGGAACGAAAAGTCGTATCCAGGCACCACGTGCTCGTGAAATTTGTGAGACCACTCATAGGCTTTGACTGCTAAAAACACGCAGCCGAGCACGATGGTGGCCGCAAGGTAGCCCACCAGCGGCTTGCGCTCGCCAAGCTGAGAAGCGTGTACCGCGAGCGCCATCGTCAAACTGCTGCAGATCAGCACAGCAGTGTTGATCGCGCCTATCAGCGGATCGGAATAATGGCTGGCGGCGGCGAACGCCGCGGGATGCAGGTAACGGGCCGTGCTGTAGCTGAGCATCACGCCGCCGAAGAACATCACCTCCGTGACCAGAAAAATCCACATGCCGAGCGTGGCAGCGTCTTTCTGCTGCTCAAGGTCGCGGAAATGCTCTTGCAAGGCGTACGGCGCTTCGGACAAACGAGCCTCTTCACTCCGGCGGTACTGTCTCAGTTTGAAAAATCGGAAGGGCACGACTTCAGTCGTGCCGACACGGCTTCCCCCAATGGGCGCTTTAGCGCCTGAGGTGCGAACCTCAGCGGCTAAAGCCGTGTTGATTATTAGCTCGTTACGGCACGGCTCAAGCCGTGCCCTTCCATAACTCCGATTCGCGAGTTGCCAGAAACAAATTCAAACAGAGACACTACTCCGGCGGCCAGGTTTGCGCAGGCGTGAAGCCCGGCGTAGGGGCTGGGTACTTCAAGTCGTGACGATTCGGGAAGTCGTATGCGTCCCACGTGACCACCGGGGTCACTTCAAAGTTCTTCTCCGGAGGCGGCGATGCAGTCAGCCATTCCAGTCCCGTTCCCGGCCAGGGGTTCGGCCCCGCTATAGGACCATAGCGCATCGACCAGATGAAGTAAGCCATGGGCAGCAGGTAACCAACGGCCAGGATGGACGCGCCCGCCGTGGACATCACGTTCAGCACCTGGAACTCCGGCGAGTACGAATGATACCGCCGCGGCATGCCGAGGTATCCCAATACAAATTGCGGGAAGAAGGTGAGGTTGAATCCGATGAAGAGCACCACTGCCGCGAACTTGGCCAGCCCTTCCGGGTACATGCGCCCGCTCATCTTCGGCCACCAGTAATGCAACCCGCCGAGATACGCCATCACGGTTCCGCCGACCATGATGTAGTGGAAGTGCGCCACGACGAAGTACGTGTCGTGCACATGAACGTCCACGCCGAGGGCCGACAGAAACAACCCCGTCATACCGCCCATGACGAAAAGCCCGATGAAACCAAGACCGTAAAGCATTGGTGTGGCCCACGAGATGGAGCCTTTATATAGAGTCGCGGTCCAATTGAACACCTTAATCGCCGAAGGTATGGCTACGAGATAGCTCAGGATGGAGAACACCATAGACGCGTAGAAAGACTGGCCCGCGACGAACATGTGGTGTCCCCATACAAAGAATCCGATAACGGCAATGGCAATACTGGCAGCCGCCACAAACCCGTAACCGAACAGCCGCTTTCGCGAGAACGTAGTGATCAGTTCCGTTGTCACCGCCATGCCGGGCAGCACCATGATGTAAACCGCCGGGTGCGAGTAGAACCAGAACAGGTGCTGGAACAGCACCGGATCGCCGCCCAGACTGGGATCAAAAATACCCAGATGGAAGATCCTCTCGATGCCTACCAGTGCGAGCGTGATCGCGATGACAGGCGTACCCAGCACAAAGATGATGCTGGTGGCGTAGTGCGACCATACGAACAGCGGAAGACGCCCCCATGTCATCCCTGGCGCACGCATGGTGTGCACTGTAACGAGGAAATTCAGACCCGTCAGGATCGAGGAAAATCCGGCAATGAAGATTCCCAACACCGCCGAGACAACGTGCGTGTTGGAATACAAGCTGCTGTAGGGCGGGTAAAATGTCCAGCCGGTGTCGAGCCCGCCGCGCATGACGCTGTAAATCATTAACAATCCGCCCGCGTTGAAGATGTACCAGCTCGCCAGATTCAATCTCGGGAAGGCCAGATCTTTAGCGCCGATCATCAGCGGAACGAGGAAATTCCCGAGCACGGTTGGTATTGCGGGAATAAGGAAGAAAAACACCATGACGACGCCATGCATGGTGAACATTTTGTTGTAGGTCGCAGCGTCAACGAGTGTTCCTTGGGGCGTCATGAGATGCAACCGGATCAGCGTCGCGAAAAAACCGCCGACGAAAAAGAAGAACGTGACGGAGACCAGATACAGCAGCCCGATTCGCTTATGGTCCGTAGTCAACAGCCACGACCACACGCCGTAGCTGGTGTTCAAGTAATTCTCGTGGTGCTCGACTTCAACTGGCGGCACAGCGCTCATCTTGTTTGTCCTCTTACAGCATTCTTACAATTGGTGCAGATCTGTAAGGGCATGACTTCAGTCATGCCGAAAACGGCACTAAACCGTACGGCTTTAGCCGCTGAGGGCTTGAACCTCAGGGCCTAAAGGCCCCGCTAACCTGCACACTTTCGGCACGGCTAAAGCCGTGCCCTTACGGATCCTTCTCGGTCGACAACAACAATATCTTAAAAGCTCTCAACGGGCGGGATTGCTCAACTCCGAGCCGGTGGTCTGTAGCGGCTTTCCCGCCGACATCGTTTTTATGTACGCGATGAGCTGCAATACCTGCTCTTCATTCAATATTCTCTGGAACGAAGGCATCTCGGGACGATAACCCGCCACGATTTTCGCTCGCGGATTCAAGATGGACTCGCGCAGGTACGCGTCATCAGCAGTGATCGTTTGGCCGGTGGTCAGGCGGACGGGAGCTCCATAAACTCCCATCAAGGACGGCGCATGCCCGCTGCCGTCTTCCACATGGCAGTTGGCGCATTTGTAGTTCTGGAACAAAACGGCTCCCGATTCAACCATGGACCTTCCACGCTCGCCGCGCGAAAGCCAATCCTCGAAGTCGGCCGGCTCCATCACTGTCACCCACCCACCCATCAGCGCATGATTGGTGCCGCAGTATTCGGCGCAGAACAGGTGGTATCGCCCGGGCTTGGAAGCACGAAACCACATGCTGGTATAACGGTTCGGGAGTACGTCGGCTTTAATACGGAATGCGGGAATGAACAAATCATGGATCACATCCTGGCTGGTCATGGTCAGCATGACGTCGCGATTGACAGGCACGTGGAGTTCGTTGATTTCGATACGTCCCTCCGGATGCTGCGCCTTCCACATCCATTGCTTTGCCACCACGAAAATCTGCATGGCCTGCGGAGGCGGGTGTGCCATGTTGAAGAAGAGGCGCGCTCCCCACGCAAACATGATCATGGCGATGACGAACGGAATGACGGTCCACGCGATCTCGAGTTTCAATGAGCCCGAAATGGGCGCGCCGATCTCGTTGGGCGCCCGCCTGTGATACTTGATCGCGAACACGGCGATCAGAAGGAAGATCAGCACGCTGATGAAGGCAGAGACGCCGAACAGAAACCAGAAGAGGTTATCCGTCTGTTCCGACAAATGCGAGGCGCTCTCCGGAAAGAGCGGGACATCGGCTATCACCGCACACCTCCTCGCACGGGCAGCGCCCGCCGTGCGCGTCTCTCGCGCCGGACGAAAAACAAAATCGCAGTGAAAAGTCCCACGACGGTGAACACACCCACACCTCGCAGCAAACGCATGATCGCTGTGCCGTAGCGGGCAGTGGCGGGGTCGTACTGGTAGCAATACAGCAGAACGTGATCGATGATAGACCCTGTTTTGCCTTCTGACGCTTCGACCAGTGCGAGCCGCAAGTCACGCGGCGCGTACTCCACTCCATAGAAGTAGCGGGAGATTCTGCCTGCGGGCGTCAACACCACGATTCCGGCGGCGTGCACATAAGTGCGGGTTTTAGGATCGTAGGTAAATCGGAAGTTGATTGCACGCGTGAGTGCCTGGATGGACTCTTGATCGCCGGTGAGAAAATGCCATCCCGCCGCCGTATGCGGGCGATGATAACGTGCAATCGCGTCCTGCTTCTTGGCGAGCGCCTCAGAAGAATTATCCTGGGGATTAAAACTGAACGCGACCACCTCGAAGTCCTTGCCCGCGTCAAAGCGCAGCGCGCGCAATCCGGCCGCGACGCCTTGCACGACCTGGGTACAAAGAATGGGACAGGTGTAATACACCGGCACCAACACCACGGGCTTCTTTCCCAAATAGTCGCTGAGGCGGACCTGTGATCCGTATTCGTCCGTGAATTGCAGATCGGCGGGAATTTCACCATTCAGTTGCGGCTCAAAGCCGACCTGCTGCAGCAGCGGTGACGGAGTATTCGGTTGCGCCTCGTGTGCTAGTCCGTATGCTGTTGCAACCAGCGACATCACAAACAGCAACACCGTTCTTGCGAGCGCTCGCTGGTGATGTTGCCGCCCGGCTGAATGAATGCTATTCACCTCTGTTCCTTTCGCGATTCCGAAGCGCCGTGCTCCGTGTGAGCACCATGCGTGCCTGGACCGAGTCCTCGCTGAACGAGCAGTTTCATAGCTTCCTCAATTGGAATTTTGGCAATCCCATGCTGCTGGTCCACCCACCCGTATGTGCTGAGGACCTCGTTGTTTTCGCGCTGCATTTGCTTCAGTTCCTGTTCGGGCGAGATGGTATGGCCCGGCGTAGACTGCAACCGCGGCTCCGGAGGCAGCAGCCCGCGGACCCGTTGCTGCAACGTCGGCAGGAAAACGCTTTGCTTTTGCTGCGGATCCTGCATGGCCATATAAAACAGCGCGCACACCACCAGCGCCAGAATCAGTGCCGCGGCCACTATAACCAGCGCCCTGATTACCAGCCGCTCGGAGACTTCCTGCGGATCATAATCAACCGACGGATTCGCAGGCCCGGCGGCATCCGTTACTGTCTGCTTCGAATCCAAGTCTTCACTCATGTTCGAGCGCCTGATGCAGTTGCGGGTCGCCCAGGGGCAACAGCGGCCGCAAGCGCAGTTGCCACGCGAATACGGCCAGCCACAGCCCGCCAATACCAATTGGAACAAGAATATTCATCCAGTGCAGATGAAAAACGCCCGCGGGCGAGAACTCCGGGACGGTCACCCAATAGAGATCCAGCGCCCGGACGACCAGCATGAATGCGGCAAGCAGACCCAGCGCTTTGGCGTTTCGCTTCAGGTCTTGCGACAGCAGCAGGAAAAACGGAATGAAAAAATGAAACAGGATCAGCGCCAATCCGACCCACATCCATCCGCCGTGCCAGCGGCGCAGATACCACGGGATCTCATGCGTCAGATTGCCGGCCCAGATCAGCAACAGTTGCGAGAACGACAGATACGCCCAGATCATTACGAACGTGAGCAGTAACTTGCCCAGATCATGCAGATGTCTTGGCCCCACGATCTCCGACAGCGGCTGGCGCGAGGCCAGCAGCACAAGAATTACGATTGCGAAAGCCATCGCGGAGAGCAACTGGCCGCCGATCACCAGCAGCCCAAAGATGGTGGAATACCAGCGCGGTTCGAGCGACATGATCCAGTCCACGGATGCCAACGACATAGTCAAGCTGTAAATCACCAGGCCCGGTCCGCTGAGGAGCCGCATTTTGCGAATCAGACTTGCGTCGTTATCCGTGTCCTGCCGCTGTGACCATGAGCTGAATCTGAATGCCAGCAGCAGCCAGACCGCGAAATAAACTGCTGAACGGATCAGGAAAAACGGGACGTTCAGATACTGGAGTTGCTCCTGGCTCAAACCCGTCCGGTTCACCCAGCTATAAATCGAGGGCACTCCAAACGCCAGCGGAATGAACAGCAGCGCCATCAGAGCAATGGTCCTGCTGGCCGACTCCAGCGGGCGGCGGATCACCATACCCCACGCGCCGCTGGTGAGATGGTGAAGCATCATGATCGCCATGCAGCCCAGTCCCATTCCCGTCCAGTACAGAAACCCAAGCAGGTACGACTGAAAGAACTGCACCCGACTGAAAAACGCGCCGACGATGCAGATGGCCATCGCAATTGCGCCGACCCAGAAGGCCCTCCACTGCATCCGGCGGATCTCTTCCCCGGGGACGTACGTGAGCGATGGCATTATCGTGATCCTTCCTGTGGAGGCGTGCCGCTCGGGGTTGATTCAACCCGCTGGCGGTGTTCCGGCGGCAACTGTGCTACGTTTGCGTATTGGCTGATTTGCAGGGCGCGGACGTACGCCACAATCGCCCAGCGGTCCCGCGGCGGAATTAGTGTTGCGTACTCTGGCATCAATCCGAAGCCGTGCGTCACCACGTCGTAGAAATGCCCTACCGGCGCTCGCCGCAACCTTTCTATGTGATAAGACGGCGGAGTGCGGTAGCCGCGGCGCACAATCATTCCGTTCCCGTCGCCCAGAGCGCCATGGCAGACGGAGCAATAAATCGTGTACCGCTCCTTGCCGCGCGCCAGCAGTTCCGGTGTAAGTGCAACCGGGAAATTGGGGTCATCGGGGGAGACGTTCAGATGATCGTCTTCTATGCTTCCGTGCGGGACCGTTCCTTCCACCGGCTGACGCGCGGAGCCGTCGGCGAAAAACAGACTCGCCGTCAAAGGCTTCTGCTTAGGCTGATCTGCCATGTCCTGCCTGCAAGCGGAGAACGCAATGGACAACACAACCAGCAGAAAAGCGGGAGTGCTCCGCCGTGCAGCAAACAACAGTCGCAACCTAGTAAGGCACATCGAAAACACCATGAGCGTCCATCGCTTCCAGCAACTCGCGGGTCCCGCGTTGGTCGAACTTCGGGTCAATGGCCTGAATACACAGAAAGAACTTGTCGCGCGAAGCCATGGCAAACTGATCAACGTTGAAAACGGGGTGATACGGCTGAGGCAGTCCGTTGAGGGCCAGCATCCCCAAGAACGCGGAGAGCGCCGCACCCAGCACCGCCATCTCGAACGTGACAGGGATAAATGCCAGAATACTTTCCAAAGGACGTCCGCCGACGTTCAGCGGATAATTCACCGCCGACATCCAGTGCTGCATGTAATAGCCACCGAGACCTCCAGCCAATCCACCTATCAGCGTTATCAGTGACACCCGTTTCCGATGCGAGCCGAAGATGGCTCCCATGCCTTCCACGGGGAACGGCGTATAGGCGTCCATGCAGGAGTATCCTTCGCTGCGCGCCCGTATGGCCGCGTTGTGCAGTGCTTCCGGCGACTCGAACTCCGCGAGCAACCCGTAAGTAGCCGGCCTGTGCTTGCGGTGCATCAGTCGCTACCCCCGGAGGTTTCTTCCACCAGCGCGCGCATCTCAAAGATCGAGATCACGGGTAGGAACCGGATGAACAGGAACATCAGTGCTACGAACAATCCGATGGTGCCGAACAGAACCGCCCAGTCCCAGCGCGTCGGCGCGTACATTCCCCACGAAGTCGGCAGGAAGTCGCGGTGCAGCGAGGTGATCACGATCATGACGCGCTCCAGCCACATCCCCAAGTTGATCACCAGCGAGAGAAGGAATAGCAGCGGCACGCTCTGGCGGACGCGTCGCAGCCACAGAGCTTGCGGCACAATGACGTTGCACAATATCAATCCCCAAAAAACAAACCAATAGGGACCGAACGCGCGGTTCACTAGCATGAATTTTTCGTGAAGGTTCCCGCTATACCAACCCATAAACGTTTCCGCGGCGTAACCATAAGCCACAATCAGCCCCGTAGCGAGCATTACCTTGGCGCAATTGTCGAGGTGCCTCATGGTGATGAAATCCTTCAAATCGTAGGCAACTCGAAGCGGAATAGCGATCGTGAGTACCATCGCGAACCCCGAGTAGATCGCGCCCGCCACGAAATAAGGAGGGAAGATAGTTGAATGCCAACCAGGCAAGATGCTGGTGGCGAAATCAAAGCTGACGATGGTGTGAACCGAAACGACCAGCGGCGTCGCCAGGCCCGCCAGCAGCAGGTACATCATTTCATAGCGTTCCCAGTGCACCACCGAGCCGCGCCAACCCAGCGCCAACATGCCATAGATAATCCGTTTGGTCCGAGTGAGGGCGCGGTCGCGCAACGTGGCAAAATCCGGCATCAAGCCCGCGTACCAGAAGATCAATGAAACGGTGAAGTAGGTGGAAACTGCGAATACGTCCCACACCAGAGGGCTGCGGAACTGTGGCCACACCTGGAATGTCCCCGGATATGGGAACAACCAGTAGAAGAACCACGGCCGCCCAAGGTGCAGGATAGGGAAAAGCCCGGCGCAAGCCACGGCAAAGATCGTCATCGCCTCCGCAAACCGGTTGATGGAAGTTCGCCACTTCTGGTTGAGCAGCAGCAGAATGGCGGAGATGAGAGTCCCGGCGTGGCCGATCCCGATCCACCACACGAAGTTCGCGATGGCAAATCCCCACGCGACTGGAATGTTGATGCCCCATATGCCCACTCCGACAAAGAACAAATAGCCGATGGAGAAAAACAGCAGCATGACCAGCAGGAAACCAATGCCAAAACCAGCCATCCAAGGCATCGCCTGAGGCTGCGCCAGCACGATCGAGCTGATCTTGTCCGTAACCGAGGCGAAGGTGTATCCGGGCGCCAGCACCGGCGGGCGCGGGCGCTCGGCTGGTTTGGGGAGAACAGGTCCTTCAGTGGCCAAATTCTTCTCCTTTGGACACCTCGGAGTTGGGGTTAGTCACCGCCGCCAGATAGGTGGTGCGCGGCTGAGTGTTGAGATCGGCGAGCAAGCTGTAATTGCGCGATGTGGATTTCAACTTCGCCACGCGGCTCTCTGGATCATTGATATTGCCGAACACGATCGCATCGGCGGGGCACGCCTGCTGGCACGCAGTCACGACTTCGCCGTCGCGTACGTAGCGGTCTTGCTGTTGAGCGCGAATGCGGCCCGCATTGATACGCTGCACGCAGTAGGTGCATTTCTCCATCACCCCACGGCTGCGCACGGTCACGTCGGGATTGCGCAGCAGCATCAGGCTGGGCGTCTTCCAGTCAGAGTAGAGGAAGAAATTGAAGCGGCGCACTTTGTAGGGGCAGTTGTTGGAACAATAGCGCGTGCCGATGCAGCGGTTGTAGACCATGTCATTGAGGCCCTCGGAGCTGTGCACCGTCGCGGCAACCGGGCAGACCGGTTCGCAAGGCGCGTTCTCGCAGTGCATGCACGGAATGGGCTGAAAGAAATTCTCGGGCCGGTCGAGTGATCCCTTGTAATAATGATCAATACGAAGCCAGTGCATCTCACGGCCGCGCGTCACTTCAGTTTTGCCGACCACCGGGATGTTGTTTTCGGCCTGGCATGCCACAACGCACGCGCCGCACCCGACACAGGCATTCAGATCAATCGCCATGCCCCAGGCGTGTTCCGTGTAAGTGTAAGGCGGGTACAGCGAAAAAGTCTTTGCAGGCTCCTTTTCGTGAGCGCGCGCGAAGTCAGGCTCGGACTGGAACTTCTCAAGAGAGGCGGCGCGGACGGGCTCGCGCCCCTCCATACTGTGGTGAAACTGCACGCAAGCCAGCTGCATCCTTTCGCCAGTTTTGCGCAGCGTGCATTCAGGCGCAGACCATTGGTTCGCCGACGATCGCACGGCGTACGCATCGTAGCCAATCGCGGTGCCCAGATGCCCCGCGTATTTTCGGCCGTAGCCTAGCTGGAGCGTCACGCAATTGTCGGCGTGGCCAGGCACAATCCACACAGGCGCACGGACTGATCTCCCTTCGACGGTGACTTCGCCGACATCCGCGTATGTCTGCCCGTGCTCGCCGCCTTGGAAGCCCACCTTGTGGCTGAAACCCAGCTTTTCCGCGGTTGCCGGACTAACGAGTGCGGCGTTGTCCCAGGTAAGACGCGTGATTGGCTTGGGCAACTCCTGCAACCAGGCGTTGTTTGCAAAGCGGCCATCGAAGATGGTCGGATCGGGCCGAAACAGCGCTTCCAGTTTGTCGGTTTGAGCGGACGCTGCGACCGCATTCTGTTGTGCAACCCACCGGTCGTTGGCCTGAACATTTACCGCCGGCAAAGCCGTTCCTTCGACAATTCCGCCGTTCAGCGATTTGCGCCAGAAGCGTTCGAACTCCGCCGAGTGCTGCTGCCTCCAGTACTGGCGCACGATTTCGTATCCAGGCCGGTCTGGCTGATCTCCGAAAGTGGCCAGAAACTCATGAGCCGACCTGGCGCCCCACAGCGGCGCGATCAGGGGCTGGACGATGGTTACAGTTCCGTCGAAGGCGCGAGTGTCGCTCCACGCCTCTAGGTAGTGAGCTTCAGGAATATGCCAGTGGCAGAGTGCGGAGGTCTCGTCAGGATACTGACTGAGGTGCATGCGCGCGGGTACGCGCTGGAGGCGCTCGCCGAAACCCAAATCCGGCGGCACATTGTATACGGGATTGCCGCCGAGCATCACCAGCCACTCCACCTTGCCGGCGTCAATATCTGAAAGTAGTTCGCGTAACGAAGTCAGTTGGTCAACCGGCTGCGCCTCGACGGGCTCAGTGAATACAACGGTGCTCCCAATGTTTCCCAGAGTCTGATTGATGACGTGCGCCCAAGCGAGTACCTGTGCCGGCTGATGCCTGCCCGCAACGACCAGGCCCGCTCCACGATGCTCTTTCAGATCGCGCGCAGCGGCTTTCAGCAATTCCGCATACGGTACACCATCCGACGGCCACTGCTGCCCGCGAATCTCCGCGGCCAGCGCGCGCGCGAAGTTTTCGACATCGCTGGGCAGAACCGGCAAGCGGTGATCCGCTTTCGCGCCTGTATTCGTTAACGTGCTCTCCACCACATACAGACGGCTCATGGCGGCTCCGAAATCGGGCCGCTGCGGGCTGTGGCGCCGTGCGAACTCGCGCGCGTACCGAACTGATCCTGGTTCACTCACAAGAAAATCGGAGTCAAGCGACACGATCACATCCGCTTTTTCAATCCGGTAAATTGGATTGACATAGCGACCGAAGGCCGATATCGCGCCTTGCCGCACGGCGTCTGCGTTTACGGGTTCGTACTGATGCCAGCGCGCTTCGGGAAATTGCCGCAGCAAATTTTGTATTTGCTGCGCCAAGACGGGTGAAACGACCGTCTCCGTCAAGAGACGGAGTCCTGCGCCGCGCCGCATGCGTTGCGTCTCAGCGAGCATTTGGACCTGAATCATTAAAGCGGTCCAGGGGCGAATGTCGCCGAGATAGGTGAGTGCTTGGGATCGGTCCGGGTCATAGAGCGAAAGGATGGAGGCTTGCGCGAACACATCCGTTGCGCCCAGGCTGGCGGGATGGTTGGGATTTCCCTCTACTTTAGTAGGCCGTCCTTCATGGCTCTCGACGAGCAGGCCGATTGCTGAGCCTGCCACTGTCATTGCAGTGGCAAAGAACAGCGCCACGCCGGGTGGCGCTACTTCGGGTGCGCGGACATACGGAACGATTTCTTCTACCGGCTTGGAACATCCTGCCAGACCCGCCAGGGCCAGCGAAGCAGCCATCACTCGAAAAAATCCTCGACGGCTGACCGGGTCCATTTGTGTCCAGTGTGAGGCTGGAAATTCCTTCTCTACTAACTCATGAAATTCCGGAGTGTCGGACAACTCTTCTAAGCCGCGCCAGTAGAGCGGTCCGGAGCGGCCCGACAATTCGAGTCGCAGCGCGGCTAAATCGAGTGCGCCAGCGGGCGAGTGCTTCGGATCTTTCTCATGCGGTTGATGTCCCACATTCTCACCGATGGCACGTAGAGCAGCTCGTAAGAGCTGCTACGCTGCGAATCTTGTAAAGTTGCACCAGTTTCTTGCCTTGCTCTATCTGGTCGGGCGGCGATTGCCATTCCATGTCGAAGACCCTGTCACGCGGCCGCACGTACAGCTCCGGCTGGCGGTGACAGCCGAGGCACCACTCCATTTGCAGCGAGACGACTTGCCGCACCAGTGGCATCTGGTCAACGCGACCGTGGCATGTGGAACATCCCACGCCTTTGTTGATATGAATGCCGTGATGGAAGTAGGCGAAATCGGCGAGCTGATGCACGCGTGTCCAACGGATCGGCCGTCCCGTGCGGTAGCTCTCGAAAACAGGAGCCAGATAGGCGCTGTCGCGGAAAATTTCGGAGTGGCAATTCATGCAGGTCTTCACCGGCGGAATGCCGGCGAAAGCCGAGGTTTCCACGGTTATGTGACAGTAGCGGCAATCGATTCCATCGTCCGACACGTGATGTTTATGGCTAAACTGCACCGGCTGCTGTTTCTCCACATCGGCCCCGGTCCAGAACGAGGAGCGCACATACGCCCAGATTGCGGCAAGGAGAATAATCACAATCGCCAGCGCCCCAAAGACCGTGACGCGCGAGATCGTATTGGTGCTCGGATGAAAAATCTGCGGCATGCGGCTCCGATTGAGTTCGAGCGCAATCAGACCGGTGGGAAACCGGCGTATCCGGTATACTGTAGTGATTCCGCCTAAAAATTAGATGCTATTGAATACGCTGCGGGATGCGATTTTGTACGAATCGCGCACCATACGCGTTGTTAAAGCGGGTGGAAGCCATATTACCACTGCGCGGCAGAGCCGCCCAGTTTCACTTGTGCTCCAGTCGGTTGCATGGAGATTTCGCCAGTGAGGAATGACACAAGGTGAACTATCTTTCCAGGTTGTGACATCACTTATTGCGGCCATTTACGAGATTAAAGTTCCGGAACGCATCACGCATGGCCGTGCGAGGCTGCCCGTCTACTGTATGCAATCCGCCAGTGTCGATCCAGGGATATAAGATTATCTGTCCTACCGTCACCGGCGAGTTCGCTTTTCCGGGAGCAAACGCCAGCGTGAGAGCGTTCTCACCAGTGGGCGCTCTTATATTCCATTGGTATGACTTCCTCTGATCCGACACCGGGAAGGAGGAGTTGACGTTCTGACCAGTCAAGACGTAGTTGATCTGCACCTCAATGGTCTGCCCGGATGATGAGCTCTGGCCTTGGAACTCCAGCGTAAATTCCTGCTTTTCGTCCACCGAAATCTTCTGCCGGATCCAGCCGTCGGGTTGGATTTCTACGTTGTGATAACCGGCCGGATCAGATTTCTTTAGCTGTACTCGATTTGGCGGTTCGGAAATCTCCCAATCATCGAATCCGAACCGAAATGAACCGTTGTACGTCGCATTCAGGTTAATAATCCGTGTAGTTCCATACGGAATAGCCGAGCGCGCCGTCCAGTAACGTCAGCCAGTGCGGATTCTCCGTCTGGGCCACCAAAATGGCGGAAGTTGAATTGGTCCACAAAGACCGGCAGTCCCTTCCCCAACTGCCGTGTCCGCTTCAGATGCAATGGTACGTATGACGCTACGCGGCGGGCATCGAGCCCTTCCTGCACTTCTCCGAACAGGTAGGATTGGTAGGGCGAAAACCAGGTTGTCACGAATGAATAACAACCGGGCAAGCGATATTGCGCCGAGTAGTCGTACCCCCAATTGATCTCAGGACGAGGTTGAAAACTGATCAACAACGTCGGATTCACCGCCCGAACAGCGGCACAGATGTCGGGCATGCGGCTCATCAGTAGCGCATCTGCGAACTGCACGAAAGAGCGCAGTTTGCTCTCATTCTGAGGCGCACGATTTTGGTCGGGCGGCTTTATGGCGTCATAACTCGTGTTCTGCTCGCGCCACTGCTGGTTCCAGAACTCGAGCGGCTGTGTTCGCAGCCATGCGCGGTAGGCTTTCAGGTTGTCAGAATATAGGTGCAACCACAGGTCGGGACTATACCCGGTGTCCTCAAAGGTCCAGAAAAGAGCCAGCACATTCGAGTGCTGCCGCAATTGCGCGGCAACTTCTCTGAACAAATCGCGGTAAGCCGCCCATTCCTCGTTGTTGGAAAGAACCGTGGCCGCGACCCACCGGCCACCAGCCGCGCCACGCGGGATGTATTCGTGACTTCCGACTCGCAAGATCACCTTCAACCCGTGCGCATCCGCAAGGTTGATGATGCGGTGCAACTCGTCGAATGCAGTCTGGTTGTATTTGACGGGACGTATCTCCGGCTGGAATAAGCCCCGGGGGATCATGAGAATAATCGTATTAAAACCATCGACGCGTAATTGCCGAAAGTCGCTCTTCGTAAGGTGGAAGTCAACCCAACTCCAAAAGCTGTTAATGGCGGCCTTGGGCTGAAAATAATACGTGCCTTTGACGCGAAATCCATCGCCATGAGCGGCACCGCAACCGCGGCAGTAATCAGCATTGTGCGTACGGTACGACGCGCGAATCCTGATGCATACAATTGTCCGTTGAAACATGCAAAGTTAAACAGAGAAATCTCCGAGGTGCGCTGCGGACCGAGGTTCCAGATCGCGCGGATTAGCGGCAGCGGGCGGTCACTGAATTCTAAATGGTGCGAAAGGGGGGACTCGAACCCCCACCCCTTACGGGACCAGATCCTAAGTCTGGCGCGTCTGCCAATTCCGCCACTTTCGCACATCGAGATCAAACCATTATTGCAGAGTGGGTTGAACGTTTTCAACCGGCGTAGCCTCTACAGGCTCAAATTCGCTGGTGTCAGTTTTGGTGTCAGTTTCGGCTGAGGACTCCCGGCCCCAACCGTCCAACTTGCTCACCGCGTCCAATTGGTGCTGAGGCGCAAGGTGAGCGTATCGGCACGTCATGGCAATCGTCTTGTGCCCCATTAGCTCTTGCACGGTTCGCAGCCCAACTCCGGCCATAACCAACCGGCTGGCGAAGGTATGCCGGAGACAATGCCAAGTGAAATCCGAGATACCGGCCTCCTCGCAGACCGTAGCAAACCATTCTCGCGGCGTCTTGAGCGGTTGTCCAGCCACATGGCCGTGTCCCGATTCTGCCGACACCATAACCGGCCCGCTTCCATTGCCTCGCTTGCGAAGGGCGAGTAGGGCTTCCACGGCGGTGTTGTCTAGCGGTATATATCGGATGCCGCCGTTCTTGCTTCGCGGAATCGTAATCTGGCGGCGCACGAAATCCACACAATCCCACGTCAACCCGTATTGCTCACTGCGGCGCATACCGGTATGCAGAGCGAGAGCGAACGCGGATAGTTCACCCGGATAGTTCGACTGAATGACAGCGCGAAGTTTTTTTTCTTCATCGGCGGTAAGCCATCGGATGCGCCCGTTATTCTCACGGCGACGGTGGACAAGGCGAATAGGATTTGATTGAACCTTTTCGCCTTCAATTCCGAGCCGATAGGCGAGAGAGAGAAAAGCCTTGTGGCGGTTAAATGACGCAGGTTCCCATTTGCGAGCTGTGGCGAGCCTGGAAAGCGCCCGTTCAATCTCCTGAGCCGTCACGGATTCCGCCGGATGGCTGCCTAGTGCGCCTTTCAGGGTTGCATAGCGATAGTCTTTTTTGTCCGCTCCGAGCCGTTGGCCGTGGTAGTGTTGCCGAATATGTTCGGCAGCATCCGCGAGTAACTCACTGAGCAACACTTCCCGACGGCGGAGCGTCTCCGGCAATTTCTTTCTCTGCAAGGCTTGCACCTTTCGTTTTTGATAGAGTTTCACCGCCATTCCGGGTGTGCCTGCCTTTTCACGGCGCAATCGCCCGTGGGCATCGTGATGTCTGGTCCACCAAACACCCGAGCCGGGGACCTTCTCGTAAATCCCGCGCACTTTCTTCACTTCCTTTTTTGCCATTATTTTCCATCCTCTCCGATTGTCAATGACCACTCGAAACCACGACGGTGCGCCGTGCCACGGTGGTCTGCTCGCGTTTCACTTGGGCAGCTTTCTTTCGAGGTCGTCCACCAAGCTTCGCCCATTCGCTCAGCGTGTTGTGATCGTATTTAGCCGCCCTAGCCTTACCACCCACGCTGGCGAGCTGCTTATAGAATCGGCGTACTGCCGGGGTGATCTGTAGTTCCATGAACTGCATTATAAAACTTGCAAGGCAAGTTCTTCAAGTATTATGTTATGCTACGCGCATGGAACCGCACTGAAAAGCACCGAAGAACCCGAAGGTGGCAGAAAATGTCAATCAATTATAGAGATATTTTGAAGGCTTGCCCGAAGCCGTATGGAGGCAAATCGAAGCAAGCAAGAATAAAGAAGCAACTTCCCCCGGACAAACCGGCGGAGAGAGCACAAGCTGTGATTGTTGATTGGGACGATCTCCATTGGCCGACTGATCCACAAGAGGCAGAGAAGCTGCGGGGGACACTCGATAGAGATTTTTTACAACGATTCAGGGAGAGCCTACCGGAGGACCTCCGGGCCTACTACGATACATGGCCAGGGGTGAACGCAGAGGTGGACGAGCTTTTTGATAAATTTCTCATCACGCAGGCTCAGTTCTATGGAGCGCCCCTGATGCTTACCAATCGGGTGGCCGTGCAATTGGCTTGGTGGTCTCGTCGCGCGCGTGGGAAGCAAGGTATTCAGAAAATCGGGAACTTCTTCGAGGGCATTCTGAAGGAGGTTAAGCTGCGAAGGAACGTGCCCAATACGCGCCTAGATATCCTCCCGGAAATGAACCGGCTGACCCATCACGTTCACATCCTGGAGATGAATGGGGAGAGCTGCCGGCTAAAAGAAAGCAAGAGGAGCAGACCCGCCAAGCCGGTGAGTCGATCACAAATCCAGAACTGAACCCCGCCCCGCACGTCGCCGCGATCGGCAGGGGTGCCTTCCGCTCCGGCCTAAACGCGCCGCCTAAACGGCGGCGCAGGCCCCCGCTCCAGCCACCCCTGGCGATCCTACCAATCCTACCCTTCCACCATCAGAAGTGGTTTCTAATTTTGCTTCGCCCCGCTGGCCTAGTTTTTCTCCGCCCTTGACAGTTTCTCCCGCATGTTGTACGTCGAGTTCACTTCTTGCAACGCGGCCGTCGTGACGTGCCAAGGCACTTATGAAAGGCCTCCGGGCACCGCCACGTTGAAATTTATGCGCGTTTGGCTGAAAACGAATAACAGCATGGCAGATTATCGCCGGGCGATCTATTGACCATGCCTCCTCAGAAAAAGTTTCTGTTTTTTATTTTTTCAGTTGACGACTGAATCGTATCGACACAAAAAGTACGCGAATGGTTATTTGAGAAGCTTTGTTACGAGGGCAGGCAATATACTCCTCAGTGGCTTTGACGATCGGGTGCCACAATCGTCTGTGCTCGGCGGGATCGTAAGCCTCTGCGCCTCCACGTCTGTAGTAAGTATCGAGAGCGCTACGTGCCGCACGAACACGATCCATCGCAGTTTCTATCTCCATGATTGAACTTGTTATGCGAGTGTCTTCCCTCATTTCTCTAGACATGGAACCTCCAAAGCAAGAGCCGCCAGAGTTTCTTCTGCCGGCTTGGCTGAGCTAACTCATTTTCTAACTCGGTCCCGTGGCTCTGCGTACCTCGATTTTCCGAGGTTTGCTCTGAACAGAAGCTAATGATTACGTTAAGCAGAGTGAGCCAGAGGGTTGTTCTGGGTCAATAGGCTAAAGGTACTGTCAAGTTGCTCTTTGTTTACCAAATTGATACCACGCAAGAGCCAGATCGATGTGCACCCAATGTAGGCATGTTCATTATCTGGCCTGGACGAGTCACTTCCGGTCTTGAAGAATCTTTCCATGTAAGAGTGTTCAGCGATGCCACGGAGAACGCCGGTTTCGCCGCCCTATCTACGCTCTATGTCAAACTCCCGGCGCGAACTGACAAGAAATTGGCCATTTGTTGGGGACTTAGTTAACCATTCCTCTGGTCAATAGTCTTGAAGTCGTCGTTTATCCAGGCACTTGCGAAATCTGAGCTGTTGGGAATCTCTTGGCAATGACTTTGCTCTTTGCTAGCAGTCACGAACCTAAGCCCTCGATTTGAGAGCGGCATTATGGAAAATTTCCCAAATCCCATTGAACTGTTGGTCATCGATGCAAACCATGACGTTGTCGCGACAATTCAATCCTGTTTCCCTCCGCCTCGCTATCACTGTGTAACTGCAACGAGAGCAACTGTAGCCTTGGAGCTTCTCCGAGAATCGCAGTTCGATGTGGTCCTTTGCTCTCTGCGGCTTACAGGAATGACCGGTGTTCAACTCTTACGCCGGGGTCTGCGCACAAATCCACAAGCAGCGTTCCTGATGCTAAGCGATCCTCTCGATTCGGTCCTGGAGATCGAGGCAATGAAAATAGGGGCTTATGACTGCATTCACAAACCGTTCACATGCGAGGAATTGGTTGCTGATGTGGAGCGCTCATTAGAAAAGCAGCTATCGGTAATCGAGCAGGAAATATTCCAGACGCTGGTCGAACAAACTCTTCACGACCGCGCTGAGCATCTGCATAGTGCCTTACAGCGGGCGGGAGAAATGCAGAGGCCCGGACTGGCAATGCTGGCAGCCGCGCTAGACGCGCGGGAACACCAACGCGACCTACACTCGCTGAGGGTGCAGAAATTCACTCTGTTGTTGGCCGAAAGGTGTGGCTACAGCAGTGCTCTGATGAAACATTTGAGCTACGGCGCCCTGCTGCATGATATCGGCAAAATTGCCATCCCGGACGCCATCTTGCTAAAACCGGCCAGACTAACAGCTCCAGAATTTCGGATCGTTCAACATCACTCCATCTTTGGCTACCAGGTTCTCTCACGTATCCCGCATCTCCAGCAGGCTGCAAGGGTCGCCCTCCTTCATCACGAAAGGATTGACGGTGAGGGATACCCCTTGCACCTAAAACGAGACTCTATTCCAATAGAAGCTCGGATTTTCGCTGTGGCCGACACCTTCGACGTGATCACCGCTGGCCGCCCCTATTGCTCGCCCCGCAGTACAGCCGAAGCGCGCACAGAAATCATTCGGTATAGCGGCAGCCAGTTTGACAAGGATGTGGTGGATGTCTTTAAGGCAATTTCGGACGAAGAGTGGATCGCCGCTGGCGAGGATGTTGCTAAGCGCCACAAGATCGCCATTGACAGAATGATTGAAAGCTTCAGACAGAAAAAAAATATACCGTCATAGCATGACCGTACTGATACGATTGCTGGACGACTATTGCCTCAGAATTTGGTATCGCTCGATGGTGGCGGCTGCTCCGATAACTGTGCCGTCCGCGCCGTGCTTCTCGACACGTATCACGTTTCCTTTGCACTCCACACGGAGAGGGTTACCATTCGTAATCTCTGGCGGGAAAGTCAGAACAAACTGCAAGGATGATCCAACGCTCACAGGGGTGCCAAATTCAAGATATACTCCGCTAGAGCTGATGTCTCTTGTCTTGAATGTGATTTCGTCTCCACGCAACTCATTCAGTATTAGGGTTCCTGGCAACGTTATCGCGAACCGTTGTGCGGACCTCTTATCTGCTGTGTCCGTCATACCTGCGTTCCTTATGCTATGTCCGGTCCACGGATTCATCAATACCAACTTTATAGCCACGAGTTTCACCTTGCCTGTAGCGAAGACAGTGTACGCCCCACGGTTCACGTTTTCTACTGAGATGCCCGTACGCGGCCGGGCCGCGTATCACCTAGTGCACTCACACGGTGGCAAACTTGGAGCGCCATAGTAAGGCCTGGTCACGTGAATCGCATGGCAAAGCAAGGTCTAGAAGACATTTTTCATCGACTAACTACTGAATGAGGACGCTGTCACACGCTCTGTTGAGTTTCCGATAACATTGGCAAGCGTTTGCCTCAAGGCCTCGCCGGTCAAGGATTCTAACGGTGCCGCCCGTATAGTCAATCAATCTGTCGCGGTGGAAAAGAGCCGCTGCATTTGCAATTTCTGCAGGCGCGGCAATCAACGTGCCGCTTAGAAACTGATCAGTGGTAGGAAATTCCGCAGAACCGAATTCATCATGGATTGTTAGTAGGAGACGGGCAAGCCTCTTGTCCAGCGGGTGGCGGTCGTTGCAAACTGCGGTTTCCGAGATGGTTAGAATTAAGGATTGGGAATAGTTCAGCAGTAATTTTCGGAAAATGCCACCACGCTCAAATTCGGTCAAGAAGGTCTCGGCTTTCATTCTTAGCGCGTTGCCAGCGATCTGGACAATAGCCATATGCTGAGAGGATTGGCCGCCAAGTGCGAGGGGAACCCCTAAAAAGCCTCGACTCCCGAGTACGGCCACTTCAACGTTCGTGCCATCGCTCAGAGTCGCCAGCAGCGAGACCACGCTTTGCTCCAAGAAGAAGACGTATCGAATCCGGGCACCGCGTTCGTATAGGACGTCATTCTGTACCAGTGAAACGGGCTCCACATTGCGAAGCAAACGAACCAACTCAGTTCTGGGTAGACCTCGTAGAAGTCGATTCCTAGGCAATTCAAAGTTCAAGATGCTGGCAGGGTCCGTTGGCTTCATATACCCATATACTTGCAAGCAGCCCACCAAATATGAAATGCGGGCAGGATTCCGGGCGACGATGGAGTAACATGTTTTGTTTTCAGCGCATTTCCAGAAAATCCGATAGTCTTGCGCGAATTTTGCAGGACCCATCTGACGGTGCCTTGACAGCCGTTGCTCAAGACTTCGACAATTCGCGGAGACTACCGCCTAAATCAGACAAGCCAATTACTCTGGTTCTCGCTGTGCTGCGAGCCCAGAGAGAATATCTCGGGTTTGATCCGTCAAGAACATTGCTTTGCAGAGTGGCATTTATAATTGGCCCGAGAAACGTTTGCCGAGGCTCGGGGAAACGAAGTTCGTCTGTCCTGGTACGAATTTGGGACCAAAGTACTATGGGATATTGCTGTTGGATCGGAAAAACTGGCAGAATATAGAAGCAGAATGCAACATGGCAACTACTCGTGAGATTTACATAGGAAGGATGACGCCATGGAGTTCGCTTTCCCTCCACCGAAATTCCGTTTGCCCGACAATCGCCTGCTCGTCGCTCTTCCCACCCGGGACTATCTGCGCCTGCTTCCCAGCCTGGAACAGGTCACATTGCGCCAGAATGAAATTCTGTACGAATGCGATGGCCCAATGCGATACGTTTATTTCCCAGAGCAATCCTTAATCTCGTTACTCACCTATTTGGAGGATGGCAAGAGCGTCGAGGTCGGGGTCGTTGGGAACCCGGGACTGCTTGGAACTTACATTGCCTTGGGTGGCCGGAGCTCTTTTCACGAGGCTGTCGTCGAGATCACTGGCAGCGCTTTGCGTATGAAGGCAGATGCATTTTTAGCTGAATTCCAGCGAGACGGAATATTCCAAAGAAAAATATTGGATTACATCCGATGCCAGATATTGATGACCTCTCAATCCGCGGCTTGCAACCGTGTCCACTTGCTGAAAAGGCGGCTCGCCCGGCTGCTCTTGACTATTCATGATCGGATCGGCTCCAAAGAATTTCCCATGACCCAAGAATTCATGGGCCGGATACTGGGCGCTCCCCGTTCGGAAGTGACCAAAGCGGCGATTCGTTTCCGCCAGGGCGGACTCATAGAGTATCAATACAACAATATTAAGATCGTGGACCGGCGGAGATTGGAAGCCATCGTGTGCGAGTGTCATTGGGTAGTTGCCGAAGAGTTCGATCGCAGTTTTCCAAGAAACATCCCAGCGCGCTTCACCGTCATGCCGGGCCGCGCCCAACCCTCATGGCAGCGAGAAAGAGCGAGCCGAATTTCAAGAACAGCTAAATTGACCGGTATCTCAGTCGCGAGTTGTGATCACTCGTGCGTTAAGTGATGAGAAGCATGATGAACATGGGCTTCTCCGAAAGGCTGTTCAGAAATCTACGAAGAATCTTACATCCACCCCATTGATTCTATAGGCAGCTCGCTTGACCGCGTAATTGTAAGAAAACGCCATGCCATGACGAGGTGTAAACCACTTCCGGAGGAAAACTGAAGTACTGTAACTGGTAAATTGAACGTCCTGAGGGGTCAGAGTCAGAGTCTGCCACGCTTCCCGCCCTCCACCCATCGTGAGGCCTATCCAATAATGGCCTTCCTGCCCATATTGAACAGCACCCGAGACGGACTTCGATTTATGGTTGCCAGGACGCACATTGTTGAAGTTTAAATTTCCCTGGAAAACAAACTTCCGCCAATAATAAATGGCACCCATTCTTGAGATGCGACCACCGACGGGAGCTCCAAATTGCAGGCGAGTGTAACCGCCGTCGAGAACCAGCGCCGGCTTTCCTGGAACTTTGAAGAAGCCGTTGATATCATAGCGGTAGCGCGGGAAGAAAGCTGCTGGATCGTCTGCTCCACCACCGCTCACGCCTATCTGCGTATAAAACCATTTCGACCAGTCAATAACTGTATCCAAGGTCACGAGTTGCTCAGTTCCCGCCGGGCGAGTTTGCGAGATGAGACTGGCGGACGTAGTGACGCGGTTCGACGGTTTGTATGAGAGCGATATGAGGCCGCCCCACCATTGGCCGAACCTGTTGCTGACGGCATTGTCAAAACCGCCGGCCTCAAGGCGAAACCGATAGTTGCCGGTCGGGTCCCCCAGCGCTGGGTCCGATGGGTTGGCCGCTCGAGCACTCGAGTTCTCCTGCGGTTGCGTAAAGGGGAGCTGCCGCTCGGCCTGGGCAAATACGGGCATCCGAAGTTGGCAGATGACCAGCGCCAGAAGAACAGTCACAGCGAACCATCTCTTCTTCGCCCGCGGTTTCACATCGCAATCAGCGTCAATCTTGCCGACCGATTTTACGGCTTGGCCTCCTGTCACCTTGCCATAGACGGCAACGTCAGCTTCCATCTTCACTTCCTTCCCGGCGCTGACTGCCGCCAGGATCGCTGGCGTCCCTACACGCACGCCGGAGTGGAGCAAGATATCGGTTTCCGCTGCGATACTCTTGCCCACCCACCCGGATTCGCCGATCGCGATACCGCCACCGGAAACGAGATTTCCATGAACTCTGTTGCGCAAACCCAGCTCAGCGCGGTCCGCTTTTACATCCCCCCAAAATTCGCAATCAGGACCGGTGGTAAGGGCACCGCGGACGATTATATTGGTTGCCACTCGTTTGCCTTCGGGCAAATGCAGGTCGCCGCGAACCAGCCAAGTATCAGCAGCCAGCTGTGAAACGGAGCAATCCTCTGGGAAGGGCGATGCGTGCTGGCCAACTCCGTCCGGAGTTTCTTCTATGGAATCTTCCATCTGCGCTGCAATGTCCGCCGGCTCACAGGGTCGATATCCTGTCGTAAAAACCACCGAGGCATACAGAGATTGCGCAGCGACTTGCTCTTCCAGTTCTATTGATTCCGAGGAACTCACTCGGCTGTGGATCACCGTACCCCTCCCCAGCAGGATCTTACGATGTGCATCCACCCATCTCGACACATCGTTCTCGGGCCCTAGAATGATTTCCCCATCTGCCGCAAGGGCTTGGAATTGCACACCGGTTCCACTGTTTAGGTTGCCTCGACAGTACACCTCGCGATGGAGCGAGCAGTGGTCGGAGAGTTGCAAGTCGCCTTCACAATAGACCAATGCCTCATGGCCATCGCCGCTCAACAACCCGCCCGTCAAGATCAGGATTCTCTCGTGATTCGGTTTTTCCAGTAGGGATTTCATGGGGGGCTCGCATGGCTTTGTTGTTTCGACCGGGGAGGCCGTCTGCAACCATTCCTGCATCTTGGTGCGAAAGGACTTCCCGAAGTAGTTTTCGACTCGCACGTATTCCACATCCACGGGAAGGGGCGCGCTATCCTTGGGATGCCACCATTCGCGAACGCCAAAATAGAAATTTAGTCCCAGCAGTGCCAGGAAGAGGAGTAAAAGTACCAGGATCAAGAAGATTCCACCAATATCAAGAGGTGACAGACTTTCTTAGAGTGTTTCTCGCCAAGATGAATTTCAGGCCGCGTTCTCTCGATGTAGGATCCGAGGTGCCGCTGCCGTTACCATTGCCATTTCCATTTCCGTTCCCATTACGAAATCGCTTCGTCTTACTCCAGGGAGGAAGAGGTCGGCCGAAAAACCGACGTCCGTAATATTTGGCGAGAGCAAGCGTGACCGTCGCCGTGCTGAAGATGGAGTTAGCAATATTGAGGCTCAATAAACGAACCCGCTGCTGACCTCCGTCCAGAACCACACTAGTGCCGATTTCGAAGAAAGAGGCAAAATTACCCAAGCAGTTGTAGGCCGTGCTTGCGATAAAGAAGGCGGTCAAGGCGGGGAGATACGTTTGCCCGCCAAAAAAGAGTACTACGCATGCCAACAGCCCTAGCACGATCAGCGGCGCCGTGAGATATACACCCAGAAGCAGGACTCCATCCACCTTGGCTTTCCAACTCAGGCAGGGCGAACGAAGCATTTTCCCGAGATAGCGATGAAAACATTCCGTGTGGCCAATGGCCCAACGCTCGATCTGCTTGCGGCGCACATCCCAGTTCTCCGGTACTTCCTCATAACACTCAGCGCGGTTGATATAAGCAACCTTCCAACCGAGAATCGCCAACCGCACTGTCAATTCAGTGTCCTCCGTCAGTGAGCTGCTATCCCACTCACCAGCGGCCTCGAGCGCAACCCGTCGAACGCCGCCCGCGGTACCCCCGTACTGCGGGAGCAAGTTCAGGTTGTAGCGAGCTTGCTGATTGATCTGGTATCCTCCGGCGCGTTCTAAGTCCATGAGTCTGGTCAGCAACGATGATCCGACATTGTGAGGCACCACACGCCCCATTACGGCCCCCACCTCCGGGTCGGCAAATGGAGCAGCCAGAAATTTCAACATCGCTCTGCCGGGAACATAGTCGGCATCAAAAATTACCAGCACTTCTCCCCTGGCGATTTTGGTAGCTTCTCTCAGTGTTGGAGATTTGCCGCGCTCTCCGTTTTGCCGGTGCAAGGGCTTGATCAGCGGATTATGCAGAGCGTACGCATCTAGAATTTCTCCGGTGCGATCGGTCGAATGGTCATTGATGGGGATGATCTCGAAGCGTTCCGGATCGTGCGGGTAGTCTGCTTCCAGCAGAGCCTCCAGCACATCCGGAGCCACGTCCTCCTCGTTGTGCATTGGGATCAGAATGGAAACAGAGGGAAGGTGAAAGCCGGCCAGATCCGTATAATTCATTCTTTGATGGCGGAACAGACGGTTTAGGGCAAAGGCAAAGTGACGGAGCATATAAGTCACCATCACCACCGTGACTACCAATGCAATTGCTCTGGCCACGAAGATCATTGCCAAATCTCCCTTCGAGTTGCCAGCCACCTAGCCGCCCGGTCCAAAGCCAGCGAGTAGAACGTCACAATGTACATGAAATCAGCTAAGAAGCCGAATATGAAATAAGTGAAAGGCATCCAGATGGGCCCAAAGTAATGAAAGGTGGTCAGAGCCAATGTCAGCCGGACCGCTGACCACAGGAAAGCGTAGGAAATTAGCAGCGGTAGCCAACCGATTTTCATAACAAACGGCACGGCCAAAGTGAAGAAGCTCACGGCGAAGATCCATGGAATAAGTAGCCAAATATAAGCCTCGCCGTGGTACCAAATGGAGCAGAAGTCCTCCGGGGTATAAGGAACAAGTGGGGAAACGATTTCCAGGTAAATTAAAGTTATTGCAAGACTCGCCGGCAGAAGGAAGACCAGCGGCCTTATGGGCGTCGGCCACAACCGGTATCCGATTAGGAACACAGCGATCGCGCCTCCCAGAAAAGCCCAGGGATAATACGGGTACTCCTGATAATTTAGATAGCTCGTCTGTAGCAGCCTGGCAGTGATTCCAGGCACAAGCGTGATTTCTCTCCCCATTTGCCAAGGGACTCTTGCCCAATCCAGAAAAGTCTGGATCACTTGCGAATGCCATTGGAGAATCCGGGGCATCTGCCAAAGTAACAGGGTGTCGGCCAGAGCGGCGACGGCCAGACCCTGGAACAAGAAACTCTTAACAAAGGGCATATGCCGCAGGCTTTTGTGGGGATAAATGACTTTCCTGCGCAAGCTACTTACCTTTCACGGAGCTGGCGGTTCTAAACGATTAGAATCGCTGAATAGGCAACAATTTGGGTGTGCCGCCTAATTCAGCGGTTCACGGACTATTGAGCAAATAAAGCACTGTCTGCTTCATCAACGGTCTCAGCTCGGTGCTCCGATTGAAAAAAAGATTATTCGCCGGCGTAGGTGCGGGCCCGGCATTGGGAGAATCGCCCGGAGAAAGAGCGGAGGGGTTTAGGTACGCATAGTTGGCGTCTGTCGTACACATGTACTTGAGATTTGTGCAATTGGCATCGGCGGCCTCTCCCGAACAATGGCCCGCCAGATCAAATTCCAAGGATACCAGAAGCTCGGGCGCAAATGCGTAGTAAACAACTAAGCCTTTTCCCGCCCGGTTCGCCAGAATAGCCGGTATCGGCCGCTTCCAGTTGATGTCGTTGTTGGGATTGACTGCATTGCCAGGCTCGTAAATGTTGAGACCGAATTGGTCCAGATTATTTTTGAAAATCAGAAAGCCGTAAACACCCGGATTATTCTCCGGTCGCTGTATCAAGACGTTGCCGTTAGACCCGTATTTCAGCAGAAAGCGAGCGCCTGAGAGGCTCGGAACAGTAGGAACCGCACTTGGGTCCGTAGGTCCCGCCGGTCTCGTAATCATCACCTCGACGGCTCCACCATAATCGGGGTTGTTGGCGTTCGAAGGGTTTGTCACGTGGCGAAGGGATTGGGCGAGTGCTTGAGTGGTGACCACCATTGAGAGCGGATCGTGCCAGAGTTGGTGCAACCCGCCGGTGCCACCTTCCTGAAGCTTCAAGAGGTCTGCCTGCCGCGGATCAGTGAGGACTCCTTTATACCCGCTGCCGAAAGTGGCCAGCAGCCGTCCCCCTCTTATGACCCATTCCCGAATCACCTTGGTCTGGTCCTCGGACAGGCTTGCATTATTGGCCAGGATCAACACTCTGTAAGGAGCCAAGCCGCTCGCGGTGACATCGCTATCGTGGATGACATTGTAGCCTGTACCCTGGATCAGATTTAGCTCGTGCTCAAGCACGAATCGCCACCCCAGGAAGTAGCGCCTGAACTCCCAGCCGCCAAGAGCATTGGCGTTGTCACTATCTGGGTCGCAATACGCATAGTGCAAGGCAAAGTAGTTCTTCGTATTGATATCGGAATTTAGCAGCGCGATCTGCGGGCCAACCGGCGGGGCAGCAAGGAGCCAGCGGACGCTGATCACCAGAATCGCAACCAGCAAAGTGGCGTTTTTCATTTGATCTCCTCACACTGGGGTTATCGTCGGAACACGAAGGGGGGACGAAAGAGGAGGAACGGGCGGTAGTGCCCTCATTCGAGGACACCACGCATGTGTGAACTGTCTCCCAAAGCGCTCGATTGAAAACGCGCAACGACTGCTTTTTCAGTCAGGCTCTTCCGATGTGCGCTTTAGCTACTGCGAGTGCTGTGCCAGGAGTGTGAGGTGATCGAGCCGGCTTTCACGCAACGAACACTGAATTGCAATCTACTGCGAAAAACCCTATAATACACCTTCCTTTTTGCAGCGACAAGACCACGCAATGCGCCCGCGAGTTTGGAATAGAAAGAGCGAGAGCTCGCGCTACCTCGTAATGGAACTCACCCAAGGAAAAATACTGAAAGACATAATTGGTGGTCGCCCGCTGCCGCTTGCTCAAGTCTTGGACATCGCGATCCAGATCGCCGACACGCTCTGTGCGGCTCATGAAAAGGACGTTTTTAATAAGAACCTGAAATCAGAGAACATCGTGGTAACGAACCGCGGCGGGGTCAAGATTCTCGACTGTACGGCAGAAATCGGAAAGGCAATCCCAAACAGTTCTAACGGCGCCCGCCTTGAGGCCAACATCAGAACAGAATTGAATAGGCGTACAGACGTTTACTCGCTCGGGATAATTCTCTACGAGATGGCCACTGGCCACCCTCCCTTTGCCTGCAGCGGAGTCGGCGTTGACACCTCTAATTCGGCTGCCCCTCACATGCAGTCTGCGGGCCGGGATGTCCCGAAGGCTTTAGAGCAGTTGATACTGAAATGCCTCCAGACCAACTGTGATTTTGGCTATTCCAGCGCCCAAGAATTACTGGGAGATTTGTGCATATTGCAGCTGGAATATCCGCCCACAGAGAAAATCGATCCGGCCCGGGTGCGGCCACTCAACTCCGGAACGATCCCCGCCATGCGGCTCGAGGCTGCTCCCCGGTTGACATCAACTGTCCCGTCGGGGCCACCAAGCGATGATGCCTCAGGTGAGAAGAAGGAGCCACTCCTTCTCCCGCAACTTCGCTTCTTGCTGGGTGTAACCTTGTACACTCCAGTGGCTTTGTTGCGAGGCGCAGTTCGGACCGCGCTCGCTGCATTCGTCCTTTCCTGCCTGACAATATTCTCCTTGCCGTTCCTGGACTACAAGCCAGGGAAGGCATTTCTCAAGATCATAGAACTGGCACATCAGCTTGTGGACCCCGTTCACAGAGCGCTACTTCACTTCCTGAGTCGGTATCTCGACTGGAGCAAAATCGATTTCCTGTTGCTCGGGATGGTTGTGGCGTCGTTTATTGTTGCACAGTTTGTGGACGTTCCTCTGCAACAACTCGAGGATCTGGCAAACCGGTTGCGGAGGAGAAAGAAAGCGATACCGCCGCCTCCCCTTCCAGGTCCTTCCCAGGGTGTTCGCCCTTACCGGTTACGACGGCGCCGTTAACCAACCACGTGGTTACGCCCTCCGGTTGCGGTTCTTCGCCGCACGTCGTTTGGCGGTTGCTCGTGCGCGAGACTTCATCTGTAGCATTTTAGGTTCATTCGATTTTTTCCGTTCAATTCGCCCAATCGTTCTCCGCCAAAAAAGAATATAGTTGCTCTGTGGCAAGTGTGACGAAACGGTCGTAGACGCAACTGCGGTCTCGGAGGGGAGTTACTCAATGAAGTTAGAGCAGGTGAAGGAGATCATTCACAAACCGCGGCGCAATGCCGGCGATGACGATCACGGTTTGAGCGACATGAACCAAGACAAGCTATCGCCTGACAGGCTTTGGGTTGCCACTCAGATTCCTGTTCAGATCACCATTCGGAACTCATCTGGCGATGCCGAAATATACACCGCTCGCACAATTTTCTTTAATCGGCGTGGTGCGAAACTAGAATGCATAACCCCACCCGAACGGGGAGTAACGCAACATCCTTTCAAGCTGCACCAGATGTTGTGGATCGAAGTTCCTTCGACGGGAAGAGCAGATGGAGGAGAAGTAATCTGGGCCGATACACGTCGTAATGCCGAAGGGAACTTTGAGTTTGCTGTCGAGCTCGGGGACGCGAGAAATCTCTTCGAACTCTCCTCCCCGTCAAGAGATTGTCAGAAGCAGGAGATCCCAATTCAGACAACGGCTCCCGCCTCTCTTGAAATTCATCAAGCTTCCGTGGATTCGGAATCGGAAGCTGTTGGTCAAAGAACTCACGAGCGTAGTGCTACGAGAACCATGCACCCTGATCTCACCAAAGAGCGACTGGCCGCTATACAAAGCATAAGATCGGCTCCTCGGGTGTCCTCCTCAGAAGATTCCGATGGGGCGGCGGCGCACACCCCAACCGGAACCCCTGCTGCCGCAGTAACGTTACCAGCACAGCCGCACACTCCGCTGGGGCTGCACGCAGTACAAGACAGCCGCCGGCAGCAACCGCATGACGTGAAAGGTGAGAGTTTGCCTATGACGGATCGATTAGCAGAAGTATTTAGGGAAGTGATCTCAGCCGCAGCCCAAAAAGAAGAGGAGACCGCCTGTGCGCGGTTGGTCGAGAGGATAACAAGCCAGGCAGAGCAGATACAACTAGAAACCTTGGAAAGTCTGCGCAATGAGATCACCCAAGATGTATCCGTGTTGGAGGAGCAGTTATTACAGCAGTGCCGCTCCCGGACAGAGCATATGATCACAGCCGTTATGAAAACTGCTCTCAGTTCGCTTTCAACCCAAATCGATGAAATGGCGGAGAGGGCGCAGGAACGCATTCAAGGGGTTCTCAAAGATTTGGGTGATCAATTAGAACAACGCTCTGCCAGCGCACTGGCGGAAGCCAACACTCACCTCCAAGCGCAACTGGAGAAATCCGCCGTTGCCCTTCACGGCAGTATTGTCCAAAAGGTCTTAAGCGAAATAGATGAAAAGCAGAAGGACATGACCGAGCATGTCCAGAAACAAATTGGGATTGTGACGGAGCAGAATTTGGGGAAACTGCGGGGTGGACTGATCCGCGCGCTCCAAGAACTTACGACTGGGGACGGGAACTTGTGATCTAAAGGACTTGAACCGGGCAGTGGATGCCCGTGCTGCTTGGGGTCCTCGTCTGCACATGGGCGGAATTCGATCTTCGGGAAAACACCATGAAGAATCTCCCGGAGACGGCCGCCTCTCACGATGACACCACTCGGCTATGGTTTCGGCGGGACTTGTGTCGTATGCCAGTTCAGTAGCAGATGAATGCCATGTATCGGTTTGGACCGTTTGACAGCGCTCGCAATCAACACAGGGTTGCCCTCAAGAGTTTGTTCCGCGAGGTTGCCAAGCGGGTTCATCCGGACTTGACCTCGCATGAGGCAGATCGCTGCAGGCGGGAAAGCCTGATGGCGGAGGCAAATCAAGCATTCGAGGACGGGGATGCTGATCGGCTCACACAAATTCTCGAACGATCCGAGATAAAGCGGGAGTCATCGCCTGGAATCGCTGTGCCGGAAGACATCGTACGGGCAGTTCGTAAGACTACTCTAAAGATGAGGCTGCATTTGACATTCTTGGAGCGCTTTAACAGCGACCAGATGAAAAGAAACCGTGGCTCGCTGGCCAAGCATCTCCTCGCCACCAGCCCCGACGGCAAGCTTCGAGAACAAGTCATGAGCTTCTTTGAAGAAATGCATCTGTTTCTTCACGACAGCTACGTGGACGAGGAACTAATCTGGAGCACCTTTGGCTTCTGCGCGGTGCGGTGGTGGGCTGTGTGCGAGGACTATGTCCTCAGCGAACGTGAGAGCAGAAACGACAAGACGCTGTT
The DNA here is from genome assembly GCA_016191085.1 of Acidobacteriota bacterium. Taxonomy (GTDB): domain Bacteria; phylum Acidobacteriota; class Terriglobia; order 2-12-FULL-54-10; family 2-12-FULL-54-10; genus JACPPJ01. Next base: position 38,879 of record JACPPJ010000025.1, on the reverse strand, counting down.
TGCCGGCTTCCAGGAATTGGCTGTTCGGTTCTCAGAACGCGATGCCCGCGTAGGATTCAAACAACCAGCGTTTGCTGAGCTGATTAGGTTCCTTGAGAACGAGCGAGAACTATTGATTTAAGACCCGCTGATCAACACAGGGGGACGAATGACCGAACATCCCGATCTAAGTCCGAAGTATGATGCGGCTATCCAGGTGAGAGTCTGCGGACGCGACGTGAGTGGGCGGCATTTTGATGAAATTAGCACAGCTTTCCCAAGTTCAAGAGGAGTGATGCTGGAAACGGTTCATCAGTTGCAAGAAGGGTCGACTTTGGAGATCGCGCACATGCCGACGAACCGAAAGGAAATCGCCAAGGTCAGATCCTTAGGCCCGAAGTTAGGAGCCAGCACACTCGTTTTCCTGGAGGGGAAAGGCGTAGAGACTTTTTGGGTGAAAGACTCTCTGGAAGAACCGGTTCACCGAATCGAGGGGAACGGGCGGGATATGAATCCCTTCGTGAGCACAAATAGCGGCACACTTTTGGCGGTTCCGGAACGCGCATTGATGCAGGTTTCACGAATACGCATTCCCAACTTAGGGCGGCTTACGAATGCATTAAACGAGCTGGTGGAATCTTCTCTGGAAGCGAATTTGCGTCCTACGATAGAACAGCTCGCGAATGCCATTCCGGAACAGGTCGTCAAAGCTCAGAAGTCTGTTTTTGCCAACTTTGAGGAACAGATGCAGGTTGCTTTGGCAAGCTTCGGCAGCCGTCTGGATGCTCGGGGCCAAGAAATCTCAACTCGCAATGAGAATGTTCTCATTCAAAAGGTTCTGCAAATGATGGAGGAGGTGGAGCGGTTCGTTAAGTCGCGCCAAAACGAGTTCACTGAAAATCTGGAGGGCACGCTGCTTGCGGCAAGAGAACGGTCGACTCAGCAGGTGGAAAGCGTGATTTCAGATGCAACCGGCAAGTTGCGGGAGCTGATACAGGAACAATTGCAGCAGCAAGCAGCCGAAGCCGTGGGACATTTTCGTTCCGAATTACAGAACATGTTTCAACAGGATCTCACTCGTTACGCAGCCGAGCTTCAGGAACAATTAGCATCCAATGCGGACGCATTGCGTCAGCAGTTCATGGCGCAAATTCATAATGAACTCAACGAGAAGCAGGAGGCACTAGTTCGGCGGGCCCGACGTTCAATGAACGATTTGGCAGGCCAAAATCAAAAGCGTACCGCCGCGTTGTTAAGAGAACTAGCTGACGCTATGGAGAACCAACCCGAACTGCTTCCCGAAAACGCCGACGCCTGAGGAATACTGCGGGAATCTCATTCGTTTATGATCGCTCTTCCTCAACTGCGGACGGTGGGTTAGGATCTGCAGCTCCGGCCTGCATGACGAGCCGAAAAAATGTCTGCCAGGAGAAGCGGCATTCCGAACCAGTAGGAGCTAAGGACATTCCTGCAGGGACTGTCACCCAAAATAGGGGCAGCGTTTGGTCGGCGGCGGGAGAACCTTTTTGCGCGGACTGCACCGTTCGTGCTTCAGAGTCCAACTGACGGCCCCATTTCTGCAGTTGGACATCAGTCGGCGTGGCATCGCATACCGCAATTAAGAGCACGACTGCAGATTCCAGCGATTCACGATTCTCTCCGTAAAATCCGTAGCACCAGAATAATTCGCCTACGGATACGGTCTCTGCGGACACAGAAATAATTTTTGGAAACCGGATATCCTGCCCTTCCCATGAAAAGAACTCCGGGAACCCGGTTTGCGGTAACTTGAGGATTCCTTGGCGAACAATAGTAGAGAATCGAGCCGCCTCCGGCCTTTCTTTGCGCTGTTCGGTGCGCAGCAGGAACATCTGTAGTATCCTCGATTTTGCGCGTTCATAAAGCTCGCCCGCCGGGACCGTTGCCAAGGAAATCCAATCACGTCGTACGGTATCTAGAAGGATTTGTGGTCCGGGCGCGTCCTCTTCAGCCCATTCTTCCGCCAGTAATCCATCCCACACGTTGGAAGGCAGTATCGCGGTCATAGCTGGAGGTATTTCCGTTCTCGCGAATTCTGCCAGATACTCTCGAACCGCGGCTCTGTCATGGCGATTGGGAACTGCCTGTTCGAAACGCGCCGAAAGCCAATTCCCCAATGTGCCGGAGGCCAACTCTTGGACGTAGACACGACCGAGATCGTCTATCGAATTCAAGGGCAGCGCTCGAACCGCGGCAGTGGTTATCAAACAAGAAATCAGCCATGGGGACGTACCTGCCATCTCGCACCACTGCTCCCAAACCTGTCGAGAAAACTGCACGCCGAACGCCTGACAGTGGTTTCGCGCTTGAATGAGCACTTCCTCTCTTGAAAACGGCTCGACGTAGACTAAAGGCCAACCAGCCTCCCCAGCGATCTGCAAAACGAACGGATAGCGACCCGAGAGCAACCAACAGAGATTGTGGGAATCGAGAGCAGCGAAAAAAAGGGGCGCGGGATCGAGTACCTGGAGATCGTCCAAAAGCAGACAAAGCGGCCGGTCCTCGCGATGAGCAAATTGGGCCGGGAGGGTTGCTGCAAAATCCAACTGATGAGCAGGCGTTAATGCTAGAAAGTTGCGCGTCATCTCCGCAAGCGAAAGCGGCAAACCGGCTCTTTCCAGTTCTCGCTCGACGTTACTTGGCGGCACCTGCAGCAGATCTTCTTGCCGCATCAAGAACGCGCGCACCTGTGTGCAAAACGACGCAACAAAATGGCGCGCCAATGCAGCGTCCTTCAAATCCGTTGGGAAGGCATAAAAGAAGGGAATTGGTCCCTCGGCTTTTTCAAAGAGGAGAAACTGGACTTGCCGCAACAGATCGGTCTTGCCCTCTCGTCTTTTTCCCAACAGAGCGCCGTGAAATCCAAACTCTTGCTGTCCCACCATGTCGGCGATCCGCTTAGCCTGCGATCTCAATAAGTGACGCGTGCCAACCGAGGGAAAAGCGTTCATCGTACTGGATGCGACAAAAGTTAGTTGCCCAGCGAGAATCTGACATCCATGGTAGTAATTACTGCGACAGGGACACCGTTTAGCAAGACCGGTTGGTAGCGCCATTGCTTCACCGCCCGAATCGCTCCCTCCCTCAGCAGTGGGTGTCCTAAAAGGACCTTTAAGTCCTGGACAGTACCATCTGGTCCGATCACGCCCTCCAACCGGACGGTTCCTTGGATACGCGCCTGGCGGGCCAGCGGAGGATACATTGGTTTGATCTCTTTGATCAATTTTGCGGCGGTCGGCGGTCCGCCTACTCGGATGCGTTCTAGAGGAGGAGTAGCAGGGGTAGGTGGCGGCGGGACGGCAGTGCTGATCACGCCGCTTAGAGCACTCGCTGTTGTGCCAATAACGGCGGGGACTCCAAGCAGTGGACTGGGTGGGATTAACTCCGTTTCTCTCCTCACAGGCACTCTTGGAATTGGATTCGGCTGCACAATCTGCTGGCTCTGCTGGACAGCCTTTGATGTTTCCTGAATTCCCGGTCGCAGAGCCTGACGGGTCGTGGCAATCTCATAAAGCTGTTGGGCTGGCTGTATATTCGGAACTTCCGGGGACGCAGCCTGGCGAGTCGTGACCTCCTTCGGAACTGGATTCGGTTGGGCAACATCTTGAGACCGCTGCACTGGCTTTGGCATGTCCCGGATTCCCGGAGGCGCAGCTACGGGCTGCACCGATCCTGTGCTCGGTACGCTCATCAACTGCTCCACGCGAGTTCCCTCAAGGTTCGCCCGATACCGGATCACAGCATAAATCGAGACCCCCATTACACATAACATGACAGCAAGAATTCCGACTCGTCCGCGTCTTGCGTTGTTGGAAGTCTCTGTTTCCAGGCCCCGAAATGCGCGGTTAATGAGCGAGGCAGTAGGTTGAGAATTCTCAGTGATCTCGTTCGTGCAAGTCTCCGTTGGTTGGTTTGAGATCATCTCCCACTGCAGCCGCTCTGCGCGAAGAGTTTGAATCAACGCAAGCTTTTGGACCGTAGTAGCAATTTTCGGATTCTGTGGTCCGAAGACTTTCTTCTGAGCCGACAACAGTTGTTGGTAGACTGATTCCGCTTCCGAGTACTTGCCCTGTCCACTGTGGAGCTCTGCAAGCTCCTCGAGTTTGATGATTTCTGAGAGGGCGGCTTCCACTTCCGACAATACCGAGTCCACGGATGACTTTTCATCCGGTAAGCGCGTACTCCGAATACTCGGGCCGGACTCAAATTCGGATAGTGCAACGTTAGCGGACAAGGGTAGCGATTCCAGTGCCGGTGCGACAGCAGCTATGTACGCGTCTGAGTTTTGACTTGCCGTCTTGCTGCCTGACCATGTAGGACTTACCACCAATGTCTCGATCTCCTGATACAGATCACTCTTGAATAGTGGTTTAGGTTCACTTGTCGCGCCCGGTTGCTGCGCAGGTGTTCTTTGGAGCAGTAGAGCTTCGGCTCGAGACGAGGATTCCTCAATGAGCTCTTCAGCCGATGAGTCAAGAGATTCCTTTGGGGTCGGCGGCACCTCCAGTTTTCCTCTCGTAGCTGCTAATGCCAAGTCCTTTCCAAACGATTCCGTAACCACCTTGGAGAACCGCAGCCATTCATCATCGCTGAGATCGTTTTGGTTCTCGATGAGGTTCAAAAGTCGCGACACGGGATGCTTCGCCTCTGATAATTCCAGTGTCACGGGATGGAGTTTCCCCTCCGGAAACTTTATGATGGCATCACGAAGCTTTCGCGCCTGTGCTTGACATTCGAGCAGCGCAGGGAATATGGCGCCGTCGCGCCTCACGATGCAAGAGACGCGATCCAAGACTCTGAGTGCGTTTATTTGTATCGTGCGCTGCTCTTCGACTTTCGCAATGAAGTGAAGCGAACGCTCCAGTGCGTCAAGGGTGGCATCACGAGGGTCAATTAGCTGGTCTTTCGATACTGATAGTTCCTTCCCTAGATGCAAAATACTCTCGCCCAAGTTCGCAACGCCTCTCCTGAAGTCGGAGACTTCTGCGACCAGCGTTTCTGGGAAGGCGACCGCTGCTGTTCGGAACTGTTTAGCGCTTTCATCAAAGCGGTCAGACAGTATCGCAAAAATCGATTTCAGACGATTTAATTCGCGGAAAAGGGATTCGCTAGCGTATTGCATTCTCATTTGCCTCTTGTGCACGAGGGCTCAGATGCGTCGGGAACAGAGTCTTCTTTCATCGGGAAGCAAAGGTATGGGCGTCGGACGCGGGATAACATCGGAATTCTTCCATCTGTCGATCAGATTCTATATGAGCCCCTAACGCGAGACAAGGAAATTTTGTATTCTTTGTCAAAGTTCTTTAGAAATGTCCCCTTAGGATGATGGAAGAGAAATGCGCTGGCAGATAGTGCTGCCGCAGATAGCGGTTGGCCTCTGGCATCGTTTTGATACCGCACAGCCGCAGCTTCTTCACCAGCAGATCTTGCTGGGTGCCATTGCTCCGCTCCACTCGCCCCTTGGCTTGCGGCGAACTAGCTCCGATGATCTGGATCCCTAGCTTCCGGCACATGCGCCCAGACTGCGTCAGTGGCTCTTCCCCTTGCAGTTGCTCCTTGGCCGTGGGGGTTCGCAGATACACGTTCTTCCAGTCCGTATACAACACAGCAACGCCTGCCGAACCTCCAACGGCTTGGCCATCTCGCCCCGCGTTGCCGTGCCGCAACCCGCTGGCTCCCAGCTTGCTATACCGCCTCCACAGCCGCTTCGCTTGCCGGTATCCAGCCCCATCAACTCCGCCGCGCCCACCAGCTTCAACTCCCCTGCTTTCACCCGACTCAGCACTTCTACTCGCCTCAGCTCTCGCTCGCTCATCGATCTCCGTCCCAAATTCGCCTCCCCTCGGGAGGCTTACTTAGGGGACATTTCCCACGTTGCGCCAGCGCAGGCCGATGAGTTCGCTCACCCGCAGGCCGGTAAAGACCGCGACATACACCATCGTGGCGTACGGCTCCGCGATCAACTCAACCAAAAGCGAGAACTGACTGGGCGTGATGAACGGCTTCGAGCGCCTGCCCTTCTTAGCTCTCGGCAAATGGAGGCCCTCAGCCGGGTTCCGCACCAGTAATTCGTACCGAACGGCGGCTGAGAGTATCCCGGATAAGACATCCCGGATCTTGTCGATTGATTCGTGCGACAGGTCGGACTTTCCAAGGCTCGTGAGATACCTATCCACCGTTAGCACGGTGATATCCCTGAGGCTGAGGTTTTGGAACTGGGGTTTCAAGTAGTTGTTGATGATCCCCTCGTACCTGCCCTGGGTAGTCTTAGCCATCTTTGGAAGCAACACCGGAATGTACACCGTATCCACGAATTCAGCGAAGTTTGTAGCGGAGCCGAGTGTAACCAGCCCCTGGTTCATCGGTCTCAGATGTTCTGCTGCGATTTTGTTTACTTCCCGCTCCGGTGTATTGGCCGGGGCGAGGTTGACGCATTTTCGTTTTCTGACCCTCCTTCCTTCTATGAACTCATCCTGCCAATAAAGCAGGCACCACCACCTCCCGCGCCGTTTGGGTTTGGGAGCCTGAAATCTTCTGCGAGCCATCGTTTCGATTTCTCCTTTCGATGGCCCGCCGACAGATGTCTCGACCTGAACCTTACCATTCCCGTCGCGGTTATGGAATGTAAAGTTTTGGCCGTTCTGATTCATTCTGTCGATCCCGATTTGGGGACGTTTGCATCCTTATTCCTTACGCTCATGTATCAGCTTGCAGTCTTCTGGACGATGGACGGTCTTGCAGACTTCACAACACCATCCCAGGAGACACCGCGCAAAAACACCATCGGTGACTCGGTGTCCCTTTGGGCAGGTCGCTTCCCAGGCGTACTCCGGCTGGAAAACGTGAACCAACCAGCCCAAGACCGCCGCTTCGAGGTGTTCGGCAAGCCAGCGGCGTTCGTCTTTGCTCAACTTGGCGGCTGCTGGATTACCGTCGAGGGTTGTTCGGCAGAGAACAGCCAAGGGATGCGAACTTACCAGAACGCTCTCCGGCAAATCAGGCGTGGTTAAGGCTACCCTGCGCGCCGGCTTCTCCGGAGAAGACTCAGCTTCGACTTTCGCTGGTTGCGTGGCCGGAGCAGGCGGTTTGGTTTCCGGCCCATTCCCTGCTCGTTTCAGGATTTCGAGGTAGCTCATAGGTCTCTCGTACAGATGTGCCAGTGCGTAATAAGCGTATTAAGCGAGAACGGATTTACGAGGCAGCCTTGCGGATTGGTGAGCAGCACTACGAGGAGTTGGCGGGCGACACGGCCCATGAATTGAATACGTACAGGGCATCGATGGAGGAATTGTTGGGGGAACTAAAGCACCAGATAGGTGCCGCAAAGGAGGCTGAACCAGCAGTCGCCGAAGTTCTGGCAAAGATCAGTGAACGGTCCCGGTATTTAAAGGCGCTTGTAAACGGACTTCTGGAATACTCGAGGGAAACCGATGCCGAGTTTCAGGTCTGTCCTCTAAGGCCGATCGTGACCGAGGCTCTGGCGCTGGCGAAAGCAAAGACAAGGGAACGCGTTGGCGAAATTGCGGTAACTGAGACCCTAGCCATTCCCGACGAGCTCAAGCTGGAAGTTTTGCGACCACGTGTCGTTCAAGCGTTGAGCAACATTCTGTCGAACGCCCTCGAAGCTTTGCAAGAAAAACCCCCAACCACCTTCTTGGAGATTACCGCAGAGACGAATGGAATTGATCGGGACCCCTCCCAGGTGGAAAATGCGAAGAAGAGATTTCGGTCCCTTAAGAAGGAACGGGGGGGCATCGGGCTGGGGCTTCCCCTGGCTCTCAAGATCATCGAGCGCGAACACAGTGGTCGTCTGAACATTGAGAGCGAACTTGGCGCTGGCACCGTGGTCACCGTGGAGTTGCCGGTGAGGAAGGAGGCGAAGAGATAGCATGGAGCAAAAGGCTCTGATTATCGAGGATGACCACGCCCTAACCGATACAGCAGCCTAGGATCGGCATCCTCAACGTCCTCGATATCGTCAGTGCAACTAAGTCGCCGTCCGTTGGCGTTCCCGGGCAACGCGGTGAGACAAACAGTCGCGGAGGTTATGGAGCACACGCACCCTCTGGTGGTCACACAAGAACAGATACTCAGGGCCTCTTTCATCGCGCACTTGCCGTCTCCGATCTCAAGAGCAATCGGAACTCCCGATTCGGCTGTTCATCTGGAAAGACCAACGCCAAGCCTCTATCAACACACAGGTGAGAAACCATCCCGCGCTCGTTTCGACTTGGGTTTTGGTGAAGTGGATGCGACGGACGGCATCACCGGAGTCATTGAACTGAAAGCTGGGTTAGCGTCGTTCGACAATTTGGAACGAAAAGGGGAACTCATTACGCTTGACCCGGCTGATCCTGTACACCCGCGAAAACGGAAGGAGCCGATCAGCATAGACATTCTAAAGCTGCTCGATCCCAAACTGCCATTTGGCGCATTTCGGATTTCTTGGATTGCTCTCGGACGCATCGGGCAAGCGACTCCAGAGACGATCAGAAGCCAGGGAGCGAAAATAGTGGAGTACGGTGCGGTGCGGCGCGGGATGACGGCACCAAGGATCGAAATCGAACGGACTACTGGCTGGTTGCAATTTCACTGGGACCACACGGGGGTTGTCCTTGAACTAGCATGGTATCGCCCTCAGCACGCCGATCCGAGTAAGTTCGAGGCAATCTGGGCCTGATTGAACCCGTCAGCATGCTCAGAGATTGAAGTCCAATGTCATTACTTTTGAACGAAGCCTCCACTATGCAGAACTCCGGGCGAACCCATGTTTTCGTAAATTACGCGACGGAAGATGGTGTGTTCGTAGACTGGCTTTGCCTCCGGCTATTACGTGAAGGATATCAGGTCTGGTGTGATCGTTTGAAATTACTCGGCGGTGAATCGTATCCAAGGGATATAGATGAGGCAATTTCAAACCGAACGTTCCGATTTCTGGCGGTTCTCTCAAGAAATTCCATCCACAAATCGAACCCGCTAAAAGAGAGAACTCTCGCACTGCAACTCGCCAGAGAACGGAAAGAGAATTTTGTGATTCCACTAAACCTCGATGGGTTGGCACCGAGCGAATTGGGATGGATGCAAGCCGATCTGACCTTTATACCCTTCACGAACTGGCATCATGGGCTATCGCAACTCCTCAAGAACTTGGATGCTTGCAGCACGCCCAAGATGGATTGCGGCGCAACTTCGGTTGCAGCCCTGGTCAATCACAACCCCTGCCTTACGGAAGGGCAGGAAAGACTTTGGACCAATCTTCTTCCGATTAGGCGGATTCCAGCAACGATATATAGATTCGAACACGATCTGGCCATGCCTGAAGAGGAGTGTCGCAAAACGGTCCAGTTTTGGCCGCATTATCGTGAAAATCCGACTGTATGCTGGAGCTTTGAGGCACCGCCTGTAGAGTTATCAAGTAAATATCGTTTTTCTTTACGCGGAAGCTGTGAAGGCTGGAGAACTGCAAGTGGGCCTGACATAAACTTCTTCAACTTAGGGAAAAAAGTGATCAACTCAGCCCTGAGATTTAAGCTTATATCTTCAGGTTTGCATTGGGATCGTGACTCGGGCGCTCTCTTTTTCCCTAATAAACCGGAGCACAGCAGATTTTCGTTTCGTACCTACTGCGGCAGCAGTTGGGTACGTGCAGTGGGGACACGATCATTCAAGACGCTCAAAGGCCCCGTCCAGGTGCGGTATCACCTTTCGCCTGTTCTCACTACATGGCTGGACTACGGTGGGCGCGACTTTGTTCAGATCAAAATTCGGCTACATATCACAGACCTTTCAGGTAAGCCGATCAATCCTGCAACCATGCAGAGCCGTCGCAAAGCAATCTGTCGGTCCTGGTGGAATCATCAGTGGGTTTCACGAATAATGGCTACACTGGAACTCTTGGGTGGCGAAGCCGATCACATCGCTATCGGTTCTCTCTCCGATCAGCAAATAATCCTGGACCGATTCCCGATTTCGCTCGGCATCTCTACCAGGTTGGATGAATCAGTGTTGAAACCTGAAACTGAAGTCCGAGATGATATTGCTCTAATGGATCGAGAGAAAGATGATGAAGAAGAACCCTCCACGGAGGGGTGAAAAGCAGTTAACGGAAACTCAAGGTTCTGCGGTTTCGGGGTCGGCTTTCGAAGCTGGTGTGGTTCTATTTAGTGAACCTCTGCTTGAGTTTGCATATGGGCAACAAGTGCAAGAGCCGCACGATGGTCTTTCTGTATTTGGTCCCTATGACTTGGGATTACAGGGCAAACCAAAAAGCATAAGCTGGGGATTGGTTTCGACGGCAACAGGCCGAGCGAAGTGTCTACGGTGGGCCGAGAGGTTGCAGTCAGGCATCTTGCCCGGAAAGAACAGGCGGGGAGTGGACCTCGATCCAGCATTGTGGCCGGTATTTCCTGGATTCGAGGCAGCGTTTGGTTGTTCTTTTTCGCCCGAGCCAACTTGGTACAAAGAACTCGATGAGGACAAGCTCATTGAGATTTGCTCCGATCTAGATTCAAAGAAGAGAGCATATGACGCGGTTGAGGAATACCTCTCCGCTATTCGTCTTACCGAGAAGAAGGACGAAGACTTTCAGGTCATCATTTGCGTCCTGCCTGATATCGTGCATCGGCATTGCCGACCAAACGCGGTCATAACGGAGGGAACCGGGTTCGCGGTCTCCAAACGGGAACAACGGGCCAGAGCCAGTGGCCAGGCTGGGATATTTGAGGACTATGATCCCTCGATTTACTGCTACTCCGAAGACTTCCGTCGTCAAATCAAGGCCCGCTGCATGAAACATCGGGTGCCCATTCAACTAATCCAGGAGTCAACTATCACCGAGACTCAACCCGGTGAACGTGCGCTAGTGTCGCCCGCATCGGACGTGGCATGGAATCTCTCAACGGCTCTTTATTACAAAGCCGGCGGAAAGCCGTGGAAACTGGCAGCAGCGCGTCCTGGCGTGTGTTACATCGGTATCGCATTCAGGCGAACGGACACAAGTTCTTTCGGACGGACAGCGTGCTGCGCCGCTCAGATGTTTCTGGATTCTGGCGATGGGATTGTTTTCTTGGGCGACTCCGGCCCGTGGTATTCACCAAATAAAAAACAGTTTCATCTTTCAGGCGATGCTGCTCGCAAATTATTATCCGGCGTACTGGAATTGTATGGCAATTTGGAGGGACAGCCATTGACGGAAATCTTCTTGCACTGTCGGTCCGGCATTTCCGATGAAGAATTCAGCGGGTATGCGAAAGCCTGTCCCAAGGGAGTCAAACTGGTGGGTGTTCGTGTGAAGAAGGAGATTTCCGGCCTAAAGCTGTTCAGGGAAGGTGATTACCCGGTTGTGCGAGGGACTTTTTGGAAGCTTTCCGAAAAAACCGCATATCTGTTTGCATCTGGAGTGGTACCGCGACTCGGAACATATCCAGGCGTCGAAGCACCTGTCCCATTAAGAATTGATCTCCAGCACGGCGATGCCGATATCGTACAGGTCGCACGCGATATATTCGCACTGACAAAACTAAACTATAACGCTTGCAAGATCGGCAATTCGGAACCCGTAACGGTAGGATTTTCGGATGCTGTTGGTGAAATTCTGGTGTCGAATCCCACTGTGAAAGAGCGGAGTCCGAAATTTAAGTTCTACATTTGATACCAGGCTGCTACATGCGGCCCTTTACGTACCAAGTGGCCGTGAGATTTTCGGTTCAGGCGTTTGCGAAAACAGCTAACCTCTTCAAGACAAAAATCCCGATGATGAAGTGGAGATCGTTCGCAAAGTTGGATTGTGATTTGCGCCGCCGTCGTCCCGAGCCTCCGGCGCATGAGGCTCCCCGTTACAAAATTAAAGAATTGAGGATTGCGATTTACGATTGCAGACTTCAATCCACAAAGAACATGAGGTGCTTCTTGTACAGCCGGGCAAGCTCCTGAAGCTCGATCACATCCAGTCGCCGCTCTCCCGATTCCACCTTGGACAGGAAGGATTGCGGACGCCCTAATTTGAGTGACACAGGGGTAAAGACGCTCGATGGCTCCCACACGCGCAATCAATTTCCACGGTTAGTTAAAGGGCGGCATCATGAATTAAACTTCTCGGAATAAGTCTTTCAGCGGTACTCCTGCCCCGTTTGCGATCTTTTCGATGTTGACCAGGGAGATGTTCCGCTCTCCTCGTTCTACTCCGCCCATGTAGCTCCGGTCGAGGCCGCAAAGATCGGCAAACTCCTCTTGAGAGACCCCGAGCGCCTTTCTGCGTTTGCGGACGGCCTTGCCGAACCGAGTGAGCACGTTTTCCACGATGTTTCATATTGGAAATTCCCGCTGTTGATATGTCCACGGACTTAACGTACCATTCCTTATTTCTGGCGAATTGTTAGCCGTTCTTGCGGGATCGAGGACAAAAACACGTTGACGAAATATCTACCAGGAGTTGAGTGATGACAAGGACGCAATACGGCCTTCCACTCATTGTGCAGGATTTCAAGCTTGTGAACGATTTCAAGGAGGGGAAGACGGTCGTCAGTCAGCCCCAGCCACTGGAGCGCGTGCGTTTCGAGAAAGGCGATGGCGACGGTTACAGCGAGCGATGGCTTCAGGAGCTTGTTAGCCGCAATCCGATGGTCTTGCCCATTAAACAGATTGAGCCTGCGCTTACGCCCGCGTTTCCAATATGCATGGAACTTCCACTCGACTCAGGTTTCGCAGATGTTCTCTATGCCACACCCGACGGCGATTTAATCGTTGCCGAAACGAAGCTCTTCAGGAATCCTGAGGCACGAAGAAAGGTGATCGGGCAAGTCATTGATTACGCCAAGGACCTTTCGAGATTGTCATATGAAAAACTAGACGAGGCTATCTTGCGAGCGGAAGCACCGGACGGCACTAAGCAGCACCCAAAATGTAGCCTCTACCAGACCGTTGCTTCCTATCCGCGTGAGGAAGAGCTAATTGAAGAGCAATTCATTGATTCTGTTTCACGAAATTTAAAACGAGGTCGCTTTCTCCTCCTGGTCATCGGAGATGGAATACAGGAAGGAACCGAAAATCTTACTACTTTCCTCCAGCAACATGCTGGAATGCATTTCATGCTTGGTCTCATTGAGCTGGCCATTTTCAAATTGCCAGCCGACAATACAGGCTATCTAGTCCAGCCGCGTATTCTTGCAAAGACGAAAAACATCGAAAGAGGTATCGTCGCGGTTGAGAACGGCAACGTCACGGTCAAACCGCCGGTCCAACAAAAGATCGGCTCGATTACCGAGGAAAAGTTCTACGAAGAATTGGGTGGAAAGTTTCCTGCGATCCCAACCCGATTGAAAGCCTTTGTCGGTCAATTGGAGTCGAACTTTCGGATTGAGACCGATTTTGGCAAGAATTCCATGATTCTGAGGTGGCGACCCGACGAGGAGCTAGTGTGGAATTTTGCCACAATAAGAACTTCAGGAAAAGTTTGGACTGACGTTCTCAGTGTTCAGGCAAATACGGCTGGACTCGGCGGCCTCGCTCACAAATATTTTGAACAACTCGTCGCACTAGTGCCGGGCGCTTACGTTAAGGAAGTCAGCAATGCCTCTTATGTCGCCAAAGGCGGCACTTATATCACGATAGATCAGTTACTCAAGAAGGAAAACGGCTGGATGACGGCCATTCAGGAGTTTACAACCGCCGTTTCAGATGCATTGAAACGGCAACAACCGTGAGTCCCGACTCGGATCGTACATGGCCAACGAGACGCTTCTATGGAAACGTTCACCGAGATTGCAGAGACGGGAACGAAAGGGAACCAAAGAGTGCGCCCTCAGATTCTGGTGTCAGTTTTGGTGTCAGTTGAGTTTTCGTTTCCGTGCGCTTCGTTGCATCCGAGTACAAGAACCATAACGTCTGAAACCCAATAAACATGGGCTAATTTCGCTCCTGTACAACTTGGTGCATTCTGGCACGTTCCGCTCAGGACGCATCCTAAGTCTGGCGCGTCTGCCAATTCCGCCACTTTCGCGCTCTCTCTAATGATACCGCGAGGCTCATCCCAATCTTAACTCCTGATCCGCGAGCATGATTTTAGCACTTCAATCGCTTTTCTGTGCTGATTTGGTGACTGTGCGGCTTCCATTCCCGGTTGCGTTATGCCCGCGAATTGCTGTTCAATTGCCGAGAATCGTCGGTGGCGGCTGCCAGCGAACGCAGCTTTCTGTTGGACGGCAGCTTGGAAATAGACCAAACTCAGAATAGTAATCAAACGCTGGACCATAACCAAGCAAAGCGGCCTGGAGTCGAAGGCATCAGACTCGTCCACTAGGGGGGCGCTTTGGGACCGCACACTCGAAGATCGGAAAACAACAACCGGACCGGTGGCGGTGTTAGTGTGTCACGGAATGGGCCAGCAACTTCGTTATGAAACGATCAGTTCCGACGGCTGCCCGAAGGCTGATCCGTGCTGCCAGGAAGCCCAGGAAGCCGAGAAAGAACTCTCCGCCAGACACCCTAAGCGAAACCAAGAATTGGCCTATGAAAACTCAGAGGAGTGTTTCACTCTGGACCCAAGATTCGGTCCAGAAATCTTACCTCGCTTCCACCCTGTGGCTCAAACGCACATGCCAGATTAACCGTGACGAAGACGCCGAACACGTTTCTTAGGGGAACATCAATCACAAGATAGGCGACAAGCGCCGCAACTTCACAGGCGCCCATTAAGGTCTTAGCCGGTGCAGCATTCTGGGGAACGGGATGGTTTCTCTGACGTGTTCCAGGCCGCAGATCCATGACACGGCGCGCTCAATGCCCATGCCGAATCCGGCGTGCGGCACGGCGCCATACTTACGGAGGTCGAGGTACCAGTCGAACGCTTGCTGCGAAAGGTTGTGCTCCTTGATTCTCTGGAGCAGAAGATCATAACTGCTGATGCGCTGCCCGCCGCCAATGATCTCGCCGTAACCCTCTGGCGCTAGCACATCCACGCCTAACGCTAACTCGGGCCGTTGCGGGTCGGGCTCCATGTAGAATGCTTTAATCGCGGCAGGGAAGCGATGAACCATCACCGGCTTTTCGAAATCCTCACTGAGCAGCGTCTCATCGGTGCCGCCGAAGTCGCCGCCCCATTGGAACTCGCTGCCTTTGCGCTTCAGTATCTCGACGGCTTCGTCGTATGTGATGCGCGGGAATGGCGGCTCGATTTTCTTGAGGTTCGAGATGTCGCGGCCCAGCGTCTCGAGTTCGCGCCGGCGGTTTTCCAGAACGCGTTTGACTACGAATGAAACGAAGCGTTCCGCAAGGGCCATCATGTCTTCCAGAGTGGCAAACGCCGCTTCGGGCTCAACCATCCAGAATTCTGTCAGGTGGCGGCGTGTTTTCGATTTCTCGGCGCGAAACGTGGGACCGAAGCAATAGACCTTCCCAAAGGCAGCGACGGTTGCCTCGCTGTAGAGCTGTCCGGACTGCGTGAGGTACGCTTTCTCGTTCTCGAAATATTGCGTCTCGAACAGCGTGGTGGTTCCCTCGCAGGCAGCAGGCGTCAGGATGGGCGCGTCCACCTGTAGATAGCCCTCCTGATCCAAGCAGTCGCGACAGGCCTTCGTGATCTCATGCCGCACTCTCAGGATGGCGTTCTGGCGTTGCGAACGCAGCCATAGATGCCGGTGCTCCATCAGAAACTCGGTGCCATGCTCCTTGGGCGTGATCGGGAAGGGATCGTCTTTTGAGACAAGCTGCACCACCTGAACGTCGATGACGTCCATCTCGTAGCCGCCCGGCGCTCGCTTATCGGCGCGCACCTTGCCGCTGACGATCACGGAGGATTCGTGCGTAAGCTCGCGAGCGCGAGCAAAGACCTCCGGCGACACGGCGCTCTTCACCACCACACCCTGGAGTAAGCCGGTACCGTCGCGGAAGATGGGGAACAGCAACTTGCCGGACTCGCGCATGTTGTAGAGCCAGCCTCGGATGGTCACCTCCTGGCCGTCCCACTTCGAGATGTTCTCTATCGACACGATTGGTAATGCCGCTTTTGCAGCAGGCGCGGGAGCGGTGTTTGCAGGCTCTGACATATAAAAGCCTCTTCCTATACAGACCTAGGGCGTAGTTCTTAGCAACAAAAAGCAGATCCTTCGTCGCTTCGCTCCTCAGGAGGACATCATCAAATGCGGGATGCTGTCATTCTGACGACCATCGGGAGGAAGAATCTGCTTTTCGTTCGACTTTCTGGTGTCGGGCTCTCAGCGCTCTCGAACCGACTCTTCGATAATTCGCTCGAATTTTTCGAAGATGCCGCTGGCTTTCTCCAGGCTGGCCGCGATCTCCTGCCCATTACGCCGCACCTCCAGCAGCAGTGGCACCGTAGGAGCCGAGTTATGGAAATCGCTGATCGTTTTCTCCCACTCGATCTTGCCCTCCCATGGGAAGCGGTGGTCGTCGTTCACTCCGCCGTTATCGTGCAGGTGAGTGGAAGCGATGGAATTCTTTAAAAGGCTGAAAGCATCCTCTACACTGCCGTCGAGCAGCGCATGCCCGCTGTCAAAGCAGACCATCAGGTCCGGCATGTGGGTATGGCGGATGAAGTCGAGCAGGCGCCGCGCAGTAGAGAGGTCGTTCGGGATGTTCTCAACTAAGATGCTCACGCCGCGCTGGCCCGCAAACAGCCGCAAGTGCTCGAGGCTCGTGAGAGCGGCATCGAACTTGCGCAAATCATATTCTTCGCCGGGAACCCCGATGTGGGTAATCAAATACCGGTACGGCGCGCGCTCGGCGACTTCGAGCACGCGCTTGATTTCGTCCATCGAATCCTGCCGCCGCTGCCGCTCAGTGAACGCGATAGAAACGACAGCGTGATGCGAGCTGCCCTGAGGATCGCGCGAGAGCGGCGCGTGCAAGGAGTGTAGCTGCACGACGGAATCCGAGAACCAGCCCGCGATTTCGCGCACGTGATTAGCATCGGTGTAGTCGAAGTGCTGGCGCGCGCAGAAGATTTCGACCAGATCAAACCCCGCGCGGGCGATCAGGTCGAGTTGCGGCACGCCTAATACAGCGTCACGAAACAGGTGAGTGGAGATAGCTTTTTTCATGATAAATGGCAGCTTCAATAACGATTCACCACAGAGCTTACTGTCGTTGAATCGTCCTGATTCTTCTGTGTCTCTGTCTGCTCTGTGGTGATTAGGTCTTCGTTTCCAACGCTTCTCTCACGCGATCCAAAATCAAGTCAGGCATGCGTGGGCTTCCTTCGAGGGGTTGCCCGGCCAATATCTCTAGCAATGGAAACCGCCGTTGCTGCTCCCCGATCAATCGGGGCAGGTCTTCACGGACGTGCACGCCCATACTGAGAAAATACGGGACCACCACGATACGCCGCGCACCCTGTGCAGCCAAAGTCTCAACGGCCGCTGCTAAATCCGGCTGCGCGATCTCCAAAAAAGCGCTTATTGCTGGACAGCGAGCCTGCCGTCCCACATCTTCAGCCAAAGCCGCTACTTGCCGGTTGGCGTCAGCGACAGCCGAGCCGTGCGCGAACAAAATGATAGCGGTTGCGGAGCTTCCCATCCACCGACTATCGTAACACTAATGCTGAGCCATGCCGGAACCGCATTGAAGATCAAGCGTAGGGCAGTGATGGGCCCACCAGCCCGTCACAGTATATGGAGTGAAGTACGGCCCGGACGCCTGTACTTGCCATTCTACAAAACCGCTTCGGCCAACTCGCGCGGCGGGGCTAGCGGAGACGTTGTGCCATTGAATCTCACCGACACAATTTTTGATACGCCGGGATCCTCCATTGTCACGCCGTAGAGAACCGGGGCGACAGACATGGTTTTCTTGCTGTGCGTGATCAGGATGAACTGCGTGTCGCGGCTCATCTCCTGAACCATACGCGCGAAGCGCCCGACGTTGGCTTCATCGAGCGGCGCGTCCACCTCGTCAAGCACGCAGAACGGGCTCGGCTTGTAGCGGAAAGTCCCGAGGAGCAGAGCGATCGCGGTCAGCGCTTTTTCGCCTCCCGAAAGCAGTAGCACGTTCTGCAGTTTCTTGCCCGGCGGCTGCGCAATGATCTCCACGCCGCGATCGGCAGCGTTTTCCGCCTCGGTCAAACGCAACATTCCCTGACCGCCGCCGAATAGAACTTGAAACATCTGCTGGAAATTGATGTTGATCTGCTCGAACGCCTCCGAGAACTGCCGCTGTGAAATCTCATCGATCTCCTGGATGGCCTGGGTGGTGTCCCGGATGGAGTCAAGCAGGTCTTGCCGTTGCACTTGCAGGAAGTCGTGCCGCTGGCGGCATTCTTCGTATTCTTCGAGGGCCATCATATTGATCGGACCCATGCCCTCGATCTTGGCCTTGAGCTGCTGGTAACTTTGCTCGGCACTGACCAACTCCTCGGGCGCGACCATCGCCGTTTCCTGAGCGGCGAGTTCTTCCATTTCAAATTGCAGCTCATTCCGGCAGGACTCTTTCAGGTGAATCAACTCCGATTCCAGGCGCGCCAGTTGGACTTCGCAAGCCGATTTCTTTTCTCTCATTTCATCGGTATCGCGGCGAAGCGCCTGAAGCTCCACATCGAGTTCGGCGAGTTTCTGGCGGCGTTGCTCGTAGCTGCTCTCCATATCGGCGACCTTAACGGCCAGCTCTTCGGAATGCTGCTCGGCGGCGTTCGCTTCCTGTTCCAAGCGCTGATTGCTTTCTTCGTAGTCGGCCTTCCTGCGAGTCCAGTCTTCCCGCTGCCGACCGAGCAGCGCGAGCCGCTCGCGATGCTCTGCGATTCCCTTATCAATGCGCGCCAGAGCATCCATCGAAGCGCGGCGGCGCTCATCTAGAGCCGCAAGCCGGCTGCGAGTCTCCATAGTTTGTCGATGGGCCTCTTCGCGGACCCCCTCCAGCTCCGACATGACAGCCGAAATTTCGGCAGTTTCGATCTCGATTTCGGTGCGGCGCTGCTCACGGCGCGCAATTTCTTCCGCATCGTCTGCCAGTTGTTTGCGCGCGCGTTCCGCTTCATGCCGCAAGCGCTCGACCTCCAGCCTGATCGTCTCCAGGTGAGTGCCGAGGCGTTGGCAATGTGCTGTCGAGTCCTTCCAATCGCGCTCGGCGACAACCAGTTGCTTTTCAGCCTGCTGCTGCTCTTCAACCAACGCTTGCAGCGCCGCCTGCTGTTGCTCGATAGTCTCTCGCAGAGCGGCGAGATGCGCCGCCGTTTGTGCCGCATTCTCTTCGCCAGCGACGACGTTGCGCGTCAGTTCGCGGAACTCGCGCTTCAGCGCCAGCGGCCCGGTATTGTCGCCGTGGCCCGCCGTAATCAGATCGCCGTGGAACCAATCACCTTCGGGCGTGAGGAAGTATGCGTTCGGATGCTGCGCGGCAAGCGCCCTGCCCGCGTCGGCGTCAGCAACGAGATAACACTGGCGGAGCTTGGGCAGCAGCGTGCTAGCGGCATTTGAGAATCCGTTAGTGAGCCGCACGCGTCCTTCCAGAGAGCCTAATACACCAGGCAGCGTCTCGTAATTGTCGATTGTGACGGCGACGGAACCGTGATCCTCAGCGTTTCCATTGCCGTTCCCGTTGCCATTTCCGTATCCGTGTCCATTGCCGTTTGCGCTCGCGTGCGCGTCAGCACCGGAGTGCAGCAGGAACGTGGCGCGGCCAGGTACCTCTGTGCGCAGCAGATGCACGCCGCGCTTGGCAGCGTCCCAGTCCTTCACCACGATATAGTCCAGTTCTTCGCGAAGGAACTCCTCCACCGTGCGTTCATAAGTCGCATCTACTTCGATGAAGTCAGCGAGCACTCCCACCGGTTCAAAGCCGTGCCAGCCGTTTTCATTCGAAGCGGCGGCGGCAGTTGCGGCGTTCGCGTGATGCGCTTCGAACAGGCGCTTCACAGCTTCCGTGCTGTAAGCGCGGCTGGCGAGAATTTCTTCCAGCGATGCCATTCGACCGCGCTGTGCGGCTAGTCCGGAACGCAGGTGATCCAGCGCCACCCGCTGCCGCGCTTCCTCCTCGCGATTGGACCTGAGATCTTGCTCGAGAGACGTCCGTCGAGCACCGATCTCTGACAACTCTTCGCGTTGCCGCAGCATAGATGCCTGGATTTCTCCGCTCTTTGTAGTCGCAGCCTCACGCTCGGCCTCAACGGAGGAACGTTCCAGCTCTCCGCGCTCGATCTGCCGGTCGGTGTTGTTCAGGAACTGCTCGAGTTGGAGCACCTGGTTGCGCAGCGTGGCGCAGCGGCCGACGGCATCGAGCATTTCCTGGCGCAGTTGTGCAAGCTTGCGCTCCTTGTCTTTCAGCACGCTCTGGCAGTTCTGGAACCGGCTTTCCGATTCGCGCAAGTCTTTGGTCAACGATTCGACTTCATTCTGAATTTGTGACACGAAAGCTACGCACGCCCGGCGCTCCGAATTGAGATCTTCCACGCGCGCCTCAACACGCGTTTTTTCCGCTACGGACTCCTCGATGCGGCTAGCCAGATACCCGATCTGCTGCGCTTGTGACGCCGATTGACTGCGGGCGCGTTCCGCCGCCAAACGAAGCGCGGCCCGCTCATCGATAGCCTGCCGAAGTTGCGCTTCCTCCTGCTCAAAAAGTTCGTGCGTATCGCGCTGCTCTGTCTCGCGGCTCTCCGTAAACGCGACGCGCTCCTGCAAGGAGCGGTTCAGCATTCCCAATTCCAACGCCACGCGAACCCCGTCCTGTTCTTTCTCACGGTAGTGATTCGCAAGCACAATGCGCAATTGGGAACGCATCAGCTCGCGCAGTTCCGTGTAGCGCTGCGCTCGCGCGGCCTGTCGCTTGAGAGAATTGAGCTGCCGGCCGATCTCTTCCAGAATGTCGTTTACGCGTGAAAGGTTCTGCTTGGACGACTCCAGCTTCGCCCACGCCAGTTTTCGTTTGGCTTTGAACTTCGTTACGCCGGCGGCTTCTTCGATGATGCCGCGCAGCTCGTAAGGCTTGGAAGTGAGGATCTGTCCGATGCGGCCCTGTTCGATGACAGCATACGCGTCGGGGCCGAGACCGGTCCCCAGAAATATATCCTGCACGTCGCGCAATCGGCACGGGCGGCCGTTCATCAGGTATTCACTTTCCCCGGAGCTAAACAGCCTTCGTGATACGGTGATCTGCCCGTTCGGAAGATTGGCGATTGCTTTCTTGTGATGACCGTTGCTGGACTCGATCTCGGGAGAAGGCGTCACTTCCATGTCGGAGTCGAACAGCGTCAGGTGGACTTCCGCCATACCTGTCGCCTTCCTCCCGGGAGTTCCATTGAAAATGACGTCCTGCATTCTTCCGCTTCGCAGAGTCTTGGCGGACTGTTCTCCCAACACCCAATTGATGGCGTCACTAATGTTGCTCTTGCCACATCCATTTGGTCCTACGATAGCGGCGACGCCGCCGTCGTTGAAAACAATCTCAGTTTTGTCAGCAAAGGATTTAAACCCAAGTAACTCAATCTTTTGAAGCTTCAGCACTTGCACCTCACCTTGTAAGTTATTCCGGCCTAAAACATTGCAAGAGTGCCGCACAGCTCTCCCGAGCGACATTTAACTCCGGGAGGCGGGTACAGTATAAGGGGTAATTGGTCCGAATGGTACCCAATATTTTGTGGTCGCACGAAATTTTTTTTCGTGCTGGCAAAGCTGAGGAGCAGACCTATTAATTATAGTCCTTTGCCAAATTACACGGCTGAAAAGAGGCTGGTTCACGAACAAAATTTCGGGGGTAACTACTTTGGTTCAGATGCTTAGCGAGGCAAGCTGCGCCGATAAAGCGTCACCGCGAGGTTATGTTCCGCGAGCGTTCGTGAAAAGGTGTGGTGTCCCATACTGTTTGCCACGAAGTAGAGGTACTTCGTCGTGGCGGGATGTAGCGCTGCGAACAATGATGCCTTGCCGGGATTGGCTATCGGTCCAGGAGGCAGTCCAGCGTAAGCATAGGTGTTGTAAGGAGAATTAGACTGCAGGTCTACCTGGCGAATGGTTCCGTGATACGAGTTTTGAAGTATAGCGGCGTACACGACAGTGGGATCGCACTGCAGCGGTATTCCTAGCCGCAGGCGGTTGTAGAAAACGGAAGCGACAACGGCGCGCTCGTCATCCTTGCCTGTCTCGGTTTCGACCAGAGATGCCATTGTGACGATCTCGTGAAGCGATCTTTCGTCGTCCAGGGGGCGCACCGCCGAATAAACCTGCCGGAACCTGTTGACCATGGCACGGACGATTGGAACGGCCCCGCTATGCCGCGGGAATTGATAAGTATCAGGAAAGAGGTAGCCTTCCAGGCTGGGCGCCAAGGGGGAGAGATCGGCTATGAGACTCGTGTCGGCTGACGCTTTCAAGAATTCTTCACGTTCGACTAACCCGACAGCCTGCACCAACTCAGCGATAGCAAACCGGTTGTATCCCTCCGGGATGGTTACTTCCTGACGGGCGACTTCGCCCATCACCAGTTGCCTAAACACCTCTTTGGGCGGGATACGGCGGTCGAAGCTGTAAAAGCCCGCTTTCAGCGTCTTCCTTGGGCGGAGGTAATGCATCAGCAGGAAGGTTGACCGCCGCCGGATAACTCCCGCCTCCTGCAACTGCCTCGCGATCTGTCTCGAACTTACACCCGGTGCTATATCGACCTCCACCGGGGGCTGAGAGTGCAAATACGGTGTGTTGGCATCGCTCCAAAACCACACCGCGCCCAGGGCAACAAGGAAAACCAGTACGCCGAGCAGTTTTAGAACACGGGAGATCATTGGTCGCCACCCTGGTCACGATGTCTTCCCTGTGCGTCCAGGAATTCTTGCAGCAGCAGAGCCGCCGCGACGCGGTCTACCGATTCGCGCCGCCGGGCAGCTTTTATGCCGGCATCTTGCAAGACGCGGTGTGCTTCCACAGTGGTCAGCCGCTCATCGCACAAGCGGACCTCCACCCTGAGAGCCCCCTTCAATTCATTCGCCAGCTCTCTAATTCGCTGAGCGCGTTCGCCCACGGTGCCGCTCATGTTCAATGGATAGCCCAACAATATCAGCGAAACGTTGTGCTTGCGAACCAACGAGCGTAGAAAGCTTAAATCCTGCTTCCTATTTCGGCGCTCCATCGTGGTGAGACCTTGCGCCGTCAGCCCGAGAGGGTCACTGATGGCAACGCCCACGCGTTTGTCCCCCCAATCGAGCGCCATTACGCGCGACTGGTCAGAAAACGCCACCTCGGCATTAGATTGGTCGCCGTTCCCGTCTTGGACAGGCATGCGCCTTCATTTTACCATGCCTGGAGAAGGTTTGCGGTTTTGATAGAACGGGTTACGGCTCCGTGTCAGGTGCGGGAGCGGATGAGCCGGATGGCTCGGCTGGCCTCATCCGACACGTTCGGCTTCCGGTCTCGGAGCAGCACCTCCAGGTCCGGAATCGATGAGGCGTCTCCGGAGGCTCCATATACGGTGCAAAGGTTTTGCCGTATATCGGGTTGCTTCGAAAACAGGTATGGGCGCAGCGCGCCGCGGACGATCTTGTCTCGTGCGAGTTCAATGAGGTATGGGCGAGCCTCCCCGCGATGAACGCGGGACGTCAGACTTGAGACAAGAGGTCTAATAGATTCCATCTTCCCCGTCTTGACGAGGGCGAAATCGAGAGCCAGCCGCACGCTGGCGTCTTTCTCTGTCTGTCTTGCTTTGAGCAGGGCCTCAGCGTAGGAAGGATCTTCCAGCCTGCCCAGACCCAGGGCCGAAGAGGCGCGTAACTTCTTCTCCTTGTCGTACAGATACTTTGTAAACAGTGGAGCAGTGTCCTTGTTGGGCATGAACGCGAGTGCGTCGAGCGCCGCGGCGCGCACGCCCTTATCGTCGACGCTGTTATGGAACATCTGCTGCAAATCGGGGATGGCAGCCTCGGCCCGCAATACTCCCAATGTGCTGGCTGCCGCCTCTTGAACGGTTTCTTGCGGGTACTTCAGCAGAAAGGTCAGTCGCGGACCAATACTGGGATCCTTGATCTTCTCGAACGCCACCAGAGACGCCAGAATCAGATCCACATTGTTGCTGAAGGCAGCTTTCAGCAACTCTGGGATGGCTTCGTGAGAACGCATAATGCCGAGTGCCCGCGCCGCCCGCGCCCGCGTGTTCATGTCGGGAGCACCATTCACAGCCAGGCTAAGAGTCCTGATCACGTCCGAATCAGGGCTGACATCCTGTTCAATCACGGCGGTGTCTACGTCGGAAAAAAGCGCTTCGACTTTGCTGGTGACATTGCGGAAGAATCCTCCAAACCCGATATCGACATAGCCGGGGACGTAAAAGTTTATCAACCCGTCAATGGCGAGATGGCGGATTTCAGGAATGCCGTCTTGGACCGCCTTGAGCAGCGGCGGTAGAACCGCAGGCGATCCCAAATGTATGAGCGCCTTCACCACCGCCATGCGGACGTTTTCATCCGTGTCCTGCACCAATGCTGCAATAGTGGGCACGTTGGCCGGCTCGTCTTCCTGCGCCAGATCCTTGATAGCGCGCTCGCGTACCTTAGGATCTGGGTCATGAAGCAGATTCTCCGCTTCGGAGCTTGCCAATACCGTTGCGGCCAACAGAATGACACACGCGGCGAAATGCAGCAGCAGCCAGCACATTCTTGACGAATTAATCACTTTCAGTTCTCCTCCCGAGAGCCTTGTCATATTCTATCGCAGAGATCAAGTTTCAGGAGCCGGAATATGAAGGAACGGCATCACGCCACAGGGTAAGGCGTTTCAAAAATTTCTTCTCGAAGGCTTACCCGCCACGCCGGCTCGATGAGGTGCGAACTTACTTCCAGCCTTCCGGGAAGTTCTCTTTCCAGGTGGTTGCGCCAACCGGCGTCAATCCGATCTCTGACCCGAAAGCGTTGGTGAGGTGGACGAGCTTGC
The DNA here is from genome assembly GCA_016191085.1 of Acidobacteriota bacterium. GTDB lineage: Bacteria > Acidobacteriota > Terriglobia > 2-12-FULL-54-10 > 2-12-FULL-54-10 > JACPPJ01. The sequence goes on along the minus strand of JACPPJ010000025.1, from coordinate 14,007 downwards.
CTCCAACGGAAGTCATCAAAACTTTGATGCCCGGGATCTGGTCTTCGGGAACGGTCAGGACATCTTGATCGAGCACCACAAAATCAGCGAACTTGCCCGGTTCCAAGGTGCCCATGAGCTTCTCGCGCAGCACGTAGTAAGCCCCCCAGCGCGTCAAGGCCTTTAGCTGTACAATGCGGTCGGTCCTTTCGCCGGGCCCGTAGACTTTTCGGTCGCGGTCGTTGTAGCGGGTCATGCCTTTCCACAGGAAGAAGAAAATCTTGTGTGGCAGCGGCCGATCGATCTCAAAGCCCGTCATAACGCTGCCTTCCGTCATGCTCTTGCGCGGTGAGACCCAGCTTGTGTATTCGATGCCGTAGATGCGGGCCATGAGCGATGTGCCGGTCATATTCGGAACTACGCCGGGCGGCTCCCATAGAAGCGTGTTGTTTAGGCTGGCCATCATGCCCAGGTGCTTGATGCGCGGAATCTGCGCCGGACGAGGCGCTCCGGCACCATGGTCGAAAGCGTGGCGCTTGGCGCGAATCTCATCCAGAGTGAAACCTGCTTCCTTGCTGGCCTCCTCGATGGCGTCCATCAAGTTATCAATATCTCTATCTCCGCCGGTGTGGATCGTGGCGATGCGCAGCCCCGACTTGATCACATCTTCCACACGTTTGCGCGCGGGCGAGCCCGGATTCAGGTTGCAGCCCTCGCGGCGGCCGGGCAACTCTTCACGGTCAAGCTTCCAGTCGGATCGCTCCGGAACGGTCATGCAATTGCCGCCATTAGCGCCGAAGGCCCCAACCATCCAGAGGCGGTCTGTGCCTGTATTCACGGTGCTCGCCAGGATGCGCAGGGTTTCAATATCCCACTGCGGCCCAGGGTAGCCCCAAGCGAACCGGGCCGGCATTTCGCCGCGCTGGTCGAGATAATGGAACGCCGCCAGATTATTGTACGCATACGGAGAGGAGGCAAATGCCGTGGCGCCGTAGCTGGCCCACAACTCCAGTTCCGACTTGAGGACCTGCGCCAGCAGCGGCAGACGGCCCTTGAACATGGCGTCCGGCTCTACAGGTCGGCTGAAACCGCCGCCGTACTTGAGGAAATCCTGAAGCGCACCGCCGCCGCCGTCCTCGCTGATGACGGAAAGACTCGGATGCACGTTTTTCAGCTCGTCAATGGCTTTCTGATTCACGAATGAGGTGATGAATCCGTTTCGCACCTTCACCGGATTATCGGGAGCGAGCTGGTCCAGCCAAGCTTTGCTGATGCTCTTCGCAAATAGCTGCGACATTTCCGTGGCGTGCTCGTAATCAGGACCGTAGTTAAAGCTCAGGAATATCCATTGGCCCGGTTTGGCTTTACGCAGCGCCTCCTGCATCATGGGTTCGAATTTGGCGAGCTGCTGTTTGGGAGCGATGTTGGGCATCCACATGTGGATCACCGGGTCGCCGTCGGGCATCACGTGGGTCATAGCCCGCGGCTCCTGAAACGCCCAGTCTGTGGGATGCTCGTGCGTGATGACGAAGCTCGGCAATGCGACCTTGCCTTTCAGGTCTATGGACTTGGTCTTCGGTCCCGCAAGAGCCTGGATTTCGGCGTTGCTCCCTGTTGCCAGAATGCGATTGCCACGCACCGCAATGGCCTGGACAATGGTTCCGACTTTGGACTCAAACGACGGGTCGTCCATGGTAACGACCTTGCCGTTATAGAGAACCATCTCAGGATAGCCGAGCCGCGCAGCGACATCGGCCCGCTGCGCCCATGCAGACAGACTAATCGAAATCAGCATGGAGATTGCGAAAAAAGTCTTTGGCATCCCGGCCCTCGGAACTTCGTAGAGGTTTCTTATCTTTGCCGCTTTTTCGCGCGCGCCTTGGTGGACCGTTTTGCGGAACCGCTCCGGTGCGAGTTGGATGCTGCGGGGGCAGTTGCCTGCTTCGAGAAGTCTTGGACGATTTGTTCGCGGATCTCTTTGGAGCGCTGCGTAGCGGTTTCCACGGCGCTGATGAGCATGGAACGGAGGCCGTGTTTTTCCAGCTCGTGGAGAGCGGCAATCGTCGTGCCGCCCGGCGTAGTGACTTCATCGCGCAGCACGGCCGGGTGAAGCTTCGTCTCGCGCACCAGCTTGGCCGCGCCGAGCACGGTCTGCTCTGTAAGACGCGTGGCCACCTCTTGTGAAAGGCCCATTTTCTTCCCGCCGTCAATGAGTGCCTCAATAACCGTATAAATGTATGCTGGGCCGCTACCCGACAGCGCCGTCACCGCATCGAGCTGCGATTCGTCCACAAAAACCACGCACCCCAGTGCGCCGAAAATTCTCTCGATGATCTTGCGCTGCTCCGGCGTGGTGAACTGGTTACCGGCAACGGCGGTGGCTCCTTCCTCCACTAGCACCGGTATGTTCGGCATGGCTCGGAACACCGGCATCCGTTTGCCGAGGACAGACTCGATGAAGGAGATGGGAACGGCAGCAGCAACGGAAAGAAGAATTTGGTCTTGCTTGATTACGTCGCGGATCTCTTCCAACACCTTCGGCACGATGTTCGGCTTTACGGCCAGGATCACCACGTCACGGCCCGCAACAGCCTGCCGATTGTCACTTGTCGGCAACACACGGACCTTCCAGATCTCTTCCAGCTCGCGGCGGCGTTCTTCCCGGGCATCCGTCGCCACCACATCTTGTGGCTCAGCCAGATGGCTCTTCACAATCCCGCCCAGCAACGCACCGCCGATGTTGCCTGCTCCGAGAATCGCGATTTTCAGTCCCATGTTAGCGTCGTTTCTATCGCGGTCGAACTAGACCGCGATGTACTCGGCGTCCGTAGTTGCAGTTGGAATCGGAGCGCCCTGCTCGCGGAGTTCATCCAGGTAAAGTTCGATTGCTTCCCGAATGTTCCGATCCATTTCCTGTCGCGTGCGACCGACGCTTACGCAGCCCGGAAGATCGGGCACGTAGGCAGAGTAGCCGGTTTCGGTTTTCTCGATCACCACTGCGTATCTCATTTCAGCCCCGCTTGTTTCAGGATGCTCGAAAGCGTGCCCGGCGCGAGATCGGCGCCATGATGCCCTGGGACCACCACGATCCCCGGCTTCGTCGGGTGCCTGTAGACCCGGTGATCTCCGCGAGTCCGCTTGAGCACCCATCCGTCCTTTTCGATTAGCCTTATCGCGTCCCGGACTTTCACGCCAGATCAATTCTACGTCTGTATCCATTCGGTGTCACGGGGGTCACACTCGGGCCGTGCTCACACCGACGATGACGACATCAGTCTTTTCGGTTGCCTTGGCTTTACCGTTTGTTCAAGCATGCCTCGTAAGCAGCCAATTGTTCTTGATAGTCCTCACAACCCTCAATAAACGAAGTGGAGTTGCCGCCGCAAGAACCAGGGTTGTTCTGCTCTGCCCATTCAAAGCCAGCGTAGTGCCCTGAGCCAGCGGAATAAGGATTCTCTGGTTCCAGTCCACTGCAGTCCCGTGATGTGTCCGCCTCCTTATCATCGCGATCAGAAAACGAACTGGACGAAGAACAGCCAACTCCTATGAGCAGCGAAAGACCAAGAATGCAAAGGATCAACCTTTTCTTCATGACGACGACTCCTTGCCTCTGTCCAACGATGGCGAGATCAATCTTTCCGGACCGGCTCACCTTGTTTAGTCGCTAGAATCCTCGGCCATAATCTTATCAAAGAGTTGCTTTGTGGATATGCGGTTCGCATCCTGGAGCTTTCTCGTTACGCGGTTGCTGATTTCTAACGCACCACCTCGCCCGCCGAGACCTTTGAAATCACCCTTCTTCCCCCAATCCCAGTCTTTCCCCGAACGCAAGATGGTAAGCATCTGCGTAGCTTTGAACTCATTCTGTTGCAGCGCCCGGTCAATAACCTGAGCGCCGATGAAGCATATCGCCCACAATCCTGAACCACGGAGCATGATATATTCTTTCGGCGAACTCCATGGCTTGGGCTGCCATTTTTTGACGGCAGTGAAGTAATTTCTGATAACCCTATATTGCGCTTCCGCATCTTCCAAATGCGGTAATTGTGTTGACCTGCTCAGCATGTATTCGATGCCTGTCTTCAGCCCTCGAAGCGGGATATCCACACCGACCGGCTTCTTTCCCCCTTCAAAGATTCGTCCGTGAAATGGACTTTCCGGATCATGGTTCAGTCGTTGGGCGATATAAAGCTCCGGGTTTCGGCGCTTCAATTCTTCCTCTGGGGTCAAACGAACCTCGATTTTGTCGAGGTGGCTTGTATTCATGGGTTTTTGATTGTCATTGATGTCCTTAAAGAGCTGAATTTCCTCCTCTCGACTGAGATCATACGCCAAACAAAACGAAACCAGTTTCTCAACTCGTGAGTAACCAATCTCTTTGCCGTCTCCATAATGCAACCTGTGGTTGCCATCGACGCGCGATATCGCTATCTCCGCGCCATCCTTGACCGCTTTCGAGTCGATCTCGAGTGTTCCAAGATCTGGCAGATCTTGCGACACTGGCCGAAAGGTCACCACATCCCTCTTTCGCGCACAAAGAAAGACTTCCGGCCAGAAGCCCAAATCGCTATTTTTTACGTACTCGTATGCACCACGAGCATGTGCCGGACTCAGGTCTCGTTGCGTACCTGTTGGATTTTTCTTCTGATCGTAGATGTCCGCTTTGGAGATATCCGCTAGGTCTCCCAGCTTGGCGAAGCCGCGGTAGACCTTAACACCGAAGACCTTCGCCCTGACGGCAGGGGATCGCAGGGTTGTCTTTTTACTTTCAGCCATATCGTCCATCCTTCCTACTTAGCTGCGATACTGAGCGCGTTCTTGTCACCAGATGTAGGTCCGACCTTTCCTCGAATGGCTTCGAGCAGAACACACAGTGTCAGCAGCAGGCATTGCCACTCTTCGATTGCCTGTAAAGAAGTGCTATCGAAGTATCGATCCTTTGTTAACCGGTAGGAACTGCGGCTGGCAATTTGCTTTCTGAGTTCGGCAAGATGCTCACGTACCGGGGACTTCGCATCGTCGAATGAAACCGAGTGGGCGCTTAAATTGCGGAGGGCTCTGAGTCGCTCAAGCGCAAGATATAGCGTCTTGTCGATCAGACCCAATCGCCGACACATCTTGATGCGAGCGCTGAAAGTCGCTAAGGGAGTATCTCCTTCAAGCAATTCGTCCTGATCCTTTTCCTTTGCGATTTTAGGCAAGAGGAAAACACGCAGCATCTCAAATAGAAGATCATCGACTTTTGACGCCCCAATGATAACCAAGGGCCTAGGATTACGCTCTGCCAGTAGGTCATCGGCAAAGGCATCGAACAATTCGCTAGTTTTCAGGTTTTGCACCATTACGTGTTAGCAGTTATCGCCCAATTCCTACCGCGCCTGCACTTACAGGCGATCATGGGCGCGCAACTCGAATGCCGGTCCCGCTATCCGCGTCGAGCTCGCTTCTCCTCCGAATCCAAGGCTTGGCGAAGCAGCATTTTGACGTACGTTTGGTAGCGCAATCCTTTTTGGCAGGCGAGCGTACGCGCTCGTGCGAGATCGCTTTCCGGCAGCCGGATTGTGATTTACCGCTCCACAGCCATAGCTACGGCGTTGCCGCCGCCGAGGCACAACGCGACGATGCCGCGGCGTGCATTGCGGGCGATCATTTCGTAAATCAGCGTGGTGAGAAGCCGCGCACCGCTGGCGCCGATGGGGTGCCCTAATGCCACAGCGCCGCCGTTGACGTTGACTTTGGCCGGGTCGAGCCCCATTTCGCGTATCAGCGCCACCAGTTGCACCGCGAACGCCTCGTTGATTTCATAGAGGTCTACGTCATCTTGCTTCCATTCGACCTTCTTCAGCAGCATCTCAATGGCTGATTGCGGAGCCATCATGATCATGGAGGGTTCCACGCCGCTGGTGGTCTGGCCCACGATGCGCGCCATGGGCTGCTTGCCCAATCGGGATGCCACTCGCTCGGAAGTCACCACCACGGCTGCCGCGCCGTCATTCATTGTGGAGGCATTGCCTGCGGTTACGGTGCCGTCCTTCTTGAACGCTGGCTTCAGCGCGCCCAAGGCTTCAATCGTACTGTCGCCGCGCGGTCCTTCATCTTTACCGAACAGAACCGGCTCGCCTTTCTTCTGCGGGATCGGAATGGGAATGATCTGCGACGAGAAACGGCAGGCCTGTATAGCGTCTACCGCCTTGCGATGGCTGTTGAGCGCGTACTCGTCCTGGTCCTGGCGGCTGACATGAAACTTCTCCGCGATGATCTCGGCGGTGTTGCCCATGTGATAATCGCCATAGACATCCCACAGGCCGTCGTTGATCAACGAGTCCACCAGCTTGGCGTTTCCCATCCGGAAGCCCTCACGCGCCTTGGGCAGAATGTAAGGAGCGTTCGACATGGACTCCATACCGCCCGCGACGGCGATCTCGATGTCGCCTACCGCGATGCCATTGGCGGCAAGCCCTACCGCTTTCAAACCCGAGCCGCACACTTTGTTGACCGTCAGGGCAGCCACTCTTTTCGTCAAACCGCCGCCCAGGGCCGCTTGGCGAGCGGGCGCCTGGCCGAGGCCGGCCGAGACGACATTGCCCATAATGCACTCGTCTACTTGAGCCGGTTCGACGCCGGCGCGCGTGACTGCCTCCCGCACCACAGTGGCGCCTAGTTCCGTGGCGCTAAAACGCTCCAAGCCTCCTAGAAATTTTCCGACTGGCGTACGTACCGCGCTTAATATGACTGCTTGCTCCATGGCTGATTCCTTTCCCCAAACATTCCGCCAAGTCTTACGATGCGAGCAGCAACATTCGAGCTACACGCGCGCCAGTGACCCACGGAACAATATATCACGACAGCTTGTTTAATACCGGTGGCATTGACGTCCTATACCTGTGCTCCAGTTGACCCTTTCCCGCAATCTCTGCGAGAATCGTTGCAGGATTCCTTCAGACCAATGGCTGAGAAATTCGATGTCATCGTAGTTGGGGCGGGACACGCCGGGTGCGAGGCGGCGATGGCCGCGGCTCGCATGGGCCTGCGCACGGCGCTCTGCACTATGAACCTGGACCTCATCGCGCAGATGTCTTGCAACCCGGCGGTGGGCGGCATCGCAAAGGGGCACCTGGTACGCGAGATTGACGCCCTCGGCGGCATCATGGGCGAGGTCATTGACGCCACCGGCATCCAGTTCCGTCTTCTCAATACCAGCCGAGGCCCGGCGGTGTGGTCGCCGCGCGCGCAAGCCGACAAGAAACTGTACCGCATTAAGATGCGGCAGGTGTTGGAGTCCGAACCCAACCTGAAGATCAAGCAGGCCGAGGTAGTGGACCTGGTCGTGGATGGAACAGAAGAAGAACAGCAGATCCCTCGCTGCGCTCGGGATGACAACTACACTCATGTTGTTCGCGGCGTCAAGCTGCGCGACGGCAGGACGATCGAGGCTACGGCCGTCATCGTCACTACCGGCACATTCCTCAACGGGCTGATTCATTGCGGAGAAAACACCTATACGGCAGGAAGAAGCGGGGAGGCAGCTTCGCTGTTTTTGGGCGAGAGCCTGAAGCGCCTTGGCTTCCGGCACGGGCGACTCAAGACCGGCACTCCGCCGCGCCTCGACGCTCGCACCATTGATTTCAGCCGCTTTGAAGTGCAGCCGGGCGACGCGGTGCCGACGCCTTTCTCCTATCGCACGAAATCGATCCCGCAGCCGCAGGTGGTCTGCCACATCTGCTACACCAACGCGGAGACAAACCGCATCATCCGCGAGAACATTCATCGGTCGCCGCTCTATAGCGGGCAAATTCAGGGAATCGGACCGCGCTATTGTCCGTCCATCGAAGACAAGATCGTCAAGTTCCCCGACAAGGTGCAGCACCAGATTTTCCTGGAGCCGGAGGGCCTGGACACAAACGAGACGTACGTAAACGGCATGTCCACCAGCATGCCCATCGACGTGCAGACCGCGATGGTGGCCTCCATCCCGGGCCTTGAAAACGCCGAGATGATCCGCCCCGGCTACGCCATCGAGTACGACTTCATTGATCCCACGGAACTGTTTCATTCGCTGGAAACGAAGAAGGTCCAGGGGTTGTTTCTGGCGGGTCAGATCAACGGCACGACGGGTTATGAGGAGGCGGCTTGCCAAGGCATCATGGCGGGGATGAACGCAGGGCTGAAAGTGCAGGGCAAGCCGGCGGTCACGCTCGATCGCGCTCAGGCTTACATCGGCATTTTGATAGATGACCTTGTCACGAAAGGCGCTGACGAGCCCTATCGCATGTTCACATCGCGCGCCGAGTTCCGCCTGCATTTGAGAATTGACAACGCCGACCTGCGCCTGACGCCGATCGGCTGCGAGGTGGGCCTGATTCAGGAAGGGCACTACACGACCTTTGTTCAGAAGTACAAGCGCGTGCGGCAGTTGAAGGATTTTCTGCACCAATATCGCCCGGACAGCGCCGTGTACGGCAAGCTCGCGCAGCCGCCCGCGGATCGCCCGACGCTCGAGCAACTGCTCAAACGCCCCGAGTTCTCGATAGATAGTTGCCGCCCGATTTTTGAGAACGGCGCGCTGCCCGGCCTGCCGTTCGTGCCCACGCCGGTGGAGTTGAAGATCGCCGAGACGGACGTCAAGTACGGCGGCTATCTCGCCCAACAGCAACAGCAGATCGAGCGCATGAAGAAATCCGAGTCCCGCCACATCCCAACCTGGTTCGAGTACAAGGGCATCCCGGGGCTTTCGCGCGAGATGGTGGAAAAACTCAGCCGCGTGCGGCCCAGGACGCTGGGGCAAGCCTCCCGAATTCCAGGCGTCACGCCCGCCGCCGTTTCCATCATCAATGTGTACGTCGAGATGCAGCAGCGTTCAGCCCCACGGGCGTAACCCCCGCCTTGATTCGTTTTGTCGCCGAATGCCTGTTAAAATGTATTAGAATTCACATCTGTGAGGCGTTGCCGTAATATGCTCAACAAACGAGCCGTCCGTCTTATGGCATCAGCGATTCTCGTCGCGCTGTGTGCCCTTCCTATAGCCGCCGTCGTGGTCGAGGAGATCATCGCGCGGGTGAATGATCATCCGGTGATCCTGTCGGAATACAAGCGCAGCCTGGAGGCGCTGCGGCAGGACCTGTCGCAAGAGGCCAAGGGCTTGGACCTCGAAGCCCGATACAACGAGAAAGCCAAGGACGCGTTGCGGGATCTGATCGATCAACAGCTCCTGGTCCAACAGGCGGCGGAGTTGGGCATCAACGCCGACGCGGAGGTGGTCAAGCGTCTTGACGCCATCCGCACTCAGATGAAGCTCCCCAGCATGGAGGCCCTGGAACAGGCGGTCGAACAACAGGGCATGAACTATGAGGATTTCAAGCAGAATCTGCGCGACAACATCGTGACGCAGCAGGTCATCAACCGGGAAGTGGGCTCCCGCATCCAGGTGACGCCGCAAGAGATTAGCGCCTATTACGAGCAGCACAAGAAGGAATTCGAGCGCCCGGAAGGCGTGCGTATCCAGGAAATCCTCATATCGACCGATGACAAGAAGCCCGAAGAGATACCCGAACTGCAGAAGAAGGCCGAGTCCGTTCTAGCGCAGGTGCGCGCGAATGGAAACTTCGCCGAGTTGGCGAAGGAGAATTCCGATGATCCTAGCGCCGCGAACGGCGGCGACGCCGGATTCTTCGAGCGCGGCAATATGGCGCCGGAGATCGAGGCGGTGGCATACACGTTGAAGAAAAACGAGGTCAGCGACATTATCCGCACCAAGTACGGCTTTCTTATACTGAAACTGTTGGAGCACACACAGGCCGGTATTCCGCCGCTTGCCGAGGTGGAGAACTCCATTCACGAACGAATCTATTATCAAAAGATTCAGCCCGCGTTACGAGAGTACTTGACCAAGCTGCGCCAGGAGAGTTACATCACAATCAAACCCGGCTACGTAGACACCGGCGCGGCGCCGACCGAGCAGGCAAGCGCGCAGAAACCCTAGCCCTCCATGAAGCAAATCTACACTCGCGATCTGCGCCCCAACCAGGTCATCATCTCGGAGTTTCTCGTTCGATCGAAGGAAGTGCGGCTGAAGAAGAGCGGCGAGAACTATCTCTCACTCGCGCTCGCCGACAAAACGGGCGAAGTGGACGCCAAGATGTGGGAAAACGTCGAAGAGGTCCATGACACCTTCGAGCGTGACGACTTCATCAAGATCAAAGCCGCGGTACAAGTCTTCCGTAATAAGCCGCAACTTACATTACACAAACTGCGCCGGCTGGAAGACCACGAGGTAGACCTGGCGGATTTCTTTCCCCGGTCTGCGCGCGACTCGGAAGAGATGTGGCGCGAGCTGGTAGACGTGATCGACGGGATGCAAAATGTGCATCTCAAGACGCTGCTGGGAAAGATCGTCGCCAATCCCGATATAGCCGCGCGTTTGAAGTTGGCGCCAGCAGCCAAGACGCTCCATCACGCCTACCTCGGCGGATTGCTCGAACACATTCTGTCGCTCTGCAGTCTTTCCAAGCTGGTGGTGCAAAACTATAAAGGAATTGACCTGGATCTGCTTCTGACCGGAGTGGTGCTGCACGATTTGGGGAAGATCTACGAATTGTCTTATTCGCGGTCGTTCAATTACACCTCCGAAGGCCAGTTACTGGGCCACATGATTCTGGAGATCGAAATTGTACACCGCGCTCTGGCGGAGATTCCGGATTTCCCTAGACCGCTGCAAACGTTGCTGGAGCACTTGATCATCAGCCATCACGGCCAATACGAGTTCGGCTCTCCCAAGCTGCCCATGTTTCCCGAGGCCCTCATGCTGCACTACCTCGACGACATGGATTCCAAGATCCAGGGGATGCAGAGCATCCTGGCACGCGATCAATCTATCGAGGGCGATTGGACAGGCTACCTGCCGTCATTGGGCCGACCGTTGCTGAAAATGCAGAGATTCCTGGATGGTAACGCCGCCGCGCCGGAGGTTGAAACCGTTGCAGTCCCCCAGCCCGAGACCGAGCCAGCGATGAGTGAACCCGTACGGAGTGAGGGAGCGCCGCCTCCCACTGCCGTGCCGGTGGCAGCGAATGCCGCCCCCAGCGCCCAAGACTGGAAAGCAAAATTGCGCCAACTCCGCGACAATAAACTATTGCCCGATGCCGCGCTTACTAACTCTTCGGAGCCGCGACGTTAAACCCGCGAGCACGCGAATTCATCCAAACTGAGGACGCGCCATTGTCCGAAGAAATGCGCCGCTATCATCGGATGGGAGTAGCGCTCGAGATGCAAGTCAGCGGGACCGATCGCCGCGGCGTTGCGTTCGAGGAGAAGACCTCCTCTGATGACGTAAGCCGCGGTGGTTGCTCGTTTCACACCGAGCGCGAGCTGCCTACAGGTACAGAGTTAGAACTGATTATCCTCCGCCGTTCGGCGGCCCGCCGCCCGCCGGTACCATTCCTGACGACTGGAGTCGTCGTGCGATCGGGGAATGTAGACGCCAAACACTTCAAAGTAAGCGTCTGCTTCACGGGTCCGCAGTTCCCGACCTACGCAAGTGAAAGCACCGCTTAGCTCCCACTCAAACCTCGCTGCGCCTGCCGATGAACTCATATGCTCACAGCACGCGATCATAAAGCGTTTGGATTTGGTTATTCCAATACTGAACGTGCGCATAGCGCGGTATGTTGGCTGCGGATCTTTGTGATTCTGCACCATCGGAGACCAAATGTTTATCCAGGTGACAGGTCTCGGTCTGTACGTTAATCCAAGATGAGTGGCTGCATAGCCGCTGCGAGTTGCTCACGGACCCAGTCCCGTTCATTCGAAACCTGCATGTGGAGCGGCTGAGTCAGCGTTTTCGTATCAGGAGCTTTTTGTCACCCAAACGTCCGAAAAACATCTAATATAGAGTTGAACGATATCTCACAATTTGGGGGCGAAACGGATTCGACGGGAAGGAAAGCGGCTAGAAGGCATACCGGGGGCCATGCACCCGTAATCGCGTGGAACAAACACAATTGCCAATACCGAATTGGCTTACGCTGCTTAGTTAATAAGTAGCGCGTCGCCCCGGTTCAGCCCGTAGGGCCGGAAGCGGCGTCACTTTAGCGGGCTGGCTCGTTCTTCTCGGTCCGTGGAGAAGGAGCGAGATCTATCGGACTAGCGGTTGGCGGTTCTTGCTGGCTCGATGCCGCCCGACTGCGAAGCAAGTTCGAACCGGCTAAGTATGTAGGCTTTTAGCTAGGGGCCTTTTCGGACGGGGGTTCAACTCCCCCCGCCTCCACCAAATTCATTAGGAAATTTTTCGCCGAGACAAGCAACGGTGGTTACATGCACTCGCAAGTTGCTTTAGGTGGCGGTCGATCAAAGGAAGCTAGCCGAAGCCGCAGCCGCCCGGGCCGCAGCAGCCACCCCCGCCCATGGGCATCGGGCAGCCGTTGTCGCCGCTCTTAACGGACGTATTCACGACCGAGAAGCGCATGGTATTGCGCTCGCTACCACACTTCGGACATTCGATCGGCTCGGACTTCTTTAGTATAATCTTCTCAAACTGGTTCTGGCATTCCTGGCAAACGTATTCGTATATCGGCATAGCGGTATTTTAGCAGATCGGCGCAAGCCGGTGCTTGCACGTGCAGCGACCTATCGCGTGGACACGTGCATAATCTGATGCCGCGCGGCGTTGAGCGCGTGACTCAGATGGTGGAAGTCAATTGGCTTCCAGAGGTAATCGCATGCTCCGTTCTTGATCGCCTCATTCACTGATTCTGACGAGTGGTCGCCGGTAATCAGGATGACCTGCATCTGGTCATTGAGTTGCCGCAGTGACTTCATGAGCTCAATGCCTTCCATCTCCGGCATGTGGAGGTCAACTACGGCGACGTGCACCTGTTGTTTCGACGCCAAAGCAAGGGCATCGCTCGGGCGAACGGCTTCGAGTGTCTCAAAAGCGAGCTCGCCGGCGAACCGCCCCAACAGTTTTACGATAGACGGATCATCATCCACAATCAGCAGCCGCAACTTCTGCTTTCCCAACATGTTCATTCTCCCAAGCACAGCGTGGATCAATTTCAAGAGAGTCCTAGCAAGTCTAGAACCATAACGGCGGTGCATATCGCCCACGTTGGCGCGCGGAAATTGCTTGCAGTGAAGGCGCAGTCAGATTCCCCTGTTAAACCTAGGTGAAACGCGGAAGAGCGCGGCACATTTCGGCGGTAACGCCGATTCTCTGGAACGGAGCAGGTGTATCCAAAGCAGGATTGCAAGGCCCGTCCACGTCAATGCCGGCACACAGTCGTGTCCGGTTTCTGACAGCCACCGCAGTATTGTTGACGGCCAGACCGTTCCCATGGCTCCGGAGTTCCGCGCGCGTTGACACTTTGCGGCGTAATTACCTATCATCGGTTGAGCGCAACGATGCGTAATATTATGGGAAACAATACTTCTAACGGGGATCAACGTAGAATCCGAGTGGTCGTCGCAAAGCCCGGTCTCGACGGGCATGATCGCGGCGCTAAAGTGATCGCGCGGGCGCTTCGCGACGCAGGCATGGAAGTCATCTACACTGGCTTGCGCCAGAGCCCGGAGCAGATTGTGAACACCGCACTTCAGGAAGACGCAGACGTTATCGGGCTTTCCATCCTCTCCGGCGCGCACACCACCATCGTGCCGCAGCTCATGTCATTGCTGAAGCAGCGGGAGTTGGAGGACATCGTAGTGCTGATCGGCGGCATCATCCCCGATGCCGACGTGCCACAGATGAAAGCGTTGGGCGTGGCGGAAGTATTCCAGCCCGGGGCGTCGCTCGACAGCATTGTTCGGTTCATACAACTGAGCGTTAAGCAGCGAGACTGACCCGCACAGCCGTCCGAAGCCTCAAGACCTGCAACAGTAGCCGCGCCTAAATTTCGGGTGCTGGGTCAGTTTGAATTTCGGCGCTTCTGATCCGTGAAATCCGGAAGGGCATGGCTTCAGCCATGCCGAAACGGAATGCACCGGCGCGGCTTTAGCCGCTGAGGTTTGCACCTCAGGCGCTGAAGCGCCTCGCTT
>JACPPJ010000020.1 GCA_016191085.1 Acidobacteriota bacterium | reverse complement strand
TACCTACCCAACCTACAGCGCGGTGGCGGTAGATACCAATTCGAACGAAGTTTATCTGCAGGACGAAAACCTGTTTGGCTACAAGGTATTCGACCGGCTGGAAAATACCCCGCCCAGGGCCGCGTTTTCCGAGCCGAAGCGAGTTGTCGCAGGGATCAACACCAAACTGGAGTTCAACTGCGCATTGTATGTGGACCCAAAGAGCGGCGACATATACTCGGTGAACAACGACACCGTTGATACGATGGTGATTTTCCCGCGCGATGCGAAAGGCGATGTCGCTCCGAAGCGGGAACTGCACACATCCCACCGGACCTTCGGGATTGCCGTGAACGAAGGAGCCGAAGAGCTCTACCTAACCGTGCAGCATCCTCCGAAGGTAGTGGTGTACCACAAGATGGCAGTGGGACACGACAAGCCGTTGCGGATCCTGGAGGGAGAGTGGACGCAATTGGAAGATCCTCATGGAATTGCTCTGGATGAGAAGAACGGCTGGATGTTCGTGAGCAACCACGGCAGTGTCAGCGACGCGGAAGTGCCCGGTTCCGGGCGATTCGGGCCTCCTTCGATTACTATCTATGCACTGAAGGCGGCGGGAGACAGTCCGCCCCTGCGGGTGATCGAAGGCGAGAAAACTCAGTTGAACTGGCCGGCAGCGATGTCAGTCGATACCGAGCGTGGAGAGTTGTACGTCGCCAACGATGTTGGCCACTCTATTCTGGTTTTCCGCGTCACGGATCGCGACAATGTGGCCCCATTGCGAATTATCCAGGGCTCGCGGACCGGGATCCGGAATCCGACAGGTCTGTTCGTGGACACGAAAAACCAGGAACTGTGGGTGTCGAACATGGGTAACCATTCAGCCACGGTCTATCCGATAACCGCCAACGGAAACGTTGCCCCGTTGCGGACGGTTCGGAGCGCTCCAGCCGGCAAGCTCGCTCTGGCCATTGGAAATCCGGGAGGCGTTGCCTACGACAGCAAGCGGGACGAAATCCTGGTGCCGAACTGAGTGGCCCACCCGCAGATTGGGGCCTTTGCCAGGTTGGCAAAGGAGAACGCCATCCCCACAAGATTGCTGGCCGGTCAGAAGACTCTCCTGTCCCGAACCATGCACGACATTCGTTACGATCCCATTCACGATGAGATTCTGGTGGGCAATCCCTTCGCCCAGGCCCTGCTCGTATTCCGGGGGGGAGCTGGGGGAGATGAGGCTCCAATCCGGATCATTCAGGGACCCCACACGCAATTGCGCGCTCCCGACAGACTGGACGTAGATCCGGTCAACAACGAAATCTTTGTCCCTAACTACGATTCGATCTTGGTTTTTGCTCGGGAAGCTACCGGCGACGCAGCGCCGATTCGGGTAATCCGCGGCCCCGATACTCTGCTGCGCACGGCGCGCTCGGTTGCCGTCGATACTGTCAACCAAGTGATTGCCGTCGCTTTTTACGGCCAGGGAGACGCCGGCCTGCAGGTCTTCAACCGAACCGACAACGGCAATGTCAAACCTCGGACGGTAATCCGCGGTCCAAAAACGGAAATGCTCAAGCTCGACCAGATTCAGGTCTACCCTCCACGCGGATGGATCCTCGTCACGCAGATCACCGAAGCATCCGATCCGGAGCCGGAGAACCCGTTTGTCGGCATTTGGAGCATCCATGACAACGGAGATGTACCTCCCCGGTGGAAGATCGGTGGACCCAGGAGCACTTTGAAAAAACCCCGTGGGATCGCTTTGAACCCCCGGAACAAGGAGTTAATCATCGCTGATATGCGTCTGAATGCTGTGCTGACATTCTATTTCCCGGAAATTTTTTAGGATTGCCTCGCAAAAGGAGAAAATCCGCCCTTCACCTTACAGAGCGAGGCCGTGGGCCCTGAGGCGCAAAAAAAAGGGAGGACAATATGGCGATCAAAGCGGAAGCTACGTTGCTTGTCCTGCTGTTTAGCATGTTACCAGCCGCGGCACAATACTCCACGGGCGTCATTCTCGGCGTGGTGAAGGATACCAGTGGAGCTGTAGTACCCGACGCAACTTTAGCCGTGCGCAATGTGGAGACAGGCCAGAGTCGGACAACGGTGACGGGGGCGGATGGTTCCTATCGGCTTTCGGCACTGCCGGTCGGCCGCTACGAAGTGAGGGCCGAGCACGCCGGATTCCGCTCGGAGGCGCGAGGTGGCCTGACGCTAACGGTGGGGCAGGAAGCAGTGGTGAACTTCACTCTGGAAGTGGGAGTTGTTGCCGAAACCGTCTCCGTAACGGCTGGAGCCCCTTTGGTGAATACCACAAGTGGTTCCTTAGGAGGGCTCGTGGACGAGCGGAGGATGGCGGACCTGCCTCTCAATGGACGCAACTGGATAGACCTGACCTTGCTGCAATCGGGCATCACTGAACACAAGAACCTGAGCAAAAGCGGGGGTCTTGCGGGAACCTCGTTCAGCAGTAATGGGGCGCCCATTCGATCGAACAACGCCATGCTGGATGGAGCGCAGTTGCAAAATCAAACCGGGTTTGCGGCGTCCGTCACCGGTACAACGCTGGGCGTGGAAGGGATTCGGGAATACCTCGTTGTAACCAATTCTTTCAGCGCGGAGTACGGCATGACGATGGGTAGCCAGACGATGATTGTGAGCAAAGGAGGAACCAACGCGTTCCACGGTTCGCTGTTCGAGTACCACCGGAACGATAACCTGGATGCCCGGAATTTCTTCGACTATCAGACAAGACTCACCCCCGGCCGGTTACCTGAATTTAAGAGAAATAACTTCGGAGCCTCCTTCGGCGGGCCGATTCAGAAGGATGAAACCTTCTTTTTCACTGTGTATGAAGGGCTTCGAGAGCGTACCGGGTTAACCCAAATTCGCAGGGTAATCCCCCCGGAGTGCAAGGTAGACGGTGGATGCGTACCTCGGATTGCGGAGGTGGTGAAGCCCTTTTTGCCCCTCTGGCCGGCTCCGAATCTACCAAACAACGAGTTTACAAATCCCTTTAGCCAACCAACCCGCGAGGATTATGGGCAGGAGCGGGTCGACCACACTTTTTCGAGCAACGACTCCCTGTTCGGGCGTTTTACAATCCAGGACACGTTCCAGGGTCGGCCGGTGAATTTTGCGCTGGACTCTTCCACCATCATGGGCCGCATGATCTATGCGACGTTGTCGGAAAGCCATATCTTCTCTCCGATATCGCTGAACACATTTCGATTCTCTTACAGCCGGTTCAAGCGCGACGAGACGGCGGCGCCGACGCAATTTACGGGACCGCAGTATTCGTGTATTCCCCCCTTTGACATCTGCGGAATCAATATCGGGGGAATCGGAGGGGGTTTTGGGGGCGGCGGTGGTAATGAAGCCAAACAAAACATTTTTACGTGGACTGATGACGTGTTTTACACCCGCGGACATCACTCCTGGAAGTTCGGGACCCTGATTAACCGCTACCAACAGTATTTCGTGAACTTCGCCAGCTCAAGAGGGGACATTCAGTTTTCTAGTGTGCCCAACTTTTTGCTGGCGGTGCCGTCGCGATACAACGGAATCACACCGGGTTCTATTTTTGACCGGACGTACCACTTCACGATCCTCGGTTTTTACGCTCAGGATAACTGGCGGGTCAGACCCAATCTCACCTTGAACCTGGGGCTGCGGTATGAATTCCAGACTACGCCGGAGGAAGTTAATGGCCTTGGATCGAACGTTCGGAATATTAATCAAGATGTCGGGCCTACGCTCGGGCCAGTACTCAAGAACCCGTCGCTGCGCAACTTCAGCCCACGGTTTGGTTTTGCCTGGGACGTAGCGGGAGACGGGAAAACAGCGGTGCGGGGCGGCTTCGGCTTGCTGTACGATCTGGCCAATATCGGGAGTGTGCTGAACAACAGTCTCGCGGGCACTCCACCCTTTACCTCACAGAGCGAGGTCAGAAATCCTCCCACTTTCACCCTGCCGTTGTTCTTCCCTCCCGAATCGGTCGGCAAGAGGCTTCGCATATTAGAGTACAATATGCAACAACCTCATCTCCTGAGCTATAACCTGACAGTGGAACGGCAACTTCCTTGGGATATGGCTGTGACCTTGGCCTACGGAGGTTCCCGTGGCATAAACCTCTGGCAGGGTAGGAATGCAAACACACCGGAGGGGCAGACCCTTGCAGACGGCCGGAAGTTTTGGACCGGAAATGAGCCTCGTCCCAATCCGAATTGGGACAGCGTTGACTTGAAGACTACCGGGGGAAATTCCTGGTACAACTCCTTCCAACTCACGCTGATGAAGCGCTTGAGCCAGGGCTTGCAGTTCCAGACTTCTTACACCTTCTCCAAACTGATCGATGATGGTCAATCCCAGCTTAATGTTGACAACCTAGCAACCGCTTCTGTATTAATGGATTCTGCCAGACCTGACCTCGACAAGGGATTGAGCCCGTTTGACGTCAGACATAACTTGCGGCTCAATGGGATCTATCGTTTTCCGGGACTTCGGTCTGGAGGGGTGGCTTCGAAGCTCCTGAACGGCTGGTGGATGAGCAGCATCCTGAGCTTGCAAAGTGGGTATCCGTTCACACCGACTCTAAACACCAATCGCTCGCGGTCGAAGTCGATACAAAGCTCAAACGTAGCTGGTATCGACCGCCCTGACTTGGTGCCCGGTCGCAACAACGACAACATCATCCTGGGCGGCCCAGACCGCTATTTCGACCCCAGCGCCTTCACCATCCCCGCCGCGGGGTATCTGGGAACCGCAGGGCGGAACATCCTGATTGGGCCCGGATTCGGCAATCTGGACTTCTCGCTTGTCAAGGATACGGCGCTGGGCTTTTTGGGCGAGAGTGGCACGCTTGAGTTCCGGGCCGAGTTCTTCAACCTCCTGAACCGGGCTAACTTCCAGACGCCAACGGGCGACGCCCGAGTCGTTTATACGGCGAGTCAAGATGTGGAAACTCCACTGGGCGCGGCCGGGCGAATCACCAGCACGTCCAATACGTCACGGCAGATTCAGCTTGCGCTAAAGATCATTTTTTAAACAGTCCCTCTTGCCCTGGCAATCGGCAGAGAGGATCTTTAACCTCTAGCAAAAAAGAAAGGGAGGCAGTTTGTGAAGAAACAGAAGAAAGAGAAAAAGGACGTTCAAGAGAAGAATACGGCACTATCTTCCAGGAGAAAGTTCATTAAGGGAGTGGGCGGTGGCGCGTTAGCGGCCGCCGCGGCGGCCACCCTCTCTTCCGTGGCTTGTCAGTCGCAGGCGCAAGGTAGGAAGTGGTCCGCCACCTACGACTGGATCTGTGTGGGCTCCGGGCTGCACGGGATTCAGGCGGCCATTCAGGGACAGGCGCAAGGAATGAAAACCGCCATCCTCGAGAAAAAGGACCGCATTGGGGGCATCAGCGTGATAGGCGGCACGGGACTATGGGTTCCGGGGAACTATATGATGAAGGAAAAGGGGCTCACAGATTCACGGGAAGACGCGTCGCAGTACCTGGATTATGTGAGCGCGGGTTATAGCCGTCCGGAATACCGCGCTGCCTTCCTGGACAACGCCAACCGGATGCTCGACTTCCTGCATCAGAAGATAGGGATCCCCTACGTTCTCTCAATGGACGGCGGCGAGTTACGGAAAGAGTTCTTCCAGGAGGCCCCGGGCAAGCGGCAGGGCCGACTCTTTCGCCCAGGGGGGTTCCGCAATCTGGAGGCGGTCGCCGCCTCTCCGTTCAAGCTTTCCCGTCCCTCAGAGCTCTTCGGTTTTACGACAGCGCTGAATCAGCTCAAGGGTTATGAGAAAGTAACCGGAGACGGGCCGGCGCGGAACAACGCCCACCAGTTGGCGGTCTGGAAAAAACGGCTGGGCGATGCCACCTATGAACGTCTAATCAAGGAGAATGAAGCCGGCGTGGTGGAGGGGCGAGTCGTGGGCGGTCACCTCTGGCATCTGTTGCACGCGGCAATGGAGCGCGGGGTTGAGATTCGCACTGGAACGATGGCGGAAGACCTAGTGGTTGAAAATGGGCGCGTGGTGGGAGTGACGGTCAGGAACAAGAACGGTGTGGAACATCTGCGAGCGACGCGCGGGGTGCTGCTGGCGCTGGGCGGGAATCCGATCCGCCCGATGGGCGACTCGCTCGCCTGGATGCTGGCCGCCAGGGCCGGAGCCTTGATGCACAGCGAACCGATTGTTGTGCCGCGGATCACGCTGCAGGTTCCCGAGGACGTCATGTACGATGGGTCGGCCGTCGGGAGATCAGTGGAGATCAGACAGCAGCCGGAGCTGCGCAGCAGCATCGTGGTGAACCGCTTCGGACAGCGTTTTGGGAATGAATGGCTCTTCTCGGAAATCGGGTCCAAAGTAAACCACTTTGAAAACTGGAAGACCCATCGGTTCCAGAACGTGCCGAACTACATGGTTTTTGATCACAGCGTGATGGAACTCACGACGTTTGGCGGCTATCCCCCGCCGGAGAACGCGAACATCGAATGGATAGCCAAAGGCCGGACGTTGCGCGAGGTGGCGGAGAAGTTGAAGATCGACGGGCGCGGGCTTGAAGCCACGGTGGCCCGGTACAACGACTTCGCGCGCCGCGGTAAGGATGAGGACTTCAACCGACCGCGAGACATGGCGCCATTGGAGAAGCCGCCGTTCTACGGCGTGAAACTGGTGACGCCTGATCCATTCGAGGCGGCGGTATTTATTACGTATAACACGCACGGGCAAGCACTGCACTATCGAACGCGAGAGCCGCTCGGCGGGTTATACACAGCCGGTGGGATTGCGGCGAATGCTCCCGTCTTTGGGGTGGGGTACCAGTCCGGACACGAAACGGCCACTGGATTTGTCTTTGGGATGTTGGCAGCGGAACACGCCGCCAAAGCGGCCAGTTGAGAACACCTGAGGAAGAAGCGCGCAATGGATTCTTGTAAGGAGCAAATGTCCTCTTGAGAGGGAATTCCGTTGCGCCAGCTTTTTAAGCTGTCGCTGGATTCGATAACTGCGGCTACCGATCTATTGGGCATTGTTTCCAAATATCGGCGTGCAGCGACACACAGATCGCGTGCCCAGATTTCCGCGCTTGTAGCGTCCGACTGGGGCGGCGGATTATCCCTCGCTGTTGGATTCGTCAAAGGAATGATCCCGCGTTTCTCCTTGTCAGGCACTTGACAAACAAAGGTTGTAGTGATATCAATCGAGCAATTTAGTCGGTGAGATCGCGACTTCTTGACCGTGGGCGTTGCTAGATCAAGCCTAATGGGCGGTGAGGGGTCCGCGGGGTTGTACGAGTGAGCATTGGGTAGGTAAGTTGGCGGAGAAGGGATCGCATCACTGCCGATAGTTCAAGCCGAAAACAATCACAAGACATAATCATAACAGTCACGTTACCGCACACTTTGCTTTCAGTGGCGAGTGTGTGGTATTAGCGCGTGCTCGGCCTGACCGGTAATCGATGGCACGGATCGTTGCCCCTTATCGAATGCAACGCTCATGATAGGAGAACACAGCGAAATTCGGCAGGTGACGGTAAGCCAGCCCGCTCCGAATGGGACCGGATAGTAAGAGGCACAGGGCAAGGACATCATTCCAATCCAAACAGTTGGTAAAGGCCGAGGAGGTTCAGCATGACAGTTGGCAAGATCACTGCGGGAATTCTGGGATTCGTGTTTTTGTTTAGCGTTGCAGCCGTTGCGCAGACCGCTACGGGTTCGATTTCCGGCCTTGTAGAGGATGAAAGCGGAGGGGTCATCCCGGGTGTCACCGTTACCGTTACCAATGTGGACACGGGGATCAGCAGTTCGCTGCCAACCAATGCTTCCGGCCGGTATCACGTCCCGACTCTGAATCCGGGCCATTATGAGGTTCAAGCGCAGATGACGGGTTTTGAAACCGCTCTCCGAAGGGGCCTCCGGCTGACTGTGGGGAGTGAACTGGTCATCAATTTGGTCCTGAACGTGGGGCAGGTCACGCAAACAACGGTCGTGACTGCGGAATCCCCGATTGTTGAGACAGCCACCAGTTCCCTCTCGGGCTTAGTAGATGACAAGACGATCCGCGATTTGCCTCTCAATGGACGCAGTTTTGATCAGCTCATTGCCCTGCAAGCTTCTTCACCCAGATTTCGCGCACGCAGTAGTGGTATGGTCTCCGGAATTTCAGAGAAGTATAGCGTCAATGGTGCAAGAACAGTATCGAATATGTTTTTGATTGATGGGACTGAGATGCTGTCCGGTTCAGCCACCAACACAGAACCTGGCGGCGCGCTGGGGATAAATATGGGAGTCGACGCTGTTCAGGAGTTTGTGGTTCTCTCGGGCAACTACAGCGCCGCCTACGGCAAGAGAGGAGGAGGCATCATTAATATTGCGACGCGTTCCGGATCCAACCAGTTCCACGGGTCGGCTTTTGAATTCTTGCGCAACTCCGCTCTCGACGCGAGGAACTTTTTTGACAAGAATCCCCAACCTCCCCCTTTCAAGCGAAACAGTTTCGGGGGGGCGCTAGGCGGTCCGATCCGTAAGGATAGCAGTTTTTTCTTTGGCAATTATGAAGGCTTGCGGCAAGGCATAGGGTTGACAAACATAGCCACTGTGCCGGATGAGAATGCCCGACAAGGTCTTCTGCCAGACTTGGCGAATCCCGGCCAATTCGTCCGGGTACAAGTGAGCCCGGCGGTCCAACCTTATTTAGCGGCCCTTTTCCCTTTGCCCAACGGGCGAAATCTTGGCGACGGCTCAGCACTATTCCACAGCAGCCCCCAGCAGATCGTCAGCCAGGATTTTTTCCTTATTCGGTTCGATCAGAAACTTTCCGATAAGGATTCTTTTTTTGCCCGCTACAATCTTACCCAAGGCGACCAAACTGTCCCGGAACAAATCCCCCTTTTCGCGGAATTCAATAGAAGCCGCGATCAAGTCTTGACTGTGGAAGGGAAAAGAGCGTATGCGACAACTGTCAACCTGATTCGAGCTGGGTTCAGCCGTGGGAATCTATCCTCCGACTCTAACGCCCTGGTCTCTATAGATCCATCCCTGCGCTTCGTGACGACAGCCAATCATGTAGGTCAGTTAGCGTATGCTATTGGAACCTCCACGGTGGGGTCGCAGGGGGTCTTCAGTCGAGCAGGGCCCGGCAATAGCCAAGACCGGTCGTACATCATTAATCAGTTTGATTTAGCGGATCAGGTGTATCACTATCGTGGGCCGCATTCGCTGCAATTCGGAGTGCACCTGCAGAGAACCCAATACAACATTCGCCATACGAGCAGCGCAGTTCGGGGAGTTTTTGAATATGACAGTCTGGCGAATTTGCTCCAGGGAAGATTCACGCGGTTTCAGGGTCCCCCTCCCACTGCCGGAGCTTTTGACCCTACCAAGGCCTACCGTCGAACCTATTTTTCTTCTTTTGTTCAGGACGATTACAAAGTACTACGGAATCTCACGCTCAACCTGGGACTGCACTATGAACTAATGACCGTCCCCATCGAAGCCAGCGGGAACCGAATCTCCAATTACCACTACCAATTCGTGAACGGGCTCAGAGTGCTGGATAGCCTGCCAACTCTGGGGAGCCCGTATTTCCGGGGAAGCCACAAGAATTTTGCGCCGCGGGTTGGCTTTGCCTGGGATCCTTTCAGCGATGGGAAATTAGCCGTGCGGGGAGGGTTTGGCATTTTTTACGATCAAATCGAGGCAGAGTGGCGCCACGGTATTGTCAGCAATCTTCCTTTTGACTCCCGCGCGACGGTTACAAATCCGCCCTTCCCGTTAGCCTTTTCTGGGGGGGAAGGGAGCCGCGCTCTACCCGCCCCGGTAGCATTGGATACCAACTTGCCAGTTTCAACTGTGGTGCAATATAGCTTTGGCATCCAGCGCCAGGTCACCTCGAGCAGTGTATTTAACATCTTCTACGTCGGTTCTCGTTCCACTCATTTGACGCGCAATATGGAGGGCAACCCAGCCGCTCCGCAGATCCTTCCCGGGGGAATCTTCTTTTACCCGGCAGGTGCGCGCCGTCTCAATCCGGACTTGTCATCTACTTCTTTTCTACAATCTGATGCGAATGGCTTCTATAATTCCTTGCAATTGGAATTCATTCAGCGGGTGAGCCATGGTGTGCGCTACAAGGTATCCTACGCTCATGCGAAGAATATGGATGACGCCTCGACATTCACTAGCGCGCTTGCCACCGGTAGTGCCAAGGGCACTGAAAACCCGTTCGACAGGAGAACGGATCTCGGGCTCTCGTCCTTTGATGTAAGGGACAACTTCGTGACGAACATTACCTATGAGGTTCCCTGGAGTAATTTGTCGGGATTTGCGGGAAAATTGATGGGCGGCTGGCAACTGGGGGGAATCGTCTCTTTATCGGCAGGCAATCCCTTTTCTGCTCTGGCGGGTTCTAATCGGTCCAGAGATTTGTCAACGGACATCGTCGGGGACAGACCAAACCTAAGAGCAGGGGCAAGCAACAACCCCACGAAAGGCGGCACTACTGCCGGCTGCCCGGGACTTGCGTCGGGTCAAAAGCTCGGGGGGACGGATCGGTATTTTGATCCCTGCGCCTTCGAGCTCGCGCCAGCAGGATTTTACGGCAACCTTGGTCGGAATACCCTCATTGGGCCGGGCTTTGCAAACGTAGACTTCACTCTGGCCAAAATGACTTCTGTGAATGAGCGCTTCAAAGTGGATTTCAGGGCCGAGTTTTTCAATCTCTTGAATCACGCCAACTTCATGTTGCCAAGCAATAGAGTATTCAGCAGTGCTGGCCAAGTTTTAGGGGCTGCCGGGAGGATAAGCGCCACGTCTAATGACTCCCGTCAAATCCAGTTTGGGCTGAAGTTGTTATTTTGACATTTTTACCACATCGGCAATATGAGCTGTTGCGGCCGGAAGACCGAGGGTAGTGCATGGCCGATCGTCGGGTCCGTTCAGAGAGACTGTTCCTGAAACCAAAACCGGTTGGTTCCGCCTGAGTCATGTAGATACCCAGCTAGGCGATAAGGAGGTTACTATGCACGCTCTATCAACGAGGCGGTTTTTGATTGTAACGGCGGGCATCTTACTCACGGCGGCATTGTGGGGAAGAGGCAATTGGGTTGGTGTGGTGGTTGCTCAAGAAGCCAGGAAGACCGCAGAGAGACATCCCCTGGTTTTGGACAGGGCGCCTATCCGCGTCATCACGGACGCCAATCCGGTCTTTAGTGGGATCGCGATGGACATGCAGCGTAATGAGGTGATTATGACCAACGACAACGATGCTAGCCAGCCGAGCATTATGGTCTATCCTTCACAGTTCCCACCTACGGATAAAGTTATGGAACCTCGCCGGAGAATTGCTGGCCCCCAATCAGACCTGGGACTTCCCTGCGCAGTGGCCGTATCTCCGGAGTACCACGAGATGTATACGGTATCCGGCGATGGGCAGGAGTTGAATACATACCCTTTAGAGGCTAGAGGGGATGTGCCTCCGTCAAGACAGATATCTGTGCCCCATTCTGCCGGCGGTCTCTTCTTGGATTCCAAGAGTGGCGAATTGTTTATGACTACGGAGCATGTCAATAAGATTAGCGTCTACCGGAGGACAGCTCAGGGAGAGGAGGACCCATTGCGCTACATCCAGGGTCCGCGAACGGGGTTAGCCGATCCCCATGGAATCTATGTGGACAACGAAAAGCGTGAGATCTTTGTGACCAATCATGGCCACTGGCGCAAGACAGAGCCCGGCGAAGGCTTTCAGCTTCGCGGTGAGGGGAAACTCGCCAGAGTGCGCGGTAGCTATAGTTACCGAGGTATCGTGGAGCCGCTCGCTCCTTCCACGGGCAAATTCATTCATCCTTCCATTACTGTCTATCGCCAGACGGCTCAAGGTGATGTAGCGCCCTTGCGTACTATCCAGGGTTCCAACACCCGGCTGAATCTACCCTTGGGAATTGCCCGGGATCCAGTGAGCGGCCAACTCGTGGTAGCCAACAGCGGGGACGATTCAGTTCTTTTCTTTGACGGAAATGCAACCGGAGATGTAGCGCCGGTCAGAGTTCTGCAGGGACCGGCCACGGACTTGAAGAGTCCTACCGGCGTGTTGATAGATACCACGCACAACGAGCTATGGGTGACCAACTGGTTCAATCACACAGCTAGTGTTTTCCCCCGAATGGCTAAGGGCGATGTAGCCCCGCTCCGCGCTATCCGTAGCGCTCCCAAAGGCACTCCCCTCGCAACCATGGGAAGACCAGGCGCTGTGGGCTATGACCCAAAACGTAAACAGGTCTTGGCTCCGAATTGAGTGAGCCACCCGAGGATCTCGGCATTCGCCAGTTCGGCGAACGGGAATGCAAATCCTGTGAGAATCCTTGAAGGTCAGGCAACACTCCAGGCACGTACGAGCCATGATATAGGCATTGATAGCATCAATGATGAGATCGTCGTTCCCAATCCCTTTGCCCAGGCTATCCTATTCTTCCGCGGTGGTGCAAGCGGTCAGGAGCCACCCATTCGGATTATTCAGGGTCCCAAGACGCTATTGAACTATAACGAAAACGTAGCCGTGGACCCCATCCACAACGAAGTATTCACTGCACAATTCCGCAGCGATGCGATCCTTGTATTTCGCAGAGACGCTGGGGGGGATGTGGCGCCGATCCGGATTATCCAGGGTCCCAAGACGCAATTAGACCGTCCTCTGCGGATAGCGGTAGATCCAGTGAATAATCTGATAGCTGTTACTACCATCCCGGGCGTTTGGATTTTTAACCGCACCGATAATGGAGATGTGGCTCCGCGGTGGACCCTTGCAGGTCCGAAAACAGGGCTTGGAGTATTAAATGGCTCTAGAAACGTGGTCCTTTATCCGGGAGGGAAAAAGATTATCGTGGGGGGCGGGAGAAGTGTGGGGAGTGAGGAGGAACTACCACCGGGAACTGCCACACGCCCCTTTATTGGGGTCTGGAATTATGGGGACAATGGAGACATTGGACCCTGGGCCACCCTCACTATTCCGCAGACTAACAAAGGTACCTCTCCCGCAATGGCCATAAATCCTGAAGCTAAAGAATTGATAATGTCAGGTGCTGGGCTAAAGGGAATATTCTTCTTTCATCTACCCGAGATATTTCAATGAACGCAGTGTCATGGCAATGCGAAATTTTGCAGTGGAGGCAGAGAAAATGATCTTACGAAATGCGTGCAATAAATCTAAGAATCCGCGGATACATGTCTTAGGGATACTTTTCGTTTTCTCGCTATTGGCGGGGACAGTTTGGGCGCAGGTGACTGCTTCTATCACGGGCACGGTTAAAGACGCATCTGGAGCTGTCGTGCCCGAAGCGACTGTTACGATCAAGAATCTAGAAAGCGGACTGACGCGCACGGCTGAGACAGACGACCGTGGCAGCTACAGCGTGCCAGCGCTCCCGGTTGGCCAGTATGAAGTGGTTGCAGAAAAAGCAGGGTTCAAGCGGCAGGTGCGACGAGGAATTACGTTGGTCGTGGCTCAGCAAGCCGTGCTGAATCTGATGTTGGAAATAGGAGGCGTGGAGCAGCAGGTCACAGTGACGGCGGCTGCCCCGCTGGTAAACACGACCCTGAGTTCGACCTCAGGACTGGTGGGCGAGCAGCAAGTGAAAGACTTGCCGCTGAACGGTCGCAGCTTCGATCAGCTTCTGACGCTCAACACAGGCACAGTCAATTACACCTCGAATACCAGAACGAGCACGATACAGGGCAATTCTTTCTCTGTTGCGGGCAGGAGGCCCGAAGAGAACCGGTTTTTGATGAACGGGGTGGACTACGTGGGAACCAACGCCCAATCATCTCAGACTCAACCCGGCGGATCCAGCGGGCAACTGCTCGGGGTGGATGCGGTGCGGGAATTCAACGTCCTCCAGCACACCTATGGCGCCGAGTATGGGAGGCGAGCTGGCGGGCAGGTCACTATTGTGACCATGTCTGGGACAAACCAAGTGCATGGAACTGTTTTCGAGTATCTGCGCAATAATGTTTTGGACGCCCGGAACTTCTTCGATCGAGGGCCTGCCCCACCGTTCAGGCGGAATCAATTTGGAGGTTCGTTGGGCGGTCCCCTGAAGCAGGATAAGCTCTTCCTGTTCGGAAACTATGAGGGGTTTCGGCAGCGGTTAGGGCTCAGCAACGTCGCGGTGGTACCCGACGCGCAGGCTCGACAGGGCTTTTTGCCGATTGGGCCGGACAACAGTGTGGTTCAGGTGCCGAATCTGAAGACAGGCATGCTGCCCTTTCTCAGCTTCTGGCCGGAGCCGAATGGTCCGCCGTTGGGCGGTGGAGTGGCCTACCATTACGCCAATCCTCCGCAGAAGGCTCGCCAAGATTTTGGAGTGGTGCGCTTTGACTATAACGTGTCCACGAAGGACTCTTTCTCGGTAAACTACCTAATCGACGATGGAGAAAATCTCCGCCCGGAACCGAGCTCCATTTGGATCAGTGCAACTCCCCAGCGCAAGATGGTGCTCGGCCTCCAGGAGACGCGTATCTTTTCCCCCGCCCTTTTGAATGTCGCGACGGTTGGGTTCACCCGTGCGATTGGGCTTTTGCAAACAAGTGCCGCAGTACCCATTCCCGCAAATTTGTCGTTTGTGACCGGATTTGCTCCCGGGAGTTTCGCGATTGGAGGTACGGGGGGCGCCTCAGGCGTAACCATAACTCCAGCGGGCGGCACCGGTCTGCAAAGTGGTACTGTGAGAAATTATTTCACCTGGGCCGACGATGTGCACTTGGTCAAAGGCAAGCATTCCGTGAGCGCCGGCCTGTGGATTCAGCGCATACAGCAACAAAACATAAAGGCGGCGGGGCAATCGGGTGCCGGGGGTCAGGTAACCTATCCCACCTTACTAGCACTTCTCCAAGATCTCCCAACGGAGATTCGTGTGGTCCCAAATCCGAGCGTGCTTGGATTCCGCTCTACACAAGCAGCCTGGTACGTCCAAGATGAAATCAAGCTGAAACCGAATCTCACCTTGCGCTTGGGGCTGAGGGATGAGATGACGACCGGGTATAATGAAGCGAAAGGCCGCTGTGCCAATATTGCGTTTGACGCCAATGGGATAATTCTGACTGATCCGTTAGTTAGCCCCTCATGCCTGAGTCAGAATAATGCCATCGCGCTGTGGCAGCCCCGCGTTGGGGTGGCGTGGGACCCGACCGGTACGGGAATGTGGGCGGTGCGGGCCGGCTTCGGAATCTACAACAATCTGCAGGACAACCTGGCTATCCGTCTCGCCGGCAATGCACCCTTCAACGCGCGGGTGACCTTGAGGGGCCCCCTGCTTTCTAACATTCCAATCCCCGGCGGAACGCAACCCCCGCCGAGTTGCAACGCGCAGTTGCAGGCGGCGAACCAACCCTGCTCAATCTTGCAGCCTGCGGGAATAGAACCCACCATGCACACGCCCACGATCCAGCAGTGGAGCTTTACGGTGGAACGTGCGATCATGAGCAACCTCATGCTGCAGTTGAACTATGTGGGTTCGCAGGCATATCATCTTCCGGCCAGTCTCGACGCAAATACGATTCGACCCCAGGTGTGCGCGAATCCGGAGGGGTGCGCCAGCGGCGGAACTCGGGGAGCACTGGGCCGTGTCCCCCAAGGAACTACGTACGTGCCGCCCGGAACACGTCCGAATCCCTTTGTAGCCAATACTGCCCAAACCTGGTGGTATGTCAATAACAGCAGCCACCATGGGTTGGGTATCTCGCTGGTCAAGCGTGCCAGCCATGGGCTTACCTTCAAAACGAATTACACGTTTTCCAAGACCCTGGATTTGAATTCCGCCACCGGCAGTGTTCTCGGTGTGAATGAGCCGCAGTACATTGTGAATCGTTATGATCTTAACTACCAAAAGGGGATCGCAGCCTTCAACCTCAAGCACCAGTTCAACGCCAACTTCAGCTATGAATTGCCGTTTGGTCGCGGCCAGCGCTGGGGCAGCGGAGCCAACGGGTTTGTGAACCAAGTGATCGGTGGCTGGCAGTGGAATGGCATCCTGACGGCCCAGAGCGGTTTCCCGTTCACGCCTGTGGTGGGCTCCAATATTTCTGGGACAGGCGACCCCTCCGGTTCCGACGTACCCAACTGGAATCCTGCCTTTAGCGGGCCAGTGATTCTGGGTACGGTGAAGCGGTGGTATGATCCCACTGCCTTCCTGCCGCCGACTGCCGGGACCTTCGGGAACGTGTCGCGTGGGGCGTTAAATGGGCAGCGCCTGACCAACTTTGACACCTCACTGTTCAAGAGGTTCAGCCTCAACGAGAGATGGAGTTTGCAGTTTCGGGCGGAGGTCTTCAACCTTCTGAATCACGCAAACTTTACGACACCGAATGCGGTAAATTTCTCGGGTAACAACATTAACCCTGCCGCAGGGATCATCACGAGCACAGCCACGGATTCGCGGCAATTCCAGTTCGCGCTGAAGCTCACTTTCTGATATAGCTTGCCGCTGAGTAACGCCACGTCACTCAGCGGCAAGGATTCTCAATCGGCCTAAGGCGCTGGCGACTGTGGAGGCCGCCTCCATCACCGAGTATGGAGACCCCCGTCTGGAACCGCGCACTCACCTAGATCGGTTAATGCCGCCGGTATACATTTCCGAACGAGCATGAGCTCAGGAGGCGTATGCGAATTATATTAGCGATGGCTGTGTGGTTTTCTATCGCCGAAGGGGGACTCTTCGGGCAACAAATACCTGCGCTTGTGCCGGACGCGATTTTCCATAATGGCAAGATTGTTACAGTGGATTCCGCATTCAGTATTCAGGAGGCATTCGCAGTAGAAGGAGACCACTTTTTGGCTGTGGGCAGCAATGTCAAAATGCGGGCTCTGGCAGACCCCAGCACGCGCCTGATCGACCTGCGCGGTTCCACTGTGATTCCCGGTTTAACGGCGATGGACCCCGCCAATTCGCAGTACTGGGCCGTGGTCAGTAAGTTTGCCGGGATCAAAGTGGATATGAACGGAGTGCGATCCCTGGCAGAGATGTTGAATCGAATTAAGCAAGCCACAGCCAAGCCCGGGCAAAGCCTCCTCACGGTTGATATTGGCTATTGGGATGAGTCCGAGGTCTCAGAGAAAAGAGCACCAACCCGGCAAGAACTCGACCAGATTTCTCCAGAACGCCCCTTAATGATTGCGACACCAGGCCCGGCTTCCCACGTCTCACAATCCAAAGCTTTTTTGAACACCGCGGCTCTGAAAGCCGCCCGCATCGGCCGGGAGACGAAATTGTTCAACGGGTACCCTATCCCAAAAGATGCTAGTGGAGAACCGACCGGAGTCATCATCAACCGCGCCACGATCGTGGGAGTTTACGTCAAGTTAGCGGCGGAAGAGGAGAAAAAAGAGCTAATCCTGAAATTGCAGCAACAGCAAAACGCGTTGGGCTATACGAATCTCTGGGCACAGGGGCAAATCCCGGATGTCATGCGCGTCTACTCGAGTGTATGGCGTGAGGGAAAACTGACCATACGTGTCAGCATGGGATTGGATATCGCTCCGGCAGAAACCAACAAGCTCGAAGAGATTTTGAGTTTCTGGGGGGTGGGTTCTGGCTTCGGGGATCAATGGCTCCGCTTGGGTAGCCCTGGGGCGGGTCCTTTTCTGGATGGCGATGGCGCGCAACTCCTATTGCGGGAACCTCCTCTGGAACCGTACCCGAATTTTGTCTCGCCGGAATCGAGGTGGGGGACTTCGGCTGAAATATATCGCCAGGCGATGTTCACAATGAACCGATTCGGTTGGCGGCCTGCGCCCAAAATATCGGGTGATAAAGCATTGGATATTGCCCTGGACGCGTACGAGGCAGCGGACCGCCAGAGTTCCATACGCGACAAGCGGTGGATTGTGGCAAGTAATTACGTGGTGCAGCCGGACCAAATGAAGCGGATGGCGCAATTGGGCGTGCTGTACTGCTCAAGTGTGCCGAATCTCAACTGGGTCGATCTATACATTCGATTTTGGGGACAGGAGCGGGCCCAGCGGGCGTGGCCTACGCGGGACCTGCTGGATCACCATCTGATTGTCAGTGGTGGCGGTGGCTTCGAGGACATCTACTTTTACGTAACCCGCAAAACCGTGGATGGAAAACTGTGGGGCGCTTCGCAGAAGATCAGCCGCGAAGAGGCGCTGCGGATATCCACTATTAACAATGCGTACATGACTTTCGAGGAAAAGGTAAAGGGTTCGATAGAGTCGAGCAAGTTGGCCGATTTCGTCATCCTTGACCGAGATATTCTGACCGTTCCGGAGGATGAAATCCGCTCCATCCGTCCAGTGGCAACCTACGTGGGTGGCCGAAAAGTCTTCTCGAGCAAGGGCAGCGACTTGTAAACAGTGGTTTCCGACGGTCAACAAAATTCATATTCAGTCAATAAGCTGTGACGAGAAACTGATGCGTTTTGTCCGAAGAAGGAAGGCCGTGTAGGAGGCTGGCTTCGGATCTATTTCAACTGTTTCAGCATAAAGGAGGAAGGGATGTCAAAAGGTCTATCGCGTCGAAAGTTCTTGCAGGATTCAACGGTCGTTGCAGCAGCCGCCACAGCAGCTGGTGCTTTAGTGGCCAGTAACGCAGTGGCCAGTCAGGCAGGAAGTACACCAGCGAAAGAGTACAAGACGATGACGGTAACAAAGAAAGGACAGGTTGCGACAATTACTTTAGACCTGGCTTATGAGGGGGGAGGTCACCGTGGTTGGGCTCTAGGTGAGGTGTTTGATGACTTGCGAGTAGATAATAGCGTAAGGGTTATCGTCCTCACGGGAGAGAAAGATGGGATATTTGGGACGAGTCCAACTGTGCAGAATCCCAACACCACCAGAGCTGAGAACGTATCCCTTGATGACTACTCGGCAACGGAATGGAGAACCTTTCAGGGAATCGTTCACTCCTATGAGGCCATGGTCGCAATCGAGAAACCGATTGTTGCGAGATGGAATGGGGATGCAGAGGGATACAACGGCAACCTGCTATTTGCGTGCGATATTGTCGTAGCTCGTGAAGATGCCGTTTATGGCGACCACCACCTGGGTCCCCTATTGATTCCGAGTCATTCCGGTCCGATCAATAGTAACGAGGTTCCGGGCGACGGTGGTTGTGTTTGGCTACCAATTCACATGAGTCCGTTCATGGCTAAGGAAACTCTCATGCTGGCGAAGCCCCACACCGCGAAGGAACTGGCGCAGATGGGGATTATCAACCACGCGGTTCCCGCCGCGCAGCTCGACAAGACCGTGAACGACATTGTGGAACGGCTACTGCAACGGCCAGCTTACGCCTTGGCGTGGACGAAGAAAGTCATCAACCAGCACTATGTGGATCGAATGAACCTGGCCTTGAATACTTCCGGAGCCTACGAAATGGTGTGTAGAGCACAGAAAAAGCTGGGATTGTGGGATGGGGACAAGAAAAGGAATAAGACGCTGGGGCGGGGATAGGATCAATTGGGTTCCCAGGCTGGTCCGGAACCATGTGATACGCGCGCGAGAGTCGACGGGCGGAAGCACACCTGCATGAGTCACGGAGGAGTTGATGGGCCGACGGTCTCCTGGATCTAGCAAACGGAGCGTGATCTTAGTGTTGGGTTTCTTGGTGGTGGGCGGAGGGTCGCTCGTCTTAACCAGAATTGGTGGCGAAGTCGAGACCGTTCCCGTGCGGAAGCCCACTAGCCATCCGCAGCTAATCTCGATCCACCCACTGCCCGAAATGGAAGGAGAAATGTGCGAGTGGGTGCCTGTCAGCGGCGAAGCCTCGCTGCTGGCTGCCCTGCAACAGCCCGGGGCACCCCGCTCTGCCATCCCAAGCGACGCCGCGCGGGCCGATGCCGCCAAGCGGGCGCCGATTCGGACCATGCGCGATTCTTATTCCAGCTATAGCGCTGTGGCGGTGGATGCCGTGCGCAACGAAGTAGTCATGACGGATGAAAACCTGTTCGGTATCTTGGTATATGACCGAATGGAAAATACTCCCGCTA
Source organism: Acidobacteriota bacterium (assembly GCA_016191085.1). GTDB lineage: Bacteria > Acidobacteriota > Terriglobia > 2-12-FULL-54-10 > 2-12-FULL-54-10 > JACPPJ01. The sequence goes on along the minus strand of JACPPJ010000020.1, from coordinate 2,363 downwards.
CTGCCCGGATGAGCGAACCGAAGCGCATGATCCGGGGTTTGAAAACGGAAATCGAGTTCCAGTGTTCGCTCTATGTGGACCCGAGCAATGGGGATATTTACGCCGTCAACAATGACACGCTCGGAAAGCTGGTGATCTTCTCACGGCAGGCGCGGGGAGATGTCGATCCCGATCGCTTTATCAACACTCCACACACGACTTTCGGGATCGCCGTGGATGAGAAGAACCAGGAGATGTTGCTGACCGTCCAGGATGACGCGGCGGTAGTCACTTACGCAAAGGGGGCCAAAGAAAAGGAACCTCCTGTCCGCCTGCTACAGGGGGAACGAACTCTGTTGGCCGATCCGCACGGCATTGCACTCGATTCGAAGAGGGACCTGCTCTATATCAGCAACTGGGGCACTGTGAATGTCCACAAGGCTCCGCCCGGCGGGCCCACGACCGGAACTCTCGGAAGAGGTGGCGGGCACCCCAACTGGCCGATCGGGCGCAATTACGCGGTGCCCGGTTCGGGTAAGGTCCTCCCGCCCTCCATTACCGTTTATCCGCGGGACGCGCGCGGCGACACGCCGCCCTCGCGCATCATCCGTGGTCCGAAGACCCAGTTGAACTGGCCGACCGCCCTCGCCCTGAATCCCGAAACTGGGGAACTCTTCGTCGCCAATGACACGGCGCACTCCGTCCTCGTCTTTGGCCCCGATGCCATGGGAGACGTTGCTCCCATCCGCGTCCTGCAGGGTCCGAGAACCTTACTCAAGAATCCCACCGGCGTGTTTTACGACCAGAAGAACGGCGAACTATGGGTTGCCAATTTCGGCAATCACACGGCGACGGTCTATAAACCCACGGCTGCTGGGGATACGCTCCCGCTGCGAGTGATTCGCAGCGGGCCGCTCCATGCGCCGTCTCCGATGTTGGGCAACCCGCACGTGGTTACTTATGATAGTAAGCGAGAAGAAATTTTGGTGGCCAACTGAGTGGCCCACCCGCAGATCGCGGCTTTCGCCAGGTTGGCGGAACAGAATCCCAAACCAACTCGCGCTATTGCTGGTCAAAAAACGCTCATCACGCGGACGATTCATGACATGGCATATGATCCGGTCCGCGACGAAATTGTGGTGCCGCAATTTTACGCTCAGGCGATTCTCACGTTCCGGGGCGCCGCCAACGGAGATGAAGCGCCGATCCGCATCATAAATGGTCCCAGCACGCAGATCACGAACCCGGCGCGGCTAGCGCTCGATCCCGTTCACAATGAAATCTTCATTCCTCTTGAAGAGAGGGTCCTCGTCTTCCCACGAGACGGACACGGCGATGTCGCTCCGATCCGAATCCTGGAAGGACCCCAGACCCAACTGAACGCCGCCACTGTGGCGGTAGACCCGCTTCACAACTTGCTGATCGTAGCCGGTGCCGACGTTACCCGACAAGATGGAAAACGGCGCGGACAGATACTCATCTTCAACCGCACCGACAATGGCGATGTCAAGCCACGCGCAGCTATTCGGGGACCTAAGACGCAAATTGGTATCCCGCAACTCATAGCGGTCCATCCGCCACGAGGACTCTTCCTCGTTAGCGTGTACAGCGGCGATTGGTCGTCTCCCAACGATTTTGTGGGGGTATGGAGCGTTAACGACAACGGGAATGTTCCACCCCGTTGGACGATTGGCGGGCCGAACGTCATGTTGCGTCAAGTCCGCGGTGTCACCCTCGACCCAAAACACAAGAGCGTGATCATTTCGGACAAGTACATGAACGCCGTTTTTACATACTTCTTCCCGGAAATATTTTGACCCTTTGACCCGAGGTTCTGCCACTTGCCTGGATGGAGCGGTTCCAAAACACACCAATCAGGGGCCACACCTTAGAAGGGTACCCGCTTCCCCCAATTGATGGACAGAAACGCTCTCTTTCGTGCCTCGTGCGGTTAGCGTCGGACGACGATCTTGCCTGCCGCGAGCCCGGAGACGCGCGAGGCTCGCGGCAGGTCCATTGAACCCGAAATCAGAAATTAGAGAGCACTGTTCTGTCCTAATCGGTTAGATTGAAGTTGTTAGACATCATCTGCGGAGGAACAGAACAGTGCATCGAGAAATTAGCGCGATTGGAGGAAAAAAGAAAGTCATTTTGCGACAGACGCCTCGGGCGGTGACGCCGTTCGGAGGGTGGAGCGTGCTGGCTGAGTTTCTAGAGAAGCTCGGGTATCGGCAGCAGGTGAGCGAGCAGATGCCAGTACGTCTGCGATCGCCCAACGCCAACGATCCGGGCGAGACCTACACGGCGTTTCTGCTGGCAGAGGTGGCTGGGGCGCGACGGTTTATAGTGGTGCGAGAGCAACTGTGCCCGGAGACGCGTTCGCC